>MNWP01000041.1:30504-34280 GCA_001872575.1 Candidatus Peregrinibacteria bacterium CG1_02_54_53 | reverse complement strand
GCATCGTGCACAGGGAGGTTCTGCAAGTTCTTCGCAGATAAATCCGTACTGTGCACATACGGCATCACCATTGGGATCGTAGGGGCCGGCACACAGATTGCCGGGGCAGGGAGAGGCAGAGGAATAAGCCGATATCGAACTTGTACTGCTCTGAATAATGATCGAGCTTGTGGATGATGTTCCACTGGTACAGCGTGCACACGGAGGTTCAGGGAGCTCTTCGCAGATAAGGCCATAGGTGGCACAGACGTCATCACCATTGGGATCGTACGGACCGGTGCAGAGGTTGCCGGGGCATTGATTTGAAGATGTCGACGATCCCTGTGATTGGGATGTTGAACTGCCGGATTGACCGGATGAAAAGGATCCGTACGAAGATTGCTGTGATCCAGCAGAAGATGTTCCGGCTGAGCTCTGAAGAGAAATACCGGATGAGTTGCCCCAGCTACTCCATCCCCATGAGGAGCTCCAGCCGCTACTCCACCCTCCTGAAGAGTTACCCCCCGAACTCCATTTGCCTGAGGAATTCCCTCCACTACTGGAGCTACCGAAACTCAGGAACGACGTACTGGATCCTGCAGAACTGAGGATGGGAACACTAGAAGAGCCACCACCAATACTCGTGCTTGTCGAACTACTCGAAATGTTGGAACTGAAAGAATAACTGGAAGAACTACTATTGAAAGGCGGACACGGGCAGAGATGTGCACTCTCGTACCACTGACACTGCCCCGCAAAGTCACACCAGGGCGTATGTGTTTTTTCTGTACAGGGACCAGCCACATAGGGCGGGTACACCGTGTGCACCGTGTACAAACAGGGATCCGTATAGGCGGGGCCACAATCGGCTGCCGCATCACACGAAAGAGAACTGGAGGAATAAGAGCTAGGCCCCATACTACTTCCTCCTGTGGAGCTGCCACCGCTGCTCCCACCGGAAGAACCTCCGCCACTGCTGCCGCCACCGGAAGAGCCACCCCCTGAGGAACCTCCGCCACTGCTACCGCCACCGGAAGAACCTCCTCCGCTCGTACTGCTCCCGCCGCCAGAAGATCCACCCCCGCCTGCACTACTCCCACCACTCGAACGACTGCTGCCCGAAGAAGCTACGGAACTCCTGCTGCTCGATGAAGATCGCGAACAACTGCTCGATGAGGATGAGCTGCTCGAACTGCTGGTACTTGAACTTGTTGAGCTGCTATTACTCGATTCGGAACTGCCTCCACCCGAAGAGCCTCCGCCTGATGATCCCCCACCAGAAGAGCCTCCGCCGCTGCTGTCTCCACTGCTCGAACCGCCAGTACAGAACACAGGATCCGAACACCAGCACCACTGCATACAACCCGTCCCCGTAGGATCCATCCACATCCACCCTCCATCTGCCGGATCAGGCCCTGGTAACGGACCGGATGCACACACCATCGTACAGGCCGAAGCGCCACCTGCGCAGTATCCGCAACTGGAGCTGCTTGCTGATCCTGCAGACCCAACGGACGTGCATATGCCTCCTGTCACTCCCGGCACTTGGCCATATCCCGAATGATAATCGGTAATCACAACCGCTGTAGACGTATCACAGAGCAAGCCGGGGGAACACGGCACACCCCACTCCACGACATTGTCTCCGTCGCAGCAATACAGTAACCCGCAATAATCCGTAATCATGGCTTCTGACGGACCGCACATTAAATAGGTGCACGTTCCAGGACTTGATGTCTGCCCCCATAGCAAGATGCGCCCCGCTTTTTGCAGGGTCGGATACGCAAGGTTGAGCGCAACGAGGAGAATGCCGAGAAGAAAGAGACGTGATGAATGCATCAGGATTTCTGCCTCCTCCTCATGAACGCAAATCCCGCTGCCGCTCCCACTGCAATGGCAGCGACAGATGCAGGGCCTGTGTCACCGACAGGGCCGGTAGGTGCAACGGGGACAGCAGATCCGTAGTAGGAGGGGAAGAACTGTGACAGGGCTTGCTGGGCAAGCAAATCGTTCGCCGTACCCTGCCCCTGCCGCCCGGGGAAGACGATGGTCTGTGCCCCGCGATTCACGCCCGGTGTGCCACCTGCAACCTGCGCGCTGCCACGCACACTGTCCGAATCGACGGATCCTTGCAATAGAGTGCCTCTCTGCAATACGCGCCCCGTCACGGGATCCAATGTCCACTGTTCGCCTTCAACCATGCCCGGGAACTCAATCGAAATTTCCCACACACACAGATGCGAACAATTATCGCCATCGACCTGATTGGCATCGTCACACTGTTCTCCTGCTTCTACGATGCCGTTGCCGCACGTGGCCTCACCCCCTACCAGCATGTCCCACTCGCGCTTGCACACAGAATCGCATCCGTCACCGTCTTCGGTGTTGCCGTCGTCACACTGTTCGCCGGAGTCGAGAATCGTATTACCGCAGCCGATGGTATTGCCCACACAACGACAGCTCGAGAAATCGCACGTTTGATCGCTGCCCGAACAGGGCACATTGATCTCACACTGTTCCCCCGAATGCTGTATTCCATCTCCACACACCGGGCGATTGAGACAGCGGCAATTCGGGAAATCACACGACCAGGCAAACGGGCACGCCACGCCCACTTCGCATTCTTCTCCGACATCTACGAGACCATCACCGCAGATGGCATCGGTTGCCAGCGCCGCGCACATACACTGACTCAAGTCACAGGCTTGTGACACATCAGAACACGCACTGCCGATGTCACACTCCTCACCGTCATTCAACTGCGCATCGCCGCACCGCGGCTGCCACGGAATACAGTGACAACTGGCAAAATTGCACATCTCGTCATCTCCGCACGCCATACCGATATCGCAGTCTTCTCCTGCATCGACCTGCGCATTGCCGCAGAGCGACGTCACGACGTCACTCACGCAACTGCAATTTGCCAGATTGCAGATCTCTTCGTGTGACTGGCAGGGTTGGCCGAGCTCGCATTGTTCCGCTGCGGTGAGCAAGCCGTCGCCGCAGGTTTCGGTCGATGAGCCCGTACACCGGCAACTCAGACGATTGCAGAACTGCCCCGCCCCGCATTGGCCGTCTTGCTCACACTGCTCCCCCTGCTCGAGAACCCCGTTGCCACATCCTGCATTCTGCTGACACAGACAACTGACGCAGGAGGTTCCGACAGGGCAGGCATCTTCCACTTCGCACTGCTCTCCGCGTTCCAGCAGACTGTTTCCGCAGCGCGGAACATCGATACAAATACACGACTGGCACTGTTGTCCCAAGCTACAGGGATGATTGCGCTCACATTCTTCGCTCGCTTCGAGCACGGCATTGCCGCAGTTGCCGCCGGTATCGTTATGACACAGACAATTGAGTGTACAGAATTGCCCGGGCCCACAGTCATTGTCCGACTCGCAATCTTCGTCGGAATCGACAATGCCATCGCCGCAGTAATCGGGTGATACGCAACGGCAATTCGAACAGTACTGTCCTGTGGGGCAGGGCAGATTGGCCTCACATTGTTCTAAGCCCTCTTGCACGCCATTACCGCAGTACGTAGAGGCTGCCGACGAGGTATCGGACACCGAAGAAGTTGCGGAAGAAACGGACGAAACCGCGCCGCCGATACAGAAACACCCCGAAGAACACGTGCCGCCCCCGGGGCAGGAGTACCCGATCTCGCACCCCTCGCCGGGTTCGATGATGCCGTTGGCGCAAATGGCAGGAGGAAGAGAAACGGAAGAGGAGCCAACTGTCGCAGTACTCGAAGAGGAGCCAACTGTCGCAGTACTCGAAGAGGAGCCAACTGTCGC
>MNWP01000041.1:0-30496 GCA_001872575.1 Candidatus Peregrinibacteria bacterium CG1_02_54_53 | reverse complement strand
GTCGCAGTACTCGAAGAGGAGCCAACTGTCGCAGTACTCGAAGAGGAGCCAACTGTCGCAGTACTCGAAGAGGAGCGTGAAGAAGACACTGTCCCACCTACACACGTGCAACTCTCGCATGTACCACCACTCGTACAGTGATTGATCGAGACGGAGATCTGGTCAGCAAAATTTCCGCCTGTAATACCTCCAATTGGACCATGGGTGACAACAAAATCCCTCGCCCCATTGCCATCGATATCTGCCACGGTTACGCCGTAGCCCGCATCGTAGGGTAGCGGCATCGCGAGCATGCCATTCGTTGAAAAACTCCCGTCGCCAAGCCCCTTGTAGGCCCCCAGGGTATTCCCAACAGCACCAACCACGTCAGGGAGCCCATCGCCATCAATGTCGGCCAAGTCAGCGGCGTAGCCGACGTAACCTGACAAATCATCATGCCTCACATCACGGAATGAGCGATTAGCCTCCGTGAGCACGGCGAGGAATCCCTGCCCGTTGTGTATCAGGACGAGATCAGGGTCTCCGTCATTATCCAGATCGCCAACGAGCGTTCCATGAGTATTCCCGCCCCAGACAGTTCTGAATTCGATGGGATCACTCAACTGCTGCCCATCGCCAAAGAAGTATCGAACCAATGTCCCTGCGCCATCTGCATCTGGGCATGCCACATCGGGGTTCCCGTCATTGTCGAAATCCGCAACAACCCCGTCGCGAAAACAGCGCACAGAAGAAATATCCTGCACCTTCTGAAAACTCATCCCGGCACCTCCCAGATACAGACTGGATGTTCCTTGCCTTGTAATAAATGCATCTGGATCTCCATCTTTGTTAATATCACCCATCGATATTGCCGTCCAAAGAGGAAGCCCAGTCGACACTGCTGCCTGAAACGTTCCGTCTCCATTTCCTTTCAAGATGAAAACGTGCGGCGATTTATTGCACTGCACAAAAACATCGAGTACGCCATCGCCATCAAAATCCTTTACACTCGAGCCGTTAAAGCAAACGGAAGGTAGCGGGATGATGATTGGCGCTTGTAAAATTCCCGTGCCATTCCCCAGGAATACGGAGAGTGATCCCGGCGTGTTGGGCGATGCCAATGCTCCACCATTGAACGAAACAATATCCATCCTTCCATCACGATTAACATCTACGACAAACTCGCGAAAAGAGCCAACGCCAACATCATACGTGCGAGGGGACCTGTCGCACTGCTCGCTACTTTCTTTCGTGCCATTGCCGCAAGTGGCAGGTACAGAGCTGCTCGAAGAAATGACTACTGACGCACTGCTCGACGACCGTGATGACGACGTCACACCACCACCCACGCACACGCAATTCTGGCAGGTTTTGCCACCGACGCACGACAGCCCCGGCTCGCCGCACTGCTCGCCCGATTCTGCGGTTCCGTTGCCGCAAACCGCCGGCGGGGCCACCGCTGCCTGCCAACGACCGCCGTTACTCACCAAATTCCCCACGATGATCCCCGTTGCAACGAGTGCAAGAGTCGAGAGGGTGCGCCGATAACGGAGAATGCGTGAGAACATAGAGACTGAAGACTAGGGTGCGCTGCGCCACCGAGGGCAGCGGGCCGTGCCCGCGGGGCAACGACAGGTTTGCGGGTCGCAAACTGCGGAACCCGAACAGGGAACTTTCGCCGTTGTGAGACCATTCTCACAATCCTCACCTGTTTCGATGCGGTAATTACCGCACGTGGAGTTCTGCGTGGGCACCGCGCCGAGGAGCGTGCACTGGCAGGTACGCGTGTCGCAGCTGTATCCGCCCGAGCAGCACACGCCCCGCTCGCACCCCTCACCGAATTCCAGCGTGCCGTTGCCGCAGACCGCGGGGGCCTGCGAGGAGGAGGAAGTGGTGGGCAATGAGGAGGAAGAAGTTGTGGAAAGTGAAGAGCTGCTGGAACGTGAGGAGGAAGATGGCCCTATAGAAACAGTGGAGCTACTAGAGCTTGAGGAAGAAGAACCCGTAGTGCATGTTGAGTACTGGCCGGCAATCACTGTTGTTTGGTCGCCGCTGGAAACACCGGGGAACCGATAGAATAGTAATTTCGATTCCGTTCCTGCGGCCAGCATCACTTTCGTCTGGAAGGGCGGAGCTTGCGGCGTACTCCATGTAATGTCATTGGTACCAATTTCTCCTCTTGCGATGAGGGTACCCTGCGTGTTGTTCTTTTTTTGCGCCGTAACCATAAAGCTACCACCGCCAACGGACAACGGAGCAAGTGAGAAGATGTCAGGAGTGGGACAACATGTATTCCATCCCGGCAGAGCGGTACTGCCCCATCCGGAACCTTTGCCCTCGACAGCCACTCCTGCATTTATCCCTGCAGGTGCAATGATAAGCGAGGATCCCACAAGCGCAGCAGCGACTTCTTCTTGCGATGGGCCAACGGATGGATCATCCACAAAACTGGGGCAGGTAATTGTTCCTGTCGTTCCCACTGTGCAGGTGCGCGTCCATAGTTCATCTGTGTCTCTGGGGTTTGCCCATGCCAACAATCGTGCAAGCCATCGTGAGCGTGAAACCATGGGCCCCGCGCTTCTGCCGATGATTGTGACGCTCGTGGGGCTGCGTACGACTACTTCCATCTGTCTGCCCTGATCATGACCTGTGCCAGCACCAGCGCCATACGTGCCAACACCGTAGTAGTATTCCTCACTGACCGGACCGAAACTGATGATATCGGCTACGGGATCGACTGCTGCCACCACTCCCGCGATATTTGTGGGGTACCCACTACCGGCGTTGACTCCCCAGAAGAGTATGACCTTATTCTGTGCCAACTTGCGTGCGACAAGCGGCTTGCTGCAGTACTGATTGTACTGCGTCATTGGTACATCCACGGGTGTGCCGACCGTGGGGGTCGTGCCGGACCAGTGTACGAGTACCGCTTTGCACTTGTGCGTGTTGCCCACTGACTCTTCATACACAACAAGCGCATCGTTTGCCGAAAGTGCTGCGACATCGAAATCTGCTCCATGAGAGCCAATATCCAGATCGTTCGTCTTGGTGATCGCTGTACCTGTCAGAGAGATGCGCGAGAGCAAAATATTGTTGTTCGCTTTACGGTAGGCGAAGAAGGATGTGTCACCCGATCCCGGCCACGAGGCTTTGACCTCTTCAGCTGTAGCTAACACAACTTCGGAACCGTACTGCATACCATCGACACACACAGCAGAAGACGAGGACGAGCTGCTGGAACTGGACGATCCTGTCGTCGAACAAGTGCACTGCTGCGCATTACACGCTTGAGCCGTGCCGCAGATCAGACAGTAATCTGCCGGGCTCTGCGCACCGTTGATACCGATGGTAACGCTCCGGTCCGCTGTTCCGGCAGTCACGCAACCTGCCCCCGTGTGCGGCATGGCAACATCGGGCAAATTATCGGCATTGAATTGATCGATTGTCGGCCGGCCGCAAATCTGAAAAGGGAAGGTAATCGTCATTTCGGGCGCCTCTCTGAATGTGCCGTCACCGTTGCCCAGATGTACACCGACATCGGGCGAGCCTTGATACGTCCCTCGTGTCCAGACGAGGTCCAATTTGCCGTCTGCATTCATATCGACAAGGAACGATGTGCGCGGACCTGGATGGCCAGCCCATAGCTGCATACCGCCCCATTGAAATGACCGGTTGCCCTGATTACGGAACAGGTTCCAGCCGTTGTTATTGGCCATGATCACATCAGGCTTGCCGTCACCCGTCACATCGCCTACCAAGACTTCTGCCCCGTTATTTGAATCATCAAATTCTATGTCAACGGGAGTATCGAACGTGCCGTTTCCTTTGCCAAAAACGATGCGAAGATAGGGGTTCCCGCCACCTGCATAGGGTTTCACATTGAACACCACATCGTTCTTTCCATCCTGATCGAGATCGGCAATGGCGATCCCCCCTATCTGGCCACGCTTCTGCCCACTATCACTCAAAACGAGATCCGAGCCGAAACTTGCCCCATTTCCCATAGTGACAGATGCCTTACTTACTGATGCAGTTGCCACATCGGGGTACACATCTCCATTGAGATCCCCGACAACCATTTGTGACGTGAAACCTTTATTCAGAGTACTGACCTGGAATGTTCCGTCACCGTTTCCTGCAAGGAACTGACTGCCGACGATGATATCGGCGTTGCCGTCATGATCGAAGTCCGCCGCGGCAAAAGCCACCGATCCCTGCGCACCGGTTTCGTAATCAACCCGGGAACCGAATGTGCCGTCACCTCTGCCGAGGTAGACGGTAACCCCTGCATTACTGCCTGCGGTCTCCAATTGGTTCCTTATGGCAGCGAAATCTTTCTTTCCGTCGTTATTGAAATCTGCAGAAACCACGGCCAATGGCGATCCGTTCACGGGATAATTCAGGCACGGTTCACACTCCTCTCCGGTATCGAGCCAGTTATTGCCACACGCAGCGGGTGGGCGGGAGAATGCAGAGGAGCTGCCTTGTGGTACTGAAGAGGAAGAAGACGAAGCCACGGTGCACTCTCTGAGCACCTGCAGCTTGGTAGGAGAAGTCATCGTCGATCCATCTCTGTACGCCCGCAAATACGTCGAATTATTCAAAGGCGTTCCCGCTCCTGTCAGATGTTCACTGACCCCTCCTGTCGCTTCCACATCAAGGCGCGTGTATCCGTACACACCTCCACTTTGGAGAGAAGAACCCCAAACGAAGAAGCGACCGGCTAATGTCATCAGGTTGGTTCGCGCAGCAGATCCAAAACTGAAAGAGGATAGTGGGACCGGCGTACCGACATTAAGAGCGTTTCCGTTCAATGTCACAGTGGTCACCTGCCAGTTGTGCTGATCAAATTGTGATGTACTGAAAATATAGTACCGGTTTCCTCCTGCAGGGATAATCTTGGCAGTACCGAATAGAGGAATCTCTGAGCATGGGTCTAAGTATGCCCGGCAATAGCAATCGGGATCAGTGGAATCGCAAATAGTGACGGAGCTATTCCACCCGATGCCGTAAGCCAGGAGCTTTGCGAGGAAGCGGGGCTTTTGCACGTACATGCTCCAACTAATGACAGCCATGTCTTTTCCGTTGCCGATTGAAATACGATCGTAAATCGTGCTGCTTGGTAAAGTGGAGTCACCCTGGCTCGCATGCCAGATCAGATTGTTCCCTCTTGTATCAGCGGTACTGGTCCATAATGGCCCTCTCGCTTGTACTTTCTGAAGAGCCGTGATTCCTTGCAAAGAAATTGCACAGTTTGAGCTCATCGAAGAGATATTGACCGGTGTCGAAAAGCTCACCGACGTTCCATTGACCGTTGCCAGTACCGACTTGCACTGGTTAGAAACAGGGTAAGCAATAATTGCCTGATACGAATTCACTGCAGAAGCAATAAGAGGGGTAGCACCTGAGTTTGGCGGAGCCTCCTGTGTAAAACTTGACGCATCACCCAGTGTAATTGTGCCGCCATTGATGGTCGCAACGCGCGCATAGCCTTTGACAGCCTGGCCCGACAGCTGGGCGTAGTACACAACAAGCGCATGCGTGGCATCGAGCTTCACCACATCGGGCGGAACGGCTGCCGAAGGAACTCCGGGTTCCCTATCACGAAATGTCACGGGTGTTCCCGTAGGGGTACAGGCAACGCAAGAGCATGTTGCCGAGCACACCTGCCCGCCGGGGCAGGTTTCAGCAGCCGCATAGTCGCAGGCTTCGCCGCTATCCACCTGGCCGTTGCCGCAAGAGGTAGTTGCCACTGAAGAACTGCTCGATACACTGCTGCTCGAAGACGCGCAGAACACCGGTGTCAGGAGCAGTTGGCTGTTCCAGCTGATCGATGGAGTTGTGCTTCGGACGGCAACAGTGGAATTGATGACTGCCGTACACGATAAATTGGCCCCCACCCTGAACCCGACATCCACAGCCACGGACTGCCCAACCGCCAAAATGGGAATGGCGCAGTTGGCAACGCTCTGGGTATTCGTGCCTCCGACACATCCGGAATCAGACAGTGAGGTATCAAATGTATTGGCCGCGGCTGATTGCACGTACACATCGATCTGCGAGAGGGGCTGACCGCCGTTATTCGTGGCAGTCACGCGGTACACCATGGTGCCGCCTCTGGCGACACTTGCAGGAGTGATCTGAACGGACCCGGTAATGCTCGCTGCGGGAGCGGAGGAAGAACTGCTCGAAGCGACAGGCACGCACGTCGGTTGCTGCCCCAATGGAACGATCATGGCCGCATCGATGGCAAACCTGGCATTTCTCGGGGCGGTATTCTCGGCATAGGCAAAGATCCCCACGTAACGATACTGCGAAGTGATTGTAATGTTGCCAATGAGCGCCCAGTTCCTCCCATTACAGGTAAAACTGGCATTGGGAACCTGCTTTTGATTGACATCCTGTCTCGTCCACCGATTATTTTCACTCGGTAGGGAAATGAGCCCCATTGATCGGTCGACTTCGTAGGTGACCTTATTGGAGTAACTGGAGTTCGGTTCCCACGTCACATAAATTTTATAGGAGCCAGGCTGGTTTATGCTTGTCCCCCAGCCTCCCCACTCGAGCGGGGTAGTGGGACTTGACGGCCCTGTCGCATGGATGTGCTGACCGCCGCGAAACCCGGCAGCATCAGTAGGCCATGTTCCTGTATACGACATGAACCCGGCATCTGCATCGTCAAAAATCAGCTCGCCTGTCTGTGAGGAGGAGGAAGAGGCAACAGCATTTTGTGCACAGGTTGATGGGGACGATCCGGTGCACGACCACCTGCTCTCCACGGTGCAGAGCGGGGAACAGCCATCAAATTTGGTCGTATTGCCGTCATCACACTGCTCACCTGTCTCCACAGTACTGTTGCCGCAATCAGGCACTGTGGCATCCGGTACAAGAAGTACGGCATCCGCGTACATTTGCTTGGTGTCGTCCTCGGTGAAACCAAGCAGGGCAATATACTGCTCGTTCGCATCAATCACAATATTACCAAGCATCTGCCATGTCGCCCCATCCCATTGTTGTCCTTGTGGGAGTGCAGACTGCGGATGCACAGTCGTTCTGCCAATATCATAATAGGAATACGCTGAGTCAGCCCCGGTAGGATAAGCAATAACTGCGCTATTGCTACGGATAAACTTGTAAGTAACATCCCCGTAAACGAAATTGGGTTCCTCAGAAGCCAACGGGCGAACCCACGTGGCATAGATGCGATATCTCCCTCTCGGGATACGGCCGAAATCCCACTTCGCTGCATGACCCAGGTTGATGTCATGTGTGGCATGCAATGAGCCTCTGTATCCTGTCTGCCGCGTATCCCACTGGATGAGTCCTGACCAAGGTTTCGAAGAGAACCCGCTATCCGCATCATCAATGAGGTAACTCCCGGCGGGAAAGTTACCACCGGCAGTCGCCAGTGTGCCCGAATAGGCACCTGCACCTTGATCGCCAACTGCCACAAACTGGTCATTGCCGTAAGCAACGGAGTAAATTGTCTTCGTCCCAAATCTCATGTCGCCAATCGCCGTCCAGGTGATGCCATTTGTTGAGTACGAAGCCTTGCCGTTATTTCCCACGGCAACAAAAGTATTATTGCCGAAAGCAACGGATCTGATAGAAGATGTGCCGAATTTCATGTCACTAATAGCTGTCCAGGTGAGGCCATCGGTGGAATAGGAACCTTTGCCGCTGGTTCCGACAGCGACAAATTTGTTGTTGCCGAAGGCAATTGCATCGATATAAGTCGTCGCAATATTCATGTTGGCAATCGCTGTCCAGGTGGTGCCATTTGTTGAGTACGAAGCCTTGCCGTTATTTCCCACGGCGACGAATTTGTTATTTCCGAAGGTAATTGAATTGATGGAAGATGTTCCGAATTTCGTGTCGGCAATTGCCGTCCAGGTGATGCCATCAGCGGAGTATGCGCCCTTACCAGCGTTGCCCACGGCGACGAATTTGTTATTTCCGAAGGTAACCGATTTGATGTCAGATGTTCCGAATTTCGTGTCGGCAATTGCCGTCCAGGTGATGCCATCAGCGGAGTATGCTCCGCCGCCAGAACTCCCCATAGCGACGAATTTGTTATTGCCGAAAGAAAGTGAGGTGACAAAATTGGCTGCCATCTTCTTGAGTGGCATGTCGATAATTGCTGTCCAGGTGATGCCATTCGTGGAGTACGCACCAAGGTGGTTGTATCCCCCCACGACGAATTTGTTGTTTCCGTACACAACAGCATTAGCTGCATTTGTGCCGAGTTTCATATCGGAAATCGGATTCCATGTCATACTGCCGATTCCTGCTGCAGACGAAGAGCTATCGAGACACTTCCAACAACCTCCCGAACACTGCGGCGTACCGCAAGTACCGCTCTGCACAAGATTCTGACAGGGCAGGGGATCGATCTGAATACATGAACTTCCAGCCGCCAACACGCTGCAGTTATAGCCTGCGGGGCATGTCGTCACCGATGCTGCAGAAGAGGAGGAAACCGTGAACGGAACGCACTGGCACTGCACATTACACACTTTGCCTTGGCCGAGGCAAATCTCATTAGAGATCCAGCCACCAGGGTCGCATGCCTCTCCTGATTCAATGACCCCGTTACCGCACACGGTCGTCTGTGCCCGCAGAAAACTGGGGCTCTGCACATCGCTCTGCAACGCCCAAACGAGCGCAACAACACCCACCAGACCGAAGCCACCCTTGAGAAATGTCGCCGAGAGAGGAGAGTGCAGCATCCGGAACATGGACTTTGCGCCACTGTATCACTTCTCTCGCTCTTTCTGCGATGCGACTTCTTGCATGCAAACAAAAATGTTGGTTGGCATGAAAATGGAGAGGCGGACTCCCCTTCTACAGCTCTACCACTTCCTCCCGTTCGGGCTTGTGGATGACCAGTTCGGGACGTGACTGGTGCAACCGATTTTCAAAGGGCTCCATCTGGTCGATTTCCCCATGAACGAGGATGAGTGTCTTGAGAGCATCGGTCTTGAGAACAAACTGATCGAGATCGGTCATATCCGCATGGCCGGAATAGGCGGCGATACTGGTGACCTCGGCTTTCTTGCGCAGCATACGATCGAAGATTTTCACTTGCGTGACCTTGGGATCCACCAGACGACGTCCGAGTGTATTTATCGCCATGTATCCCACCGCAACCATGGAGTTGCGCGCATCTTCGATGCCGTTTTTCAGATGGTGGCGAATGCGCCCCGCTTCGCACATGCCCGACCCCGCGAGAATGATCATCGGCCCGGGTGTGACATTCAGTGCCTTGCTCTCTTCAACTGTCTTGGTAAAACGCACGAGCGAGAACTGGAAGGGATTCTTGGCCTTTGCAAGGAATCTCTCGTAGATGTCTTTGTCGTAGCACTCTGGATGCTTCATAAACACCTGTGTGACCTTGGATGTGAGCGGAGAATCCACCACGACAGGCACGGCGGGAATCTCTTTTTTATCCCAGAGCAGATGCAGGTCGTACAGAATCTCCTGCGCACGTTCGAGTGAGAATGCAGGAATGAACACCTTGCCGCCACGCTTCGCGGTGCGCGTGATGACATCGCGCAGGTGGTGACGCGCCGTATCGATATCCTCATGCGAGCGATTGCCGTACGTCGATTCGCAGATGAGCGTCTCGACGGGTGGCATGGGGGCGGGATCGCGGATGATGGGCAGCATGTTGCGACCAAGATCACCACTGAATCCGATGCGATGCTTCTTGCCGTTCTCCGTGACTTCGAGCACCACCATTACCGCTCCAACGATGTGTCCGGCCTCGACAAACTGTGCACGCACACCGTCACAAACATTGAACCATTCATTCATGTTCTCGCCCCGAAAGAGCGCTATACACTCTGCGGCATCCTGCTGGGTGTAAAGCGGTCCTTCTGATGGCATCCGCGATTTGCTCATGTGCTTGCGAAAGTACTCTTCATCTTTCTCCTGAATGTATCCACCGTCCTGCAGCATCACCTCGGCAAGATCTTTCGTGGCATAGGTACAGAAAACCGGCCCGACGTATCCCCTCTTGAACAGTACGGGAATCCGCCCAACGTGATCCATGTGCGCATGCGTGAGGATGACGGCATCAATATCTTTTTTCGGATCAAACGTGAAGACGGCATTCTTTTCGGCCGCTTCCGCACGCCTGCCCTGAAAGAGCCCGCAATCGAGCAACACGCGTCGCACTCCTTGGGGCGTTTCGATATGAATTTCATGGCAGGAGCCGGTGACTTCTCGAGCCGCCCCATGAGGAACAAATTTCATATTTTGGGAAAGAATGAATGACGAATTAAGAATAATGAGAGCCTTTTTTGATGTTCAATTCATAATTCATAATTCTTACTTCTATTATAGCCCAACCGCGGCTAAAAGTTGAGTCCTCTCTGCGTCGGTCAGAGGACGCAGTTGTCCGGGCTTAAGCCGGAAGTCATGCAACGTCATGATCCGCACGCGCTTAAGAGAGATAACGGGATTGCCCACTTTTTGGCACATGCGACGGATCTGACGATTCTTTCCCTCGGTGAGAATGATGGTAAACGTATTCGTGCCGGTTTTTCGCACCTGTGCCGGCTTCGTCTTTTCGCCTTTGATCATCATGCCTTTGCGCATCTTATCGAGCGCCCTTTCCGAGATCGGCTGCTCTACGGTTACGGCATACTCCTTCTCGTGCTCGAACTTGGGATGCGTAAGCCGGTACGCCAGTACGCCGTCGTTGCTGAAAAGCAGAAGCCCCTCACTCTCCTTGTCCAGGCGACCGATGGGAAACACCTTGCCCTGCAAATGTTTCGGCAGCAGATCACGGATGATCTGACCGGTGAGCGTGGATTTCTCGGGAGCCCGACGCTCGATGTTGCTGGTGACCACCCCGGCGGGCTTGTTCATGAGGTAGTAGAGCATTGCATTTCTGGCCTGCAACACCTTGCCATCCACTTCGATTTTGTCCGTATCAGGATCGGCTTTCTGGCCAAGCGAGGCTACGACACCGTTTACCTTCACCAGGCCCTGCGTGATGTACTCTTCAGCCTTGCGTCGCGAAGCAATCCCCCTTGCAGACAGAATCTTTTGAAGACGTTCTTGCATGGAACTAGTGTAGCGGTGTCCTGAGCGGAGCCGAAGGGCGTCGGGAGGGAATGCCGCACGCCACGTCGCTCGCGAGCGAGTGGCGTGCCGAGAGTATTTTCTGTAGGCGTTCAAGCATGAAACCATGCTACTCCAGACTGCCCCCCTTACAGGAAGCGATTGTGCATGCAAAATTTGCTATAGTAGGCCAAATGCTCAGCATGCGCTTCGCCGAGCTCGCTCTGGCAACCTTTCTTACGCTCGTGGTAACGAGCCTTGTTACTGAGCAAACACAAACTCCTCCAACAGCGTTGATTCTGCCCCGCTTCGGCATTCAGGCAGAATTGCTGGCACAGGCAGATGATATTTGCCCTCCCGTTGTTTGCCCTGCAAATACACGCGTGGGTATGTGCCCGGGGATGGTTATGGAAATCACCTGGTCAGAGTCAACCGGTCCGTGTCAGCCCTGTTTGCCCAATATGAAAATGATATCGTGCGGAGATGATGATGGGGGGGGTGGAGGAGGTGGTGGAGGAGGTCAAGGAAAAGAATGCGAGGTTGTACCGCTTCTCGTTTCGCAGAAGCAATCATTGCCTGAACTTTTGGCCTCATTTCTTTCGGCAATGATCCCCGATAGCTCCAGTTCGTTCTCATCATCGTCGTCGTCATCGTCATCCTCATCGTCGTCATCATCGAGCCGGGGCCCATGCCCTGAGGACTACAGTTTCTGCTGCGAAGGAAGCCTCGTTGAGTGCTCGTTTTCTGCAGAATGCAATGTGTCATGTAATAACATCGGCTTCTGCGAAAATTCATCGTCCAGCTCACCGCTGGGGGCATGTTGTTACGATTCATTCTGTTGGGGAGAGATGCTGGAATCGGAATGCGCGACGTACGTATCTACCGGATTTTATGCGAATGAAGATTGTTTTGCCTGTGTGCCTCCGGAGAGTTCTTCATCGAGCAGCTCATCATCCAATCCAAAGGGTGCTTGTTGTAGCGCAGTGGACTTTAGCTGTCTCAGCCAATCGACAACGATTGATGCATGCTTCGCATCGCCTGGCGGGGGCTACTTCTTCGAAAGCCAAACATGCGCACAGGCAGAATGCATATCGCAATCCAGTCAAAGCTCCTCCTCATCATCGTCATCATCGACAGCCGATGACATCCTCTGCTGCCAACCAATCGACGGATTCTTGTTCGAGTGCGGTATTTTCCCGCGTGCGCTCTGCACGACATCTGGTGGATACGAGGTCAGTAACTGCGCAGTTTGTGGCACGAGCAGCTCAAGCTCGAGTAGCAAGCCATTGGGAGCATGCTGCAGTGCCGTAAGCCTTATGTGTCTCGGCAATAATGTGAGTGAAGACACCTGCATGGGCGCACCTGGAGGCGCGTATTTCTTCGCAAATACCACATGCAATGAAGCCGGGTGCATCGCCAGCTCATCGAGCTCATCAAGTTCGAGCATTGAGACCGAGCTCTGTTGCTACGATGATGGCCTCACCTGCACCTCTGTTGAGAAAGGTACCTGCGCCGGTTATTCGGGCGATCCGTGGACCCCGGCTGATTGTGATGAATGTGTGCCGCCGGAATACGAGTCGTGCTGCTACTCCGATTACAGCTGCTTCGACGACATCGAAGTGAAATCGTGTCTGTTCGATGGTGGCATACCCATGGGCTCCAACTTCATCTGCGATCCTTATCTCTGTCTCCCTTTACAATCATCATCTGAAATGAACTCTTCCGAAGAAAGCTCTTCGATGGAATCCTCTTCAGAATCTTCTGAGACAGAGAGCTCTTCGGCTGCCTCCTCTTCAGCAGGCGCCTCGTCGTCTGAAGAGCAGTCGTCGTCAGCTGATACTTCTTCATCTGAAGCAGCAACTTCTTCTTCCGATTCCGAGGAATCAGCAGACTCTTCGAGTTCTTCTTCCGATCCGGGTGGTGTGTGCTGCAACTATTTCGGTGGCATCTGCTCCGAAAATCTCGGCACCTTCTGGTGCACGGTGCTCTTCGGCGACTACATCAAGGGCGGAACCTGCAACGACTGTACTGTCGTTTCCCAATCAAGTTCGAGTAATGAGAGCAGTGCAGGAGAGAGCAGCAGCGAAGCTGAGAAGAGCTCCTCCGAAGCGAGCAGTTCGAAAGACGGAAGCAGCAGCGAAGATATGAGCAGCTCGCAGGGAGAGAGCAGTAGCGAAGAAGGCAAGAAAGCCTGCTGCATGCCCAATGGCGACTGCTTCGATCTTCCGCCGTGGCAGTGTCGCAAGGACGGCGGTGAGTCGAAGAATAATCAGAGTTGTACGCCAACTCTCTGCGCGCCACCGCAATCGAGTTCAGAAGATGCGAGTAGCTCTGCAGAGGCAAGCAGCTCGGAAGGAATGAGGAGCAGCGAGGATGCAAGTAGCTCACAGGAAGAGAGTAGCAGCGAAGATGCCAGTTCATCTGAATCCGATGAAGATGGCTGCTGCGTTATCTGGCGCCGCAAAACCGATGGCAGAAGACTAGCCGACTGCACTACGGTTTCAGCGTTTTCGGTAAAAAAGTGCAGTGATCTCTATCTGAAAGAAGCCGCGGGGAACATTGCAATTTCTGTACTGAACTGCGATACCGAAGATTGTCCTGAGTTGAAAGAAGCAATGTGCAACACCAATGAGCTCGATTGTCCGCAATCATGCCAAGGATGTTGCCGCCGCAAGGCACAGTGGCTATGCGGATCCGACATTTTCAATGACGCTAACAAGCTCTGCAAAACCTGCAAAGAAAACCAGACCTGTGCCGAGCTTGATTCGTGCAAAGACTGTCTTGAAAAAGCGTGTAATGACCACGGAGGATCCGCCGACTCCCCCTGCCCTGTTCCCTGTACTGTCGCCTATGCAGGCGAGTACTGGTGCTGCAAAGACTGTTCGAGCTCTTCTGCTGCCAGTGAAAATGTTTCCAGTTCTTCTGCATCGGAAGAGTCGGCCAGTTCGGAAAACGGAAGCAGCAGTGAAGATGTGAGCAGCTCGCAGGGAGAGAGCAGCAGTGAAGAAGGCAAGAAAGCCTGTTGCATGCCCAATGGCGACTGCTTCGATCTTCCGCCGGGGCAGTGCAGTAAAGACGGAGGTGAACCAAAAACAACGCAGAGCTGCGGTCCCGGCGTGTGTACAAAGACAGCAACTCATTCAAGTGAGGCCAGTACTGAAAATGAAAGCAGTAGCGACTCCAGCAGTATCGGCACCGAACAATCAAGCAGTGCAGAAGCAGTGAGCAGTTCTTCATCTGAGCAAACAGGAAATTGCTGCGTTGCAGGAGTCGGCTTCGGTCTTTGCTTTAGCCGGCTGCCACGTTCGGCTTGTGAAGGTGGATATGCAGGCGGCGTCTTCCTCGGTAACTCCCGATGCATTGAGATACCCGAGAATAACGCAAACTGTGGCATCTCCGTTGAAAGCAGCTCCAGCGCCGATTCATCAGAGAGCAGTTCCGAAGGTGCTTGCGGCAACAGCATTATCCAGACGCTCCTTGGGGAGAAATGCGATGAAGGGGGCAATAACAGCGATGAGCCTAATGCCATCTGCCGCACGAACTGCGCGTACGCTCGCTGTGGTGACGGCATTCTGGATGATGCTCCGTCAGGGCGAGAGAAGGAAACCTGCGACGACGGAGAGCAAAACAGCGACACGGTCACCGGCAGATGCAGCACCACATGTAAGTACCGCAACACGTTCTACACGATCGGTGAGTGGGTCGGCGATCTCCGTTTGTACTCCGTCAAAGGTGTTCCCGTTCCGAATGCTCCGCCCATTGAACCCGAAACTCCCCTCATCACCATCGGGATTCTGCTCTTGCTCCTGTTCTGAGATTCGACCATTAGCCCTGTTTCTTGCGCCGAATCCACGCCAATCCCAGTGCAGCTCCGGCTGAAACGAGAATGACTGCTTCAGGCCCCGTTCGTGCAATGGGGGTTGCCGGCATGCCATAGGTATATGGAACGACCATGGGCGTCGGTACCGAGGCTGATGAAGGCTTCTGCCCGAATGTCTGCGGAAAGGTTATGGTCACGGCTGACAGCGGCCCTCCGGCTTGCCGAGAGGCGGTCTGCCCACCTTGGCCGAAGAGACCGGATGCTCCCGCAAATCCGGAGGCAATAGATGACACGGATTGTTCTCCTGCCGCACCATACTGCGACCCAACCGATGTAACCGACGATGTGAAATCAATGGCATCGGAAGGCACGATGGTGGAGAAGAGATTTTCTTCTCTGAAGCAGAATGCAGAACAACCGTCACCGGAGAAAACATTGCCGTCATCACACTCTTCGACATTCTCAACGACGCCGTTTCCACAGAGCGTTCCGCCCCCCACGTAGGAATAGATGGTCTCACGCTGACACCTGCCGGAACATCCATCATCACCGCGGGTATTGCCGTCGTCGCATTCTTCTCCGGGATCCCGAATACCGTTGCCACACTCGTAGATACGTCCTATGCAGCGACATCGCGAGAAATCACATGTCAGCTGATCGCCTACGCACGCAGAATTTATTTCGCACTCCTCTCCGGGATCCAGTGCTCCGTCTCCACAAACAGGTTGATTGAGGCAGGCGCAACGAGGGAAATCGCAGGCCCATCCAAACGGACATGGAATGCCCACTTCGCACTCTTCACCGATTGTAATCAATCCGTTACCGCAACTACCGGTCAAATCGGGTGGTGCACATTGGCAAAGGGCCATATCACATACTTCGCCAGTCGCGGCGCACGACGTGCCGATTTCGCATTGCTCGGCGCCCTCCAGCTTTCCGTTGCCGCAACGCGGCAGAGAGCCGGTGCAGTGACAGCTGGGGAACGCGCAGTACATGCCTGAAGGGCAAGCAACACCGATGTCGCAATCTTCTCCCGGATCCAGAACAGTATCGCCACATGAATGAATGACCGGCCGATTGACACAGAGGCAGTTGCTGAAGTCACAGTTTTTGTCTGCATCGGCGCAAGGTGCATTGACCTCGCACTCTTCACTTCCTTTAAGAACCGCATCTCCGCAGTAATCTGAGACAGACCCTTCACAGCGACAGGTGCTCTGTTCGCATGTCTGACCCGCAAGACACTGTGCATCGTTTTCGCACTGCTCATTGGCCTCAAGCGTGCCATTGCCACATACGCTCGGTGCGTTGCAAATGCAGTTGACGCAATTCTGACCTGCAGGACAAGCCTCACCAATCTCACACTCTTCCAGGTATTCGAGCTGATGATTGCCGCATCGCGGTGCTTCGGAACAAAGACAGTTATTACATATTTGACCGGCATACGGGCAAGCGTGCTCGCTCTCGCATTGCTCCTGCCCCTCCAGCAAACCGTCACCGCATGTTCCCTGCGTGTACTCACACAGGCATCGCAGAGAACAGACGAACCCCGCCGGACAATCCGCACTCTGCTCACATTCCTCGCCCCGCAACGGATTAACCGTATCATCTCCGCAGAATCCGGCGGCACCGCACTCGCAATTGTTACACGACGTTCCGTCCGTGCAGGGAATATTCATTTCACATTCTTCTGCGCCCTCGAGAAGGCCATCGCCGCACATGACCGGCCTACTAGACGCAGAGGAAGATGAAATGGTTATCCCGATAGAAAAAGAAGAAACGGCAGAGGCGGATGATGCCTGTGCGGGCACGCAATGACATGATCGGTCGCAGGTCTGTCCCGTTGGGCAACACACGCCGATTTCACACGTCTCACCTGCATCGAGTATCCCATTGGGACACATCCTCGCAGTATCAGTACTGCTGCTTGCAGAGGATGCCGGACACACCGTGTGCATGCATGTTCCTGCACAACTGGCATCTCCGCAGGAAAGACCTGTTTCCGTGAAACAGGGAGGAGAAGGCGCATTCATAACCTTGGCCCTGCATTCAGGGACGCGCTTTTTCGAACAAAACCATCCTGACGGACAATTTGTCCAAGAGCTCCCCAGGCTACTCTGTGAAGAGATCGAGGCGGAGGATATTACGGATGACGAAGATTGAATGGAGGCAGATGAACTGCTGCCTGCGATGCACTGACAGCTCGCGCATGTTTGCCCCGGAGCACACGGACTGATGAACACAGAAATCGCATCAGTATTCGCTTTGGCCGTATTACACCCATTGCCATGTGCGAAAGTGAGATCTTGTTTACCGTCGCCGTTGAAGTCCGCAGCGGCAACACCATTGATCAGACAGAACGTACCGACGCTGGGCAATGAAATTGAAGCGGAAGCTGTATTCACGAATACTCCGTCGCCTCTTCCCAGATGAAGCTCTACGGTATTGGCTGTACCGGGATTGTACGCATAAGTGATGGCATCACTCTTGCCGTCTGCATTTGTGTCGGCAAAATCCACTGCAAACTCAATCGCCCCTCCTTCAGAGGTTTTCTCTTGGAATGTACGGTTCCCATTATTGAGCCACACCGTTCCGATTGCGCCGTTTCCGAATTGAACGAGATCGGGTCGTCCGTCCGCGTTGAAGTCGCGGACCAGCAAACTGGTATTGGCGATCGCCCAACTCGCCGGTGGAATCGGCACAGAGATAAATCCGCCTGCGCCGTTTCCGTATAGAACCTCAATGGCATCATTGAACGTGGCTCCGGGGGGATCATTGGAACTGCGATTAGGCAGGAACGCAACATCCGGATGCCCATCTGCATCGAAGTCGGCGGTGGCGATCATGTTTCTGGGGTGCGGGAATACCGAGATATCGACAGGAGCGGCAAGTGTGCCTCCGGCCTGACCCGCGAAGAGTCGCAGCTTGGCTGCCTCCAAGTTGACATACGTGCTCGCCAAGACATCGGGGCGCCCATCTGCATTGAAATCCCTCACGACGATATCAGGAGTACCAAGGTATGGGTCTGCCGGCAGAAGGGAAACCGCCGGCTGGAAAGTACCGTCACCGTTGCCACGCAGAATCCGCAGATGCCCTCCAATCATGACGATAAGATCAGTGCGCGCATCGCCATTGGCATCAGCTGCTTTCAGCGACAGTACCTGCTGGGCAGCGAGCGCGTAATCCACCTTCGGGTAGAAGCTTCCATCGCCCTTATTGAGGAATATCGAAATGGAGTTGATATTGTTCGGACCGGAATTCAGCGTCGCAATATCCTGCTTGTTATCTCCGTTAAAATCGCCATGCACCATATAACTGGGAGCCGGACCCGTTGCCATGGTCTTGAGCATCCCCGGCAGATCGCACTGCTTACCTGATTGAAACCGGCCGCTGCCGCAGACAATCGCCTCGCACCTGCAACACTCACCGGTGCAGGAAGCATTGCCGCATGCGGCATCGCACTGAACCTGCGTACCCGGCCCGCAATTCACATCGAGACGTGTGCATTGATTTGTCAGCAACCTTGCAGTGCAGTACGAACCAGCCTGACACTCGGTCCATTGCTGTGAACTGGCGGACGAGCTGACAGCAGAGGAGGCGGGCTGTGTGACGCACTGGCAGGACTGGCAGACTTGCCCTGCGGGACACGAGGGCAGGCTCGGCTCACCGCACGTTTCGCCCGTCTCGGAGATGCCGTTTCCGCAGATGGGGGGCTGACCAGTCGCAGATGAGGCTGAAGACCTCACAGACGATACACTGCTGGTAGCCGTTGTCAGACAGTCAGCCGGGCAGTTGCATTCGTTCTCGTTCCATTCACATTGCCCATCGCCGCAATGGGTACACACGAATGTGGCACCCAGATTTCCACACTGCCCCGGCGAGACAACCGAGACATTTCCCGTCGCATCCAAACCGGAACAACATGGGACCGGCGTCGCAACAGAAGCCCAGGGAAAGACGCCCTCCTCGCCTTCATTCAGACAGAGTGTCGCCGCGGATTCTTCGGAGTCGTCATCGGGGCTCGTGCAGTCGGGATCAGCGGGGTGATCAATCTTGGAATCGCCGTCATTATCGATGCCATCGGAACACTGCGGAGAAGCCTGCAGAACAACGGCAGCACTATCCTGTGCAACCATGTTCGATGTCAAAGTTTCTGCGCAGTGAACGCCCAGAGTAATCGCCTGCAGTATAGGCCCGAATTGTTGACTGCCACTCGTAGAGAGCACCCGATTCGGCCCCCAAGGAGGATCGCTGGTACCCGTATCGCAACGCTGTGCATCCTGTGTCGTCCAACTCACGGTGACCATTGCACCATTGGGCACAGTCACGGGTCCTTCTTGGCCGTTCACTTTGACATCGACAGCCGGATTTACCTCATCCGTATCCGCTGCGTTCACACATCCAGTATCTTGCGAATAATCTGTCTTGCCATCTTGGTCGTTGTCGATGCCGTCAGAACACTCGCTTACTGTCTGAGTAACGCACTGGCATGCACTGTTGCACGTCTGTGTGGCAGGACAAGTACCAGCTGTGCCATCGCACTGCTCGGTGCCGTTACGGGTGCCGTCACCGCATGTGCCGCCCTGAAGGGTCGTCGTTATGCAGGTATCGGAACAGTACGTGCAGCTGTTGCCGTAGGCAGGGGTACAGATCTGGCCGTTCGAGGCGCCGCTGTCGCACTGTTCACTGCCGTTCTTGGTGCCGTCACCGCATGTGCCACCCTGAAGGGTCGTCGTCGTGCAGGCATTGGAACAGTACGTGCAGCTGTTGTCGTATGGAGGTGTGCAGGCATTGCCGTTTGATCCACCGCTGTCACACTGCTCGTTGCCATTCTTGGTACCGTCGCCGCAGCGGGGGCCTTGCACGGAAATATTTGAGCAACTTGTGGAACAGTATGTGCAATTCCCACCATAGGCGGGGATACATATTTGATCGTTCTGGGAACCGTTATCACATTGTTCACTGCCGTTCTTGGTACCATCGCCGCAGTGGGGGCCCTGCACAGAAACACTCGTGCAGCTCGTTGAGCAGTATGTGCAGTTATTGTTGTAGTGCGCTGTACATACCTGACCGTTTTGGGCACCGCTGTCGCACTGCTCGGTGCCGTTACGGGTGCCGTCTCCGCAGGTTCCACCTTGGATCGTAATCGTTTTGCAGTACGGAGAACAGAACGTACAGCTGTTGCCGTAGGCAGGAGTACATGCCTGGCCGTTCGTGACACCACTGTCGCATTGCTCACTGCCGTTCTTGGTGCCGTCACCGCAGGTGCCGCCCTGAAGGGTCGTCGTCGTGCAGGCATTGGAACAGTACGTGCAGCTGTTGTCGTATGGAGGTGTGCAGGCATTGCCGTTTGATCCACCGCTGTCACATTGTTCGTTCCCCTCTCGCACACCATCGCCACACACAGAGCAATCCTGCAGACACTGTGTCTGCCCCGAAGAGCACGACGTATACCCCGGCAGCGGGGTACAACCGGGCGCCGCCGAACAGGTCTCTCCGGGATCAAGCACGTTATTGCCGCATCGCACGCAAGCCGTACATTGCCAGCATGTCTCGCCTGCACCACATCCGGGATACGGTTGAGCACCTGTATCGCATGTTTCGTTGAACTGTTTCACGCCATCGCCGCAGTTACCTCCGGATATCGCGATTGTCGTACAGGTTGAGGAGCAGAAGGAACAACTCCCGCCGTAGGCCGGAGTGCATGCTTGACCGTTCTGGGAGCCGTTATCGCACTGTTCACTGCCGTTCTGGGTGCCATCACCGCAGCGAGGACCCTGGACAGAAATATTCGTGCAGTTCGTTGAGCAGTAGGTGCAACTGCTGCCGTAGGCAGGACTGCAGACACGACCGTTTTGGGCACCGCTGTCGCACTGCTCGGTGCCGTTACGGGTGCCGTCTCCACACGACGCGCCCTGCAGCGTCACATTGGTGCAGCTCGTCGAACAGTACGTACAGCTGCTGCCGTAGTCGGGGGTGCACGTCTGCCCGTTCGAGGCGCCAGAATCACACTGCTCACTGCCGTTCTGGGTGCCATCACCGCAACGGGGCCCCTGAACGGTCGTATAGGTGCAGCTCGTCGAACAGTACGTACAGCTGTTGCCGTAGGCAGGAGTACATGCCTGGCCGTTTGTGGCACCACTGTCGCACTGTTCACTGCCGTTCTGGGTGCCATCACCGCAAGTGCCACCCTGAAGGGTAACACTGGTACAGCTCGTCGAACAGTACGTACAGCTGCTGCCGTAGGCGGGGGTGCACGTCTGCCCGTTCTGGGCACCGCTGTCACACTGCTCAGTGCCGTTACGGGTACCGTCGCCACAGGTGCCGCCCTGAAGGGTGACATTTGTACACGTAGACGAGCAGTACGTGCAGCTGCTGTTGTATGGCGGTGTACAGGCATTGCCGTTTGATCCGCCGCTGTCACACTGCTCAGTGCCGTTACGGGTACCGTCGCCACAAGTGCCGCCCTGAAGCGTCACGTTGGTGCAGCTCGTCGAACAATATGTGCAACTTCCACCATAGGCAGGAGTGCACGCCTGGCCGTTCGAGGCGCCGCTATCACACTGCTCGGTACCGCTACGAATGCCATCACCACACACCGGCTTTGGTCTGCAATATCCGCTCTGACATATATCTGGCGAAGTGCAGTTCGATGCACTGGCACAGCGACAGGTACTAGTCTGGGTAGCAGTAGGACAGATGTTTAACTCGCTATTATCCTGCTTGCCACTGCATCCCGGATCACTTAGATCTGTTACGCCATCCCCATCATTGTCTGCGCCGTCCTGGCACTGCGATTTGACATTTGTTTCGTCATTGTCCGTAGCCGAAGCGCACGAAAAGTCATTGAGATCTATGGCACCATCACCATCATTATCGAGACCATCCTGACACTGGGCAGCGGGAATACATACCGATCCGATTTCGTAGTGGAAGTAAATCTTGTTGTCAGGGTTATTGTCGTAATACTCCGAATCGGTGAAATATGCGTATATATAGTGTGTCCCGCTCGGAATACTCGTACCCCCGGTAACCAATGACGAGAATAGCACTTCCTTCAATGGCTGATTGCTACTGGTCATGGTGCTACTCGCATAGAACCCTACCTTCAGCCATGAGTTGTAGGATGTAAGACTTGTCCCTGAGAACGGAATGGCAATATCGCAACTCCCTCGTCGAAAGCAGCAATATTTGCAATATCCCCAGCCGCTCGATCGAATACAAATGGAGCCGGATGGATTCGTGATTCTGAGCACTGCACCTGCCTGAAAATTCCCGCTGGCAATGAGTGAAGGCAGAATGCCCGGGCTCGCACCGAAACATGTGTAATCAACTTGGCTTTGTGACTCGTTGCCCGTATAGGGCTTTGGATTGTTGTACGGAGGGGAATTTGAGGCATTGACAGTGCTATTTCCGCTTACACCCGACCCATCTACTACGCCGTTGCCATCACTATCTGCGCCACCGATACAGATCGTCGATGCAGTCAGGCTGTTGCGAGAATAATACGAAGGGATCGCTGTCATCGTGCCGAGTAATGCCATCCCCACAAGAATGCGCGACCAACGTTGGCTCAGCGGAATCAGCCGATAGCGAAGTGGGGAACTCATGTGTTACAGAGTGGGATACTCGCACCTGCACGTATTCACGTTGCAGCTTTGCGGTGAAGGACAGCACACCCCCACCTCACAGGTTTCTCCCTGATCGAGCACCCAGTTTCCACATGTCCCCAAGTTCTCCGATGCCACGGGGACAGCGGATGAGGAGCTGGCAGGCAATTGGATTACTGATAAAGCAGATGATGAGCTGGCTGCGACAGGAATACATGTGCAGCCGACACAATTTTTCCCTGCCGGGCAGGAAAGTCCGGGCTCGCCGCACAGTTCCCACTCATCAGTGACTCCGTTTCCGCAGAACTCGAGGCAGGGAGGAACGATGTCACAATTTGGGCCGGTCATTTTCGCTCCCTCCTCCTGATCTCCACAGAGGCGCATCAGGGTTGGGCACTGAATCCTCCCACCAAACGGACACTCGGCGAAATCACAATCGGGAGCCACTCTTGATACTGTTCCACCATTCGAGCAGAGCAATACATCATGGGAACAATTATTGTTGAGTTGTGCGCGCCATAGACTGCCAGAACTCTTCCATGCAACGGTTCCCAAGGCACTCAGGGCAATAATCCCGATCCCCAGTGCCACTGATGTGAGTCGCGGAAATCGCATACGGTCCCGATATTACGCGTACTGTACCATGCAACGAACGTAGCCGATTACGCGGCTTCTTGCGGGCAAGCAGAAATATTGGCTGGCATTCAAGGCGAGAATGACCATACAAAAAAGCCGCGATGAAGCGGTTACGCACAAAACAAAAACAGCGAACAAATGAAAATAGCGTGCCGAACCCCGCACTCTTGCGAAGCAAAAGTGCGGGGTGGAGGCACAACCGATGAAGGGAAAGGATGGATCGTGGAAGGAAAACCGCAAGGTTTGCCTTCCACGCCACTAAAAAAGCCCACTGTCCTGGCACCGGCCTACTCTTGCAACCACGAGGATTACTACCATCGGCGCTGGCGGGCTTAACTGCTGTGTTCGAGATGGAAACAGGTGTGACCCCGTCGCTAGAGGCACCAGGACACTGGGCTTTCAAAATGAAAAGAACGGAATGCTGCGCAGAGGTGGCACGTCAGATTAATCTGACGTGCCGTGTGCGCACATCCTGCACGCTCCTTTGGCCCATCACCAAGAGGTGAGGGACCGCAACACGTAAACAGCAATCGTCTACAATATGTAAACAGAGGAAAAACGTTCAATTGCCCGTTCGTACCGCTCAGCTAAGTACATTGCTGCACGTACACTTGCGGCCGATCTAGCCGGTCGTCTTCCGGCGGGCTTATGGGGGAACGCCATCTTAAGAGGGGCTTCCCGCTTAGATGCTTTCAGCGGTTATCCCTTCCGAACATAGCTATCCTGCGCTGCCGCTGACGCGACAACAGGTTCACCAGAGGTTCGTCCACTCCGGTCCTCTCGTACTAGGAGCAGCTTCTTTCACGTTCCCAAATGATCACGGAGGATAGAGGCCAAACTGTCTCACGACGTTCTGAACCCAGCTCGCGTACCACTTTAATTGGCGAACAGCCAAACCCTTGGGACCTTCTCCAGCCCCAGGATGTGATGAGCCGACATCGAGGTGCCAAACCGCTCCGTCGCTGTGGGCGCTTGGGAGCGATCAGCCTGTTATCCCTAGAGTAACTTTTATCCGTTGAGCGACACCCCACCCACGTGGGAAGAGCGTAATGAAACGCTCGGGTGCCGGATCACTATCGCCGACTTTCGTCTCTGCTCGGCCTGTAAGCCTCACAGTCAGGCCCACGTGTGCGATTACACGACAACACCGATTTCCATCCGGTGCTAGTGGACCTTTGCGCGCCTCCGTTACGCTTTAGGAGGCAACCGCCCCAGTTAAACTACCCGGCAAGCACTGTCCCCATCGGAGTATATGCCGAAGGGTGAGCATCGTCAGAACGCAAGGGTGGTATCTCACTGGCCCCTCCACGACAACCAAGGTCACCGCTTCAGAGGGTCCCACCTATGCTGCGCAAGCAAACTAACAATGCAATGCCAGCTTATAGTAAAGCTTCATAGGGTCTTTTCGTCCTTCCGTGATCTACCCGGCATTTGCACCGGGACTGCAATTTCACCGAGTCTCGCGTCGAGACAGTGCCCAGACCGTTGTACCATTCGTGCGGGTCGGAACTTCATTAGGCGTGAAAGGAAAACCTTCAGCCTTTGCCCTTCGGGGCTACGGCCGACAGGGCGGTTTTCCTCTCACGAGCTCTCCTTTCCCTAAGCGGTGTGCCTCCAGTCGGGCAGAGCCCGACTTCGGCACGACTTATTGAATTGGAAAGCACGTGAATTTCCCTTGGTGGTGAGCCAAGTCTCCGATGTGATCGGAGCGCACATACCGACTCATAAGACGCTTGTTATGACTGCGCTGCGATTTTGCGCCTCCATGTCGCCATGGAGATCGGACTATATCATCTTCCATGAAAGGCAAACCTACGGTTTTCCTTTCATGAACTATCCTTTCCCTTAGAAGGTATCGCTCCAGGCAAGCGAAGCTTGCCTTCGCGATGAATAGTTCATTTGGAAGCGTCGCGTGTAGTCTCTGAGGAGCCCACGGCGTAGTTTCGGCTCTGCAAAGCAGAGACGGATGAAGCCGGGTTTCCTGCTGATTGTCCCCACCCCGTACCTTGCGGCATAGGGGATGCATGGGATGTTCCAGCATATAGCGACGTTTTTCACTATTTACCCGCCGTAGACCCGAAGGGCAAAGGCGGGGTTTTTGTACAACGCTGATTCATTTTTATCGGAACTCAAGATTTCAGTGATCTGTTTCCAAAACACGACTGATTCCTTAGTGCTGCGCCTTGCGGCGACATTCGGGCAAGTTTACCACGTCAGATTTACCTGACGATGGTGTATCGACCACCCGACAAGGAATTTCGCTACCTTAGGACCGTTCTGGTTGTTCCTCCGCTTTGGAGTCCCAGCAATGGTGATAGCTTCATTGCTCGACTCATGGTCGCCCATGAGATCGGACTATATCTTCACTCCGTTACGGAATGTCTGACGTATAGTCTCTGAGGATTCTTTGTACACGTTCAATATCTCCAATTCTCCATACTTCCGTTTTCCTCCATCATTCATTTCCCGACGGAGCGAAAGGATCTTCCGTATTCCCTCCTCAGACAGATGTGCCTTGGAGGAAAGTAACGCAACAATGGATTGAAAGATGGCAAAGTCTCTCTGTTTCTTCTTTGAGAGAAAAGGAAAGCTTCGGAAGAACGGAATGACGTACTTCCTGATTTCCTCGAGAGTATTCACTTCGTAGTACCAGATCCCATCCGGTCGAGAACGGATTTTCCCGCAATCGAGATGGTTCTGGATGAAACGAAGGATTCTCTCTTCTTTCTGAGAAATATTGAAGCAAGCCGACACTTTCCATGGAAGCCTGTAGTCCTTCCGTTTGCGGAAGGAAACATTGAAGCTCCCTTCGCCATCAGCGAATCCGGCGATGTACCAGCCGAGGTCGGATGATGACAGTGTCGTACAAAGTCTTTCCTGCTGATTGTCTGCACTGATCGGATTGTCACATGCCATGTGGACGATTGTACACCTCATGGCAAGTACCGTCAGATACTCAGAGTTTCCAGCATACAGTCAGATTTATTAACGTAACTACAACTGGTCCGTTCTATAGTTACGGCCGCCGTTCATCAGGGCTTAGTTTGAAGGCATACACCCTCTCACGTGACCTTCTGACACTGGGCAGGCATCAGCCCCTATACATTGCCTTACGGCTTCGCAGGGACCTGTGTTTTTGATAAACAGTCGCCTGGGCTCTTTCGCTGCGGCCCAACTCCTTGCGGAGAAGGGCAGTCCTTATCCCGAAGTTACGGACGCTTCATTGCCGAGTTCCTTAACGCGAGTTCTCTCGTTCACCTTGGTCTACTCGACCACCCCACCGGAGTCGGTTTGCGGTACGGTCTCCTGAGACTCTCGGAGCGACGGTTTTCTTGGGAGTGGAACGTGTCAGACTCGTCCGCCTTGCGGCGAATAATCGGGATCGGCACTCAGCTCATCCGGGGGATTTCCCTCCCGGAATCAACGCTTTGTACCTTCCACGTCAAGTCAATGAGACGCTCTGGACGTCCCCCTCCGTCACACCGCTCCTAGGTCGACAGTATCCTTTTTGTCAGGCGTATTCTCCACCATTCTAGAATCGTAGAAGAATTAAGAAGTATGAATTACGGAGACTGTTCTTCATTCCTAATTCTTTATTCATCATTCCTCTCAATTCCAAAATGGTGGAGAACAGAGGTCGGACAAACGCTCAACTGCCGCCCTTGGACGATCCTCAGGAGGTGCAGGAATGTTGACCTGCTCTCCATCGGCTACGCCTTTCGGCCTCGCCTTAGGACCGACTAACCCCACGCCGATTGACGTTGCGTGGGAAACCTTGGGGATTCGGTGGGCAGGGTTTTCACCTGCCTAGTAGTTACTCATGCCAACATTCTCGCTTCCGTCCGCTCCACAATACCTCACAGTACTGCTTCACTGCTGAACGGAACGCTCCTCTACTGCACGGGATGTCGCTTTTGGATTCGGGGATGGTCGGTGTTGTTCCACTCGCGCCGGAAAAGTATATAGGGATCGGTATGCAGTATGCAGGAATATGAACCCTGAATACTACATTCTGAATACTGCATACTTTCCAATACAAGTACAACGACATCGATCTCTGTCGAACCCACAAGTGACACCCCGCACTCACTGCTTCGGTTGATCGCTTCGCCCCGAAAATTTTCGGCGCACAGATACATAGACCAGTGAGCTGTTACGCTTTCTTTAAAGGATGGCTGCTTCTAAGCCAACCTCCTGGCTGTTTATGCATCTGCACTTCCTTAACCACTTAGCGATCGATTAGGGACCTTAGCAAATGATCTGGGCTCTTTCCCTTTCGACGATGGCGCTTTGCCGTCACCGTCTCACTCCCGTCACCAAAGGGCGGGTATTCGGAGTTTGTCAGGATTTGGTAGGTCAAAAAGACCCCCGCACCCAAACAGTCGCTCTACCCCCCGCCGTGCGTGACGAGGCTGCCCCTAAAGGCATTTCGAGGAGAACCAGCTATCTCCGGGTTCGGTAAGTTTTTCGCTCCAAACCACAGGTCATCCCAACTTCTTGTGACAAGTTATGGTGCGGGCCTCCAGACGCCTTTCGGCGCCCTTCACCCTGCCCATGGTTAGCTCACCCGGTTTCGGGTCTTGTGCCAGCGACTATGTTCGCCCTATTCGGACTCGCTTTCGCTCCGGCTCCGGCTAAAACTGCCTTAGCCTTGCCACTGACAACAAACTCGTTGGCTCATTATGCAAAAGGCACGCCGTCACCCCGCACTCTTTGAACCCTTCAGACTTCCGGAAATTCGCTTCTTCAACATACCAAGCGATTGTCCGTACTGCTTGAGCATTCTTTCTCTCCTTCGAGCATCTTGCTCCGAAAGAAAACTCTCGTAATACACCAACGTCCATCGATGGGATCTCGTTGAGGTATTTTCCCCCTGATTATGCGCATGCAATCTCTTCTTCAGATTCGATGTGAACCCGACGTAAAGGTCGTCGGAATCTTCACTCTGAAGAATAGAGACATGAAACATAGAGGTGGATTGTAACAAAGGTTCAAAAAGTGCGGGGCTCCGACTCCTTGGACGCATCACATTTCAGAGACTATTTCATCCCCCTTCCGGGGTGCTTTTCACCTTTCCCTCACGGTACTATCCGCTATTGAACTCTGTACCTGTTTAGCCTTGGATGGTGGTCCACCCGGATTCGGGCCGGATTTCACGTGTCCGACCTTACTCAGGAATCCTCACCCGTCTTTTGTCATTTCGACTACGGGGCTCTCACCCGCTATGGCCGCCCGTTCCAGGGACGTTCGTCTATGACAGCAGAATCGGTACAAGAGGTCCTACAACCCCCCGTGCAAGCACGAGGTTTGGGCTGTTCCCCTTTCGCTCGCCACTACTCGGAGAATCTCTATTTGATTTCTTTTCCTCCGCTACTGAGATGTTTCAGTTCGCAGAGTGACCTCCCCGCACTTTTCAGCCATCGCTTTTCTTTGCGCGCTTCGCGCGCAATGGCTGAAGAGTGCGGGGTCATGGAATATGACTTCCATGGGGTTTCCCCATTCGGAAATCCCCGGCTATAGCGCCTGCCTAGCGGCTTGCCGAGGCTTATCGCAGCTGGCTACGTCCTTCTTCGGAATACAGAGTCGAGGCATCCATGTGATGCGATGAGTAACGTTTTTCTTATGCTGTTCACGTGTCGCAGGATCCCCAACACCTCGAAAAGATGCGGGGCTCTAAGGAGCGGGCAGGATGTGCCCGCACGTCACGTCGGTCGAGACCGACCGTGACACGCTGCGAACGTGATAATTTTTCATTCATGTTCTCTTCACGACCGATGATGTGAAGGAACGCGATGGACACGTCACCCGCCCCCTCCATTCTGTCTCTGAAACTCCCCGGCATAACCCCGTAAAACGGAGCTGCGCCGCGAGCCTTCTTCATCCCGCTTACGCGGGATAAAAAAGAGCGGGTGGCCTATGCGCACCCGCAGAATCCGAGAACTCCCCGCAAATACGGGGGACGAATCCTACGGGTGGGCACGAGGAAACATAAAGCCTCCGCAGTTTACTGTGGAGAAAACGCGAGTCAAGGAGAAAGCATGCAACCTGAAAACGTGCGTGTGGTGCCCCGCTCAGTCCGACCCTGCAGACACCTCTTCCTGCGCAGAAACTTCATGCGTTTGGCTGTTATTAGCATCCTCTCTGGGGGCGACGAGGATGACATTTTCTGCAACGATTTCCGTACGGAAAATTTTCGAGCCTTCGGGCCCTTCCCAACTACGCGTCTTCAGATACCCTTCGACGTAGAGCGGCTTGCCTTTGCGAACATACTGACTGCAAAATTCGGCCAACGAACCCCATGCCACAACATTGTGAAATTCGGGCAGGCTCTGCTTCTCGCCTTTGGGATCTCTCCACACTCTGTTCGTCGCCAAGCCGAAGGTACATACCGACTGACCTCCCGTCAGAGCTTTGAGTTCCGAATCGCGAGTCACATTGCCGAGCAGAATGACCTTGTTCACGGATTTCATCACGCATGAAGGTATGTCCCTATAGTAGAGAGAGGGCATGTTTCATGCCAGAAAGTATTTCAAAAAAGAGGTGACGGTACATACCGCCACCCCGTGCGTACATCGGCACATTTACTCGTCCGACTCTGCTGCTTCGACTGCCGCTTTCTTGCGCGACGAGAGAAGCACCAGACGATCGACCATGACCTCGGTACGACTGACCGTGCCGCCTTTCTTGCCCTCGAAGCGACTGGTGCGCAGTCGTCCTTCGACGTAGAGAGGAGCGCCTTTCTTCACGCGCTTCTCGGTGAAATCTGCAAGGCTGCCGAAGCAGACGAGGCGGTGAAACTCCGGCTCGCGCTGGAGTGCGCCTTGTTCGTCGCGCCATGAACGATTCGTGGCAAATCCGACGGTCGAGACGGGATGACCCGCCTTGGTGGCACGAAGCTCGGGATCGTGTGTCACGTTTCCGAGGAGTGTGACGCGGTTCACATTGAACATAAAAATAGGGGAAAAGAAATACGGACCCCCAAGGCTACGGATGACAAGAGTCCTTTGGCAGATCCTCCTTCGGAGAAAAGTTCTGCAATCCTGACTTTTCGGCCTGCAGAAGGGATCAATGGCGTTCTACAAACGAGCGGAACCATAGGCAAAACGGCCCTTCGCGGAGCCGTTTATTTCCCATTTTCAATTTTTGGGCTAGTGGACAATTTTGCAGGCTGAAATGAGCATCTTTCCTTTTCTGGAAGCCAAAGTATGCTCAGATTTTTCCCAATGCATCATGAAAAATATGTTCTCATTGCAGTTCACGATCAGTGAAGAAGAATGGATCTCGATATGGAAAGCAGTTATGGAAATGTACGGAGTGCGGTAAACAATTCCGTCAGAAATCGCCGTCGAAGAAGAAAGAAATCTGGAGAGAATTCACTCATGGC
>MNWP01000038.1 GCA_001872575.1 Candidatus Peregrinibacteria bacterium CG1_02_54_53 | reverse complement strand
AACGGCAGGGAGATCTGCTGTCATCAGAACATCACCGAGGAATTGGGGATCACGGTATACTGCGCGCGTCCGTACCACGCCTGGGAACGAGGACTCAACGAGCATACGAACGGACTGTTGCGGGATTTCTTCCCGAAGGGGACGGATTTTCGTGCCATTTCTCAGGAAGAGCTTGATCGAGCCGTTGAGCTCATCAATACTCGTCCTCGCCGATCCCTCAACTACCGGACACCCGCAGAAGTGTTGAATAGTGTCATTTCAACACAATTATGCGTTTGAGATTACAGACTAGGTCTTCATAGAAGCCAAATCTCCCAATATCCTACCGTTTTACGACACCCTGTCGCTTGGCGATGATCTCGGCCGCGACGTTGTTCGGCAACTTGGCGTAGTGGCTGGGCTCCATCGAGTAGCTGGCGCGGCCCTGCGTGAGGGAACGCAGATCGGTGGCGTAACCGAACATCTGGGCCAGCGGCACGCTGACCTGAATGGTCTTGGCCGTTCCGCGCTCACCCGTACCCTGAATCACACCACGGCGGGAATTGATGTCACCCATGACGTCACCGAGGAATTCCTCAGGCGTAATGATTTCGACCTTCATGATCGGCTCAAGAATGACCGGTTCGGCTTTGCGCGCCGCATTCTGGAATCCGATGGATGCAGCGATTTTGAACGCCATTTCAGACGAGTCCACGTCGTGGTACGAACCGTCGAAGAGCTCCACTTTCACATCCACCACGGGGTATCCGGCCTGAATACCGCGCGTCATACCCTCCTGGAAACCCTTGTCACAGGGAGAAATAAACTCACGCGGGATTTTGCCACCGACAATCTCGTTGACGAATTCATAGCCTTTACCCGGTTCCTGCGGGATTAAGCGGAAGATCACGTGACCGTACTGGCCGCGACCACCCGACTGTTTGATGTATTTCTCTTCGTGCTCCACCTCTTTCTGAACGGTCTCGCGGTACGCCACCTGCGGTGCCCCGACATTGGTTTCGACTTTGAATTCGCGGCGCATACGGTCGACGATGATATCGAGATGCAGCTCGCCCATTCCGGCGATAATCGTCTGGCTGGTCTCTTCATCGGTATGCACCTGGAACGTGGGATCTTCCTCGGCAAGCTTCTGCAGGGCCATACCCATTTTCTCCTGATCAGCTTTCGTTTTCGGCTCCACGGCCATCGAAATGACCGGCTCTGCGAATTTGATGACCTCAAGAAAAATGGGATGCTCTTCGTCACACAACGTATCACCCGTACGCGTATCTTTAAGACCGATCACGGCGGCGATGTCGCCTGCCTCGACCTCGGTGATCTCGGACCGGTGATTGGCATGCATGCGAACAATGCGTCCGATGCGCTCTTTGGTACCGGATCGTGAGTTGATCATGTACGTACCCGCCTTCATCACACCGGAGTACACACGGACGAAGGTCAGGCGCCCCACGAAAGGATCGGTGGCGACCTTGAACGCGAGCACCGTCAGCGGCTCATCATTCGAGGGCTTGCGTTCTTCTTCCTGTTCCGTATCGGGATTGATACCCTTGGACGGAGGTACATCGAGTGGTGAGGGCAGATACGCCACTACCGCATCCAGCATGAGCTGTACGCCCATGTTCTTGAGCGAGGAACCGCATACAACGGGGTAGATCTTGTTCTTCACGGTTCCTACTCGCAGTCCTTTGACAATTTGTGCATCGGTCAGAGCATTATTCTTCAGGTAATCATCGAGCAAATCATCGTCAGCTTCTGCGACTTTCTCCATGAGAACGGCGTGATATTCCGATACACGCTCCTGCATGTCATCGGGAATGGGAATCTCGACGCGTTTCTCTCCATGCTCTCCTTCGAAGGTGTACGCCTTCTTCGTGATGAGATCGATAATGCCTTTGAAATCCGATTCCGCACCGATCGGAAGCTGAATGGCCACACCGCACTTACTCAGACGATCGTGAATACTGGCAAGGGACATATAGAAATCCCCTCCGGTCTTATCCATCTTATTGATGAAAGCCAACCGAGGAACGTGATACTTGTCGGCCTGACGCCAGACGGTTTCGCTCTGCGGTTCCACGCCCTGTGATCCGTCGAAGACCACAACGCCGCCGTCAAGCACGCGCAGTGCACGCTCCACTTCGGCCGTGAAATCCACGTGACCCGGAGTGTCGATGATATTGATCGTGCAGGTGACTTCTTTGCCGTCGACATCTTTGGCTGTCCAGCTGCATTGCGTGGCTGCAGATGTGATCGTGATTCCGCGTTCGCGCTCCTGCTCCATCCAGTCCATGGTGGCCTCGCCCTCGTGAACTTCGCCGATTTTGTAATTCTTGCCCGTGTAGAAAAGCACGCGCTCGGTCGTCGTCGTTTTACCGGCATCAATGTGGGCAATGATCCCGATATTGCGGAGAAGCTTTAGGTCCATGGAATGATGGAAAAGGTGTAGAAGTGCAAGAGACCGAAGAGGTTGCCGAAACCCGCACCCTCCAGTCGGATGCGAAGCATCCGGAAATCTAGCGCGAAAACTATAGAGAAACCTCCTATAGGGTGCAATCCCTTCACAGAAAAATCCTGCGCTTATTTCGCGAAGTGCGCGAAGGCCTTATTCGCCTGGGCCATGCGCAGAACATCTTCCTTCTTCTTCACCGCGGCGCCCTGCCCCGAAGAGGCATCGAGCAACTCCAATCCCAGACGCTGCGCCATGGGCATACCCTTGCGGGAACGCGCTGCCGTGAGAAGCCAGCGAATCGAAAGGGCCTGCTGACGACGTGGGTTCACCTCGACGGGCACCTGATACACGGCACCGGCTACACGCTTCGGTCGCACCTCTACGAGAGGCGTGACGTTAAGAAGCGCCTTGTTGAACACCTCGAGGGCCGGATCTTTGGTACGTCCTTTCACCACCTCGATCGCATCCCAGAACACCCTGCGCGCCGTGGCTTTCTTGCCGCGCTTCATGAGGCAGCAAATGAATTTCTCAATAAGAGGATCGGAGCCTTCGGGGATGTACTGCTTGATGGGCTTGGACATGACGGTAGAATCAGGAATTAAGAATGAAGAATCAAGAAGATGAACGAGAATATTCGCCGAACCGGGGAGATAGAGAAGCCGATCATTTTTAATTCTTGATTCATAATTCGTGCTTCTTATTTTTTCGGTTTCTTGGCACCGTAACGGCTGCGACCCTGTCGGCGATTCTGTACGCCCTCGGTATCGAGGATACCGCGTACGATATGATATCGCACACCCGGAAGGTCTTTTACGCGACCGCCGCGCACGAGCACCATGGAGTGTTCCTGCAGATTATGCCCTTCTCCCATGATGTACGCTTTCACTTCGTGACCGTTGGTCAGGCGTACGCGGGCGATCTTCCGCAGAGCGGAGTTCGGCTTTTTGGGGGTCATCGTCGTCACCTTGATACATACACCGCGCTTGAAGGGCGCCCCCTTGGGGAGCGGCACAGATCGCATATTAAGCGTGTTCCAGGTGTACTGGAGCGCGGGAGCTTTCGACTTGCGTCGACGCTGCTTGCGGGGATGCCGGATCAATTGGTTAATGGTGGGCATTCTGGTTCAGATGGAGGAAGAAAGCCGAGAAAGGGTACTGAAAAGGGAAAGGAACCGCAAGAAAAATCACGCTTCTTGCTGCCCGGAAGACGAATCTGCGGGCAATGCGGAAGACCCGTTCTTCTCGGAAAGATAGCGATTGCGGTACACCTCGCCGGTGGGAATGAGGCGACCGATGATCACGTTGGCCTTGAGATCCTGCAGGTTATCGACACGACGGGTGGTCGCCGCCTCAACGAGAACGCGAATCGTTTCCTGGAATGAGGCACCTGCCAACCACGAATCGGTGGCGAGGGCCGCGCGGGTGATACCCAGGAGCAGGCATTCGAAGGTCACGAGTTTTCCCTTGCCCTTATGCTCCTTCTCGATGAGACGGTTCTCGGCCTCGACAACACTGATGTCGACGGTGTCACCGGGCAGCAGAGCCGATTCGCCCGCATCGATGATACGCACCTTGCTGAACATCTTCTTTACGATGATCTCAAGGTGTTTGTCGTTGATGGTCTGTCCTTGTGAGGCGTAAATTTTCTGCACCTCCTGCACGATGTACTTCTGTACGGCGTAGGGCCCCTTCTTCTCGAGCAGCTCATGCAGGTTGAAGTGGCCGATGTTCAGGGGATCGCCCACTTTGATCATGTCGCCTGAACGCACGCACAACGATTCGCGGCCTCCGAACTCGTACGTTCGTTCCTGAATCTCGCCGTGGCGCACGCGCACCACGCCGTTCTCGGCGTGCGTCACCTTGCCCGAGACGGTAGCCTTCACCGTCGAGCGATCCATGACGGACCGCGCGAGTACCGTGCGCTCCTTCACCTCCTGCCCCTTCTTCACGGCGATTTCATGTCCTGCGGGAATGCGGTAGGTGTCTTCACCGAGTTCCTGGGCAAAGACATGTATCTGCGTTTTGCCCCCCTGGTGCTTCACCTTCACTTGACCCGCAATATCGGCGAGGACCGCCGGTGTGCGGGGGCTGCGTGCCTCGAAGAGTTCCTCGACGCGCGTGAGACCTTGTGTGATGTCAGACCCCTCCGCGACACCTCCCATGTGGAAGGTTCGCATGGTCAGCTGGGTACCAGGTTCACCGATGGACTGTGCGGCGATGATCCCGACCGGCGTACCGATCTTCACCGTGGCGTTGTCTCCCAGATCGCGTCCATAACACTTCTGACAGATTCCCTTGAGCGTGGCACAAGTCATAATCGAACGCACCGGAACCTCCTGCACCTTATGTTTCTGAATCTTTTCGAGGAGGGCCGCATCAATTTCGTCGTTGCGTCGCGCCAGAGTTTCGCCGCCTGCCGTGAGATCCTGCGCAAGAGTGCGACCGAAGACGCGGATTTCGAACTTCTCACCCACCTCTTCCGACTCTTTGTGTGAGATGACGTGAAACGCTTCGGAACCACAATCATCCTCGGTGATCAGAATATCCTGCACGGCATCGACGAGACGACGCGTGAGGTAACCGGCTTCTGCCGTCTTGAGGGCGGTATCGGATTTTCCTTTGCGGCCTCCGTGCGTTGCGATGAAGTACTCGAGCACCGAGAAGCCGTCTTTGAGGTTGGATTGAATCGGCAGCTCGATCGTGCGCCCCGAAGGATTCGCAACAAGGCCTTTCATACCGGCCAACTGCGCCACCTGGCCCCAGTTTCCACGCGCACCGGAATCGATGACGTAGGTAATGTCGTTCTCTTCGAATTCGAGGAAACCCTCGATCATCTTGGAAGAAATTTCGTTCTTGGTCTTCGACCAGATGTTGATGGCATGAGTGTAGCGCTCATCATCGGTGACAAGACCTTTCCAATAGTAATCATTGATCATGCGCACACGATTGTTCGCTTCGAGCAGAAGTCCATCGCGCGCTGCCGGAATACGCATATCCTTCGCACCGATTGAGATGCCCGAGAGCGTGGCATACTCGAAGCCGATATCTTTGATGCGATCGGCAAAACGAACGGTCTCTTCGCGTCCGACGACGTCAATCGCTCTTGCAAGAAGAGCCGAGAGATCCTTCTTGCGCATGGTCTTATTGATGAGGCCAAGGGCACCGGGGACAATCTCTTGAAATCGCAATCGACCCACGCTGGTCTCGATGGTTTTCGGCTCCTCGCCGGGATGGGTGTAGCGCACTCTGATCTTCGCCTGCAAATTCACCACGCGTTGCTCGTAGGCGAGATAGGCTTCTTCGGGGGAAGAGAAAATCATCCCATCGCCCTTCTTGCCGTCATGCACCTGTGTGAGGAAGTAGCATCCCAGCACCATATCTTGTGCGGGATTGATAATCGGCTCACCGGCCGAGGGCTTGAGCAGGTTCTGGTGAGCCGCCATGAGCGTGGCCGCTTCGTGCTGCGCTTTCTCGGAGAGCGGAACGTGTACGGCCATCTGGTCACCGTCGAAGTCGGCGTTGAATGCCGCACACACGAGCGGGTGCAAACGAATAGCGAGACCCTCGACGAGCTTGGGCTTGAACGCCTGAATTCCCAGACGGTGCAGCGTGGGTGCGCGGTTTAACAACACATACTTATCTTGAATGACCTCTTCGAGAATGTCCCACACCTCTCTGCCGCCGTCTTGAACCAAACGTTCGGCACCTTTGACGTTGTGCGCCAATTCATCACGAATCAGGCGTCCGATCACAAACGGCTTGAAAAGCTTCATCGCCATTTCTTTCGGCAATCCACACTGCTGAAGTTTGAGCTCGGGTCCCACCACGATCACGGAGCGACCGGAGTAGTCGACACGTTTACCCAGCAGGTTCTGACGGAAACGTCCCTGCTTGCCCTTGAGCATGTCGGAAAGTGAGCGAAGTTTTCGTCGGTCACCGGCGGTGAAGAGCGTCTTGCCCGCTCGCGCGGAGTTATTGAGCAACGTATCGACGGCCTCTTGTAACATACGTTTCTCGTTACGGCAGATCACCTCAGGTGCGCCGATACTCATCAACTTCTTGAGACGGTTGTTTCGGTTGATCACGCGACGGTAGAGATCGTTTAAGTCCGACGCGGCGAAGCGGCCTCCGTCGAGCTGCACCATCGGGCGCAGATCGGGCGGAATCACCTGAAGACGGGTAAGGATCATCCACTCGGGCTTGATGGTGGCTTTCTTCAGGCTCATGACGAGCTTCATGCGCTTCATGAGCTTCTTCAGTCGCTGCCCGCTCGCCTGAGTGCGCTCCTTGGCAAGATCGTCGTAGAGTGTCTGGAGCTCAATATTCGCCACGATCTCTTTCAGCGATTCGGCACCGGTACCGGCACGGAAGACGTGGCCGAACTTCATGTTCACCTCACGAAACTTCAGCTCACTGAGGACCGCTCCGACATGCAGGTTCTTGAGATCATCGAGCGCCTCGCGGTGATTGGCCTTGAGTGTCTCGAGCTTGTCAGCGTACTCCTTGTCGAGTGCGTCGAGCTGGGCACGTGTGGCCTTCGATTCACTTAAGCCTTTCTTGGCCTGATCGTACTCGCCCTTCACCTGCTTCTTGCGTTGGTCCATGGAGGAATCCAATTCTTTCTCGGCCTCTTTCTTCTGATCATCATCAACCGAGATCACGATGTACGCTGCGAAGTAGACGATTTGCTCCAAGGTCTTGATGGGCAGATCCAACAGAAGCCCGATGCGTGACGGAGAAGAACGAAGGAACCAGATGTGCGTGACGGGCACGGCCAGATTGATGTGACCCATGCGCTCACGGCGGACAATCGAGCGCGTCACCTCCACGCCGCACTTCTCACACACCACACCCGCGTAGCGCACTCCTTTGTACTTGCCGCAGAAACACTGAAAGTTCTTGGTGGGCCCGAAGATACGCTCGCAGAACAGGCCATCCGGCTCGGCACGCTGCGTGCGGTAGTTTACGGTCTCGGGCTTGGTCACTTCGCCGCGGCTCCATGCGAGAATGTCTTCGGGGCTGGCGACAGAGAGCGCGACGGCATCGAAGGAATCGGTGGCGGCGGAGATTCTGGGGGCGGGCATGGGAGGTAGGGTTAGGGAATAGGGTTAGGGAGAGGGATAGGGATAGGGCGTAGGGAAGAACGGATTTCTGCGTACAAAAGACCGCACCCCGCCCGGGCTGTTCGTCTGAAACAGTGGGAGGAGTCCGGCGATTTCGCGAAAAGTCTACCGACGGTTCAGTTCAGAAAGCAAGGAGAATCGTAACGAATTCACGCGAGGATCACACTGTGCGTCCCCCTGGAGCAGGCGGACGTGGAGGGCCCGGAGGCGGAGTTGTATCGGGCTTACCCATCAATTTGAGAATTTGCCTGCCTTCTTCGATCGCATCGACAACACGTTTCTGCACGGCATCGACGGCATCTTTGCCGTTGTATTTCTCGGCTTCGATAAGTTTGGCCCATGCATCCAGTGTCAGTGTGAAGCCCAGTGCCTCTACAATTGCCCTATTCAAATCATCCACGGTTTTGGCTTCTTTGATGTGTGCAATTTTGGCATCGGCAACAACGCTGTGCTGTTCGACACCTTTCTGAATAACCGCAGCGTTTTCCTGCGGTAGCTGGTAACGCGTAAGTAGACGTAGTGCCAGAACCTGCGCGGTGACAATATCCTGCCTCAACACATCAGAAACCTGCTGCTCTTGCATTCGCTCGAGTGCCCCAATGATCTGCTCCATCCACGCGATACGTCCCTGACGCGTTGCATTGTTCTTTGGTCTGCGCATCTCGGCGACCTTCGCATCGGTATCCATTTCGGCAATTCCATTCTCAAGTTGTGGAAGAATTTCTGTATTGAGCGCATGACTGGTCTGCACCTCGGTACGACTCTGCTGCACCGTCTCACGTTCAACGACATCGGACTTCTTGGTAGCGAGTTCGGAGCGCAGAGTCAGCCGCTCTGCCGCACGGGCTTCGTTCACGACCGGGCACATGGCATCCATCCTCTTCTCTACATCGATGAGTGCAATGGCTCGGGCAACCGACTTGGAATCGAGTGATGTTTTCTTCACGGCGAGCTGATCAATCTCGACAGTGACGCGCTGCATGAGTTCGCTGCGCATGGCACGTACGGTCTGGAGACGATTATCCAATCGAACGGGGAGCCGCATTTCGCGCTGCTGTGTCCATGAACCATTGGGCAACTTCGTCGATACGAGCATCGAAACCTTGGGGGCATTCTGCAGCTGCTGCTCTTCACGATTGAGCAGGACGAATGCCGATTCCATCTGCCGCGTCGTCGCTTCGGGCATCATGGCATCACTGTGTGCACTGACTGAGAGATTCTGCAATGACGTAAGCAATGCCTCGTAATTCGAACGCAGTTCACCGGCACGACGTTCGGTTTCGGCCATGCCCTCTTCGGTATGCATCGCAATCTCGCTGCGCACCCCTTCCATCGCCTGAGTGATTTTGTCCGCGTCCCCCGACGAGAGTGCAACGCGCACATCGGTGTCAACGCGCGTGGCAACGGCCTTGAGTTGCTCCGTAATTTTCGCCTGAAGCTCCTCTTGACGTTCGGGGCGCGCATTGGCCATCCGAAGCTGTGCAAGCTCCGTCTGCATCACGCCCATGCCTTCCATGAGTCCGCGGGCATCGGTCTTCGCAAGGGCTGCTTCGGTCGACTGATTCAGACGATTGTATCCGCGTTCTGCGATCACGCGGTTGATGTCGTTGTACTTGGCTACCAGGTACGTCAGTCGTCCATCATCGAGTGTGCCGCCTTCAACCGGCACGTGGTTGGTGCGATGGAGGAACCTGCCTTCTTCGCGTACTGCGGCCAACGCTTTCGTCAACTGATCGTCGTTCAGATTATCCGGAACATCGGTGAGAGCAGCCGTCGTCTTTCCGCGGAGCGGCGCATACAGTGCGTCGCGCACGAGCTGCAGTTTGCCACGAGCCGGGCCGGCCACCGGGTTCGAGAGCCTCTTTGCACGTGCCTGAGCGGCAAGACCCTCCACGCTGGGAAGGTGCTGCAGTTCACGCTCGATCGCCGCAATTTTCTGTTCCGGCGTACCGGTGGCAAGGATGGTATTGGTTGCCTTCGTGAGGGCGACGGCGTACTCCCTGACCCACTGGCGCTCGAGCTGAATGAGCACAGCAATACGTTCGCCATGCTGGTCGGCATTCTTCTTCAGCCAACGCAATTCCTCGCGCGTGTAACTGAGTGCCGCACGGATATCTGCTTCGCTCTTCGAGCGCTCGGCCACTTCAGTGGCAATGTCGGTACGACGCTTCACGAGATCGATCGTGCGCTGCTCGACCTCCGCTTCGCCGCTGAAGTGCTCGCGCATGTACTTTCCCTCTTTATTGATCTGCGTGAGCAGAGACCGTGACTGATTCAGGAATTCCTCCTGCTGAGGGCCTGATGTAGGTGTACGAACGACGCCGCGCAGATTATTGCGTTTCTGTGTCGCTATTCTGATCGCCTCTTGCGCCTGTGTGATGGGCTCTTCGAGCGGCTTGATCTGTGCATCGAGCTCCTCAATTGGCTTGGTGAATTGTGTGGCGAGTTCGCCTTCGAGCTTCTTCACTTCTGTATCGGCGGCTGTGACAACCTGTTGTGCGGTATCGACCGCCTCCTGTCGTTTCTGGATAACTTCTTTGTGAACATCCTGCCACAAACGTCCGGGGCCTACGGGAGCAACGGCCAGTGCCGCTGCAGCATCATTCACTTTCTTCTTCGCAACATTGAAACGCTTTTTCGCCTCGGTGACCTCCTTATTGGCACTATCAAGTGTCATCTTTGCCTTGTAGAACTCGCGGATAAGCGCGACATCTTTCTCTTGCTTCTCGCGAATTGCCTTCTTCTTCTGCGGAATACGAGGAGCAACAACTGCCGCTTCGTCCGCATCGGCTTTGGCATTGCAAGCATTGATGGCAGCTAATTCATTCGGCTTGCGCAGGAGCGCCGCATCGACACGTCCGGCTGCAGCATCGGCACGCTTGGTATCGAGTTCGCGCTGAACAGGCTCGACGGCATCTTCGGCTGCCTTCACGGCCTGCTCTGCCTGCTCAATTTCGGTGGGCAACGCCTTCGCCGCGTCGAGTTCGCCCTTCGCGGTCTCAAGCTGCGTCGTTGCCGTGACGAACGTAGTCTTGGCAGTATCAAGGTCGCCCTGCTTCGTTGCGCGATCCGCTTCGAGCGTTCCGCGTTCAGCTTTAAGCTGTGTCAGTCTGCCGGCCGCCGCATCTTCCTTTGCCGTCTGCAGAGCCTGCTGGGCCGTTTTCACCTCGCGCTCTGCATCGCGTACACGTACATCGCCGTAGATCTCCTGCTCAAGCTTGTCGTAACTCTTCTGCTGTGCATCGGTCTGATTTTTGAGATCGACGTTGTACCCACGAAGTTGCTGTTCTGAACTCCTCGCACGATTGAAATACGTCGTGACGATACCATCAAGCCGTTCCACGGCCTGTCGCTCGGCATTGAGTGCGGCGGCAAACACCTCCTGCGGCAGCAGGCGGCCTCTCGTGTGAGCTTCTTGAATCCGACTAATGCCCGCATTCGCCTGTCGTACCACCTCCTGCTCCCCGGCGACAAACTGCCCGCGCAGCTGGTCGAGGATACCCTGGTAATGCTGAGCCGATGTCTTGTTGGAAATCGAACGAATGCGTTTCTCAAGCGCGGTTGCGAGCGTCTCTTTGCGCTGCTGAATTTGCTGCAGGCGCATGGCAATCATGTTCTTTGCCTGCTTGAAACTCTCGAATTGTGTATCCGCCTGCTCTCCATAGGCCGACATCTGTTCGCGGAAAAGATCTGCGTGACCTCGTGACTGCGGCCGATTTCTGAAGTTTTGATTCGGCATCATGCAGCATTGGAAATATCGGCAATACCCTTCTCCGCCTCTTTGATTTCTTCAGTCTTTTCTTTTGATTCCTGCGAGCTTCGCTCAAGGCGATTCATCTGCTTCTCGGCATCGGCGAGCGACATTTCCATCTGCTCAACTGCCTGAGACTGCTGCGCCAGTGTGCCGGCCAATTCCTGATCGGACTGAGCAAGCTGCGTCAAAAACTCCTGACGATCGGCATCATGCAATTTCTGAGCCGCCTCTTTCGCCCGGGCCACCTGCTCTTTGGGGAGCGCAGTGAGCTTTTCGATCTCTGCAGAGAATGTCTGAAGATCCATAGAGAGTGATGTGTATCTTTCCTTTATTATAACAGAAACCGGTTCCCCGCTCAATGCGCCATTTGAGCCCTTTTGTAAGCCATCCGGCTTCGTTTGTGTTCCGCTGCGCTACACCAAAACTACGCCGCGATTGCTTCCTCGTAAAGCCGGATGCCGCGGCGAAATGAAATGAAGCCGGGCACCTCCTTCCCTACTTCACCCCCTCTTCAATCAGTGCTTTTCCCTCCTGCAGCTTCTCGATCCCTTCCTGCATCCGGGCAGTACGTTCCTGAAGATCCCGCAACATTTCCTGGGCATTTTCCACGGCCTGCTTGCCCGTCTCGACCGTCCCCTCCACTGTTTCGCGCGTCACGGCAATCGCCCCGCTCGCCGTGCCGGTAAGCTGCGCCCACCATCCCTTCACGCGTGCCTGCTGCCGCTCAACCGGTGCACAGCCCGAAAGGAGAATGATTGAAGCAATTCCAATCATCATCATTGCACTCCGTGTCATCCTGAGCCCTGTCGAAGGATGATACGAACTTGGAACGCCTGCCATGGTTCGACAGGGCTCACCATGACAGTGTTTATTATGGGCTTCCATAGGTTCAAGCGATATCCGAGCCCGTACTCGTGCTCGGACTGCCCTGCTCCACCCCGAACTTCTTGAACAGGTTTTCAAAAGAGCCATCCGACTGATCGAGTGCCTCGTGCAGCATGGCCATCTCATGATCACTCAACTTGAGCGATGAAGAAACGTTCTGACGTGCATCGGATGCGATGGGTTCGGCTCCCATTTTCTCAACACCCTGCAACGACGCGTGCAGCACAATAAAGGCATTGCACGTATCGCACTTGAGCTGCAACAGCATGGCATTCTCGCTGACCACACGCACCGCGCCGAAATCCACCGGAACCTGTTTGCCGCACTGCGGACAACGCATCTGCTGACGGATCCGAAGGAGGATTTGCTGGAGCGTGTGTGGGTCCAATTCCATGTCTCTCAAGTATAGCACGAAAGTGGTTTCGATTCAAAAAAAACTGGTGTTGAGAAGAAGCCTGAACACAGCCATGAGCACGAGAGGCAAGGGAGGGAGAGTGACAAGTTAAAGAAGTGATGGAAGTTAGGGAGGCCTGAGGGGTTTCTATGACCAAATCTTCTTGGGCAACCGAACCTTTCAAGCCTTCCTAACTTTTTCCAAACCTCTACAACCTCACAAAACACTGCTACACTTTCGACCCGTGCCCCACACCCCTTCGCATCCGCTCAGGGCAAGCTCACGGATTTCGCGCCAGTCCAGCTCTTCTTCAGAAGAGAAACGTGTGCGTGTGCACCGCGCTCCCCGCAGAAAAAAACCCGCTCCTCCTCCGGCACCCCAGATCGTTGCAACCACACCACCCGCCCGAACGGATGGACAGGGATTCTCGCTGCATGTTGCCGCTGCGATTGCCGCAGTGATTGCCGTTGTCGTGCTCTCACAGGGTGCACTGCGCGACGGGGCCCCGTCGTTCATGGCACAACTGCTGCCTTCACAGCGCATCGAAATCGGATTGGAACACACAAAGCCCGTCACCCTCGTGATCTCGCTGACAACGAACGGCACGAAGGGGGTGGTGGATATCCGCCATGATGCCCTCGAGACGATTGCCCTCAGCCTGCCGCAGTCGTGGATCAAGCGCGAAGTGGGCGGCGTGCCCCTGACAGATGTCACGTCAGATCCTCCGACCTTCGGCTTCACACGCTGGAACATTCCGCCCGGCGCCATTGTCTCGTTCGATGTCACTCCCCCTTCCACGATTCTGCTGCACAATCCATCGGGTGTGCCGGCCGATATTCGGCTGACGCGCGTGGACCTTGAACGGAATGTCGTGGAACGGGATATCATCCTGATTCAGGAAGGATCAACTCTGCTTTGGTAAGGATTGCATGGGAGGGCCACCTACGGTGTCCCTCCCATGAGCCCACCCTTCCCTCAGTGGTTGCGCCCCAGTCGTGGGGCCCGACAGAGTCACCCACGACTTCGCGCGATTGTATTCATTTTCTCGTGGAAAATTCCGTAGCGATCGTCATCATGTTCCTGTGAAAATCCTCCCCCTCCATACACCGATTCTTCAACAGGGCGATGATCTCGTCGGCATTCTCGCAAAAGGTACAACATTTGAGAAAGATGACATCCTCGTAGTTTCGTCAAAGGCCATTGCAACTGTGGAAGGTGCACGGATCGACCTTACAAAGATCACAACGACACCCGAAGCGCAGGACTGGGCGAAAAAGAGCGGTCGCTCTGCGGCCTTTCGCCAGGCAGTGCTCGACGAGGCGAAACGCCTAAGTGGCGCGGTCGTGGGCGGAAGTGAGCTCGCCATGCTGACGGAACTCAAGCCCGAAGGACTGGAGGGCTCACTGCTCGTACCCAATGCGGGGCTGGATCAGTCGAACGTGCCCGAGGGCTACTGCATCGGCTGGCCGATGGATCCCCTTCGTTCTGCCCAAGGGATTCGGGATCATCTCGTTCAAAAAACAGGCAAGCGTCTCGCGGTGATCGTGAGCGACAGTTGCTGCCGGCCCAGACGCTTCGGCGTGACCGCCTTCGCCTTAGTCTGCATAGGAGTCGATCCCCTCTCACCCCAGATCGGCAAAAAAGATCTCTTCGGCCGCCCGCTCACGATGACGGTGGAGGCGCAAGTCGATCAACTGGCTACCGCCGCCAATGCGGTGATGGGCAATGCCGATCAGTCGATCCCCGCGGCGATTGTTCGTGAACACGGTCTGCCGATGACGAACTTCGTCGGCTGGGTGCCGGGCATCGATCCCGAGGAAGATTTGTTTAAGGGAGCGTTCTGACATCCTGCCTCACCCCCGACCCCTCCTCTTCTTTTTAAGCATTCAACCTCTCCCCCTAGCCCCCTCTCCATGGGAGAAGGGGGATGTATATGTTTATGATTGTTCCAGTTATTTCGGTGCGCCCCTTTCTCTTGTGGAGAAAGGGGTTGGGGGATAGAGGTTATGTACAAAAGAGAAAATACCCAAGGGGTGAAGATACCTCCGCGAGAATGAAAAACAGGGGGTGAGACAAAGAAAAAACCTACACGTAATCCTCCGAGTGAATGTGCCCTTTGGGAATCTTCCACTCTTCCATCGCTTTGACCTTTGCTTCCTTCACCATCTCGGGGCCACCGCAAACGTAGATGCTGCGCTCCGGAAGATCGGCAATCACTTGTGACGCAACGTCCTGCACGTGACCGGTGAGGCCTTTCCACCCGGGCGATGACTGGCTGATGGAAAGATGCAGATGAAAGTTGGTATGTTCCTTTTCCAGCGCCTTGAGCGATTCACCCCAGAAAAGATCCTCTTCATCCCGGACGCTGAAGATCAAATCAATCGGGCGCGTGTCACCATGATGCAACGTCTCGACGATATGGGAGCGTAAGGGCGCAATGCCCGAACACGTGGCAAGAAAGAGCAGCTTTTCTTCGCCCTGCGGGGCAAGCGTGAAATTGCCCAGGGGACCTTGTAGTTTCACATCATCTCCCTCCCTGAGCACCTCGGAGATCCAGCGTCCCGCCCGACCGCCTTCTTTGATCTTGGCAACGAAGAGTAACTCAGGCTCACTGGGCGCAGAAGCGATCGAGAATGCGCGGCCTTGAATATCCGAAGGATCGTCGACCAGCGGAACGAGGAACATCACGAATTGTCCCGCTTGAAACGTAAACCCTGCAGGTGTCGCAAGGGTGAATTCGAAGACATCATGAGCGATCTGCTTATGACTCGTGCAACGAGCGGTGAATGTGGGAGTGGGCATGGAGGTTAGAGAAGTGAGAAAAGTTAGGGAAGCCTGAGAGGAGAAGCTAGAGAAGTGAATGAAGCTAGCGGAAGCAGGAGGCACGCAGACGAGAGATCAGATATCCGACACGGGCGGTGCGATCATCCGCTTCCAGCTTCAATTTTTCGCTGATGTAATGAAGATCGAATGATAAGACACATTGATAGTGCAATTCTTCAAGTGAACAGAGAGCTGTTTCATAGTATCTCGCCTGTTCTTTTTTGGAATCTTTTGCACTCCCCTCAGCTATGTTCGTTGGAATGCTGGAGGAAGAGCGACACATCTGATCGACAAGCCTAAACCGTTCCTCTGCCGGAAACGATTTCGTCAACTCGTACACCCAAAGACACAATGCATGAGCCTCTTTCCATGCCACCAAACGTTGATATGGTCGTTCCGCCATGTAAACAGTCTACCTCTCAGGCCTCCCTAACCTCTACAACTTCTCCAACTTCCCTCGCACCTTCTTTTCCCTCACAACTGCACCTCTCCTGACTCGATCATCTGCAATACCTTCGGATACCATTGCTTTTCCAGCGCCTGCACACGTTGCTGGAGTGATTCGGGCGTGTCATCGGGCAGAACGGGGCATGTCTTTTGCAGCAGCACCCGACCGGTATCCACCCCTTCATCCATCAGGTGAATGCTGACACCACTTTCTTTCTCGCCCGCAGCCAGCACCGCCTCGTGCACGTGGTGACCGTACATTCCCTTGCCGCTGTACTTGGGGAGCAGGGCCGGATGGATATTGATAATGCGATCCTTCCAGGTTTGGATGAACCATGGGCTGAAGATGAACATCCAGCCGAGCGCCGCAATCACCGTCTGTGCATCCGCTCCGAACGCAACGATGGCTTCGTGCACGCGACGGTCGAAGTCTTCGCGTGATTCGCCATTCACCCGTGTAACGATTACGAATGGCAGACCGGCTGCCTTCGCCTTGTCGATACATGGACGGTCTGCACGATCCGTCACAAGACCCAGACATTTTGCAGAAAGTTCGCCACGCTTCTGCGCATCGAGGACGGCCTGAAACGTAGTACCCCGAGAAGAACTCAGCACAATAAAGTTCATAAGCAAGAAGGAGGCGTTGCCTGCCCGGCGAAGTCGCGGCGAAGCGTGAGCGAAGCCGGACGAAGTCGGGTGCCGCGCGATGAACTCAAGACGACGAAATTCATGATGACAGTGTACTAAGTTACTCACAGCAAAGCACACCATTCAAAATACAAAAACGTGTCATGGTGAGGAGCGAAGCGTCTCGAACCATACACGTTGCATCATAAGACGCGTGTCGCCCTTCGACAGAGCTCCCGCCTTCGCCAAGGCTTCGGCGGGCAGGCAGGATGACATGCTCTACGTCAACATCTTCACAAACTCATCAAACAGATAATTAGCGTCTTCCGGTCCGGGAGTGGCTTCAGGGTGGAACTCTTTCATGAGAGACAAACCTTCAGCCTTCGCCCTTCGGGGCTTCGGCCGACAGGACGGTTTTTCCCTCATGGACTCTCTTTTCCCTTAGCGGTATCGCTCCAGCCGTGGGGCCCGTCAGAGCCACCCACGGCTTCGCGATGAATTATTGAAGTTGTTGAACAAAAAGGTCAAAAAGATAATTCGCATCTTCCGGTCCTGGTGTGGCTTCAGGGTGGAACTGCACCGAGAAAAACTTGCCCGATTCGTGACGAATCCCCTCCACTGTTCCGTCATTGGCATTGGTAAACCAGATCTTCCACCCCTGCGGAAGCTGATCTGCCTTCACCGCAAAGCCGTGGTTCTGGCTCGTAATGATGCACTTCTTGGTCTTGTCGCCCTGCGCATCATGCTCGATGCAAGGCTGGTTCACACCGCGGTGTCCGTACTTGAGCTTGAAGGTGTCGCCTCCGATGGCCAGCGCAAGGATCTGATTGCCCAGGCAGATGCCGAACGTGGGCAAATTTTTCTCGATACTCCACTGAATCTGCTTGATCGTCGCGTCGCACTTCTTGGGATCGCCGGGCCCGTTACTGATAAAGACCCCGTCGAACTTTAGATCGGAGGAAGCGAGGTCATAGTTCCATGGCACGCGGTGTACGGTGACTCCCCTCTTCAGGAAACTTCTGAGGATGTTGTTTTTGATGCCACAGTCGAAGACGATGACCGATTTTCCGATGGCGTTCTCTTTGCCTGCCGGCCGTAGCTCCCCATCGTGGGACGAAGGCTGGGGTTCGTAGGTGACGGGCTCTTTGCAGCTCACTTCGGCCACCAGATTGCGCTCATTGGGGTCCTCAATCTTCGTGCTTAATTCTTGATTCTTTATTCTTAATTCATCGCTGTGTGCAATACGCCCCAGCATCACCCCGTGCTCCCGCAGCTTCTTTGTGAGTGCGCGCGTATCGACCCCAGTGATAGCAGGAATCTTGTGGTGCTCCAGCCAGCGCTGAAGGGAGCTGGCCGCGGCCTGATGACTGAAGTGCTCACTGCCCTGCGCCATGATGACACCCCGTACGTGAATGCGTTCGCTTTCCATATTCTGTGCAAATCCATAGGCATTCTTCTCTTCGGTCGGTACACCGTAGTTCCCTATGAGCGGGTAGGTGAAGACGAGGATCTGCCCCTCGTAGCTGGGGTCCGTGAGGCTCTCGACGTAGCCGGCCATGCCCGTGTTGAAGACGACCTCACCGTCGGTGTCTCCCGAAAAACCAAACGACTCACCTTGGAATGTCGAGCCATCTTGGAGAATGAGTTGAGCCATCAAGCAGAAAAGGTGGCTTGCCCGGCGTAGTCGCGGCGAAGCGTGAGCGAAGTCGGGTCTTGGAGGATCAATGTCGCCATGTGTCTGCGGCAGGGTACAGGAAGAACGTCGTGGTCACTACCCGATCCGTTATTTTCCCCGCATTACTTCTTTAAACCACTTTCCTCCGAGCACGTTATACATTTGCGTGCGGAAGGTATTCATGTACTTGCCCACAGCGTAGAACGGGGTTGCCACTGCTTCAGCTCCCCTCCCGACCAGATTTACCGCCCCCTCGCCTGCCGCAACCGGTGCCGTGACAGTCGTACCGAATGTCCGACCAACCGCTGCCGCGATCGTGCCCATTGTTTCGCCGACTTGCGACAGGAAACCGGGCTGGCCGGGCTGGCGATTCTTCACACGAGCCGAGGCCTCGGCTTCGGTTGGGGGACGAAAGAAGTTGAGAGGATTGAGGTTCATAACCTTAGGGGGCAGCACCGGGAACTATTAATTTACCTGCAATGCCTTGGATGATGTTGAGGATTCCTACTGACATATCGCCCCCCCACTTGATTACCGCAGGCCAAGCCCCATGCATTGTGATCCACGGAATCGCGATGGTAGCGGCGAGCGTGGTCTTGGGATGTGCTTTCCACATTCCCGCATACCACCTCACAGCGTCCTTCGGCAGGAGCATTGTGCGCTTGATACCCAGCATCATCGCAGCAAGAAGATTCGTCCCTTCGGGGAACTGGAATTTATGATTGATAGCAGTTCCGAGATCGCGATACAGTTCGAATACCGTTGCATCGAGACCACGATAGAGCTTGTCACCGGAGAATTTGAGAGTGTTCATTCCTGCCGCACCAGCCCAGCGAAATGGAAATAAAAGCGACTTGCCGATGCTCTTTATTCCTTCAGCTGGAGCCTTAACGAATGCATCGGATGCAGCACGACCTACACTTATAGGCTGTTTCGATATCTTACCGCTCGTGTAACGTCCAACTCCTGCTGCAGCAAGACCGGCTATTCCTAATGGAGGAAGTGCAACACCAAGCGCTGTAAGCAAGGCATTGCGTGTATTCCTCATGCCCTCCCCGATAGAGGGTAACTGCGCGTACTGTGTTCCCTCTTTTGGCTTTTCTGGGGCTGGCGCAATTGGCTGTGAAGCTTCGGGGACCATATTTTTGACAGCCTTCCCAGTCTGTCGAGCATCATTGAGCACTTTTCTCTCAGCAGATTCGCCCACGGTGTTATCTTTTTGCTTTTCTTCACCTTCCTTTGGTCTTTCTTTTCCTTGTAAAGCTTCCGCAGGAGTTTCCGGCGTCTTGTCTTTGAAGAGCAGACGTCGTTCGGCCTCAATGGAGGCTTCCGCACGATGATGCGGACGGGGGAAGGCCGGTGAATGGAACAGTGAAGAGAACATGAAGAACTAAACAATATTTACTCTTTCTTTTTCTCACCCCCTCCTTTTTTTCCAAAACTGAAATTCTGAATGGCGTTCTTCATTAACCCATATCCACCAAATCCGCCGGCAATAAGGGCAGCGAGCCCCCACCCCGCGGGGGTGGTGAGCAACGTGCCCAGCGACGTCGAACCTGCTGCAATCATGGCCTTTCCGGCAACAAATGCAGCCGTGCCTCCCACCGCGCCGAGGGCGGCCGTTCCGGCAATGGGCTTCACCACGAATTCAGTCGCGCCTTCTCCCAGAATCCGCGCCACGGGTTCGAACACGGGCATGACTACTTTGCCGAGTCCACTCGGGCGCTGCCGCAGCCGCTCCCACGATTCCATCACCCAGACGGCAAAGGCATTGGAGGCGTCGTCGTCATTGCCGATCTGTTCGGGCGTCATAAAAATCTCCGGACCTTTTTCGAGCGCGTCCAGTTCCTTGCGAAGTCTCACGAGAGCATTGGCTGAAAACCTATTGTCATCGTTCAGACCCGTTTCGGCATCTCTCACACGCTGCTCTTCCGAGGCGACTTGGCCTCTGGCCCGTTGGAGCTGCCGTTGCAGTCCTTCCACTTTCTGCTGCTCCTCTACAGACGCCTGTTCCCAGCGGGCAATATCCTCGCGTGCATCCGCTATTCTCTTTTCGATGGCATCGCGTTGACCTTGCTGAGTGGAAAGTGCGAATCCTTTATTTGGATCGGGGTTATTTGGATCTTCAAATTGTGTAATTTTTGTATTGATGGTTTCCAGTTTTGTTTGAAGAAGAGTGATGGACTGCTCCTTTTCCCTCACGCGTGATTCTCTGCGCGTTTGTGCCGTCTCTTGAGACTGTCTGGCATCTGCGACCGCCTGCTCCTTCTCTTCCACTTCTCTCTTCAGGCCTTCGATTTTGGCGGGGGCTTCGCCGACGGTCTTCAGGGCCTGGTCCCGGCGTTGCTGCCTCTCCTGGATTTCGTCCTTCTTCTGTTGAATCTCCGGTTCGCTCTTTTTCTTTCCGCGCACCTTTTTCTTATGCGTCGAAACAGCCAACCCCTGCTGCACCTTCTTGGCAAACCGGATGGCCAGATGGCGCGGTGATCTCAAAGAACCACTCCGAAGTTCGGCATCTCCGATGGTGAGGTTGCGGATACGCGCGAGCCAGTCCTTGACCTTCTCGTCCGCCACCCACTGCTTGCGAATCTCCTTGTCCGTATCCCCCATCAGATCAGCAATGAAATTCCCCTGTGAGTAGAGGGATACACCGCCCGCATCGAAGTGCCCGGGATCCAGATTCACCTGCAACTTGCCGTTACTACCACGCTCCATGTCCACGTGGTGGAAACGATAGGCGTTGATTCCCCAGCGCGTTCCGGCCACCGCTGCGCACGCCAGTGGCCCAACGGGACCGCTGACGTATCCCAGCATCGCAGCATTCGCCAAAAGCGCGCCGTTGATCTGCCCGCTGCTGCGCTGGCTGTGCCATTTCCGGATTCCCTGACCATGCGCGATCGTGACTTGTCGAAGGTTTTTCCATCGGTTCTCGACCTCCTCCCGATGCAGGTCTCCCTCGGGGTGCATTCTCATATTGGACCGCGTGTAACTCGCGATGATATCCCTGTTTGCTTTCGTCAGATTGAGACGTCGCACGCGGGAATCACGCGGTTCTCCGGTATCCGGATTGTTCTTCGCCACAAGTTCGCAGAATTCAACAAGTTTCGGGAAGAGGTAATGGATATACCCGTCGACGCTGGGGAATATCGGGAGCTCGCCGATATTCGGCCAGAGATACGCATCGAATGCGGTGAGAAGGATCTCTTCGTTCGATGTATCCACCAGTTCGTGTGTGGACTTACCAATGTCTTCCTGAATCTGGCTTTTCACTGTATTGGGATCAATGTAACATTCGCCCCGCAGTTGATTCAGAGTTTCATCGAATGAAGTTTCTGCATCCTTCTCACTCTGAAACCTCCAATCTTGATTCAACTTTGGATAACGACGCCAGAGTAGCTTTAATAGGCGAGGCAAAAGCGGCAATGTGGATATCGCCGCACAAGCCGGCAATGTGGCATACGTCGGAAGCTGGGTAAGGAGAACGCGCCCGGTGGCATTATTGGCTAGATAATTCGTTACGAGACCACCCCAGATTCCGCCACTGGCCACTGGCCGCGCGAGAGCATCCGCCTGCTTCCACCCGCGCTTTTCACGGATCGTGCGGTAACCGGATACCAAGCCTCCCCAAAGACCTTTCTTTTCTCCTCCTGCCCCAGCAGCGGCACGCTGAGGAGAACCTGCGGGTGATGATTGGCTTTCTGTTGCCGCATTTTCTGCATCCGAGCCGCCCGGTGCCTTTTCGGCTTCGCTACCCTCCCCTTCGCTTACAGTCTCATGCTGTTCTCCTCCGCTCTCCGAAGCGGAATCTGGCACAGCCGTTGCGGCCAGGCGCTGCTGCAGTCGTTGTCTTGTCTCATCATTAATGCTCCCAAGGGCCACGAGCTCTTCGAGTTTTTGTGTACGTTCCGCGAACGGCAATCGAGATAGCATCTCAAGAATCGGATTCACACCAGGTCCTGATTCGGCACCCGATGGACCTGTGGGAGAATTATTATTGGACATAAGATTATGATGGAATAATTTGTATATTTGTCAATTATTTCCAGTCCTTCTTCTCTGCTTCCTCCAGCAGGGGGTCAATGGCCGGCAATACACCTTTTTTCACGCCCAAAAAGCTTAATCCGGTAACGTAGGACTTATCCTGGGTACCATTATTTTTGAAACGGTAGATGGAATCTGTCGAGGTCATGAAAGGGAGCACACTCGCACCTTTGTCGGTATACGTGGGAGGCTGTAACCCCAATCCTTTGATGTAATTTTCGTACGCTGTGTACGCCGCTTTCGAGAACTTTCCGGAACAGTGCACGTACTCGAGCAGCTGAGACACACCGTCCTTGTAGCGGTTGCCGGGCGCTGCATCGCACATGCGGTACAGATTTTCGAGCGTCGTCTGCCAGAACGGTAGGTTCGTGTGCGTTTTCAAATCCTCCGCAGATTCGTCTCCGATCTCCGTTGCCGTCTTTACGAGCATAGCCAACACTGCTTCATCGAGCAGGCGCTGGAAACGGGGATGATTGGGATAGGTGGTTCTAAGTTTGCCAATGTTGTCCGCCAGCTGCTGGGAAGCATTTTTTCGCTCTTGAGAATTGGTGATGCCATCAAGGAACGTGAGTAACTTCTGCCCTTGCACCTTTGCATTGGCTTCGGTGTAACCGAGAAAGAATTCGAGGGCTGTCCGCGCTTTATTCGAATCGGCGAGCGTGGCATCCAATCCGGGATCACTGGCCATGGCGGCATCGAATTTCGCACGGATCTCCAGCTTCTTTGCGGTGGTGACTCCGGACTTTCCAAGCAATTCCACAAGTTTCGCCCGGTCCGCGTCACGCAGCACATCTTTTGTCTTCGCCTCTTCCAGTTCGCTCTCCTTTGCCACTTCGGGTTTGCCCGGTGCTGCGGCAGACGCTCCGGGCGTTGCGGCCGCAGGAATTGCAGCTTCCGGCGGAGCCTCTCCGCGTAGAAGCCAGCTCAAGTCCTTATCATTCTTGATATCTACGAGTTCGGGTGGTTCAGTGGGGTTGGCGGTTTTCTCCAAGAATTTTGCGTAGAGCGCGGCGTTTGCTTTCGTCATTTCCTCATGCGAATAGAGCGTGCCACGGCGCATAAGCAGCTGACGGCGGAATTCCTTTGCCTGATCTTTCAGCAGCTTGAAATCCGTCGGCTTCTTGTTGGCTTCGATATCGAGGATCATCTCCGCCATGACATTGGTCAAAAGTGTTGAGACATACGCCTTGTATTGCCTGAGCTCATCCGGCTTCAGGGTCTTCGCTGCATCTGCGAGCAGATCGCCAACATAGAATTGCATCTGCTTAATCAGAAATTCGCTGGCTTCATCCCTGCTGACATACTCCTGAATACCCGGCCAGAGCAGCCAGTCGAATATCTGGCTCCGGATCATATCCGGTCTCTTCTCCGTGTAGAGTTTCATGAGGCCCACAAAGGTCTGCTGGTTACCAATGGCTGCCAGCATCACAGACAAGTCATAGTTGTCGTAGAGATAGCGATAGATACTTTCCTTCTTATTTTCCTCATGGAACTTGGCCGCATCAATGGTGTTCCAAGAGGGCTTTAGCGGCAGCGCAATACGCATGTCTTTCACCGGTGTGCCCTTAAGGCTCTTAATTGCGCGAATGCGTTCCGCAGCGAGGAATGAGAAAATCTGACGCCGCGCAAGCTCGTATGTAAGCAGGCGGTCTTGTGTTTTTTCCGGACCGGCTTCCGTTACCCCACCGTTGATTCCTTTAACAACGTCCTTAAAGTATTCCTCAGGGTTATCTGGAAGTTTTGCTACGGAGCTCACCTGTTTCTCAAGATCTGCAAGGAATGTTGTGAAATCCGAAAGTTTCTCTTTGTGTTCGGGAGTCTTCCAAGAGGCATCGATATCCCAGCCAGTGACCGACTTCAACTCCTTGATAAAGGAATCAAGTATTGGCCCCGTGACCCCATTCCTGAGCAGTGTCCGGTAGGTGGCGAGAGCGATGTCTTTTCCTCCATTCGCAACGAAAATGGATTTGTCGATTACCCACGAGGCCGCATCGGGTGTCACACTCACGAGAGTCATCCCCCCTGCCACCGTTGTAGTACTGAGGAACCTCCACAGCGAAGAAATACTTTCTGCCATCTCCGGCTTCCCTTTGGCCCAGGTAAGTGCCGCCCAGTTCTTGAAACCATCCCATCCGGCTCCTGCATAATCGACCGCTGCCCCCGCCACCTCCGGCACCTTGTGAATCCCCTGTTTCATCATCACCCACGCCTGCGTGCCGTACTTCTTTACGAGCGCGGCGGCCTCGGTATAGGTGTAGCCGAACATATCGGCGGCGGCCTCGAGGTAGTTGCGGTTCTCGAGCATCTCTTTGGTCGGCATCTGGCACTCCGACATGATCACCTCGAACATCGTGGCGGGAGTGAGATCCGCGCGACGGCCCGCCACATAGCGGCGGCGGATGAGATCGGCACCCTGCTCGGCATTGGTATCGACGTTGCCACCCGTAAGCCCGTTGATACGCGCCACGTCGCCACAGAGTGCTTCGAAGGCATAGTACGCAACCTTATAGGCTTTCTCTTTGGAGCCGGTAGAACCGATGTTATCTTCGATATCCGAGACACGCAGTGACGCAGGAGCACCGAGTGCGAATTTCTTTCCACCACCGGATTTCACGGCATCGCGCCATGCGAGGAGCTCCTCTACTTTCACAGGACGCTTCTCATCCATCAGCACACGAATCGCCGCCTGACCGGAGGGCTGCATGAGCACTTTATAACGCTCATCGAGCGCGGCACCGCGTCGACGGAAGGCCTCGAGCGGAGACGTGCGATCCTCCTTATTCTTAAAGCGCAGATTCTCGCCGAGCAGGTCTCGACCCGTGCGCTGTTTTATAATGTGATTGACACCCAAGAGAATCGGAAGACCGAGAAGGGCAAATTTTCCCTTCTTGCTCTTCCACGCCTCCTTAATCATCCAATAGGCAGCAAAGGCGATGGCAATGACCTCGGCCTTACCGACCATGTCGGTATTCCAGAGATCCTTCATCGACTCCAGCCCCGTACGGAGCCATCGGTCTACGGGATTCGTGAACTCATCTTCATCTTCGATTTGCTCTTTGGCCCTGATACTGCCGCGCATTTCGAAGAGCAGACGCTGTTGAATGGCATTCACTGCCATGCGGGCATCGATCACCGAGACTTTTTCGGTGCGGCCCTGATGTGTGTACGTCTGTTCTGCCCCTGTCACAAAAGCATCGAGGAACGCCTTACTCGCAAGATTGTCTTCGAGCGCGATCGCGAGCGAGGCACGCACCTGTTCCGGCGGATCCATGGTCCAGCGGCCGACATGGGCAGCAAGGTTCAGTGCGGGGTTCGCAGGATCCGGTGCCTGACGCAAAAGATCGAGCGCACGGGGATTAAGGATGAGACCGCGCTGACGCAGGGGCCCCATCATGTCACGGCCCTCCTGATTCTCGACAAGTGCACGTGCATCGACGTAGCGCAGGAACGCCTCTTTTTCAGACGGGTTCTCGGCGATCCATGTGTCGACAAACGCATTTTGCTCTTCGGGCGTCACGAGTGCCGCAGTATCCTGCAACAGTTGTTTCGCCTCTTTGAGACCCTTCTCAGGATCACCCTTGGTATTCTCATATTTCAGCATGGCTATCCACAGCGTGAGCTGACGCAGCCTCTTCGAGCGCATACTCCAGCCCAAGGTATCAAGCTGGCCGATCACGTACTGGTTGGCCATGAGTAATGCTCTAGCCTGTTCGATATTGTCACGCGGGGAGGTGACGGCATCGCCACGAATTGCCTGCTCTTGTGCGGTCTTGAGGTGCCCCAATCCGACTTCGGATTTCTTCAGTAACTCCTGCGCACCGTTGGAAGTCGTGAGAAGAGATGAGAGGGCGGACTTTCCTTTTTCAAGTGCCGCCCGGCGGTTGAGGATCTTGAGCAAATCAGGATCACCTTCGCTATCCCAGAAATTACGCGGAATGGATTTGATGTAGTTCCACCAAATGGGAGCAGCTGCGGCAACAGTCGTTCCCAGTGCACTCGCATACTGCTTCACACTGTCCTTCCACGAAAGCTCGTGTATGCCACCATCGCGCATAGCTTTATGCCACTCCGCAGCTTTCGCGGTGACCTGGAGTGTTTTGATTGCCACTGAAATATCTACCCCGTCTTTCACGACACCCGTCCCGTCGATCGTATCGATGAGCGCCTTGATGTGATCCTCCCAGAACTTTTCCGCTGCCTGTGTAGCCTTCGTGCCCCGCTCAAGCGGATTGGCGCCATCGCCATAGAGTAGGAACGACACGATTTCCAAGAATTTGGCTTTGTCCTTGAGTACCTTTCTGTCGACTCCATTGATTTGCTTGGTCTCAAGCAGAACAGATTCAAGGTACTTCTCAACAGGATCGCTCACTGGCCCCGCTGCGAGCGTGTCAATCTTGCCCGCCATGTCCACGAGCGTGCCAAGACCGACCTGCAATTTCGATTCCGAGAGTTCGTTCGCCTCAGTATCGGGTAGGCGCGCGCGTAGTGCCAACGCTGAGAGCGAAATGCCTGTGGGATTATTCAATTTGAGTGTGGCTCGCAGGTACTCTGCAGCTTTCTTGAGAGCATCTTCTGAGACGACTTTGCGCTCTTTATCAGTCGCCAAACCAAGAATGAGCAGAAGTTCTTTTCGCGGATCGCCCTCGAGCTTCGCGCCCATGAGAATACTCAGGTTCGTTTCGAACACATCGAACGAGAACGTGCCATCTGCCTTCGCAATCGCATTTTCGAGTACGGCATCCATGTCAGATCCGCCGAGTCGGTACAGGTACTTGAGACGCTCCGGAAAACGCTGCATGAGATGCGTCTTGCGTTCGTCATCGACGCCTGTCAGCGCTTCGTCAAACTTACCGATCGCCCTGCGCACATCCTCCTGCTCAGCATCGGTGAGCACGCCTGCGGATTTCTGCACAAGTTCGATTAAGAGCTTGCGTCGCGCCGTGGGATCCACGGTCGTATCGAGAGCGACAAAGGCTGTATCAGTGAGGCCAATGGATTTGAGTTTGGTTTTCCACGCAGGTGTTTTAGCCAGCGCAGCTTCATCGGCCCAGAGAATTTCTTTCTGCAGGTCGATGAGCTTGTCGAATTTCTCTTTGAGTTTTGGTTGCTCGGCTCCGCGCTTGAGCAGATCCAAAAGCTTGGCACCATCGTCGCCCGCAAAGCCCGGCAGTTCCTCGCCGTAGGCCTTCTTGGCAGCTTCGAGTTCCGTCATGGTCTCACGGAAGATCTCGGCGCACTTCTTGGCCTGATCCGTGGTCTTGTCTTTCCGGCCGGCAATCTCTTTGTCTTCGGTCTTGAACGCATCATGCGCCTTGCGCAGGAAGACAATGGCAATCTCGTTCAGCCACTTCTTCGAAAGATTGCCCGGCTCCAATGTGACCTGTGCGGCGATCATCTGCTCTGTCTCGGGATCCTCAAGCAACTTGGCCAGTTCGGCATCGCCGGCGTAGCTCGCTGCTAACTTGAGTTCATCAAGAACTGATTTGTATCGCGAACCTAACTTCTCCAGATTCTCGCGCATCTTCTCGCCACTGCGTACCACCGGCTTCTCGGGACCTTTGCCCATAAAGATCAACCGCGCTTCACGCAGCCTTTCGGGCTCAAAATTCGGAAAGAGTTTTTGTGTCATAAAATCCAACTATTGTACCAAAAATCGCGTTTTTCTTCAATGGAGACCTAAAGCCTTCATGTAAGCCAAGAACGGGAAGGAATACCTATATCCGGTAGGCCTCCCTGCGATGAAGAACGGCCAGAACCTCAATGATCGTCGGGTCGCTGTTTTGCACATTCACCACTACGCGATAATCACCCACGCGAAACCTGTACGAGCCCAAGTAATTACCCTTCAGCGGTTTCGCAAACGAGAGAGGATCTGCTTGCTGCGCATACCATAGCATTTTTGTCGTGATCCTTCGTGCAATGTTGGTAGGCAAGTTCACGATGTCTTCGGAGGCGCGACCGGAGAATATCAGCTCCGCTGATCGATCATGGCAAGGACCTCCTCTGCCGTATACCATTCCCCTTTCGCCATTTGTCTTCGTGCCTCGGCGATATCCGCTTCGACCTCCTTCGGGGTCCGCATGCGTCTGCGCTTCACCGGTGAAACATGGGCGATCGGCTCGCTGTGCCGCATCACGATGAAGTGAATGTTCTTTTCCTGTGCTTCGTCGAGAAGTCCTGCGAGGTTCTCGCGGAAGCGGCGGATGCTGACTGTCCGAGTGGTCATAATGACATGGGAGAAACGATTCTTTCATAGAGTACACAATTATGTACATAATTTCAAGCGGTCTTTCAGAGCAACAACCATTTGCGACTAAACCAAATGAGAGCGACGCCAAGCCCTGAAAGCGCTCCCAGCGTTCCCACTTCGGGTATTGTGGATTTTTCTGCGGCATCGCCCGTCACCGTCAGAGAATCGGGCAATTCCATTTCCGCAAAGGTCATAACAAGAGACCCGGATTCAGAAAAAGAAAGAAAAGAAACAGAGGATCGGGACGCCGAAACATACCGCGTTTTCGAAAATGCGGGCGTGGTCGCAATGACGGATTTTTTTACACTCGCAACGGATGAGGCGACCGACGATGTCTTGAGCTGACAGGAATTCGGTAATCCGGACGTCGGATCGGAAGTTCTCCATTCCCCGTTGCAAAAACTCAACGATGTTCCTGCTTTGAGTTTCGGGATCGTAACAAAGTCGGACCACGAATCATCGGGCGCAATGAGCCACGCATCATCACCCGTGTCGTTGAGTTGAAGCTTGGTCTCGCTGCCGAAAAACACCCGATACTCCCCTGCCTGCAGCACCGTGCCCGAAGGAATGATAAATGGCTTACTGCCGCCGTTTTTCAGATCATCGAGGAGCCAACCAGCCAAAGAAATTTCATGATCGGTCGGATTGAAAAGTTCGATCCATTCATCACCGGTCATCATCACTTCGCTGAGGATGGCACCTGTCTCGATGTGCGCCGGTGTCATCATGATGGAGGAACTGCTCGACGAATCGACACTCGACTTTGAAGAACTTTGAGATGAACGAGAAGACGCCGATGATGACGAAGAAGATGCGACAATAATTTCTTCTTTCGGAAGCACGTTCACATTGAGAGTGCTTACCGAAATGCCTCCGCAGAAATCGCGCACCGTCAGACGTACCGTGTAATCACCGGGGTCGGAAAATGTGTGCGACGGAGGGTTGCACGCGCTGCTCACGGCATCGTCTCCGTAGTCCCACGTGCAGACCGCCGAAGCGAGGGAACCCGCTCCGGCAGCCGCTTGCAGGTTGAGCGACACGTGCTCCTCGCCCATCACGAATGCGCTGCCGACCGAGGCGGATCCGGCATCCTGAATGAGGATGCGCGGCGCGATCGTCGTTACGATATTCGGATGATTCTCGCTGGGAACACAGAACGCATGGAGTGCGAACGGCGGATCAGGATCGCGACCGAAACTCACCTCCTCCGCTGTCAAAGGATACTCCCACGCGTCGATAATGAGTGAGCCGCTCATCAGACTCACACGCTCGCCGTTGTTATCGAGGGGCAGACTCGTAACGGATTTGCGAAACGACCGGTACTCCCCCGGCGCCAGAAAAAATCCGGAACCGGATTGCGACGGAATATGATAGACGGCGGAAGAGTTTCCGTCATCGAGCGTCCAACCGGCGATGTTCACGGGAACGGCTCCCAGATTGGCGATCTCGATCCACTCTTCGGTATCGGCACCGATGGGATTGGCCAGAACCTCGGTGATGAAGACGGTTGGGGAGGTTATAGAGGTTGAAGAAGTTGGAGAAGTTGAAGAGGTTGTGGAGGTTTCTGAAGACGAAGAATGCGAGGAAAGCGATGATGACGAGGAGGATGCAAAGGAGGCAGAGGATGCAGAGGAGGCAGAAGATGCAGAGGATGCAGAGGAGGCAGAGGAGGCAGAGGAGGCAGAGGATGCAGAGGAGGCAGAGGATGCAAAGGAGGCAGAGGAAACCGATGACACTGCGGTGTCATCCCGAGCGTAGTCGAGGGACGAGTCCGAAGACGAAGAGGAGAGCAGCCCTTCGTGGCTGCGGTCATCCGGCAGGAACCCCGGCGTGCCGAAAATGGGTGAGCCTTCTTTGAACCCGAGTGACAGCGTTGCCGTCTGCCAGTTCTCGGCAATATTGCCCGGCACCGCAAGATCGATGCGCTCCATGCTGGCTTTGGGATTGCCGGATATATTGGCTCCGGCAAAGGGATTACCCACACCATCATCCGCCTCGTCACGGGCGACACCATCGGCATCATAAATCCGCAGAAGCAACCTGGTATTCGGCAGGCTCATCGACGACGTTGTGATCCACGGCTCTGATAAAAGCCGCGAAGATGCCGCCGGATAGTTGCTCACAACGCGTACATCACCGGCCGGGAGCATCGCGCCTGTGGCAAACGTATGGATCACGGTCTCCTCACCCGTGCTCTTTGAGCTCGTGAGGGTCCAGCCACTCAAATCGCAATCGCCTACTCCTGTGCATACGATCTCGACCCACTCATCGGACGTAGATACATCCGATCCCATCCACATCACTTCACTCACGGCTACCGAACCGGCTTCATCTGCAAAGGCCCTGTGCATGCCCTGCCCCGAATACAGACACAACAGTGCCCCTGCGGGGAGTAGGTACACGAGAAGCCGATGCAGGATACTGCGGGTTTCCAAAGGGAACCATTGCAGCGAAAAGAACGCGTTTCATCACGAGCCCAAAAGACAATTGCCCGAAGTGATTGGTGGATTTTGGCTTCTGAATGAGCGGAAATCGGTTCTGCAGTGCCGCGGAACGCAGGCGGCTCTGCCTCACCCCCCTACCCCCTCTCCCTACCAACCCAAACGCCCGCGAGGAGAGGGGGTGTGATCACTCTGTATTTGAGCCTTTATGCATGAAAAAGTGTGCCCCCTCTCCATGAAGGAATCGTGGCAGGGATGGAGGGGGGGATAGGGGGTGAGGCAAAAATCAAATACCAAACACAAATACTTATTCTGTCAACCGTTCCTTTTGGCTTGAGAATGAAACGGTGGCTTCACAAAGCGGTGACTTTCTCACACCTTTGGGTCGGTTCGTCGCAGCCCGGGTGCGGCATGACGCTACAGACTGAGGAAAATCTCTGATCGTTCCGTGTCCATGAATGCGACAATCAT
>MNWP01000002.1 GCA_001872575.1 Candidatus Peregrinibacteria bacterium CG1_02_54_53 | reverse complement strand
GGCGTTCGTCCCATCGGTGCGAGTCTTCGGGAAATCCTGCTCCGCAGCATCGAGGGAGACACGCACATTCTCTCGCCGTACCTCCTTGCCGATCACATCGGAGACAGCCTGCGTGCCGATCAGCGCCAATGTGATCCTGATCTCGTGCCCCGCCTTTCACCACAACTCACCCTGCTCCCGGTTATGGACACGGCGTGAGAGGAAGTTCTCCGCAGCACCTAGCCGTGTATGGCACACGGGCTGCGACGAACCGACCCAAAGGTGTGAAGACCATTCCTCGCTAGGTAACCATCCTTGCAGTAGCATTTATCATCTTCTGCATCATAAGTGCTATTAACGGAGCACCCTGGATCAACACACTCGCTACCCTCACTTTTGAAACCAGGATCACAAACGCACTTCTTCCCTTCTTCGTAATGAGCGTTTTCCCCGCAATATGGTGCTGTCTGGCAGATGCCATCAATCTTCACGTAGCTGAACGTGCATTCGCAGGTATTGCTCATAACATTGAACTGCGCTTTGTAGCCTTGTTTTTCGCATTTCTCCTTTTCAGTTAGAGGAGGCGGAACGAACTTTATGCACTTATCCCTGTTTTCGTTCCACACGTATCCATCGTCACACGCACACTTATCCAATCCTGGAACAGCGTGAGCATTATCCCCAAATTGTTGTGTACAAATATCGTTAGTAAAAACGCAGACACCATTTAGTTCCGAGTAGTTCGTGAGACATCTGCAAATCCCACCATCGTAAATGCTGTATTTCCCCAATTCCTTCTCACAAGCCTCATCATTGCTAATACAAACATTGTCATGAAGTTCATAGCCATAGATGCACCCGCAATTTCCATCTTCATAAAGGGCAAATTCTCCAAGGTTCGATGAACACCTAGATTCAGATACCATTTCCATCGCCTTGGCCCCAACTACGGTAAGGATGCCCACGGCGGCGATTGCAGCAAGCGGCTTCAAAAGTTTCCGTAGGTTTTCTTTGTACTGTGCAGAAAGAAACTCACCCGTTACGACGTAGAAAAATAACTGACGCACGATTTCGGAAAGCACACCAACGAACGACAGCACACCAAGACCAAAATTGAATTCGGCAAACATGAGGGCAACCGAGATAGCCACAAGAATCGCGACGGCGACGAAATAAAACACCTTGGTAAGTCTGTACCACAGGTGTGTGCCGAGACTCTTCCGAGGGATATGCATAGTTATTGGTCGCCGATTTGTCGGTAGTACTCCTCACAACCTTCGTTGAATGAAGCAGAATGGCCGTTGCAATCACCACCTGTCTGTTCTGCCCAATCGTAACCTGCATAATGACCAGTGCCGTCCGAATAGGGATTACCAATGTAACCTCGTTCTTCATTTTCAGTATTCAGGCCACCAGAACTCCCGCCACACCCAGCAAGTAAGATTACGGCCAAAGAAATCATGTAGCGTTTCATTTCCTAATAGATTACAGGTAGCAAACCCTATTACAAACACCTTTTTCAGGCAGCGACAGGTTGATTCTTGGTCTCTGCCTTTTCTTTAACAGCATCTACGCGCAATTTTTTCGATGCACCTAGCATCGATGGCAAATCATAAACTTGCCGAACGATTTCTTGCATGAAGGCAAAAAGTTTTTCGGCTCGTTCTTTCGAAACAGCTGGAAGATGAGGATGTGCACCGTCGTGACCGGTTAATGTAATCTCCTTTAATAATTCCTTCATTTCATCATCAAGATCATAGTTGTCGGTAAAAGTCTGAACTTGTTTTTCGACTTTTGCTTTACCCTTCACATCGTGATCATCACAAATGGACTGAATGGTTCTCCTGCACAAAGATGCAAAACCATTCCAAGCTTCCACTGAATAACAATCCAACGCTTCTTCAATATCTCTTTTAACATTTTTGCTTTTTACATTTCCTGTCTTTAGAACTGGCCTAACTCTCTGCACTTGAAATGCATCCTGTGCATGGACATCATTGCCGCTACTCAAAGCATTACTGTAACGAATGTAGATTGGCTTCTTGCAACCATTGCACATATAAACTGCCCCTACTTCGGTTAGTCCATGTCTACGAACCCGGTTGTGGTCTGGGATAGAAATTAAAGTAACGCCCACCGGCATATTGCAATCGTAAGGGCAATGAACGCTTAGTTCTTTGTGGTCTATTGAAGATCTGTCCTTTGGGTGTTCTGAAATTACCATAGCGTTATGATTCAATCACTTTCTTGGCCACCAAGCAATCAGGGGTCATGCACTTAGGGATTTGTTTTTGGATTTGGGAACTCTAAGATAACCGCCACACAGAGCGGCTCTTTGCATTTGAGGTTTAGAATTTCAAAAAGTCAGAAATCTTGTTTGGGAACTCTCTCAGAATGGCCTATATCTTCAAAATTCTTTATTGAAACGCCATTTCCGTGGTTTCTTTTCCCGAATGGTGGAGCTGAGGGGAAAGTTTTTGAACTCACATTAGATCCGCTAGAACTGGCGAGAAAGTTCGCTGAGCTTAAATTTTCACTCGATTGCGTCAAAATGATCTTGAATAGCCAATCAGAGAAAAAAGATGGTCTGGTCCTGTAAATATAGATCAGTCAATGAGCTGTGGGGAACGATTTTGAACTTTTAGACGTCTCAATTGAAGCTAGAACTTGCATGCTTGCCCAACAAGGAATTCCTGGTTAATTCTGCTAGACTAAGCACTCATTCGCTCCCGCTATGATTGAGAAGATATTCATCAAAAACTTTCGTTCCATCAAGGAACTGACAATTGAACCCAAGCATCTCTGTGGGCTGATTGGGGCGAACAGCGCGGGAAAGACCAACATACTGAAAGCAATGGAAATACTATTGGGTGAGACGTACCCGGGAGACAGGGCTTTTACGAAGGATGATTTCTTTGAGAGGAAAACTGACGAAACAATCACTATTCAAATTTGGTTCAAGGAATCACTGGAATTGTGCAAATTAACATCAACCGAGAGAGGGGCGGGAAAAATGTCCTGTTACCCGCAGAGTTTTCAACTTACTCATACGAAAAATGAAAGTGTATCGTTCGCAGCGACAAAGTTTTTGGTCATTGATTCTGACGGACGAGAGTTTTGGGGTTCGGGTCTTGCCCGTGACCAAGTGAGTTTCATCTACATTCCTTCAGACCGAAGCCTAGAAAAACAGATGTCCGTCAGCCAGTGGACGCTGCTTGGGAAGATACTGAAGAAGATAGACGAGAATTTCAGGAAGCGGCAGGCAGGAGAACATCTTAGCGATTTGGAGAAACGATTCAGGGAAGCCATGGAACAGCCAAAAAGCATTCTCGAATCGGAGTTCCACGACAGCTTGGATTACAAGAAATTCAAAGATGCGTTTATCGAAGTATGCCGCGACTACACCCAAGGACTGGCGCACAACTTCAGCTTGGATTTGGAGATTTATGACCCGCTTTTCTACTACAAAACCATTCAAATCATCGGGAAGGAAGAACTGGGGATATTCAACGTGCATGAGTTGGGTTCGGGTGTACAGAATTTGGTGCTGCTTTCTCTCTTCAGAACCTACGCGCAAATAATGAAAAACAAGACCATCTTGGCCATCGAGGAACCAGAGATTTATTTGTACCCGCAAGCGCAGCGGCAATTATTCAAATGTTTCACGAATTTGGCGTACCCCGATGAAGGTGACGGCACGCAAATCTTCTACACCACGCACAATCCCAATTTCGTTGATGCTCAGAGGGCGGATGAAATCGAGATGCTATTGAAGAATAAAGACCGAGGAACGTACAAGCTCGAAAAAAGCCCCGCAATCACACCAGAATCTCTGCGAGAAGGCCGCTTCAGGATATACACGCATTTTAATACCGAGAGGAACGAACTGTTCTTTGCTCGCAAAGTCGTATTGGTAGAAGGAGATTCCGACGAAATTTTGGTCAATACCCTATGCGAACGTTGGGGCATTAATCTCGACAAGGAAGGTGTCTCGGTAATTTCGTGCGGAGGTAAGACGGGAGTCCTGTACTTCATCGGGGTATGTCGACTTCTCGGTATCACGGACTTCTTTGCAATGTGGGATGAAGATAACGATGGCGAAACGATTGCAGACGACTTTGGTAACCTCGCGTTCGCCCAACAGGAGGGAAAAGGCATTGAAATACCCCAGAATCTTGAAAATTTTTTGTCTGACAAATTCCCAGGCAGCAGCTTCAGAAAGAAGCATAAAGTCGCGGACGCTTATAATTGGGCATCAACTGTCCCGACCGAAGTTGTCCCTATCGAGTTGCAGAAAATACAATTGTTTCTCACCGAGTCAGCCGTTTCTCCCTCTACGCCGATTGTTGAAGTTACCGTGACGGAAGAAATGACAATTCCGTTCTAATCCGTACCTGAAAAGTAAGCGTTTTCATAAGCTTGCCAGCATTATTGATGCCATGCATACATTCCAAAGATAGTTCAATTTCTTTAGCAAAAATGATAAGGCACAATGGAATACGTTCTTTTCAAGAAGAATGGGTGGACAATCATACACCCTCTTCGTACTATGAAGTACTATGACATACACGACACTTTCACCCGTCGTTCCCCTGACTAAGAAAGTCAAAAGCGAAAAAATGCCCGTTCGATTTTTCAATGTAGTCAGCCTGTTCAGCGGAGCAGGTGGATTGGACTTAGGATTGGAAATGGCTGGATACAGCACTAGAGCATGCGTGGAAATAGATCCTGTATTCAGAGAAACAATGAGGCGAAACAGACCCGATTGGAACCCTCTTGATGATTTTGACGGAGACGTCACTTGTATCACGTCGGATTTACTACTGGAGCGAGCGGGTTTGGCCAAAGGTCAGGTAGATTTGCTGGTCGGCGGTCCGCCGTGCCAATCCTTCAGTAACATGGGGAACAGAAAGGGTGTGAACGATGCTCGTGGCCGACTGTTTCGAGACTATTTGAGGTTGGTTTATGAAATAAGACCGTTAGGTATCATTTTTGAAAATGTCGAAGGCATCAAACAACACGGAGTGCTCGATGAGCTGCAAAAAGAGCTGGAAGCTATGGGATATAAAGTAAAATGCGAAACAGTGATTGCAGCCGACTATGGTGTTCCCCAAAAGAGGAAGAGAGTGATTGTGCTGGGCTGTCTGGGTGTTGAACCTCGATTCCCAAAGCCGACACATTCACGCTTCGGAGACGTACCTGAAACAAAACGATGGGTTACCGTCGGTGAAGCTTTTAAGAAAATTACGGTGCAAGATTTATTAAGGCCTGATTGTCTTGGCATGAATCATTCCTTGGAAATGGTAAACAGAATGAAAATGGTACCGCCCGGAGGCAATTTCCATGATCTTCCGAAGAAACATCTCCCCGATTGTTGGAAAAGCGGCAAACATCAAGGTCAAGACACGTTCGGCCGTCTCAAGTTGAATGAACCCAGCATCACAATTCGTACAAGCGGCTACAATCCGACCAAGGGTCGCTATATTCATCCCACGGAAAACAGAGGACTGAATACATTGGAGATGGCCGCTCTTCAATCTTTTCCGAAGGACTTCGTTTTTGTTGGAAACCTGAAATCCGTCGGCGTGCAAATTGGCAATGCCGTTCCTCCTCTGCTGGCCAGGGCAATAGGAGAAGCTATGAAGCCTTGTTTAGTTGAGGCGCGTTTGATGCTGCATTGATTATTTTCTCGATCATATCATCAACGTCATCCGTAGTCGGTATGTGATAGACCTTATCAACAGCTCGAACTGATGGACTGAATACATTGACGATGCTGTGTGTCGCTGCTGTTCTGAATATCTCGTGGTCGTTGTCACTGACATTATCCGTAACCGCGCCGTAGAACTTGGTTTCAAATGAGGTATCCCAATAACGGGTCTGCAAATGTGCAATGAAGGCTTTTACTATGCTTCCTTCATGCACAATTTGATATCTCCTGTCGCCACGCAGTGAAGTTTTAATAGATACCCCGAACAGGATGCTGTTGTACGGACATTTTCCGATCAGATGTTTATAGGCATCGAAGAGCATATGTGCATCGGCTGCCCCAAGACTGTCCAGACGTTTATGAAACTCAGGAGGTAAAGAGCTTCTGTCTATGCGAACTCCGATTAAATCAGGGTTGGACATATCCAGTCTTGCATCATGCTCTTCAAGAGTTCTCATCAATCCTGATTGAATTCTTTCTTGAGCTTCCTCATCAAAGATTTTAATAAACTCCATTTTTGCAACATTCGGCAAGCGCAGCACAAGCATGTCGATATTCCTGTCGATCACCGCATTCCAGAAACGGGCAGCCAATATCAATTCCAACCAATCGCCACGAGCATTGTTGAAGGCAGCCTGAGCAGGAACCTTCAATTTGTTCTTCTTGGCATAACTGATAACGGTTGCTTGAATGGACTGAAGCAATTCCTCGATATTCCCTTCAGGGAATTCATTGGCGAATCTTGCTCCGATTGCGGCTTCTTTCTTCACCCCGCCTTTGGCATCGACAAATTCTGCATCCATATGAGCGGAGTATACAATTAATAGCAGCTGGCGTAAGCCCGTTTCTATGGCCGACATCTTTTCCAAGAGAAGGCGCAGTGAAATAATGTCCAATATCAAGGGCAAGCTCACTGGTTTGGAACAGATTGGCTGGGAGATTTTGAAAGAGGCTGGATTTACATTCAGAAAACACCCAAAGGGAATTTTTGGAAAGCCCGATGCCGCCAATAAGTCGAAGAAAATAGCAGTGTTCTTCGACAGTGAGTTTTGGCATGGATATAAGTGGAAAATCCGCAAAGGGAATATTAAATCGAATCAAGTATTTTGGGTCGCAAAGATCGAACGAAATATCGCTCGAGATAAGGCGGTCAACGTTCGGTTGCGTTCCGAAGGTTGGACCGTCATCCGTCTGTGGGAACATCAACTCGCGGCTCGGAAAAAAATTAAAACGATTAAGGCGCTGAAGGGAAAGTGGAAGCAGATACTGTAAGAACGACACAGCTACAAATTTGCAGCATGTGCAACCCATGAGTCGAAACTAACCCATCACGATTGAGGATTTTGAACTCTAAGAAAACCGCCATGCAAAGCCATTTATGGCACTGAGTGATGAGAATCCTATGAGGAGAGAAATCTCAATTTTGAACTCGCTTAGAACCGCCTATATCCTAAAAATTCCTTAATAAAAAGCCGTTTCCGGCTTTTGAATTCCCTGATGGTGGAGCTGAGGGGAATCGAACCCCTGACCTCTTGCATGCCATGCAAGCGCTCTAGCCAACTGAGCTACAGCCCCAACGGTGAATTGCAGACGAACAAGGAACTTCAGTGACGCAGTAAGTTGCAAGATCCGTTGCCCTCCGTAGTCCGCGCAGCGGCGAAGGAGGGCAGGCTCATCTACACTGCCAGAAGAAAGAAAGAACGAGTCCTCCTCCGCCCGCAAATGCGGGTCTACGGAGGACATATCCCAGAACGTCCTCGGCTTCGCCTGCGGCGCTCTGAAGATATGGTGCGCCCGGCAGGATTTGAACCTACGACTTCCAGGTCCGCAACCTGGCGTTCTATCCGGGCTGAACTACGGGCGCACAGTGATGAAAAGAAAGATCAAGGGAATCCATAGCAGGGGGAAGCCCGGAGGGCTGCCTGTCCGCCGTAGCCCCGCAGCAGCGGGGCGAAGGTGGAAACTACGGGCGCACGATTTCAAAAGAACTGTGGGAACAGAGCCTGATCAAGGCTCGTGGGAGGGTAGCATCTGCCCAATTGCGAAACAACAAGTTCAGTGCCTGTTTCCACATCGCGTCACCCTCGTATTTCGGGAGTACAGTGTACGCATCATTTTCGGATACCTTCTTCTCGGCATTGCGTTCATCCTGCTCTTCGTCGTCATCGTGACGGCGCTGGGCAACATCTTCGTTGGTGTGCCGTTCGTTCCCACATCCAAGCAGGTGTGCGAAGAGATGGTGCGCTTCGCCGATCTCAAAGGGGACGAGACGGTCTACGATCTCGGGGCGGGGGACGGGCGGGTTCTCATCACGGCCAAACGTCTGCATCCGGGCATCCGTGCCATCGGGTGGGAGTACGTACCGACGGTCTGGCTGCTTGGCAAGCTGCGAATCCGGTGGAGCGGGCAAAAGATCACTTTTCGGCTGGGTGATTCCAAAAATCAGAATCTCGGTGAGGCCGATTGCCTGCTGCTCTACCTCTTTGGTTCGGTTATGCCTTCTCTTGAAGAGAAGCTGAATCGGGAGCTCAGGCCCGGCACAAAAGTCGTGTCGTACGTCTTTCCGTTTCCACACCGAAAGCCTGTGGCACAAAAAGTCGTACCCTGGCTCGGCAAAACGAACATGCTCTGGCTCTATAGGTGGTGAAGCGTATCATCGTACCGTTTCATGTCCGCGCTTCTCGAAGCCGGCCAGGTTGAGGTTCCGGACGACTCGGAGGAATCAACAACGTCGTTCGTGCCGTGGCGTTTGACGCGTGCACGACTCAGTACACATGAAGAAGCGCAGATACTTCTTGGTGTTCGTCACAGAGTGGGTGATGTTGTCGCGCATGTGAGGCGCGAGTGGGAAGGTGTCGTACAAGGTCTCTGGGTGGAGGGTGACGGAACGATCTGGGTTTTTGTCTCCTGCATAGACCAGCAACCTCATCGCGGCATGGGCAGCTTCTCGGTACGTGAAGATCTTCTTGATTCATCTCGGTAAAAGGGCGGATGTCCATCCGATATGACGTGAAGAGAAGTTGGCTCCCAGAGCCTTGAAAAAAATCTCATTTCGGTTACACGTGACGGCTCAATGAATCCTTGACTCATCATCGGCGCCGTTGTGGGCTGTGCCACATTGGGGTTCACCGTATTCATTGCGGTGGCGACGTCGTACATGTTGCGGTTGATGGAAAAGAAGGGAGAAGAATAGTCCTTATAAAAGTGGGGCACCCGCCCCTCATGTTCCCTGTGGAACGCAAGAGGCGAGTGCCCCGTGATCTCATGCACGAGTGTAATGTGCGTGAGATCGTTCCAGAGTGACCGGGTCTGGCCCCCTGTCCTGTACGCGCTAGATGGGCGCGCACCAGTGTTTGTGTTGGTGGTAGCCCGAAGCTCGGGCATCGGCCTCCCGATAGTTCCCCGGGAGCGGGGAATGTTTGTGTTTGCCGGAACCCTAAGGCCCCCCGCCCGATCCGAACGAGCGGATGAGGGCGGACCCGCATGGGAACGAATGGATCGTTCGGGCGGGCAGCGTGGTCCTCCTTCGCCGAGGCTTCGGAGGACAAGCACGGTGGTCAACCGTGTTCTGCACGGAGTGCAGAGAAGGGCAGGGAGGAGCGAGAAGTGACTGACCCCGCACACTTCTGCGCGGACGCAGAAATGTGCGGGGCCTGAAGAAGATCTTCAGGAGGATCCGAGATGTACGGACGACGAGAGCGATAAAGCCACCGAAGCCGTACAATCGCGGTGTCACTTCTCACTGCTCCCTGCGCTCAATGAAGGACAGGGAATGTTAAAGAACAAATCTAGTCAGTATAGCACGCTTACCATGGTCAGACAACCGTCCTATGCGGTAGGATGCGCGAGGGTATGATCTCTTCCAACCGCATTACAGGCGCATTATCCAGTGCTCCAAAGGGCAAGCTCGTGCTCATCATCGGGCCGAGTGGCGTGGGTAAGAGCGTGGTGCTTTTGGAGTTAAAAAAGCTCCATCCTGAGTTTGTATTTCCGCGGAGCGCCACTACCCGCAAACAGCGATCAGGAGAGAGTGACGATCTCTATCGCTTTCTCTCGAATACCGAATTCGATGAGCTTGTTGCAAGGGGAAAGGTGCTTGAGTGGGCGCAGGTGCATGAAGGATCGCGTTACGGCACTCTCGAAGAAGAGATCATTCCTGCGTTAACACAAGGCAGAACCGTTGTGCGTGAAGTGGATATTCAGGGTTTTCACAGTATTCGTACGCATGCTCTCTTTTCGGGCGAGGAGGCACGTTTTCCACTCGTTTCGATTTTCATTCTGCCCGAGAGCCGAGAAGGTCTTATTGAGCGCATCCGCAAACGCGCGCCGATTGAAGAAGAAGAACTGCAGCGACGCATTGCCAGCATGAACAAAGAATTACAGGACGCAGATCTGTGTACGGCGCGCGTGGTGAATCGTGACGGAGCGCTTGAAATAACGGTACAGGAGGTGGAGAAGGTGATTCGCGGATAGGGGTAGGCCTGGAGGTTAGGTTTGTTGCGCGCTCCTACTTTCGTCCTATCCCTCACCCTATCCCTAATCCTGGTCCTCGCTCCGGCATGCATTTTGTTGCGCCCACTGCGCACTTCAGTAAACTCCATCCATGGCACGTTCGAAGATTGCCCTTTTATACGTCGGCGGATCCATCGGGATGAAGATGAACCGCAAGACAGGACGTATTGAACCCATCGAGTCTTTGAATGAGATCCATCGCTTTTTACCCGAGCTGCAGCGCGAAGTCGCCCTGAGGTTTTTCTCGTTAAATAACGTAGGATCATCCGAAGTCACCGAGCAGGATTGGGTCGAAATCGCGCATACCATTGAGGATCACTATGACGCGTTCGATGGTTTCGTTGTGGTGCACGGTACCAACACCATGGGATACACCGCTGCCGCGCTCAGCTTTGCGCTGCAGGGGCTCAGTAAGCCGGTGATCCTTACGGGGGCCCTCTTGCCGATCAATGATATTTCGGGCGATGGTCGTATGAATCTGGTATTTGCCATTCGCGCTGCCCAGCTCGATATTGCCGAGGTGTGTATTGCCCTGGGTCCGCGCGTGTTGCGAGGCTGTCGCGCAAAGAAGGTCGATCAATCGCTGTTACAGACATTCGATACCACACGCATTCCTCCGCTCGCAGAGTTCAACGAGGGCGTGCATTTGGGTGAGCATCGGATTGTGCGTCGCAAGCGTCAGCTTCTCTGTCGTCCGACATTCGATTCTCATGTGGCCGTAGCCACGCTGCACCCCGCATTGCAACCGGCATTCCTCGACGTGATTCTCGCAACGAAACCCCATGGAATCATCATGCGCGCGTACGGCTCTGGTATGCTGCCGGAGCGACTCTTTCCGTGGCTGCGCCGTGTGACGGAGCAGGGCATTCCCATCGTCATGACGTCACAGACCATTCGCGGTCGGGTGGATCTGCATCGCTTTCGCAAGCAGGCGGCGCTTGAGCAGTTTGGAGTGATCTCGGGCAAAGATATGACGTTCGAGTGCGCACTCGTCAAACTCATGTGGGCGCTTACGCAAACCAAGAGCAGCCATCGGCTGCGTGAGTTGATGGAACGTAATGTTGCAGGAGAGCTGGAAGAGTAATCGATATCATTCTTCCTCTTTATCCACACCGTGCTCTTTGCGGTGTTTTTCGATCACCTTGCCGCCGACAATCGAGCCGATTGCCCCGCCGATGATCAGGCCAACGATAAGCCGCTTGATCAGGCGGTTGCCCTTCTTTTCTCCGTTGTCGCGGCGGCGGAATGGCCACATCGCCGAGCACTCTAGCACACCTCCAAACGTTTGAGCAAATATTGTGCTCGGTCTTATTGTTCATTCTGTCTGGTCGGAGCTTTCTGACCGTCATTTTGGGGCTCTGGGCTGTTCGGATATGAGGTGTACCCGAAGTGGTGATCGTCGAGATACTTCTGGAGCGTTGCAAGACCTGCATCCGGGACACTGATCCACAGGACGCATTGCATGGCATGCGACTCCACGAAGCATAGATCCGCGATGTGCCGCGCGGCGATCGCCTCACGAGCCGTTTTGATGACCATCTCATTGAATGGCAGCGCATTGTGAACGGCTTTTTCTAGCGGCAGTAATTCGATGCGCAACGACGGCATAGAGGGGGATCCTATGCCGGATAGCGGCTGGCACAAGACGGAATCTTCATTCTTTGAACGTGATTTCCGGATACGTTTTGAGGTGGTCCAAGATGAGTTTTTCGATCGCTGAGAGTTTTTCGGGCGATCGCGCTTCGATGCAGACCGAAAGTTTGGGGCTGGTGTTGCTCGCACGGATATTCGACCACGCACCGGAGCCGAAGTCGATGCGTGCGCCGTCCATTGTATTCACGGGGTACTCCTTTTTGAAGTGCTCAATGATACTGTCGACCACCTGGAACTTGCGGTCGTCAGAACAGGCCGGTCTGAGTTCCTGTGCTACGTACATCTTGGGATAGCGTGCAAGGCGCTTCGAAAGCGGTTCGGCTCCTTTACGGAGGATGGCGAGCACTTGCAGAGCCACGATGAGTGCGTCGTCGTAGCCGTGGGCAAGATCTTCCAGGAAGAAGTGGCCCGACTGTTCGCCGCCCAGCGGAGCGCCGTGTTTCTGCATTTCGTGCTCAACGAATGAGTGGCCCACTTTGCACATGATGGGCTTTCCGCCCCACTTGGTGATTTCGGTCTCGAGGGTGGATGACATGCTGGTCGTGAACACGACCGGCTTGCCGGGGAACCTCTTGAGGTAATCTTCGGCGAGAAAGAGCAGCGTCTCGTCACAACTGAGAATCATGCCCTGCTCATCCACCACACCCAGACGGTCTCCGTCGCCGTCCAAGGCAAAGCCGATATCGGCATGTTCGGATCGTACGCGTTCCTGCAGCTCTTTGAGCGTCGCCCTTTTGCTGGGATCGGCGGGATGATTCGGGAACGTGCCGTCCGGTTCCAAATAGAGTCCGACCACCTTCGCGCCCATTCGCTTGAGCGCCTTCATCATGACGGGGCCGGATGTACCGTTTCCCGTGTCGATCACCACCGTGGCCCCCTTGGCAGAGGCGTGGAATTGCCGCTCGATCCAGTCGAGATAGGGGGTGATTCCATCGAGCGTCTTCACTGATCCCTGACCCGTCAAAAAAGAACCGGATTGAATTCTCGCGAGGAGCGTCTGAATGTCGTCACCTGCGAATGCCACTGCCGATCGAATTTGCAATTTGACGCCGTTATCTTCTTTGGGATTGTGGCTCGCAGTGACCTGCAGTCCTCCATCCAGTTTCTGATGGACGATTGTGAAGTAGTTCACGGGGCTCGGTGTCATGCCGATGTCGATGATGTGGCATCCCGTTGCAACGAGGCCATCGATGAGTGCCTGCTGCAGGCTTGCGCTGTGCGTGCGCATGTCTCGGCCCACCACCAGTGTCGGATGCTCCAGATCGTAGAGTTCACGTACCGTCGAACCGAATGCCTGACCGACTGAGTGGTAGACTCTCTCGTTCATCTGACCGGGAACCTTTCCTCGGATGTCGTAGGCGCGAAAAATGAAGGGATCGATCACAGTCATGGTACGGCGAGGATACGGATTTCTCGTCCTTCGGTCACTCCTCATCTGCGCAGGCAGTGCTTCCAATATATTCAATAATATTGTATAATAATATTAACAGCCAAACTCATGCCTAAATCCACCCTTACCGTCGCGTACTTCTCGATGGAGATCGGCCTGAAGAGTGCCATTCCTACCTACGCGGGGGGACTGGGTATTCTCACAGCCGATCTGATGCAATCGTGTGCGGACATGGGAGTTCCTGCCGTGTGTGTGACGGGGTGCTGGAAGCACGGCTACCTCAAGCAGACCCTGAACCCCGACGGATCCCAACGGTACGAGGAGATTGCGTGGGATCCCTCGGCATATCTCAAACCTCTTCCGCAGCGTGTCACGGTCACGATTGAGGGGCAGACGGTGACGGTGGGCGCCTGGCAGCTCGATCTTCAAGGCGAGAAGGGAACGGTGCCGGTGATCTTTCTTGATACCAGTCTGCCCGAGAACCCGGCCGAGGTGCATCGCATTACGCATCGTCTGTACGGCGGTGACCTAAGTCAGCGCATTCGTCAGGAGATCGTACTCGGCATAGGAGGAGTCAGGATGCTGCGTGCACTCGGCTATGACGATATCGGCACGTACCACATGAACGAAGGCCATGCGGCGTTTCTGACTTTGGAGTTACTGCGCGAACGAGAGTGGCGCGATCAGGACGTGCGCCGATCCTGTGCGTTCACCACGCACACGCCCATCGAGGCGGGGCACGACGTGTTTCCTTATGATCTTGCATGGAAAATCGCCGGCGATAACCTGCCGTGGCATATTCGCAAGCTGGCGGGGAATGATGCGCTTTCCATGACCAGGCTTGCCATGAACATGAGCCGTTTCACCTGCGGTGTTTCGCGAATTCATGCCGAGGTCTCGCGTCGCATGTTTCCCGGCGTCAAGATCGACGCCATTACGAACGGCGTGCACCACCTTACGTGGTCGAGCCCCGAAATGCGTTCTCTCTTCGATGCAAAGAGCAAGGGATGGCGTACGGATCCGTCCATTTTGCTCTCGACATGTCGAAACTATGAGGATGATGAACTGTGGCAGGCCCATCAGGCCGCAAAGATGCGCCTCATTGCCGAAGTCAACCAACGTACGGGTCTCGGTTTTGATTCTGAGGTACTGACCATTGCCAGTGCACGGCGCGTGGTTTCGTACAAACAGCCGGAACTGCTGTATGACAATCTCGAGCGTCTGGCGGATGTCTGTCGCGGGCGCGTGCAGATCGTGCACTCGGGCAATGCCCACCCGTCCGATGCGTTTGCGCAAGGAGTGATTCAGCGCATGGTGGAGCGTTCGCACGCCCTGCGCGATAAAGTAAAGATTGCCTACCTCGAGAACTACAATCCCGATCTTGCCAAATTGCTCGTGCAGGGAGCCGATGTCTGGTTGAACACGCCCATGCGGTTGCATGAAGCATCGGGAACATCCGGCATGAAAGCGTGCCTCAACGGCGTGCTCAACTTCTCGACACTCGATGGCTGGTGGATCGAAGGATACGGATACGATCCCGAGTCGGGTTGGCGTATCGGCCCGCTCGTACAAGCGACCTCGCTCGATTCCACACGTGTTGTGGATGCCGAAGATATCTATACGCAACTGCAATACGAGGTGATTCCCGAATACTATTTCGAGGGACGTACTCGCTGGATTCGCCGCATGAAACGTGCCATCGGGCTGATCGGATACTTCAACACTCACCGGTGCATCAAGGAGTATCTCGAAAAAGCATGGATCTCCTGAAATACATGAATGAGTTGCGACTAGTTGATGATGACGAACTGAACCAGCGCGAGGCTCACCAGAATGATAATGAGCCCGATACCCACGCGAATGACGAGGTTCTTTGCGCGCGTGTACTGTTCGTCTTTTCCCAAGTTTACGATCATCAGGAGGCCGGCCCAGATGAGTACGATTGTCGCGACGAATGCACCGAAGCTGAGCAGAACCTGCATGAATTTGGAGATAATTGAGAGGATGCCGCTTGGCGTACGTTCGTAAACAACGGCGTTTGCAATGAGAAGTTTTGCGGCAATGACGAGAATGCCTGCTCCAATACTGATGATGGCGCGCTTTAGGTGTGTCCAGCCGTCTTCACCGCCGTAGCTGACAACGGCACGGATGCCGCTCACGATAAGGAAGATGATTGCTGTGATCGCGGCAACGGTTTCGAAGAAGCTGAGCAGGCCCTTTATTTCCGTATCCAGGATACCGGCTCCTCCGCTTTGGTAGCTGATCAATGCTTCGGCGATTCGCGGTGCAAGGTTGATGATAATAAGCGCCGCAGAAACGGCGATGATTGTTTTCTTCGCCTTGGCAAATTGTCCCTCATCCTGACTGATGGTGAGGGTAAGCCCTGTTCGCACGATCATCACGATGCCTACCAGCGATACCATTCCCACGAGCGACTCAATCATGACCTGGAAGATACTGCCGAATTCCGCTCCGCCAATACCGCTCGAGAGCGAGCCTCCCACGTGCTGGATGGTATCTTCAAAATATCCGTATGCCGCCATGGGCATTGCCCAGAGCAGGCTTGCTCCCAGCCAGCGAATGACGGATCGGTGTGTCATTGAATGATGAAGAAGTTCACGAGTGCGCCGGCCGAGATCACCACGATAAGAGCGACAAGACTGGCGGTTGCCAGCTTTTTGGCGCGATCTTTGAAACTCTCATCGACGGAGATAATCAGCATAATGCCGCTCACAATCAATGCCACGACGGCGAGCAGACCGAAGATGGTGATGATGTAGTTGGCGATTCCCTTGAGTTCGAGCTCGCCTGCCGAAGGATTCTTGTCGTACATCATGTTCACGATCGGCGAGGCCAGAAGCACGATGGCTGCGCCGTACACACCGTGAAGAAAACGTGTTCGGGCCTTGGTAAAGCCGCCTTCATCCATTGAGGTGATCATGTTGAATCCCTGAATGGTGATGTTCACGAGCAGGGCCACGGCGATGATCGCTTTGATAAACGTGATGACCGTATCGAGCACCGTATTGATTCCTGCGGACTGAGCCACGCCTCCCGTCACAAAACTGGAAGCGATAAGATTGGCTCCAGCCATAAGGATGACGCCGAACAGCGCGTATTCGAAGGCTTTCATGGTTTCGGTCATCGTATTCTCACTATCCGGAGTGATGAGCAGCCGAAGACCGTAAAATAAGATGCCGCCGAACAGCAGTCCGGTGAAACCGATTCGCGCACCCTCAAGAAGTGTTGAGTTGATGTACGAAGCCAGATCGCCGCCAATACATGAAATCCCCGGTACGACACATGTCTGAATAATGCCCGGATTCGGGTTTGAAGCAGCGAACGTCACCTGCGGAAGGATGGCGGACAGTGCGGCGGCAATAGCTGAAGAGAATTTGCGCATAAATCCATATATTGTACCAGAAACAGCATTCTGTGGCTATCCTTAAGAACGGTTGTCGACAAGAGGCTTAGGTTAGCGGCAATTGCATTCTCCATTTTCGCCCGTATGATGGGGCTCTATGGTGTTCTCCTCTGTTCGCAGCCATCCGGTTGCACTCGATTCTTCCTCCCAGGCGAAAGTGTACGGGCTCTTTGCTCTGGCGCTCGCTCTCACGGTTGTCGGGGCTTTTCTCGGCATTGCATTCGCGCAGGTGCTCATTGGTTCCGGTGTGCAAATCGTCTTTCTCATCGCCGAGCTTCTCTTGATATTCACATCGCGCATGTGGATACGCTCCTCGCCGCTCAATATCATTCTCTTCGCTACTTTTCCTCTGCTGTCGGGAATCACCGTGTCTCCTTACATTCTGTACGTCCTCGCGGGGTACGTGAACGGAGCACCGATTCTGCTGAATGCACTGGCGGCAACGGTTTTCATGGCGGCAGGCTCCGCAGTCTTCGCCCTCACGACCAAGGCGGATCTTTCGGGGCTTGGCAGAGTGCTCTTCATGGGGCTCATCGGCCTGATTGCCATTGCGCTGCTGCAGATTTTCGTTCCGTCTCTTCGCACCGGAGGCGCGGAAGTACTGATCGCCGGTGTGGGCGTGGTGATCTTTGCGGCATTTACGGCATACGACGTTCAGCGCATTCAGGCGCTCGGTCGCTTGGGGGCCAATCCCTTTCTTCTGGCCTTAAGCCTTTACCTCGATATCTTCAATCTCTTTCTGTATATCCTGCGTTTCATGCTGGCGATCAGCGGTAACAGGCGGTGATATCTGCCGGACAAAGGGCGGTATTCCGCTTACATTTTCTTTGCACAAACCCTTGCTCTCGTTTACCCTACGCCCAACATGTCGAAGCGACCGACACCCAAGAAACGGCGCGAGAAAAGCCGCGGCAGGCGGCAGCATTCTATCTATGTGCAAAAACGCATTCGCAAACTGAAGAATAAGCAGCAGTCCCCGTTTGCCGGTGTTGCAACGCCCAAGAAGAAGGCACAGAAGGCCCTAAAGGGCATCACGAGAATCAAGGCGTAATCGTCATTGTCACGTTGTTCTTTCCGTTCTCCTATGGCTCGTCGCCGTCACCTCTCCAGGATTGCCGTCATGCAGACGCTCTTCGAGCGCGAAAGGAGGCCGTGCGACGAGGTGGAGTCGCTTTCGCGTAACGCAGAGGGTTTGGGTGAGATGGATGAGTCGTTTGCACAAGCTCTGCTTTTGGGTATTACGGAGCAGGAAGATGCTCTCAGGAATGCCATTCAGAAACACGCACCCGGTTGGTCCCTTGAACGCATGGATCCGATTTCGCGCTGCGTGCTTCTCGTCGGAGCGTACGAATTGCTCATGCTCAAAGAAGCACCCCCTGCCGTCATCATGAATGAGGCCATTGAAATTGCGAAGGAGTACGGAACATCCGAGAGCGGAAAATTTGTGAATGGCGTTCTGAATGCGATCGCACAGAGCAAACCGGTGTAGTGCCCGATGGCCTGCTGCCTATTTCACTTCTTCCGTCCATCCCATACACTGATATCGACATGGCTCCTCAATCGCTCTCACTCCTTGAGAAATCGATTCATCTCTCCTTTAGCAATAAGGATCTGCTGGCGCAAGCACTGACGCATCGCAGTGCCACGGGCAAAGCCCATTTACACAAACACAATGAGCGTATGGAGTTTCTGGGTGATGCGGTGCTCGAGCTTGTGGCAACCGAGTATTTGTTTTCGTTTGAGGGCAAGAGTGAAGGGGAGCTGACCAATTGGCGTGCCGCATTGGTGAACGGTAAGCAGCTTGCCGTTGTGGCGCGGGAACTGAAATTGGGAGACTACCTCTTCATGAGTCGCGGAGAAGAAGCCAGCGGTGGTCGTGACAAGGAATCAACGCTCGCAAACACGCTTGAGGCTCTCATCGGAGGGATTTACCTTGATCAGGGGTTTGAAGCGGCACGCACGTTCTGTTTCGATCACATTCTTCAGCGCCTGGGTGAATTGCTCAAAGCCGGTAAGCATCGTGATTTCAAGAGTCTCTTTCAAGAGAAATCCCAAGAGATTCTCGGCATTACACCGCGTTATGAGGTGATTGACGAGCGGGGCCCGGACCATGCAAAAATATTCACGTGCGCCGTTTTTATCGGCGATGAACAGGTGACACAGGGATCGGGAGCAAGCAAACAGGAGGCCGAGCAGGCGGCGGCTGAGGCCGGACTCAGAATGAAGAAATGGAAATGAGAGGTTGTAGAAGAAGAGGTTAGGAAGGCCTGACAGGTTTGGGAAGTTGGTAACACTTTGTCACCTCTCAGGCTTCTCTCACTTCTACAACCTCTCAAACCTTCGTCATCCCATCTTGATCTCAATGTCCACTCCGCTCGGCAGGCTGAGGTTCTGCAGGCTCTCCATGGTCTTGAACGTGGTCTCTTTGAGATCGATCAGGCGACGGTGTGTGCGCATTTCGAACTGATCGCGTGCGTTTTTGTGCACGAAGGTCGAACGATTCACGGTGAACTTGCGGATGCGGGTGGGGAGGGGGATCGGTCCGTGAATCACGGCGCCGGAACGCTCGGCAGTATCGATGATTTTTGCCGCAGCTTCATCCAGAACGGTATGATCAAAGGCACTCAGACGAATGCGAATCGAGGGGGCGGTCTTAGTATCAGCTGCTTTCTTAGATGTGGCGGAAGTGGATTTCTTCTCCTGTACGGCAACCACAGACTCCTTCTTGCCTGCCGGGCGAAGCTTCGGCGAAGGCTGGGGGGCACTGGGCTTCTTCTGCGCGAGAGGCGTTTTCTTCTTTGTAGCAGTGGATTTCTTTGCTGGTGCCTTCTTTTGAGGAGCCATGGAGAGGAGGGGGGAAAGAGCAGGATAACGGGGCCGTAACGGAGGACCGTAATCCTCCGTTACGACTCGTATGTATTATTCAACAACTTTGGTCACCACACCTGAACCGACCGTGCGGCCGCCTTCACGAATGGCGAAACGGGTGCCGTCCGCCAGAGCGATCGGCGCACCCAGTGTGACGACGAACTTAATATTGTCACCCGGCATGACCATTTCAACGTTTTCAGGCAATTCGACAGCACCTGTCACGTCGGTCGTGCGGAGGTAGAACTGCGGCTTGTACCCCTTGAAGAACGGCGTGTGGCGGCCTCCTTCCTCTTTGGTGAGGATGTAGACCTCCGCCTCGAATTTGGTGTGCGGAGTGATGGAACCGGGCTTCGCCAACACCTGGCCGCGCTCGATATCCTCGCGCTCAATACCGCGCAGGAGCAGACCCACGTTGTCTCCGGCCATTCCTTCGTCGAGGAGCTTATGGAACATCTCCACGCCTGTGACAACGGTTTTGCTGGTCGGCCTGATGCCGACGATTTCCACTTCTTCGTTCACCTTCACCTTACCCTGCTCGATACGACCTGTAGCCACGGTACCACGTCCCTTGATCGAGAAGACGTCTTCGACTGACATAAGGAAAGGCTTGTCGACCTGGCGCTCGGGAACGGGAATCCACTCGTCGAGCGTGTCGAGCAGCTTCTTCAGCGTCTCGATCTCGGCCTTGTCTCCCTCGAGTGCCTTCAAGGCGGAACCTCGCAGGATCGGCGTCTTATCGCCGGGGAATTCGTATTTGGTGAGCAGCTCACGCACCTCGGTTTCGACGAGGTCGATGAGCTCCTGATCTGTCACGAGGTCCACTTTGTTCAGGTAGACCACGATGTATGGCACGTTCACCTGGCGGGCCAGAAGAATGTGCTCACGGGTCTGGGGCATGGGACCATCGGCGGCAGAAACAACAAGAATCGCACCGTCCATCTGCGCGGCACCCGTGATCATGTTCTTCACGTAGTCGGCGTGACCCGGACAGTCAACGTGGGCGTAGTGGCGCTTGGCAGACTCGTACTCCACGTGAGAAGTGTTGATGGTAATACCACGCTCTTTCTCTTCGGGAGCGTTATCGATATCAGCGAAGACCTTCTTCTCGCCTTCCGGTGAGAAGTTAACGGAGAGAGCCGCTGTAAGCGTCGTCTTTCCGTGGTCGACGTGACCGATGGTTCCGACGTTGACGTGCGGCTTACTGCGGTCAAATTTCTTCTGATCTGCCATAGCAAAGGAGGGAAAAGGAGAATATCAGAAGCACTTTAGCTTCTTTTTGCCCGGAAAGTCTAGGGAGATTGCCAGGGGCAGTCAACGGATTTACGGCCAAAATCGGGGAGGGAGACTGATTTCATTCGCCGGTTGGAATGGTTTTCATATGGCCCTGTCGATTACACTGCATATAATGAAGCAAAAAGAGAGGATACATGCCTTCGTTGAGGCAATCTGGCACTGGTATGGACAGCATAAACGGTCGCTGCCATGGCGTGATCTGGCCATCAATGACGACACCGAGCGTGCCTATCGCATCCTTGTTTCGGAAGTCATGCTGCAACAGACGCAGGTTGAGCGCGTCATCGTCATTTACGAAAGATTTCTGAAACGGTTTCCTCGTCTTCGTGATCTTGCAACAGCCTCCAATCGTGATGTAATTCTTGCCTGGCGCGGAATGGGATACAACAGTCGCGCACTTCGATTGCGGGATGCAGCGCGCGCGGTTTTGCAGCAACATCATGGCATTTTTCCGTGCGAGATGAACGCCCTTCTCGCGATGGACGGATTGGGTTTCTACACGGCGGCCGCCATTCGCAATTTTGCTTTCAATCTGCCGACTCCGTGTATCGACACCAATATTCGTCGCATTCTGCATCGCACATTCGTGGGTCCGGAGCGGGAAGATGGAACATGGGAGAAAAACGATCACTATTTATTGGGGATAGCCGAGGAAGTTTTGGATGAAGCGATACGGCAGTATGACGAATTTTTCAATAATGTCGCGGCGAAGCGCGGGTCTTGTGGGCCCCGAGGCTGCCCGCCCGAACGTACCGTTCGGTACGGGCGGGGAGCCGCACCGCTGAGGGAAAAGAGAGATCGCGAGAGAAAAACCGTTGGTTTGTCTCTCGCGCCATCCAACTGGCACGCAGCACTGATGGATTTCGGTTCTCTCGTACAGACAAAGCGCAGTCCCAAGTGGTCGCAGTGTCCGCTCACCGACCAAAACCTCATGAAGGCATCTGCCAGAAATTTTCCGCAGTTCAAATCTCGAATCCCGAAATCCGAACCCGGTCGCACCATTGCCGGCCGCTTCGTCCCCAATCGCATCACGCGGGGCAGAATTATCGAGTCGCTTCGTGATGCAACGGAGGGGCTGCTCGTGGCTTCCATCGGACGGAAAGTCTGCACCGATTGGTCGGTGACGCAGCGGAGATGGCTGATGAAGTTACTGAAGAAACTGGAACAGGAGAAACTGGTTGCCCGCAAGGGAGCAATCTACGTCCTCCATAAGTGATCAATACGTGATTTTAGGCGTCGGAAACGTTGTGGATCGGATGCACGGCGATCCGTAGCCCGGGCAAACCCAGCCCGATTCGTACTTACAGGCCGCACTGCATCCGTCGCCACCGTTCTTATTGCCGTCGTCGCAGTCTTCGTACAGATCCCACCGGCCATTACCGCATGTTCCCCTACTGCAGCGAGAGGGCTGGTCTTTGAAGATGACGCAGGAGAATCCACGTTCCACTTTACAGTCCCCGCCGCAGCCGTCGTTGCCGACCACGTTGCCATCATCACACACCTCTCCAGTGTCAACGATACCGTTACCGCACTGTGTTCGCGTGCAGATCGATTTCTTTCCCACCACCTTGGTGCAGGAGAATCCGCCCTGCGTCAGACACTTGTAGCAACCGTCGCCAGCGGCGGTATTGCCGTCGTCGCACCACTCCGGCAGTTCCATAATGCCGTTGCCGCAGACGGCGATTTTCTTACTGCTCGAACTTGAATCGCATCGGTGCGTATAGAGCAACGGTACTTTTTGACCGCCCATATTGTGGTTGATGATGTTGCCCACGGGGGTTCTCTGTCGGATGACAATGGGTTTCAATTCATAGATCATCGAGGTTTGAGACTGAGGGCAATAGCCGGCCTGGTAATTGAGAACAAACGTGAAGGGAAAAGAGAGTTTGTGACCGGGAGTTGCCGGGGTGATGGCGGGCACGGTACAGGTGAAGTACACGGGATAACCTGACTGTCCGCCGGAGGGGCGGTGTTCCCTGCAGTCCTGAGGAATTGAAACAGTTGTGGGCTTGCTGAAGATGTGTGAGATCGTAAATTCCGTTGCGATATCGATGAGATCACCCGTGTTTTCGACGACTGCAGTTAGGGTATAGGGAGTGCCGATCTGTCCGTACGTGGGGCCGTCGATGGTGAGCTTGAGTTTGGGTTGGGGAATGACTTCGCCGTAGATGATATCGGAGTAGAGCTGACCGCTCACCGAAGTGCTGGATGCCTGCGATGACTGGGACGAAATCTGAGCAGCACCGTACCCGCACGTACATGAATCCACAACGCACTTGCCGTTCGTGCAGCTCATATTGGTGGTGCACTGACCTCCGCTTGCGGCGCCTGCGCAGCAGACGGGAGGACGCTGACATCCGTTCTCATCCGTGCCGATCTGCGGAAAGAGCACTCCGCCGGGGCAGAGGGGAGGCGTTGGTGCGGCACACTCCATGTTGCACGAACATGAATCCACTACGCACTTGCCGTTCGTGCAGCTCATATTGGTGGTGCACTGACCTCCGCTGGCAGCACCTTCGCAGCAGACGGGAGGACGCTGACATCCGTTCTCATCCGTGCCGATCTGCGGAAAGAGCACTCCGCCTGCACATGTGGGAACGGAAATATCCGGACAGATCATTTCGCAGGAACACGTTGCGTAATCACAGCGTTGCTGTGGACAGGGTGCAACGAGACAGTTGATGGGCGGGCACACGATGCCCACTTCGCACTGTTCCGATCCTTCAATTTTGCCATTGCCACAGGCGGGGCGAACAGAACTGGATGAGCTCATCATTCCCGTACAACGGCTTGGTGAGCCCGTGCACGACCACCCTGTATCGATACGACAATTGGAGCAGCCGTCCCCATTGAGAATGTTGCCGTCGTCGCACTGTTCGGGTGAAAGTACTTGTCCGTCGCCACAGGCGGGAGCGCTGCCGTGACAATCCGAAGGACAGGTGCACTGGTCCTCTTTGCTATCGCATTGGCCGTTTCCGCACATCTGTGACCAGCCACTCACACATGAGCCGGCGACGCTGCTGATGGGCGATTGACACCTTCCTCCCAGTAACCAGCTCAACGGCTTGATACCGTCATTACTGCTGCAGCAGGCTGTGGGGCCGAGAGCAGGAGAGGCGTACACGATCTGACCGGACTCTGCACAAGTTGCAGAGGAACTCACCGAGGACTGTCGGGAGCTGGACGAGGATTGTGTCGGTTGCCCAAGGATGTCTTCCGCCATCTGCGTTGCTCCTTCAAAACTGTAGACCGTGTACAGCTCGCCGGTGAGTGTGTCGTAGAGTTTGTACTGACCGGTACTGACCCCGGCAGAGGGAGAAAGGTAGAAGAAGATGAAGCGACCGGAAGCGCCGGGTAATTCCACAAAGCGCACGTCATCGACCACGGCAGAATCGTCGAGGCCGGTGACCTCCTCGAAGCGTCCCGTCGATCGTCGCCAGAAGTACACGTGCGATCCTCCGTAACCCGGTGTCCACCCCGACGCGCCCAGGGTCCATTGCGAGAGGAAAGCGGCGTGCTGAGCATCGCGAGTGAAAGCCTCCTGTTTGCCGGTGCTCCCCGGAGCGAGAACGGAAGCGATGAGTATTCGTTGCTTTGTAGTCGTGTCATAGATCCACATAGAAGATGTCATGTTGTCTGTATCGCCATAGGACATGAACTCGCGTACGCCAACCGCGCGACCATCCAAGAGGACATGGGGTTGCCAAAAACTGCGATAATTCTGGATCGTTGCCGGAATTTCCCGGCGAGTAAGCATTTGTGTATCGAGCAGGTACAGCGCTTCATTAGCCTGGGTACTTGGTCTGCGCGTATAGGCGACGTAGCGCTGATCGGGGCTCCACGAAAGTGAGGCACGATTGCCGTAGACGTTCGTGTACTGGCGGGCGAAGGTCACTTCTTCCTGTCCGATGCCGCCAGAGACGCTACTCGAAGAAGATTGTACGATTCTTGTGCAGATACTTCGGCACACCGAGGTGCAAACCGACCTACAGGTCCATCCGGATTCAATCGCACATTGCGCGGAACAGCCGTCGTTTGGATTGACGTTGCCGTCGTCACAGGTCTCAGGGGTCTGAGTGTTGCTGTTCTCAAGCGAGCCGTTGCCACAAACCGGCCCTGTTGATTGGCAGAAGCATGAGTCATTACAGGCTTTACCTGATGGGCACGAACCCGCCGTACCGTCGCACTCTTCCGATCCTTCCAGCGTGTTATTGCCGCACACGGGCTCCTCGTAGCACACGGGATTGCGATCGGATGGTGCGAGGATGAAGGCATCCATGGCGAACCGGGAGTTTCTGGGAGCGCCGTTCTCTGCGTACATGAAGACACCGACGTAGTTGTAGTCTCCGGAGATGGTCAGATTTCCGAAGTATTGCCATTTTCTACCATTGCATGTCCAACTGGCGGAAGGGGCACTCTGCTGGTTGATGGTGGCCCGTGTCCATCGGTTGTTTTCTGATGGTGCGGAGACGAGCCCTCTCGAACGGTCGATCTCAAGGGTGACTTTCTTGGAGTATATGGAACCCGGTTCCCATGTAGCGTAGATACCGTACCTGCCTTCCGGCACTCTGGTGACACCCCATCCGCCCCATTCGAGAGGGCGATTTGGGTCCTGCGAGCCGGCAGCATGAACATGCTGTGAACCTCCATAGCCGACCGAACTTACCGACCATGTGCCGGTGTACGACATGAAACCGCGGTCCGTGTTATCGAGCACAATATCCTCTCGATTGGCCATGGCCGCCGATGCGGCAGCGGCAGACGACGAAGCTGCAGTCGGAGTCAGGGTGCAGTGGGAGGGAGATCCCGTACATGTCCAGCCTGAGCGGATTTTGCACCACTCATTGCACGCTGCACTATTAAGGTTATCTCCGGTATCGCACTCTTCCCCCGGGTCTAATCTGCCGTTATTGCAATAGCCGTAGCAGTTTTTGTTGGCGTCACATATGCCCATGATAGGGCGGTTGTTATTGCAGGTAATAATGCATGCCTGTCCCGCATTCCGGCACCCGCCCGTTTGGCCATACAAGTTGCCGCAACGGAAGCTCATATTCGGCGTCTGACATCGGCACTGAATGCACTCTTGAGATCCGGAGCAGGTACCGAGAAACGGTTCCATGCAGTTTTCTCCCGCATCAGCCTTGCCGTTGCCGCAGGTGGCGGCCGACGTGGTCTGCGCTGTCCAGGGAGTGGGCGATCTGAAGGTGACGATGACCGCCGCGATAATTGCAAAGAGGCCAAGGGGGAGGAGCAGGGATGACCAGCGCAGGTGAAGGGAGGACATCAGAAGCTTAAGGGGAGAGAATTACTTGCAAGAACACGAAGAGATGACGCAGGAACCCTGGCTGCATTTGAGAGTAAGGGAGCACTGGGCCGAAGGATTCTGTGCTCCATTGCAGCAGACAGGAGGAAGCTGGCAGCCGTACTTATCCGGTCCCAATTGCGGAACCAAGACGCCATTGGGGCAGTACGGTGCCGAATAGACAGGGCATACATGCGAACATTTGCTCGGCATGCCGGAGCAGGTCCACCCGTCTTCAATCAGACAGGCGGGGTACGAGCAGCCATCTCCGCTGCTCTTGTTTCCGTCATCACACCTTTCCGATCCCTCAATTCCGCCGTTGCCGCAGGTGGGGCCGCCGCCCGCACAATCCACAGGACAGCTGCACTGATCTTCTCCGTTGCCGCATAAACCGTTTCCGCACGTCTGCCACCAGTAGTCGATACACGTCCCCTTCGAGCCGTCATTCGTCGAGACGCACATGCCTCCAGCGAGATAACTGTTAGGCTTTATGCCAGCATTCTTGCTGCAGCATGTGGTGGGACCGAACTGTGACGAACCGAAGACTCTCTCGCCGTTCTGGGCACAGGGAGCCAGGCAATCTTTTGCACAGTTACAGTAATTTTCCCACTGTTCGCACGTCCCGTTGCCGCAGTTCGTACAGAGTTCCGCGCCGACAGGGAGAATCGTCGGACATTGGCCATCTGCCTGCGGAACAGCGCCGGGATTCACACCGACGAGACCCGAGCAACACTGTTCATTCGGAACAACGGCATGGGTCTTTCCGGCGGGTGTGCAGGTGACAAAGCAATCTTCTTCGCACGTACACTTGTCTTCTGCACTGCTACACGTACCGTCGCCGCATGTCTGCCACCAGTTGGCCACACAGGTGCCGGCAACAGTGTTCGGTTCAACGCACTGGTCTCCTACAAGCACTGCACTTGGCTTGATGCCATCATTCTTGCTGCAGCATGTCGTGGGACCGAACTGCGGCGAACTGAACACCGACTGTCCGGTTTGCGCACACGATTGGGCCGAACTATAAGAGGAGTACGCAGAAGAGGAGCTCGAGACTCTCGTGCAGCGACTCGGAGAACCCGTGCACGTCCAGCCACTGTCGATCTGACAGTTGGAACATCCGTCACTGGGGATGGTATTGCCATCGTCGCACTGCTCGGAGGGAAGCACGTGACCGTCGCCGCAGAACGGACCGCCGGCAGCGCCGGTACGGAGCACTTTGCCGTTGCGGGCATTGCCTCCTGCATAGTAGTCGGCTACGGAACCAAGCAGCCAAATTTCATCCTGGAACGAAACAACTGCATCCGGGTTGAAATCTTCGAGATTCGCCGGGAAGGCTCCGGCGACAGTCACCCACTGCAATCCATCCGTCGTGGCGACAGCCGATCCCGCGAAGGTGCCGGATGTGCCGATAAGCCAGATGGCACCCTTGTGCATGATGGGTTTCAGGAATTCGGATTTCGCCGTCGTTGACGGAAGTGTCGCGACTTGTGACCAGGATGTTCCGGTGGACGACGAGTACACTTTGCGGGGAGTCGAACGATCAATGATAAAGAGCCGATTGCCGATGGTGAAAGCGTCATTTTCCGTAACGGAGAACGGAAGGTCGGGCTGCACGCGCGTCCATCGGGTTCCGTCGTGCACGTAGATTTCTTTCGATGGAGTCGAAGAGATTGTCTGACTCACGAGCGACCCTAAGAGCGAACTCAAGAGGAATCCGCCCAGCGTATTGCCTTTGCCGTAGCCGCCCAAGTAGTACGTCCGGCTCCCCATGCGAAGGAGTGCGCCGTCGGAGCGCGGGCTCGGAAGCGTATATTTCGGGCTCGATTGAAAGCCTGCCGTCTGCAGATTCGTCGTTTCGAGGGCCCAGTCCACCGCACTCGATGTGCTCGTCAAGCCGCCCACAAGAAGGGCAGCTGCATTATCTTGCCAATAGGCGGTATTCGAGAGCGACTGTGGCAGCGAGGCTACTCTGCTCCAACTCAGTCCGTCGGTTGAGCGCAGTTCATCACGTGTCGTTCCCCAGAACCCCATGCCTCCCACGAGGTAGAGGTAGGAACCGTGACCGAAGAGTGCGTAATCACTGAGCGTGCTGATGAGATATGAATCACCCACGGTTTCCCACTGAATCGCGCTGGGAGGTTGCGTGGCGCACTGGCATCCATTCGTGCATACCTGGCCGAGCGGGCAGGGATACTGCAACCCGTCACATTGCTCGCCGGTGTCGAGTCGGTTGTCGCCACAGATCGGCCGCGGACAGTCATCGGGACAGTTACAGAAGTTCTCCCCCGTTCCGCACTGATTGTCGCCGCACCGCCCGCAGATTCTGCTCAACGAAGCACCGCTGCATTGATTGTTGGCATCGGGTTGAATGTTCGGCAGGGCACTGAGGCCATCGCAACAGAGTCGCAAATTCAGTTCGGTAATCACTTCTCCTTCTCTGGCGCAGGCGATCGCCGAAGAGGCCGCAGAAGAACGCGAAGAAGTTGTGCCTGGAAGGCACCGTGCACACTTTCCCTCGCAGAGGAAATTGCCACAGGTACCGAAGTACTGCGCTATGTACCCCGGCTGGCAGTCGATGTCACTCTGCGACAAGCACTGCCCGTTGGGGCACTGTGAAAGACAGGTGAATCCGTTGTCACACGCCTGCCATGGTGGAGTGTTGCACGTCAGTGCCTGAGAAGCGGCCGATGAAGACGAGCGTGAAGAAGTGGTGACCGGAATGCACCGAGCACATTTGCTGCGACACAGATCATTGCCGCAGGTTCCCGTGTACTCAGGAACAGTGCCGATAGGACAATCGATTACATCAATTCCGGTACATTCTCCGTTGGAACAATCGACCAGGCACTGGAAGTCGGCAGTGCACTGCAGCCAGGGCAACGTAGAGCAGTTCATGCCCTGTGACGATGTTGCACTCCAATAAGACGATTGTGCCGAGGAACCGGGGCCGCCGATTTGTTCGATGCGAATGGCATCGGAACTCAAGCCGTAGGGATTGGTGAGTACGACGGAGAGACGATTGCCGGTGACGGTGTAGGTGCCCAGATCTTTCCATGTTACGAATCGGTACATCGGACCATTGGGCGAATACGAGTGATCCACCGTTACGCGCCCCACTTCAGAAGCGGCCTGTGCAGCGGTTCCGGCACGAATGGAGTATATGGCGTTCTTGTTGATGAAGTTCGTTGCAGAGAGCTTGCCGTATGACACCAAAACACGATAGCGACCCGGAGAGACAGTAAAGCTCCAACTGGAGATCGGACCCGATGAGGTGGAAGTGGTGTATTCGAGGACGATGTCATCATCGAAGAGGGGATTTGTCATCGGACCGATGACCGAGGGATCGGGCATGGAACGTGAGCGCTCTTTCCATGTTCCTCCCATTGCCCGAAAGCCCAGATCGCCGTTGTCGATCAGAGTGACGCCGATGGGGGCGGGATCCGCAATGTTAAATTGTTTCACAACGCGCACGGCACTCGGCCTGAAGACAGGGATCGTCGGCTGTTGCCCCACCGGTGTCGGAGGCGGAACATGTTCGATGCGCAACGAAGAAGAAGATGCCACGACCTTTCCGAGGTTCACCCATGCTTCCTGTTGTCCTTGCACATTGTTTCCCGGCCACGTTGAACAGAGATAGTTGCCGTATTCGATATTGAGAGGACGCACCTGTCGGCTGCCGTCGTACACGCGCCAATAGCTGATGATGGGACAAGGATCGGAGTAGATTCGACTCAGTTTGACGTACACGTCGTACGTATTCTGCGGCTCAATGGCGAGAGTCCACGAATCAACCTGCGTATCTTGCGGAGAGGTATAATCGGAGTAGCCGGGGCTGGTGCTATCGAGTGTGGAAATCATGTTTGCCGTGAGATGCGTGGATGATGCGGTGCACAGACAATCCTGACAGGCGCTTCCGCTTGCACAGGAGTAGTCGGCTTCGCAGGTTTCGCCGCGCTCGACGATGGTGTTGCCGCACAGTCCACAGCTGGTACAACCGATACACGTACGACCGGGAGCACATCCTTCGTTCGTGCCGGTCTCACAGATCTCGCGGGGAGATCCTTCGCGTTCCAGATATCCGTCACCGCACACCGAAAGGGGCATGCATGTGTTGTTCGGTCCGACGTAGAATCCGGGCGGACACTGGATGGGTTCGCAAGTGCAATAGCTGGGATAGGTACAATCCAAAGAGGTGCCATTGGGGCAGCAACCTTGCTGTCCCGTCATCGGATCCGTGACCAGCGAAGCATTTCGGGGGCAGTCGCAACTGTTTGTTGTTGAATTGAAAATCATATTCCAAGCGTTGCAGATGCAGCACCGACGAGAAAAATCCCAATTTCCTCCGCCTGCCGCACAAACGTTGGAAGAAGAAGCGGGAGTGCAGATTTGATTGTCGTATTCCACGCCTGATCCCACAAGTGAAGGATCGTAGATCTCGGCCGGCATGTATCCGATTTCTGGCTCTGCCGGTTCGACAGTCGGTTCGTAGATCTCAGCCGGCATGACCGGCTCCTCCACGATTGGAATATCCGCGGGCATCTCGGGCTCGTAGATCTCGGCCGGCATGACCGGCTCTTCCACAGGCGGAATATCCGCCATCATACCGTCATCCGGATTCGGTGCCGCCTCATGATTTGCAGCAGCAGATGACGAAGCACACCACGGACTGATGCCGCATTTACAGCAGGCAGTCGACCCGCTCAGCAGATAGTAATCCTCCGCATTGCACGATCCTCCGCAGAAATTCGAACACGTGATGAACGGATAGCTGCCGCCCTCGACACGGGTGAATCCGGCACGACAAACGTTGTTCGTTCCCGTAGTTTCGAGGGTGGGGGAAAGCCCCGAAGCCATAGGCTGCATGGCAACGCGTTCAATACGTGCGCTATCTGCGATGACGCCGTTGATCGTCAGATCCTCCGGACGAGAAAGTGTGATCGAGACCGTCGGACCTTTCACCGTGTACGTTCCGAGCAGAACCCAGTTTTTCCCGTCATATGCGTTACCGGATGGATCGGTCTTCTGATTGACGGTTGACGATCCCAGTGTCGTTGCACCGTCTTTCATCGTGAACGGCGCTTTGTTCGTCAGCAGGCTGTAGGCCTTAAAGGTGACGAAGAATTTGTATTGTCCGGCCGTTACATTTGAGAATGTCCATGTTGCAGACAGTGATTTGTCCGCGATACTCGATGGCGCAAGAATGTCTCCCTGATATCCCAGAGAGTGCTGAAAACGCTGCCAGCCCTGGCCGGTCGAAGTAAATCCCGCATCGCCGTCGTCGACGACCATTGACGTTCCTGAGGCGATTTGCCCCCGGATATTCGTTCCCTGAAGGTTCCAGAGCGTTCCGGCAAATGCGGCGGCGACGCTCAAAGAAAATACTCCAAGGATGACGGTGCGCTTTGAGACCATGAGAGAGAGCGGAAAAGAATTTAGGAAATCGTACCATTGTTGCATCTGAGCGCATCTGTGATGGCTTGACGATTGAAATAGAAAAACCGTTACTCACATTTTGTTCGATGTGATGAACAGGTGTTCCCCTCGATGAATGGAATCAACACTTTGGCTTCAGGCAGCGAAAAAAACCGAGGAGCGCAAAACTCCCCGGTTTTGAGGATCCTTTATTTGGCTGTTTCTTCAATTCTTCGCTCTCTGATCACATTCACCTTGATCACGCCGGGGTAGGTGAGATCCTTTTCGATCTTCTCTGCGATGTCTTTGGTGAACTCAGGTTCTTTACATAGTTAAGTCACTCGGAGGCTGGCATTTAATTTTAGGGCTAGTGGACAATTTTGCAGGCTGAAATGAGCATCTTTCCTTTTCTGGAAGCCAAAGTATGCTCAGATTTTTCCCAATGCATCATGAAAAATATGTTCTCATTGCAGTTCACGATCAGTGAAGAAGAATGGATCTCGATATGGAAAGCAGTTATGGAAATGTACGGAGTGCGGTAAACAATTCCGTCAGAAATCGCCGTCGAAGAAGAAAGAAATCTGGAGAGAATTCACTCATGGC
>MNWP01000012.1 GCA_001872575.1 Candidatus Peregrinibacteria bacterium CG1_02_54_53 | reverse complement strand
GAGGACGAGTATGGAGACATGGAGTAAGGGGTGAGATGCCGTCTTTGAAAAAGCGGCATACCCTATGGCCGACACCAAAAAGTCAAGCTTTACCGCTTGCACATGCGGAAAATATGCTTTGGTTGTAGATCAGATTTAAGCGATGATTGTCGCATTCATGGACACGGAACGATCAGAGATTTTCCTCAGTCTGTAGCGTCATGCCGCACCCGGGCTGCGACGAACCGACCCAAAGGTGTGATTCGGAAATGAAACCGTCTGTCTTTCGTGCATTCTATCCGCCCGTCACTCCCACGATCAGCTGCTGCACGTACGTAATGATCGACCAACCCATGATCGCGAGAATCAGACCCCCGAGTGCGTATTGAATAATCTTCTTGGCTTCATCTTTTCCCGCCTCACCACCGATGACGAGCTTCACCGATGCGTAGAGAACCGCAAGAACTGCTCCCCCGCCCACCAATTGGAAGATGAACGTTGCCGTGCGTCCCGCAAGATCCATGAGGAACGTCTGTCCTCCGCCGCACGCACCGAAAGTGGAGCAGTAAATGCCCCAAACGTTCGGATCGGCCGCATGGGCCGTCTGTACGAAGAAGCCGATAATGACAGAGAGAAAACGCATTACAGACCAAGACGAAGAACGGCATGCACAATGGCATTGGCGGCGTTGATGATGAACGTGCCAATGACCGCCCACAAAATCATATTCATCGCCTTTTGGTATGCATCGGATTTACCCCACGCAATGACGAGACGAATGGCGGCGTAGATCACAACGGCAATGAACGCCACATTGAGCAGTGAGAGAATGGCATTGACCGCTGCCGCCATGAAATCGAGATGGGGCGTTGCAGACGCGGCGAGACCGGCGGCACGTGTTTGCACGAATGTGACAATCGCCTGCGAGGCGAGCGCCAGCATGAATCCTCCAACGGCATATATCAGAGACATCTTTCCTTTGTTGCCTCCCCCATCATCACCCAAGCTCATGATCATTTGCACGCCGCCGATGATGACGAAGAGCACCGCTCCTCCGCCGGCAAAGCCGACCAAAAGCGACCCGATCACGGGGATGAACGGCAGCAGCATATTCACCGGCTCACATCCGCCCGGCACGCCTACGCAGGGATTCTGTGCAGGTGCGGCGGCATGTGCCACAGAGACGAACGTGGAGAACAGCCGAATGAGAACGAGCGAAATACTCATTTGAAGAACAGAGAATTGAGCGTGCGCAGAATGAAACCGATGAAGAGCAGAATGACCATGCCGGTGATAGCCCAGCGCATGTGCGACATGCCTTTTGATCGCAGACTGCTATCGGCCCCCGAGAGCATGATCATGAATCCTCCGAGCAACACCCACAGCACGCAGATACCCATGGCAACGTAGACGAGCCATGCCCCTGCATCGTTAAAGTATGTGAGAAATGTTCCGAACCCGGGCTGCACGGGAATATTCGTCTGACTTCCCAGCGGCGCAAGCAGATCAATACCTCCCTGTTGCTCCTGGGGCAATCCTTCTCCGTCTTGTGCCACCACGGCAAACGGCACGGCGAATGCCGCAATAATGAGCAAACCGGTGAGGAATGATTCGCGCAGACGCATCAAACGATTATAGCACAATTCGCATTTGGGAGCGAGAGGGTCGACTGCTCTTCCACACGCGAAAAGCCCCCTTCTTAACCTGAGGATTAGTGGAATGTGGAGCGGATGACGGGGTTTCCCTCGACTTGTCGCTTCACTCCTCACTCGGGATAAACTTCTCACCCCTGCCACGTTGTTCCTGCTGTACCAATTCAAAATAGAACGCACACCGAAGCACACATGCTTTTGGAGCGGATGACGGGGTTCGAACCCGCGACCTTCGCCTTGGCAAGGCGACGCTCTAGCCAACTGAGCTACATCCGCGCGAGGGAAATCCTACGGAGGACGGGGACATCATGCAAGCAGGCTCCCATTCTTCCGCATGAGGCATTGCAAACGGGATAGCCCCGCAGCAGATACTCGCAAGCTCGTATCGCTACAGAGCACTTCGTACACGTCACAATTTTGGAATCCGGAAGTTTGGGCTGTGCCAGGCAGTCACGAAGCGAAGCGACGTGTACTGAGTGGAGCGGGATAGCCATCTGGCTGCGCTCAAAATCATGATTGCTACAGATGCCTCTTTACAAATGCGCGACCAGAATGTGACTTGAGGTAGCATTCAAATTTTTCCGCACGCTTGCGATCAATAAATGCGGTGTAGCTACTCAATCGCCAAGGTCTATATTTATTCGTATGGACTGATCGGCCATCGTTGTGTTCCATCAAGCGTCGTTGGACATCATCGGTAATGCCGACGTACCAATGCACGCCATCTTCAGATCCAAGAGAATAGACGAAGAACATAGCTTATAAGTGTGCCCGGCTCCGTCCGATTTCTCCACGAAAAATCGAGACTTCGCCGTGGCATCCGGCTTTGATGCAGAGCGAAATCGCGGCGTAGTCTCGTCCGAGCGAAGCGAGGACGGACGAAGCCGGATGGAGCCCTTATGGGAGGCTATAAGGGAAAAGTTCAAGCCTCTTGGTTAGGGGTGGAATGAGATAGTGGAACCTATGAGGAACTAGTCCGAATCTTTTTTGAGAGCTCATACAAGAGCACACTTCCCGTGATTGCTACATTCAACGAATTTGTCATGCCGTAAATAGGCAAGGAAACGATACAGTCTGCGAGCTCCAATACATCTGCTGAGATGCCGTCATATTCACGTCCTAATACCAGACAGACAGGAAAAAAGGGATTGATTTTTGTGTAATCAACACTTTCCGATGTGAGTTCCGCACACAAGATGAACGCACCGCCATCTTTCAGTTCCTGTACCGTTTTACGAGTTGACTTGCGGTATTCCCATGGAACCCACCGTTCTGTTCCTCGCGATGTGGTTTTGATTTTATAGTGTGGTGGGGCAATCGTCGTTCCGCATAAATATACTTTCTGAATAAGAAGTGCATCCGCTACGCGAAAAATAGATCCAACATTGAATGCCGCTTTCAAATTATCCAATACTACAAAAATTGGCGCTCGATTCATTTGCATAAATGTGCGTCTATCAGATTTCTCACTTCGCAAAATCTCTTTGTTAGAGGCTATTTTCATAACGTTAGTGTAATTTATCCATGAGTTATTTAGCTATGAATATATAGTGTCATCACAAAACCGCTTCTGAAAGCTGATAAAGTTGAAATATTGACGAATCATTCATTAAGTATATGGTATGAATTGGTCTGAAGTTTGATCATTTACATCTCTTGGCCTTTTCCCTTAGAAAGGAGTTTAAAAAGGAGAAAAGGACGTCATAACTTGTTTTTGTGTGGCCTCTAACAACTTGGAAAGAAGGTTCTCCAATGAACGAAGAAAGAGCTGTCGAGAGCCATCGCCTTACGATTCGAGAACACATCGAAAAGTACAAGCGATACGAGGGATCCGAGAAGAACACCGCACTGAGCACCATACAAAATGCTCAGCAGCAGATCCGTGACATTCGACGTCACAAAGCGAGCATCTCCGGTAGTTGGGAGGATACCTGGACGCCATGAGTCCGTGATGTTTCGATTCTTCAGACCATTGCCCCATGCACGGATGCATGGGGCTCCTTTTTGTATAACTTCAATGAAGTAGATGTCTGGAGCGGCTACACTTAAGTCAAAATCCCCTTGAGAGAATTTTGGAGCGGGATACGAGAATCGAACTCGCGTCTCAAGCTTGGGAAGCTTGCATACTACCACTGTACTAATCCCGCGCGAGGCGTATGGTACGCACTTTTACACAGTGCGCAAAGCAGGATACGAGAACCCACCTGCGCCCGCATTCGCGGGACTCCGGCGGACAAGTCGAACTCGCATCTCAAGCTTAAAGAAGCTTGCATATGAACACTGCCTGCCCGCCGAAACTCCGAGCGGCGGCGAGGAATGTAGGTGGGTACTAATCCCGCTTTTAGACACGGCGAACAATACACAATTTACGAACCGTGATCTATGGGGCGCAAACCGTTATTTCTTGCTACCCCGAAACCAGCCCGCCACCCGATCGCGTGCATTGCGAAGCGTTTTCAAGATCCCCGGTTTGAGCTTGAGAAGCTGTTCCATTCTGTCGTGAAATGCCTCCTTGGCCAGTGCAAGTTTATCCTCAACGGTGTCGCCTCCTCTGAGAAGTGATTCAAACTGCTGAATTTCTGCTTCTGTGAGAGGACGTGCCCGAGACGTTCCTGACATGCCCCCATCTTCAATGCCATAACTAGGCTCCGATGGCTCAGGAAATGCGTACGTGTAGCGCTTATCGTCCGTTACGCCTGTCTTTTTCTGACGACTGCGAAGGAGATGAACAAGCCCCGGAAGTGAGAAGCCTCCAAGCTTTTCGCCGATGACATCCGGCGAGGAATATTGAGTATTGTAGAATTTCGCAGTCCCCGAAAATTGCGTTTGCCGTACAGATTGAGCGAGAGGTTCTTCTTCGCCTCCAATGCCAAAACCTTGCCTTGAGAAGCGACTCGGGCTAATAACACGATGCGTAAATTCCGTGTCCTCCGCGTAGACCTCGACGTAGCCGGGCTCACCGCGTTTGTGTTCACCCTCGGCAAATTCCTGTGGAGCTTTCATGCGACAATATTAGCACTAAATTACTCAATTTGTCAATTCTGCAGCCGCTGCCATCAGGAGAAACCAAATGGTGCCCCAGGCAGGAATTGAACCTGCGTCTCCGGCTTCGGAGGCCGGCGGTCTATCCGTTAGCCTACTGGGGCATAAAGAGCTTCGATGGATGAACAGGAGTGATGCTCCCTGCCCGTCCGTAGTCCGCCACAGGCGGATGAAGGCGGGTATCCAATGGAGGTGCTGTGTGCACTTGCCGTCATCTTACGAAGGCAAACCGAAGAACGCCATCGCATTCTGCGTAGTCTGGCGATCCACATCCTCAAAAGAGATCCCCTTCAATTTGGCGATGAGCCGTGCCACTTCGAGCACATAAGCGGGTTCGTTGCGCTTGCCGCGATACGGAACGGGGGCCAGGTAAGGCGCATCAGTCTCGACCATCATCTGTTCAATCGGGCACTCGCGAATGACGCGGCGGATTTCTTCGGATTGAGGATACGTGGCGATCCCCGTGAAGGAGACATGCATCCCCTGTGCCACAAGCTCCTCAATGTCCTCCCATACTTCTGTGCAGCAGTGCAGCACAACACGTGTGAGATCCAAAACTTTCAGATCGGTACGCACATCTGCAATCGCCTCACGACAGTGCACCACCGCAGGTAATCCCCGCTCGGCAGCGAGTGTGAGTTGTTCACGAAAGACAGGACGCTGCACTTCGCATGGAGAAAAATTGTAGTGATAGTCGAGACCGATCTCACCGATGGCACGCACCCTCGGAGAAGAGGAGACCAATGAGCGCAGAGTATCGCTGTCGGCGGACTTCCAATCCTTCGCATGATGCGGGTGCACACCGACCGTGCAGAATACGCACTCATACTCCTGCGCAATCTGCAGACAGAAACGGCTCTCGGGTATCGAATCGGCAATAGTGATCATCCTGGTAATTCCCTGCGCCCGCGCACGGGCGATCACCTGAGGAAGATCCTGGGCAAACTGCTTGTCGGCCAGATGGCAGTGCGTATCGATCATGACCACCACTCTAGGGCGCCTCCCCTTTCGCGGAAACAAAAAATCAGCTCTGAAAAAAAAGAGACCGGCAGACAGCCGGCCCCTCTCATCACCACAAAAATATATATACTTACCGCTTCATGGACTCGATCAGCACCAACACGGCGCTCAAACCCACGAGGATGTACACGACCGCCTCAGCTGCCGGAACTGTGCCGACCACCATGCGGACCACGTTGAGATCCCGGTTGAGGAACACACCGACACCGATGAGCCCCCAGTTGAGAGCGCCGACGACCGTAAGGACACCGGCGATCATCCCGAGGAAAGATTTGCCGAACATAGGAGGGAGGAGGAAAGAAGTAAGATTAACTACCACTCTAGCAAAATTTATGCGCTCAATGTGATGGCAGACACAATTTTCAACACTTCGTCATCCTCATTCGAAACCCGGAAAAACATGCTTCAAGCGCATCGGACAGCTGTGTGGTATGCCACTCTTCCCAAGTGTTCGGCACCTGCTAGCATGGAACTGTGGGTTTCGATAAATCGGGAATTACCGATTATACGGTCGACCGCGAAGAGAAATGGGCGTTGCCGACGCTGAAGCCGCCCGACACCTCGCTGCTCTGAAAAGAGAAACCCGGGGAGTGATCGGCAAGACCAAGACCCTGCACACAGAAGCAGATGCGTGGCACATGGCCGTGCAAGAAAAACAACGTGTAGAATAAAGAGACACTCTGACGTGAAATGCGTGAGAAAAAGACCTACAATGCCGTCACCTCTCTGGGTCAGTAGCTCAGTGCTCAGCCCCGCGAATGCGGGGCGTGGTAGAGAAATAGCTGCTCGATCCATGCTCTGTTCCTTCTCCAATCATTCCCTCTGGGTCAGTAGCTCAGTGGTAGAGCAGTGCCCTTTTAAGGCATTGGCCGTGGGTTCGAATCCCACCTGACCCACCAATTACGAAAACCGCGCGAATGCGCGAGCACGCGCCATCCGATCGCGGCTTCCCACTGCACCGCGTTCCCTTTCAAAACAAAGTTCGTTCCGATGCGTTTAAGGAATGTTGGAAATTCCGAGTGATTTTCAGTCGTGAGCAGCTTCTTGGCTTCCTTACTGCGTACAATCATTTCTCGCATGGGTTCGAGCCAATGGATGCGGTTCTGTTCAGCGGCCTTGATCTCCTGATTGAGCGATACTTTACGAGCCACCAGCGCGTTCTTTCGCACAAGGTATTCTCCGGTATCGAGCGCTCCCTCCAGTCGCAGATCAAGAAGGGTATCGAGCTTCTGATCGATGGCCTTCCGCTCATCTTCGAGGCGCTGAACAGATGTCCGATGATCTGACTTTCCCTCAGCTTCCTCCTTGTCGAGTTCGGTAAGCATGTTGTCCGCCCACTCATCGGGCAAAGAGACTTGTTCGACGATCTTGCGCACCTCCTTAAGCAATCCATCCTCACGCAGGTATTTGCGCTGATCGCAGGGACCGCGCTTGTGCGTGCAGCGGTAGTAGTGGTGCCCCTTCTGGATTTCGGCGGTGATCGCGCAAGCGCAGGCTGCGCAGTGCAGGAAGCCCATGAAGGGAAGCTCATGCTTTCTCCTGCGCTTGGGTTTGCTCTTAAAGTGCATGACTTCCTGCGCCTCGTCGAACAGTCTCCTGCTCACGATTGGCTCGAACGCGCCGGGGAACAGCTCCCCGTTCATGCTGATGACGCCGTAATACACATGGTGTTTGAGCATCTTCTGGACATTGGACACCGGCAGCACCTTGCCGTTTCGCGTACGAAGCCCAAGGCGAGTGAGTTCGTTTCGGAGCGAGAGAAGCGTATGGGCTCCGGTGGCATAGAGTTCAAATGCCTTACGCACGATTGGCGCTTTCTCGGGGTCCGGCTCAATGTTCCGCTTCTCTCGGTTGTTGACGTATCCCAGTGAGGCAGGCCACGTCCACTCGCCACGGCGCACTTTCTCGCGCATGCCTCGCTTCACGTTCTCGGCAAGGTTGTCCACGTAGTACTTGGACTGGCCGAAAGCGATAGAGAGCATGAATTTCCCTTGCGGTGTCGGCTCAAACCAGAAGGTCGGGAACTTCAATCCTTTGAGCTTGCCGGTGTCCAGAAGATGAATAATCCTCCCTCCGTCTACGCTGTTCCTGGCGAGCCTGTCGGGATGCCATGCGAGGATGCCTTCCGCTCCTCCCTTCTCGATGATTTCCAACATTCTGGCGAACTCGGTTCGCCCGGGCTCTTTTGCGGTTTTGGCCTCGCGGAGCGAGGCGACGATTTCCAACTGTTCTTTTGCGGCATACTCTTGCAGCTCCCGGAGCTGCGCGTCAATCGAGAGTATCTGGCGATCATCCTGTTCTGTAGATTTGCGACAGTAAGCAATGACTTTCATGGTCGCAGGGTACCAGAAAAGCCCGCCGCTGGCGGGAGAAAGGGAACGCGGTGCAGTGGGAAGCCGCGATCGGATGGCGCGTGCTCGCGCATTCGCGCGGTTTTCGTAATTGGTGGAGCGCTTTCGAAAAAATCCGAACCGATTTCAGCACGAATTGGCGCGGCGGCTGAAAAGCCCTCGGGCTGGGGGCAGCCGCCGCGCCTGCCGGACGAAGCAAATGCGAAGGCTGGCCACCGGAAACCCTGCCGGACATCGCAACAAAACCGCAAAAGAGCCCGACTGAAAACGATCGGAACGAACTTTGTTTTCGCCAGCGGCGGGCTTTTCTGCAATTGATCGCATACTCGTTAAAGCAGGAAAAAAGAAC
>MNWP01000010.1 GCA_001872575.1 Candidatus Peregrinibacteria bacterium CG1_02_54_53 | reverse complement strand
TGTAGCGGTCATACACCAGAGGACGGTTCCGCTTCAGCTCCCGACTGATCGTGGACTGCGAGCAGCCAATGAGCTGAGCGATCTTGGATTGCCTTATGCCAAGCTGGTACAAGACCTCCAGTTTATCGCGCTGGGAACGCGTAATATGGGCCATACGGTAGGTGGGAAAGGGTTAAGCGCCTTCCCTCCTACCGTACCTACAGAATTCTTATGCGTTTCAGGTTACAGTTCGCCCATATCCGAAATTGACAATAATCTAAAAATAACTAGAATGCTATTTCCCGGTCAATGGTTGACTGGTGGTTCGCGAAGTGTGAGCCCCGGTGTGTTGCCGGGTCTCGTTCTTTCGCTCTTTTGTGAAGGAGTTCCCGGTGAAAACGCTCGGTTGTGAAACGAGGACATTGGTCCATTTTTTTGTCACCTCGGGTGAGGAACACGAGGATCCGCGAGTCACCACTCGCGATCCCAGGCAGACGTTCGAGTTTCCTGAGCACTGCTACGCCTTCGTCTTCTACGACCAGGATGTCGTAGAGATCGACCGCGAGGATGGCAGCGAGCAGCCTCAGGTGCAGGCCACCACAGCGCCGCACAATGTCAGCGGGCAATTCGTCCGCAAAGGACGCGTGCTGGACAAGACCGGCCACTACATGGACCGGATCATTACGGGGGTTGTCGAGATGATGACCAAGCCGTGCGATGGCGAAACCGAGGCCACCAAGATGGTGGAACTGTGGTGCAAGGATTGCGGCCGCAAACTCGGTATCGTGTCGATGGGCAAAGAAGACGTTGTCCTCGAGGAAGCGTCCGTCGACGAGCCGGAGGAAAATGACCGTGATCCCATTGGCGGTCTGCTGGACATGTTGAGCGGCCGTCGCCGCCGCGACTCGCGGCCCAAGCCCGAAACCGCTGCCTCGGCCGAGTAGCGATTCGGAGGAACACGAGAAGAGCGAGAAACGACGAGAAAAGACCCACTGTGCGCAACGCATGGTGGGTCTTATTCAACTTCACCGCAGCCTGCGTTTGATCCTGCAGAGCAGATTTCCGGATTGCTCTGCGGTGCCTTGCCTGTAGGAAGAAAATTCTGCCAGCTCATTCCTCCATCATCAGAGCGAAACACATGGTCCTCGGCGGCAGCAATGATGATTGTTGAATCGCCAGGATCGACGGTTACGGTTTTCGCAACGAGCTTATCGGGGAGGGGAGAGAGGCGTGTGATGCGTGAATCGGGATCGTGCAGATTGATCTGCAGAAGCCCATCCCAGCTTGTTGCAAGCGTGAGTGTGCCGTCCCGATTACTGAATAGACCGAAGATGGGCACCTCGTCCACGAGGTTTACGTGTTCCCATGTTTCGCCACGATCTGCGCTTTTCAGAAGACCGGCATTTGTTCCGATATAGAGAATGCGGTCATCCTCGGAATCGGTGGCGAGGCTGAGGACGTTCACGGGAGAACGGCTGGCGATACTCCAGCTGACACCTCCGTCTTCAGAACGGTAGATGTGTCGATCCTCCCATCCGAAAAGGAGATTCGGATTTGTCTGGCTGACGGTCATGGCATGAAAGTCGACGGGTCCATCCGTCGTCACATCCGCAATTTTCTGCCAAGAGCGCCCTCCGTCACTCGACTGAATGAATCCGAGATTGCCGCCTGATTCAGGATGGCCGCTGCCGAACATGCGCTGGGGATCGAAGGGATGTATCGAAAATCCCATAAAATCGTGTTGTTCTGTTGAAACCTGCGAGAGGTGCCCTTCGGGCGTGAGCACGAGTAGTCCTTCGTGAGTTGCGAGATAGAGGCGATCGGCGTTCATGCGGTCGAATGCCAACGCATGCACGTGGTTATCGACGAGTGAGAGGCCGCTGCCTTCAGGTTCGGGTGCCTGCGGCTTCATGGTTGTCTGCGTTGCACATCCTGTGAGGATGAGCGTGAGGCCGATGAAGGTCAGAAGAGAGCGAAAAGACATTTGCAGAGAGGGGGATCACGCGCTCAGGCGTGCAAATACGAGAAAGAGCCCCGTGAATCCTACGGTCATGATGACGGGTGCGAAGCGGGACAGCAGGTTCAATTTTCCCGGCTTCCATCTTTTGAGCAGCAGCGAATTCGTCACGACCGAGACGGAGCTTAGGGCCATGGCGAGTCCGGCCAGCTCCGGTCGCAGGATGATGCCGAAACCCGCAAAGGCGCGGGCAGCGATGGGGATGCCCACGACATTGTAGAAGAGCGCGAAGAAGAGGTTCTGCTTGATCTTGCTTACGGTGGTGCGGCTTAAATGGATTGCCGTTGCAACATCGCGCAGATCGTTCTTCACCAGCACGATGCCACCTGTTTCCATGGCGATGTCGGTGCCGCTGCCCATGGCGATTCCCAAATCGGCTTGCGCAAGTGCCGGACTGTCGTTGATGCCGTCACCCACCATGGCGACACGCTTTCCTTCGGCTTGCAGGCGTTTCACTTCTTCTGCCTTCTGCTCGGGCAGCACATCGGCGAGGATTTGATCGATACCCGCGAGTTTCGCAATCGCCTGCGCCGTACGTGTATTGTCCCCCGTGATCATTACGGATGTAAGGCCCATGTGCTTCAGTGCGGCAATGGCTGCGGGAGTGGTTTCCTTGAGAGTATCGGCAACGGCGATGAGCCCGAGAACGCCATCTTTTCGGGCGAGGATCATCGCAGTTTTTCCTTGTTCTTCGAGCGTGCGTAATTGCGTCTCGATTTGCTCCGTTGCAATCTGAAATTGTTCCATCAACTTTCGGTTGCCGAGGTAGGTGAGCGTTCCTGCAATCATCCCCTCGACTCCGTGTCCGGGGATTGCACGAAAATGTTCGGCAGACGACAGTGCCGCCTGATCTTCGTTCGCTTTGCGAACGATGCTCTCGGCCAGAGGATGTTCCGAGACCTGTTCTAAGCTGGCCGCGATACCGAGGAGCTCCTGTTTCGAGAGCGATCCTGTGGGCAGGATATCCGTCACCACGGGCTTGCCGTGGGTGAGTGTGCCGGTCTTATCGAAGATGACGGTATCGATGGCATTCGCCGCCTCGAGCGGCTCACCGCCGCGAATCAGTACGCCCAGTTCTGCGCCGCGACCGGTCGAGACCATCAACGCCGTGGGAGTGGCAAGACCGAGTGCGCAGGGGCAGGCGATCACGATGACCGAGACGAATGCGAGCAGGGCGAAGGTGAGGGTCTGGCCGATGAGCATCCACACGACGAAGGTCAGAATCGCCGCAAGGATAACTGCGGGCACGAACCAGCGTGCAATGGCGTCGGCGAAGTTCTGAATGGGCGCCTTGCTGCCCTGTGCCTCTTCGACGAACCGGATAATGCGGGCCAGCGCGGTTTCGGCGCCGATCTTGTCTGCAGTGAACTCGATGGAGCCGTTCTGGTTCAGTGTTGCACCGAATACACGATCGCCTTCTTTCTTCTCGGTAGGAATACTCTCGCCGGTCAGCATCGATTCATCGACGGCGGAGAGGCCGCGGGTAACGATGCCGTCTACGGGGATCTTCTCGCCCGGACGTACGACGATCGTATCGCCGATCTTCACTTCTTCTATGGGGATATCGACGGGATTGCCGTCGCGCAGTACGCGGGCGGTTTTGGGCTGCAGACCCATCAGTTTTTCGATGGCTTCGCTCGTACGGCCCTTGGCGCGCGCTTCGAGCCACTTGCCAAGCAATACGAACGTGATGAGCAGCGCAGCGACTTCGAAGTAGAGATTCGCCGTCTCACCGATGAGCGAGCGACGTTCCAACGATGCAACCATATAATTCAGAAGACTGAAGAAATAGGCCGTCGACGTACCGATGGCAATGAGACTGTCCATGGTAAAGGTCTTCATCTTCAGACTGGACCAAAATCCGCGGTAGAACCCCGCCCCCAGCCAAAACTGCACGGGGGTGGCGAAGATGAGCGAGAGGATGCCCATCCACGGTCCCAGCAGCATGCTCATCGAACTTTCAGGAAAAAACGGAACGATCATCAGCAGAAGCAGCGGGGCACTGAGAATGAAGGCCACCATGAAGCTGTGCCGCGCCGAGAGCACCTCTGCTTTCCGGCGTTTACGATCGGCATCACGGTCATGCTCCACGGCGACCGAGGCGTGATAGCCGGCTTCTTCCACCGCGTGAATCAGTTTTTCCGTCGAGGTTTTTGCGGGGTCGAAGAGCACCGATGCCTTCTCTGCGGCGAAATTCACATTGGCACTTTGAATGCCGGGGAGTTTCTTGAGTGAGCGCTCAATGAGGCCTGCGCACGAAGCGCAATGCATTCCCTTGAGCGAGAGTGAAACCTTGCCGTTGCAGGGAGTTTTTGTCGCGTGATTATGAGAATCGGGCATTTTGCTGTGGGAAAAACTAATACCTATACCTATGGTATAGGTATAGCATTCATACGTCAAGAGGCGAAAATGATGATGTGTAGCCTCACATTACTGCCTACTTCACTATAGCTATGTGAATCTGTTCATTGAGGCGTTTGTGCGACAGACAAGGAGAATTCGACGCGCTTCAAGAGGACAGCATTCGATGCAATAACAATGGAGGAAAGGGACATAAGTAGTGCTGAGATCTCTGGCGCGAGTGCAATACCGAAGGAGGGGTAGAACACGCCTGCGGCGACGGGGAGCGCGAGCACGTTATAAATCGCCGCCCAGAAAAGATTCTGTTTCATTTTGCGGACGGTCGCCTTGCTTAAAATAATGGCATTAAGAATATCGGCCGGATCGGACTTCATAAGTACGATATCTCCCGTTTCAATCGCCACGTCCGTCCCTGCGCCGATCGCAATGCCGATATTCGCTTGTGCGAGTGCAGGAGCATCGTTGATCCCGTCGCCGACCATGGCAACAAAGTTCCCTTCTTCTTGTAATTTCTTCACCTGATCCGCTTTGTGTTCTGGAAGCACTTCCGCGAAAACACGCTCGATGCCGAGTTCTTTTGCCGTCTCTTTTGCCACCTGCCGATGATCGCCTGTCATCATTACCGGTAGAATGCCAAGTGCCTTCAGACCGTCGATGGCCCGCTTCGCACTCGGTCTGGGGGTATCTGCAGCCGCAATGATACCTTTCAACTTTCCATCAATGGAAAGCAGGCTGAAAGTTTTTCCGGCCAGTCTTCTTAGATCATCCTGCGCTGCTTCAGTCGTGATGCCGTTGTCTTTCATCATTTTTTCCGTTCCCACTAATACCAGTCTACCATTCACCGTCGCCTTCAGGCCATGTCCGGCGATGGATGTAAAATCTTGTATAGAGAAAGCATGGGCATTGCGTTCTCGAGCAATTGTCACAATAGCTTTTGCGAGCGGATGATTCGATCCGCTTTCCACGCTTGCTTCGTACGCCAGCACATCGGATTCTTTGAAATCGTCCAAGGCAATGACATCTGTCACCTTCGGTTTCCCCTCTGTCAGTGTCCCTGTTTTATCAAGCACGATGGCGGTGAGGCGTGAAGTATTTTCCAGTGTTGCGGCATCTTTGATGAGGATATTGTGCTTGGCGCCGATCCCTGTTCCGACTGCCACGGCGGTCGGTGTAGCGAGGCCCAGTGCGTCAGGACAGGCGATGACGACGGCGGAGATGGCGAAAGTAAGGGATGTCAGAATCGATGCACTACCGAACACGTACCACCCAAAGAACGTCAGCACGCCGGAGCCGATGGCGACGATGACGAGGATTGCAGCAGCCTTATCCGCGATGCGCTGCCCTGGTGCTTTGGAGTTCTGCGCGGTTTCGACAAGCTTTATGATCTGTGCAAGAACGGTGTCGGCTCCCACTTGCAATGCTTTGAATTTAACGGTGCCCGTTTGATTCACTGATCCTCCGACAACCGTATCACCTTTGATTTTGGAGACAGGCATGGATTCGCCTGTGACAAGCGATTCATCAATGGCACTCTCTCCCTCGGTAATTTTTCCGTCCACGGGCACTTTATCACCCGGCTTGAGTACGACGGTATCGCCTTGAACGATCTCAGCGCTTGAAATGGATATTTCTTTGTCGTCGCGTATAACGGTTGCCTGTGGCGGGATAAGATCGAAGAGTGCTCGCAGCGCTTCGGATGTTCCACGACGTGATTTCATCTCCATCCAATGCCCGAATAACACGAACGTAACGAGCATAGCGGCGGCATCGAAGAACGTTTCGCCTCCGACAGTGAACATGAGGATGGTGCTTCCCACGTAGGCTGCAAGCACCCCCGTGGCGATGAGAACGGCCATATTGAGCTTCCTGGCCCGGAGGGAGTGGTATGTTCCTATAAGAAAGATTGATCCTGCCCAGAAGACGATGGGCGTGGAGAGAGTAAGTAGGATCCAGTTAACGAAAATTTCCGATGGAAGCGTAAGGCCTGTCAGTGAAGCTCCGAGAGGCGAAAGAAGGACGATCGGAATCGTAAGGATTAGTGAAATCCAGAATCTACGTCGCATGTCGGTTTCCATATGTTTGGCCATTCGCGGGTTATTCATGGCTGATTCATGATCATGATGGCTTATTTTGCTCATGTCATGATCATCATGCTTTGGAGACATTTCATGATTTTTGTGTGGTTGGTGACCATGTATGTCGTGTTTGATGCGTTTCTGCAGACCGTATTCATATTGTTTAGCTTCCATAGTGCATCCCGAAGAAACGCAGAGATCCTCTGCATTACAGCTCATACAGGATTTGCCGCACGAACAGTCGATGCGGGGTGCGAGGGAATCGGGCTGGTTTGCAGAGTGATCGTGCATGCAGAGGAGTATACCTGCCTATTCTTTATACCATGCATTGCTTTTACCGCTCACTTAGTCGCCATCTTCGTCACCGTCAGAATCTCGTCGATCATTTTTTGCTTTTTGGCGGGGCTGTTCGTCTCGAGTGCGCTCTTGAAACAGCTGTTCAGATGACCTTCAAAAAGGAGCTGGTGTGCAGATTTAAGCAGGCCGATGGCAGCCAGGTTCTGCTGCATGATATCGATGCAGTACCGGTCCTCTTCGACCATCGTGATGATTTTCTTGAGAAGGCTCTGTGCTTTCTTGTAGCCGATGAGTGCTTTCTGCTTCTGGATGGTCATGATGCGGTGAGAAAGTGTACAGAAAGATACCATAACCTAGGGTGTGGGTAAAGGAAAAAAACGGGCCTTCTCTCCTTCTTCCCCGCCGTCATCGTTCACATGCGGGTAGACACGGAAAAGGGTGAAGTTGCGAAGGGAGGGCACTGCGCATAAAGATCGCAATAACGGGTTGCAGGGTAGAAGGGCTTTGTCAAGATTAGCCACGAGGAGCGAGACGTAAACTGATTGCAACGGCTGCAAGCGGAATGATAATCATCTGGAGAACAGGGAGCAGGCCAACCCCCACCACTGGAATCAGCGGCATCGCTGCATACTGCCAGCGATTCGCGACATAAACGGCCCAGAGCTCGAATGCTATGGCAAGGAGAGCGCCGATGAGTGGCATAATGATCCACGTTGCGGGATGCGCATACGTCGGTCGGTTGGAGATCCAGAGGGGATCGCGATGGATGAGCGCAAGGGAGGTGTAAATGACAAGCATGAAGAGGAGATCGCCCCCTGTCGCCTTGAGGCAGATCCAGAAATGTTGTCGGAACGATGTGAATCCCTGATACAGCGGCGCTTGAAAATTTTCCCAGAAGAGGTGGAGGGTGAAACTTGCACCGAAAAACATCAGAATGGAATGCCGGCAATTTTTCTGTGCCCGCATCACGTGGGTGCTTTGCAGAAACGCTGAAGTGTTTCTTTAGTGTACACCGGCTGGACTGTAGTGTGTTGAATTCCCATCCTTCCGGCAATCTGTTCGATTGCACGGATGATCTTGTCACAGCGGCAGATGTCCCCATTCCTGAGCGTGACTTTGCAGGTCAAATGGTGTTCCTTCGGCGTTAGGATCCAGACGTGAATATCGCCGACAGCGGTCACGCCCTCGATGGCGAGAACAGCCTTTTCGAAGTCGTCGTACAGAAAATCCGTCGGAGCAGATTGAAGGAAGAGTCGGGCACCTTCCACAAAGATGCCCCATCCGCTTCGGACCATGAAGAAAGCGATGAGGAGGGCGGCAGCAACATCGAAATATGCGACGTTGAAGGAGTTCGAGAGCAAACCGCTCACAATCAGAGCGGTCGAACCGAACATGTCATATTTCATGCAGGCGTATGTCCCCCGCGCATTAAGGCTGCAACATGCATCGGCCCTGAGCATGACGGAGGAAATGAAGTTGACTGCGAGCGAGGCAACCCCAATAAAGAGAACGGTTGTACCTGCGACTGTTTCGGGCATCAGCAGCAGGCGTCCCGCTTGGAGGATGACAACCAACGAGGAGAGCAGTAATAGACAGCCCTTCACAAAACCCGCGAGCGCGTCCATGCGCCCGTAGCCGAAGGTGCGCCGTTCGTCGGCAGCCTGCCGCATCTTTCGTTCGCTGTAGATACTGAAGACGAGCGCTGCAAGGTCGTCGACATTCATGAGGCCGTCTGCGAGCACTGCCGTGCTCCCAGTTACGACGCTCATGGCGAGTTCTGTGACAGCAAGTCCACCGTTGAGGATGAGCGCCCAGAAGAAGTGCTTCTCCCGTACGCCGGAAGCTGTCATGCCGTAGTTGCCAGTACAGGTGTCTATTGGAGGAAATGAAAAGGTAACATGAGGATAGGGAAATGCGGAAGTTTCGGAGCGAAAGCAAATGCAAGGAGGCCCCTCTTGAGGAGCCTCCTTCTATTCGAGTTGCTTTTTGAATTATTCACAGTGTTTGCGAGACGGGCTGAACTCTGTAGGCGCTATTCAGCTCTTCGACGGCTCCTGTCCACAACGTGAGATCGAAGTGGCCGTCGTGGCGCAGATCGACCGTTTTGGCGTCTACATTGACGTCAATGTTCTGAATGGAGGGAAATTCCTGGCTGACATCTTTGATGAGAACGGCACAGGATTGACAGTGAATGCCGGGGATTTGAACGAGAGTACGCATAGGAGGGTTAGGGGATAGGGTTAGGGGATAGGGTTAGGGTTGGGGGAATTACTGGAGGAGGTCATCAATCGCATTCTGGAAGTTTTGAAGCGGCTGGGCGCCCGAGACGATGCGGTTCTCTTGCGTTTTTCTATTGAGAACGATGGTGCCCGGTGTGCCCTGAATGCCCGAGGCCGAGCCTTGTGACAACTGTTCCTGCACCTGCGCCTTGTACTTTCCGCTATCGATGCAGGTTTGCAGGGCATCGGCGTTGATGCCGATCTTCTGAGCGATGGCAGGGAAATCGAACGAGCCCCCTTCGAACACCGCATCGGCGAATTTCCAGAAGGCGGTGTTGCCTCCCAGCTCATTTACGCATTCCGAAGCAATGGCCGCAGGTTCCGCTTGCGGATGGAAGCTGAGAGGATAATGGCGGTACACCCACATGATCTTGCCCGTGTTCTGCTCGAGAAGCTGTTTCATGGTCGGATGTACGCGTTGACAGAACGGACACTCGAAATCGGAGTACTCAATGACGGCAATATCGGCATTCGTACTGCCGCGAATATGATCCTTTTCAAAGTCGACAGGAATGACATTGATGGCAGTCTCGGGATCCGGCACCGGCGCAGGGGTCGGGGCTGGGCTGGGAGCCGTCGGAATTGGGGCTGTCGGAGTGGGAACGGTATTGGCGAAGGTGAGTCCTCCGCCGGCAAAACGTCCTGCAGAGAAACCGATGATGACGCCCACGAGAACCATGGATACTCCGAACCACATACCCGGTTGAGCGCCGGCAGGAGCAGGAACTTTAGAGTCGCGCAGTTCTTTCCACTGGAGAGAGTTCATGAGAGAGAGGGAGTAAGGAAATCAAATGACGGTAAAGGATCCGCGAACCATGCCCATGGAACAGCTGAAGGGGATGCGGCCGGGACTCTGCGGCGTGAATTCAAAGACGTTGTCTCCTGCTGCAAGAACCTTGCTGATGCCGAGCGAGGGGATGACGAAGCCGCGTGTGCAGCCTCCTGCCTTGGTACCGTCCACGTGAAAGCGCACAGGTACGCCCGAGCGGATCGTGAGTGAGCTTGGTTCGTAGCCGTAGCCCGCGACGACCATCGAAACTTCCTGTACGCCGTTCTGTACGGCTGCGGATGGCTGGGTACCTGTGGGATTCTTTGGCCCGAATGCGGCAGCCATGGTTTGGGGGATATCGACACCCACCAAAGTGAATCCGTTATTGAGATTGAAAAGTGCAAGCACCAGCACCAGTGTTCCTGCGAATCGCAGAAAGAGGCGCGAAGATGTGCCTCGTGCATTCGCAGAGATGTAACTGATACCGATGAGAGAGGGCAGAGTGCCAAGCGCGAACGTGAACATCGTCATGGCGCCGGCCCAGAAACTGCCGGAGGCGAGAGCAACCAGTTGCAATGACTGGGTGAAGCCGCATGGCAGAAAGAACGTCAGTGCGCCGAGGGCGAATGGGGCGGCCGGATGATTATTCTCCGACAGGTTGGCAATCCAGTGCGTGAAGGCCTTTGGGGGCTGAATCGGAAAACTTCCCTTAGGGATGATCTTCAGGATCGTGAGTGCGAGATAGAGCATGACCAAGGCAACGATGATGCTCATGAGCCCCGTCATTTGCGTCGAGAGCGTGATGGATTGCCCCAACAGGCCGACGAGTCCGCCGAGTGCGAAATACGAGGCCAGACGGCCGATGTTGAACTGCAGGAGGGGCTTGAGGCGTTGACCGGGCGTGGAACCGCCGTGGAGTTCGTTGTACTTGGCGGCCATCGCGAGCAGAAGACCTCCCGTGACGGCGAGACAGCTGCTCATTCCTGCAACGACGCCGATGAGAAGCGTTCCTCCGAAAGTAAGTGCCCCGGCAGTGGAAGGAGCAAGAGAGACAAGATCGAATGCACCCAGCAACTTGTAGATGGCGAAGATGATGACGAGTGCACCGCCGATTTCCATCCATTTCTGCTGCGAGGGCTCAGGCTCTTGTCGGATACTGCAATCCCGTCGAACGGTCAGATTTTCCTGTTCTGAAACAACGGCGTATCCCGCATCACGGATTACCGACTCGAGCTGTTCGAATGACGGCAGCGTATCGACCGAGGCTGTGATTCTGGCGATACCTTTGCGGTGCAGCACGTTGACGTGCGTCACGCCCGGAACGGATTTGATCGTACGTTCCAGAAGGAGTTCGCAACTGTGGCAGGTCATCCCGCTGATGCGCAGGGTGACTTGTCGTTTTTCTGAGGATGCGGACATGGAGAAGAGAAGGGGAAGGAATAGTGAAACAAGCGCACAATATGCGCTTTCCTTCTCTCTATTGTCTCAGCACGACCGTATCGATTGGTGGCGGTGAAAGGGAACAGGGAAACACCGCAAGGTTGCATTTTTGCTCTGAAGAAGGAACAGGGGATTGAGCGGAGTAGCCCAGCGCAAGCGATGCGATCGTCGGCAGCTGCACAGAAGAATCACTCACCGAGCGCTGCGTTGCCTCGGCGAGGCAGTGGCCAAGACAAGGAAGACCGCCCTCGTCATCATCCGGCTCGGTACTTTCCTGCCCACACGTCTCATGAGAATCACGCGTCGGTGCGGCCATTTCCGTCTCGGTTGCAGATTCCTGTGCATGCGCGAGTGCCGTCCGGCATCCGGTTCCGAAGAAGGTCTGAAGGCCGATGGCAACGAGGAGGAATGTGCGCATGAATGCCCAAGTGTAGGGTGTTTGGATGGGGATTTCAAGGAAGGAGGGCTCCGCCGCATCCGCATCCGCCTCCGCCGGCATTGCAGGAACCCGAGGGGAGTGCCTGTTCATCGATTTGCGCAACGGGATCCGCGCCAATCGCCTGAGCGGTTGCACCGCCGCCTTCGAAGGAAGGAGCAAGCATATGGTAGAGAATCGCGGTGACGACCAGACCCCAAAAGATTTTCTCCGGTCTTTCCATCATAAGAATCATACCTACCCCATAGGTACAGAGCAAGGGCGTTCCTTTGTGATTATGGAGCATTCGTTTCCAATCACATTTGCTGCCTGAGGGCCGTAACGGCACCGGCGATCCTCAGGCGAGTCTCGTCCATCAGGATTCGATAGACTCCATCAGGAAGCGTGATGAAGATGTCATGCAAGGCCTGCACGGCACGGGAGGCATCGTCTTTGTCGACGAGAAATGCCATGACCGATTGGTTGAGTCCCTGCGTGATCATACGGATATTCACGCCGGCCCCATGCAGAGCGAAGGTCGCCTTTTCGGCCTGCCCCGGAGTGCGCATGTCATTGCCCAGACAGTATACGACGGCCAGATGATCGACAGCCTGAATGACCTCCTCGCCATTCACGCCGTAGCGATCATGCACATGCTGACGAAGCGCTGCGACTGTGGCGGCGGACTCCTTTCCGTTATCGAACGTGTATGAGATCGATCCTTCACTCGTGGCGATATGCTGAATCGACACGTTGTGCTCGGCGAACCAACGGGCAATATCTTCCTCGAACCCCGTTTGGCCGATCATCTTTCCTGTGACGATTTGGAGCGCGAAGGGAACGGACCTGCTGTGCACAATCTCGACACCGTTCGGTTCCGGATTGAATGCCTGAATGAGTGTGGTGTTGTGCGGAGCAGGCTCCTCTTCTGCATTCAGTACGACGATCGGAATGTCGTCCTCTGCGAGCATATCGAGGGCTTCAGGATGGAGTGCGCCGGCATCGGCTCCTCGAGCATTGCCGAAAAGTTCCTTTGCAAGGAAAGGGGTCATGTTTGGTATCACGCGCGTTCCATGCACATTATTCGGATCCGCCGACATGATGGGCTTCGCTTTTTCGATCAGATAGACAATCTGTTGGCCCAGTTGATGAACCACGTGCGCGATGAGCGCCCCTGTTTTGTCACTGTAGCCACGTTCGGTTCCAAGGGGAGGCGCGTATCCGCCGGCAATCAGGACACGACGAGATGACAGCGTTCGTTGCAGTGATTGTCGCAGATTTTCGCAGAGCTGCCCTCGTGCCCCGCTCACGTCCCCCTGCCACATCATGGAGTAGATGGTCTGCTCATCTCCGTTATCGAGTTCTGCCGACGGCACGTTGCGTCCTTCGAAGTACGTTCGTGTCACCGATTGCGCGAGACGTTCGCCGATGCCCGTAATCGATTGCGAATGGTTTCCTTCCGTGAGCAACCAATCTTCTCCAACGTGTCGGATATGTGCAGGATGCGCATTACTGATCAGAGATTGGAGCGAATGCGGGTCATCGGGATCGTCGATTGTCCGAGTGATACATCCCTGAAGTCGGGCGCGCGTACGCTCGCGATCCTCCATCAATCCATCCTGTATCACCTCACCGTCGACGATCGATCGGGTGAATGCGGAGATCCGACCTGCCATGTCCTCCGCAGCCGGACGGTCATTGCGGGCCAGCGCCCGGGCGATGGCGATGAGATGCGATGTCGTGTTGAAACCCGGTTTCCTCTTTCCGTTCGTGGCAAGCTCCTTTTCGATGACGAAAGGATGCGTCATATCCGAAAAACTCGGATGAGAGCTGCGGATGGCAGAGACCGCAAGTATTTGCGTGCGCATGTTCTGTGCACGTCTGTGAACGATATTGGCATTTGAGGCGAGCTTGCCCGCGTTGTCGCCTCCGATCTTCGTAACGTAGACGTCATTGTTGAGCAGGGCATCGTACCCGTTTGCCGGTGGTGGAGTATTGCGGTGTGCCATAGGCGAAATCCCCTCCATTGGTCTCTGGAGGGTGGTGGGGAAGGAAGGAGAGAAAGATGTTTACCTACGCAACCACGCCTCCAGATGAGTGGAGTTCTTCTTGGTCGCCTTCTTCATGGATGGGAGCGACGAGTGGCGCATTGGCAGAGTGACTGTAGTATCGGGTGTTTCGGGAGTCAACCGTCTTCGTGCCGGCTTAGCGTGGCGGGGTGCGCATCATTTTCTGCGATAGGTCTATCTGAATGTCGAAGCAGAGTGCACGCGCATGGCCATGTCGTGCGTACATGCAGTCTAAACGGCTCTCGCGGATGGCGTTCACATAGGGAAGGCGCTGGGTGTTTACATCATCGGTCGGTTCAAATGCACTGTAGACCTTACGTGTTTGCCGCCAGTGCTCTGTAAAAGCTTGCAGGCGCTCCTGTTGCAGTCGGTTTCGAAGCTGCTGCCCGCCCAGATCCATCCAGTTGTAGACGTCGTAGGCGTTCACTGGATTGCTCATGCCCCATTCCGCTTCGGCACGCTTCATCTCGCGCACTTCGCAACGAATGCGACGATCGGGGGTTGCTCGTTTGCAGGGGAGCAGAATTCGCTCTTTCTCACGTTCGGTGAATTCTTTGCGCGGCGTTTCGATCATGAGCGCCCACCCAGGCGTAGCAGAGGTGAGGAGCACGAGGAACAGCGCGATGCGAGAAGTCCAGAGGGCCATAAAATGGAGGTCATAGTAGCAAAAGTTTTTTCGTTGTGAAGGGGAGTTTTTTCTGCGGTGCACAATAACAAAAAAAGCCCCGCAATGCGGGGCTCTCTTGAAGTCGAAAGGAAGCGATTACGCAGCCTTCGAAGCCCGGAAGCACGCCGTGCAGAGCACGGGACGGCCTCCTTCAGACTCCGGCTTCGGCTTGAACGGCACCTGACACTCGGCACCACACTGGGCGCAGACAGCGTCGAACTTTTGGTTCCGCTCATCCTTGCGCTTGTTGCGGCAATCCTTGCAGCGCTGTGGCGCGTTGAGGTTCCTGGAGGCGTAGAACTCTTGTTCGCCCTCCGTGAACGTGAATGCGGCACCGCAGTCGCGGCAGGTGATCTGTTGATCTGCCATACAGAGAAATGGAAAGAAGGAAGTAAATGCGCTATTCCTTCTACCAGGTTTCTCGTGGTTACCGATAGCGTCTGTTCGAAGGACTTTGCAGGGCCAGTTTACAGGCCCGTTTGGCTTTGTCAAAGGCCTAAGGGCCTATTTGAAGCGATTCTATGAAGGCAAAAGCCGATTCATCTCACGCAGGCTTTTTGATGCCCGGCAGGTCACATACCCTGGTCGTCGGTTTGATGACGTGTTCGGGCACCTGACCGAATTGCCACTGGCGGATGGTTTCGAAACAATCGGTGAATATGCTCGTCACGCTGTCGTCGGCGTAGAATCCGATGTGCGGCGTGGTCACCACGTTCGGATGATCGATGAGTTCCTTATTTTCGGCGAAGTTCTTTTCGTGCTCGAGCACATCGAGCAGGGCGTAGCGGATTTTTCCCCCTTTCAGTCCACGCAGCAGTGCCTTGGAGTCGATGAGCGACCCGCGTGCGGTATTGACGAGAATGACTCCCTGCTTCATCCGGGCGATGGCGGCATCATTGATCATGTGCTCCGCTTCGGGGATTGCCGGTAAGTGCAGCGTGATGATATCGCTCTGTTTCAAGAGTTCTTCCAATGAAACGTATTCCAAGCCGAGCAGATCCGAAAGCTCGAGTGTGCGACAGCGGTCAAAGGCGATGATACGCATGCCGAAGCCGTGAGCGGCCTGCGCGACACGACGACCGATCTTGCCGGTTCCCACGATGCCGATGGTTTTGCCGCGCAAGGTCATGCCTTTCAGCCCGTGATAGTCGAAAGTGCCGCCCTCCACCCGTTTCTCCCCCTCGGTGATGTGACGCATGGTCGAGAGCAACAAGGCAAAGACGTGTTCTGCAATCACGTGAGAACCGTAGTCGGGTACGTGGCAGACGACGATCTTGCGTGCCTTGCAGGCTTCCAGATCAATGTGGTCGAAGCCCACGGAGCGCGTGATGAGCAACTTCAGTTTCGGCAGTTGTGCGAGCGTGTCGTTTGTGATTTTGGAGTAGATGAAGCATGAGAGAATTTCCGCATCGGCACACTGTTCCATCACTCCCTCGCCGGCCAGAGGTTCCTTGAGGATCAGCGCATCGGAGAAAATACTCTTCACTAGCACGGCATCTTCCGGATCCACTTCGAGAAACGTAATGGCAGCCATACGTGTCTATAGTAAACGTCTTGCGGTCGTGTGCCTAGGCATTGGCATTTCCCGAAAACCAGCCCCTACTCAGAGAGTAGGTTTTGGGGTACAGAGATAGAAAAAATTTTGGGATGATCAGGGTATATTGCACGAAATTCAGATGAGAGCTTCGCAATGTCAGTTTTTCTTATTGGCCTTTTACGCTCGAATATGCTGACTGTCACTCCACGATCGAGATGAAATTCTTCGGGACGTTTGTCATAAGAGTGTGCGAATGTTTTTCCCTGCAGGAGCGCATCCGCCAATATGTGCATCACCTGCGAATCTTCCGGTTTGATGAGGCTCAAAATGGGATTGGCCACAACAACGTATTTCGCAGTAAAAAAGTTCTGAGGAAAGCCATTCACCTTGTCAACAACAGCTGTCATGTTGGTATTTTTATTCACTTGATCTGGTCCATCGAGGAAAGATACATATGCATATTGCAGTAATTGAAATTTAAGGACACTTCCGTCCGAAAGAACATAAATGCGTCCCGGCGATTCATCAATCAATGTATTGAGTGTCATCCGTAGTTTGTTGAATTCATTCATATCCTCCCGTACGCGTGGCAGCAGGCGCATAGAAGTAAAGAAGTGCGGTGATAGTGTTGTGAATGGGTGTATGTAATGGGGAAAGAAAAATGCGGTCAGTATGTTCGACAAGACGAAATATGCGATGATGACAAAAATTAGTAACCGAAGTATTAGACTGCGGATTCTCAGGAGAATATCGGATACGCACAAGCCGGTACTGAGAAGAATAACGGGTAGTAAGCCGAGGAAGTGATGTGGGTCGAAGCGTTGAATCCTAAAAAACAGTACGAAGAAGACCAGAGACTGCACTACGAGAAAGACAATGAGGGAACGCACAGCAGGAAAACGTGCGAAAGAGTACATGATTGACACCAGCGCAATGACAACGGAGGACAAACCGAGAACCTGAATGGTTGACCAGAAACCAGTGAAGAAATTGCCCGACGAGCCATATGCGGAATAGAGTTCGTGATAATTGGTCGAAAGCGCTGTGATGGTGACTGACCATGCGAAGACAAGAAGGAGTGCCAGTGCACACAGAGCGGCCAAAAACAGCTTAAGACATGAATAGAAAAATTCTCTTCTGTGGATTTTCCTGCATAACCATAAGCAACATTGTTCCCCGGCCAGCGAAACGAATAGCGCAGTGATCCAGATGGAGAGCCAGCGACGGAAGAGGATCGCTATTGCACACAACAGTCCCAGCAACAGCAAATGATAGAGCCGTTGTTTCCGTATTGGATGATGGAAGAGGAAGAGAATGATTCCGTTCAGCATAATCAGCACTCCGATGTCGATGTGTCCTCTGAAGGTAAGATACCAAAAGTGAGGCTGTGCGAAGTAGATGAGTGCGATACTAAGGCCACCCATCAACAAGAATCTTCTATCGTTCTGTTTGTAAATCGCATCGATGAGTATGAAATATATAACAAATGAAGGAATGAAATATACATTGACGAGGTTGAGGGTGTATCCCAAGCGATTGAGACCGAAGACGAAAGAAAGGGGGAGCAGTGGTACTATGCCCAAGTCGTTATATGTGTTGTGTTGCATACTTCGGAACAGGGTTGTGGCTGCGCCGTTTGGATGCTGCAGCAATTGACCGCGGAATTCGCGCAACATCACCCAGAATCCATTTACAAATATATCTTGGTTCAGCAGAAGGTAATAAATTGTGACAACATTTGCCGATAGGATAAATACCGCTGCGGTAAAGAGAAGAATGTCTCTTGTCCGGAGATCGGTTGGGTTTTCTGCCACTGATTCATTCTCTCTCATTTGGTTATCATAGAAAAGGACGTTTTTCGGACAAGTGCCTTTTTAGTTGGGGTTTTGGCGAAAGGAACTCGATACATGTTTTAGGATCAGATGATCGCAGGTCACTTATGTGACGATGCCAAAGACGCCACGCAGAGCCGCACCCACGCCGTACGCCACCGCCGCACACACGAGGCCGATGCTCACGATTTCGAGCGGTCCCTTGAAGATGCGCTCACGCGTGACGGTGCTGCGGGTGACCCCCAGAAGAATGAGGGCGAGAGTCGTTGAGACGAGGGCAGATTCAAATTGGATGGATTCAGGCAACTGTAGGAGGTAGGGGATCAGCGGGATGGCACCGAAGAAGGCGAATGAGCAGAACGTCATGAATCCCTTGAGCAAGGGTCGTTCGTGTTCGGATCCGGCGAGGCCGTGCTCTTCGTGCATCATGGCATCGACCCAGCGCTCCCTGTCGGCGGTGATCGTTATGACGACGTTCTCGAGCATTTCGCCGCTGAATCCCTTCTGTCTGAATGCTCGGCGCACCTCTTCACGCTCAATTTCGGGATCATCGTCGATTTCCTGTGCCTCCTCTTTGCGCAGCCGCACGTAGCGGTCGCGTTCCGACTTGAGTGAGACATAGACACCCGCGCCCATCGAAATGCCGTCGGCCAGCAGATTGGCAAGTCCGAGGATGATCACCACCATCGAGGGCAGTCGTGCGCCTGCTGTGCCCGCCACCACCGCGAAGGTGGTGACAATGCCGTCGTTACCGCCCAACACGATATCTTGAATGTACTCGCGCAATCGCGAGCCGTGGATATCGGCTTCCTCATGGGCGGCGAGCGCCTGCTGAAGGTCTGCGTGGTGCTGAGTCATGATAGACGGTTACTTCTGCATTGCAGAAGAAGCGGCACCTGCTTCCAGTGCCTCGTCAGCGTAGGGGCAGAACCATCCACCTTTCTCGCCGCGGTACCTGCCTCCCATCATGAGAGAGGAGCCATCGAATCCCGGGCGCAGGCTCGAGAAACGATGCTGTGCAAATCCGCTCAGGGTTCCGGCGAGCAGGGTGCCCACAATACCAATGGCAAGAAACCACGAGATGGCGGACTTGAGCTGGTGCTTCGTGGCGAAGCGTGCGGCCCAGATGACCATGAAGACGAAGCCCGTAAGGAGGATGAGTGCGAAGATCGGCGTAAGCATGGAAGGAGTGGGGAAAATCTGACGCCCAGCCTACACTCTCTTCATTCAAAGGGAAAGCGAGGCACTTTCACTGCTCGGAAGTGAGGTGAGCAAGCTTCGCTTTGTTTACTGCCTCAAAGAGGGCGCGGACCGTCGTTTCCGTCACATCGGTGCCTTGTGCAAAGCCCTGTAATTCCATTTTCCCGATTCGAATCGTTACTCCTGTTACACTGCCGCTCCTCTCACCCTGTGTTTTATCAGATTCCTCCCATTGTTCTACGAATTCGAAGTCCAGTCCGGACTGCTCGTGCAGGATTGCCGTAACCGCCTGGAGCACGCCTTGTTTTTCTTCTGAGCGTCCCATGTACGTTTTCTCCCCGTCTCGATCGGCAATAGTCAACTCCACTTCCCACTGCCCGTTTTTCGTGGCGCGCAGGAATTGTTTTTCTTCTGTACTCACAATAGGAATGCCAATTCCAAAATACCGGAAGAGGAGCGAGCGGTATTCATCAGGTGTGACAATGCGACAATCCGTTCCACGTTTTGTTTCTGCGAATGCTTTGGCGAATGCTGTAAATGGAATCAGTTCGTTCGCGGGGATGTTGTATCCCAATCTACGTGCATACACGTCTGCGACTCCTTTGCCCGAAGTTGCACCGAACTCGATGTCAAAATCCCCGAATCCGACGTCTTGTGGAACATTGTCGCGATACGCACCGCTGCGTATGCCAATCCTGTCCTGAGCGGCGACATGCGTTCCTGTACCGAGCGCATTGATTCCGGCGCCGACGAATGGGGTGTTGCGAGGAACCACAACTCCACTCAATGCACTGACAACACGGCTCAATCGAACAAGCATTTCTGTTCTGATATGGTCGAAATTCACTGTTGGGAAATGGTCTTTCCTGTAGCGCGCCGTCATCACGGTCTCGGCCAGAGAGGCATTGCCGGCCCGTTCCCCCAATCCATTGATCGTGAGTTCCGCCTGCTGAAGTGCGCCCCCCATACCTTTAAGGGCATACAATGTGTTGGCCGTTGCAAGTCCGTGGTCATCGTGATTGTGCGTACTCTGTCGCATTGTATGTTCTTGAATGGCTGGAATACTACGGCAAAGATAGGCCATGAGTTCCTCCATCTCCGTCGGCAGTGCCTGTCCGTAGGTATCTGGAATATTGAAGGTCGTCGCACCCGCTTCGGCAGCTCGTTTCCCGATACGTGCCAAGAATTCGCGGGGAGTGTTCGTCGCGTCCTCCGCGCTGTACTCCACATCTGAAACGTACCCCCGCGCGAGTTCTATATGCCGAGCGATATCATCCAAGTACTGCTCCTCGCCCATTCCATGAAATACCTTTTGCAAGTGCTCTTGCGAGGATGCTCGATAGAGATGGATACGCGCATGTGCAGCGCCCTCCAGTGATTTTGCCGCCGCTTCAACAGCTTCCTGTTTGCAGATGGCAAGTGAACAGATGATGGGACCTCTCACCTCTCGCGCGATGCGCGTAATTGCCTGTTGATCAAATGAACCCGAGAAAGCATTGCCCGCCTCAATGACATCGACTCCTATTTCCTCAAGCGCATGAGCGATGATGACTTTTTGTTTCTCATCGAATAGCACACCTGCTTGATCCCCATCTCGGAGAGTCGTATCAAAGACCATAACGTTTGACTGAACAGATGTTTCCATGGGTGAGAGTAGAAGAATGGAATTACAAAAAGCCTCGTCTCGCTTGGAAGGGGGGGCTCGTGCTGTTTTTTCAGATTCTTTTCTTATGCACGCAGCCTGCCTTCCGCCGTAAGGAGGAGGAGAGCCAGGCCGAGGAGCCCTTCGACCCGTCCGTACCGGACAACGTCCGGGCGGGCTACGCTCAGGGCAAGCAGATTCCTCTGGTGCATTTCGAGGACATCCTACGCGGGTTCTGTGGTTTGTCAATATTGATCAACGGCTTACGAGCTGCACGGGTCTGCGATGCAGCGGCAAATTGAGCGATCGCATATTCCGTTCATCTTCGGTGCCATGCAAACCCTGTACGAGAAACTTGGAGACAAAGTTGTCATACTTCGGTTCGACATACGTCGAGATACCCACGTATGGAATGATGCGCGTGCATATGTCCGATCCGTACTGTCGCGCGAATGCCGCGAGGCTGCCGTGCCACAGTGTCATCTTCTGATCATCGAAGATGAAGTAACAGTCTTCGCGCACTTTGCAGACCGCCATTTGGTGCCATCCCTTGTCGAAGCGTTTTGACGGATCCTCTGGCCAGATCGAGAGCAGGTACATGGGCATTCCCTGTTGCTGTAGCCGTTCACAGGTGACATTGGCGTGGTCGTTACAATCAAGGCGCTCAGGATCAATCTGGCTCGCCTCATCTTTCGAAAGTCGATAATCCTGCAAATAGCGTGCCGATGCCTCGACGTCGTGCGAAATATCAATTGCAGCTTCGCCAGGTTCTGACCACAACTTTTCGCACATCGACCAGAGTTTTGCGATACCGGCCTTCGTCATGGCGAATGGTGCGATACCGGGATCCGGCGGCAGAGCGACATCGTTGGGCGACATGACTTGTTCCTCGATGGAAATATCTCCGAGTTCCGCGCGAACGGTATAGAGGATATCATCCATCGTTCGCAGGTTTTGCGTTACAGCGGGAGGTGCCTCGTACGGTATTTTCGTCTGTGCCATTTCGTTCGTCGCACCGCAAATAACGCCGATGATTGCCAAGCGTCTCAGAATCGACATATCGGCAATGGACGACCGTTTGGGGTGGAGGGGTCGGCGTTGCACACAGCGCTCGTTCTGCGCGGAGGCGGCGAATTTCTCCATCAACGAAAGCGTACGCCATGCGCATTCCCGAAAACAACACCCCTCAATTTACTTGAACCGGAGCACCTTTCCGTCGTGTGGCTGTATTTCGATCGTTGGGTTCTCGGTGATTGTGCCTGCTTGTTTCGCCTCGATGGCGTTTGCATTGAGCAGCTCCAGTGCCTTCTTTGCATTCTCCTTTTCCAAAATCACCAGCATGCCGCTGCCCATGTTCCAGGTGCGATAGGCTTCTTCAACCGGAACATCACCCAGTTTGATCACGTCGATCAGTGCCTCGTGCGGTGGCCACAGATCGGTGAGCACAGCTCCGTAGCCGGATTTCTTGAGCACGCGCCTGAGTTTACTGGGAATGCCACCGCCCGTGATGTGCGCCACGCCCTTCACGGGAACGTGCACGGGTTCACCGTGACGTCCGGTGAGTGCGAGAATTGCCGCCGAGTAGATGGTGCTGGGTGTGAGAAAGACTTCGCCCCACGTCATGCCGTTTTTCCACTCTTTATTGAACCAGTCTTTGCCGTGGGCTTTGGCAAGGACCGTGCGGATGAGCGAGAAGCCGTTACTCCGTGCCACACTATCCCTGAGGGCGATGATGACATCGCCCGGCTTCACCGTCTCGGGCTTGAGCACGCGATCTTTGGCGACGATGCCGATGACGGTCGCGCTCCAAACCCCTCGTGCCACGGCACCGGGTACTTCGGCGATCTCGCCGGCGGGTACGACAATTTTCTGTGCGCTGCACGCCTTGGCGAGTCCGCCCATCAGCTGATCGATGATCGCGGCGTCGATCTTGGGCACATCGATGGTGTTGCTGATGGCGATGGGCTCGGCGCCCGTGCATACGGCGTCATCGGCCACCATGGCGGCAAGGTCAAAACCCAGAGTGTCGTATTTGCCCACATCGAAAGCGAGATCGATCTTCGATCCCGTCGAGTCGTCGCTCATCACGAGATAGTGGTCACCCATATCGAGGAATCCTCCATATCCGTCCTTTTCCTCGACGGGTGCTCCCGCCATATTTTTGCGAGATGCAAACGTCGAAACGGCATGTGCGTAGGCGAGTGCTGATGCACGATCCCCCTCAGGGACATCGACGCCGGAATCCTTGTACGTCGTCATGATCGGTATCCAGCATAGCCGAAGACGACCGGAGAAGGTACGATGTTGTTATGCAAAATTCCCGCAGCCTTCGGGCGGTTCTCTTCATCGCCTGTGCCATCAATCTCTCATTTGCGTCACTCTTCTTTTTTTCGCCGTCGCTTGTGGAACGGCTCTACGGCATATCGCTTGCCGATCCGTTGCACTATTACTTTTCACTGCAACATGGAGCCCTGTTCTTCGTGCTGGCCGCACTTGCGCTCTTGGCTTTTCTTCGTCCCGAGGGGTTCCGCCTGCTTTCGCTCGCGCTCCTGTTGCACTTTTTCGCACTCTTCGTTGCCGATGTCGTGTTGCTTTCGCGTGGAATGATGCCGTTCACCACACTGCTGCCGGAGATGGTGTACTTCGTACTCATGAGCGGCGCACTCATCCGTTTCGTGTCATTCTCTCCTTCTCCTCCGGTTCCGCCGCAGGTCAGTGCAGAGAGTTCTACGAGTGGATCGCCGTTATCTTGATTTTGCGTTTCTCGGGTGGTTCCTCTCCGGAATTTTGTGCCGGTTCTTTGACGAGGATCTCGTGTTTGGCGGCCTGGGGCGCAGGTCCGGCAGAGGGATAACCGCCTGTTCCGTCCTGCACGATCTTGCCGGCCTGCAGGTGCACGACGCGCGTCTGCAGTGTCTCGACTAAGCCGCTGTCGTGTGTGGCAAGCACCACGGTTGTGCCGCTCTGATGGATCTGCTGAAAGAGCTTGAGGATCTCCATTGACTGCTGCGGGTCTACGTTTCCTGTCGGCTCATCGGCCAGAAGGATCATTGGTTCGTGAATGACGGCACGGGCAATCGCCACGCGCGAACGCTCACCGCCGGAAAGATCAGACGGCAGAGCATTGGCGAGGGTGGTAAGGCTCAGAATCTGGAGCACATCGGCAACGCGCTGTTGAATGGCTGCATCGTGCCATCCGCTGGCCTCGAGCGGGAGTGCACAGTTTTCGGCAACGGTGCGATGGGGGATCAGCCGCTCATCCTGAAAGATGAAGCCGACTCTGCGCCGATACAGCTGGAGTACCGGCGCGGGAATCGCACGCAGATCCACGCCGTCCACTTCGACCACTCCCTCCGTTGCGCGCTGTGCGCCGATGAGCAGCTCGAGCAGCGTCGTCTTGCCGGCCCCGCTGGGGCCGACCAGGCACACGAACTCGCCCGGGTTGATCGTGAGTGAAATACCATCGAGCACGATGTTCTTTCCGAAGATTTTCTTCACTTCCCTGAGAACAATCATGGAGAAAAGTATAGGGCTATTTGAAAAAAGTTGGAAACGCCATCAGAGAAGTTGCTCTACGCGCGCGCGAATACTGTTCCCCATGATCTCAATAGGTGCCGGTTTTCCGGGGGCGATGGGTTCCCATGCTTCTCGTGAGGTGATGACGAGCGAAGGTCGCAATTGCAGATAGCGGCAAAGCAATTCATGGAACACGGCAGGTGTTTGGCCACTCTGGATATTTCGGGAACAAATCGCCGATGCGTTTGTGAGGACATGGCTCGCTTCTGCAGCATACTCATCTTTCAAGCCTTGCGATTGCGTTCCTGTGGCAATAGCTGAAATCTTCTCGAAGACGTACCTCATTGCATCAAAAAACACCCGTTGCTCCCGTGCCGGCCATGTTTTTGCGTGATCCAGTATTTCCTGCCAAGAATTGATCTGCGGAGAATTTATGCTTTCTGACATAATATATATTATAACAAATAAATTAAAATATTGCAACTTATGCCTTCTTCATCACAAGATAAACTTCCTTGCTGCGATCGCGGCTCGCACGGGGCGTGACGATCTTCACATTCTTCCAGTCCGCTTTCACCTCGCGCAGAAACGCATCGAAGTCCGCACCGCGAAAAACTTTCAACACACAGTACCCTCCGGGCCTGAGCCATCGGGCGGCTATGGCAATCACGACCTGATTGAGCTCGATACTGCGCCACTGGTCGATGTCCCGAATGCCGCTCGTGGAGGGGGCGATGTCCGAGAGCACGAGGTCGATGGCCGGCAGGTGCTGCGCTTCGAGAAGGGAATCGATCTTCTCGGGCTGTGTGATGTCCTGCTCGAAGGTGCGTACGTTCTCGGCAATGGGAGTGATGGTCTGCAGATCGAACCCGATTGCGAGCCCTTTGGGTCCGATACGCTTACTCACGTACTGCAGCCAGCTGCCCGGTGCGGCGGCCAGATCCACAACGGTCTGTCCCGGCTTGAGCAGTCTGAAGCGTTCATCGATTTCCATAAGCTTGTAGACCGACCGGGCTCTGAAGCCCTCCTTGGCTGCTTTTCTACTCCAACTATCATTTGGCACATAAGGTTTAATCATACAGAGGAGTGGTCGCCTGCCCTGCCTGCCGGGCGAAGCCCAAAGGGCGAAGACTGGAGCGATCCCGCGAAAGCGGGAAAGTCGAAGGGTTGGGGATATAGCGCTTAGGCATGCCGAAATCGTAGCAGTTCTGCGTTGACAGGTCGAAGGGTGAATTTACAATCGCAGTGCATTCCTTTCATTGTCTATGCACAAACGAGAGACCGTCTGCGCCCACAAGAAACCCGACATCGACATGGGTACCGCCTTGCTCGGTGAGCGCGCCGTCGTGGAACAGACGGGTTGTACATCCGAGAGACGGCGAAACGCATGGGTGTTCAGTGTAGAAAACGGCGGCGAGCCGTCCCTCGTGACGCGTGCCGTTCATCGTGCCATCGAAGCGACGGGATGTTTCAATGTCCTGGATCGCAAAGAGGCACACGCATTCTGATGATTATTTGAGGGGATTCTTCTTCGGGATACCGGCCTCGCGCGGATATTTATTGCTCGTCTTCGCACGTTTCTTGAACACGAGAATTTGCCGCTTTCCCCAGGTACCACCCAAGTCATATTCGAAAGTTTGTTCCATCTGGCATGAGAGTTCTGACCGGGCGAGGAGAGAATCTCTCAACTCCTGTTCAATCTTCAGGCTCTTCCAGCAGAGAATGATTCCCCCGACTTTCACAAACGGAGCCGCGAGCTCTAAGAGCACATTGAGCTCCGCTATCGCCCGACAGAGGACGATGTCGTATTGCTCGCGATGTACGCTGTCACGGGCAAGTTCCTCGGAGCGCCCGCAGACAAGCGAGACATTGGTGATACCGAGCGCGGTCACCATACGGTCAACGGCTGAGATTTTCTTCTGTGTTGCATCCATGCCCACGAATGTGTGGTGTGGCAATTCGAGGGCGAGGGGCAGCAGGGGAAATCCTCCGCCTGTGCCGAGGTCGAGAAATCTGAGGTTAGGGTTAGGATTAGGGTTAGGGTTAGGGTTAGGGCTAGGATTAGGGTTAGGGCTAGGGTTGAGGTTGAGGCTTCGAAACGGTTCCACTTCGAGCGCTGCGAGCGAATCCAGAATGTTGCCCGTCCAGCAGGCCTCGGGTGTGCGAAAGGCCGAGAGATTCAGTTTCGCGTTCTCTGCGAGAAAGGTGTCGCGAAGCTGCTGTTGCCGATGATGCATCTCTTCGGTGATCATGGGAATTGAGACTGAAGCTGGCACATGGTAGCGTCAGGATACACTTCCCCCTCCTGCCTTGCCCCACGGACAACGTATCGCGGAACTCCTCCTCAATATCGGTGCCGTGAAGCTTTCGGTAGATCCGCCTTTCACCTGGACGAGCGGCATCAAATCCCCGATCTACTGCGACAATCGCATGCTCTACAGCCACCCCGAAGCGCGCAAGTTCGTCGTGGATGCATTCGTCTCGCGGGTGCACTCGCTCACTGTTCCGCCCGATGCGATCGCAGGTACCGCCATGGCGGCCATCGGATGGGCTGCACTCGTTGCGGATCGTCTGAACCTGCCATTTGTCTACGTGCGTGCCAAGGCCAAGGAACACGGAACGAAGAAGCTCATCGAAGGAGATCTTAGACCTGAGAAACATGTTGTCCTCATCGAAGATCTGCTCTCGACGGGTGGCAGCGCGGTTTCATCGGTTGAGGCACTGCGCGACGAAGGCAAAGCAACGCTTTCTGATGTCGTGGCGATCTTCAGCTATGAATTGCTCGAGGCAACCGAAAAGGCCCAAATTGCGCAGGTGCACCTCCATCCGCTTTCCACGTTCTCACTTCTGCTCGATGTGGCGAGTGGACAGGGACGGCTGCCGGAAGCTGATATTGAAACAGCGCGACGGTTCATTCGTGGCCCCGAGAACTGGCAGAGTTAACCATTTTTCTTATGCGCTCTTATCGTTATTTCGACCTTGTGATGGCGACGTTCGTCGCGGTGTTGCTGGTCAGTAACATTGCGTCGTCGGCAAAAATTGTGGATGCGGGCTTTTCGTTGTTTGGGCTTCGACTTTCGTTCGACGGAGGAACGTTGCTCTTTCCGTTGAGCTACATTTTCGGTGATATCCTTACCGAGGTCTATGGATATGCCCGTTCACGACGCGTGATTTGGACGGGATTTGCGATGTCACTGCTCATGAGCGGATGTCTCTGGCTCATCCAGGTGCTCCCCGGCGAAGAGGCGTGGTTGCAGTACGCGGGTGACGGCGCATACGGTGCAATTCTCGGAAGTGTCAGTTCCGGTACGATCGTTGCCGCCAGTATGCTGGCCTATCTCTTCGGCGAGTTCAGTAATTCCTTCATCCTCGCCAAGATGAAGGTGTGGATGCAGGGTCGTCATCTGTGGGTACGCACCATCGGTTCGACACTCGTAGGCGAGGGGCTCGATACCGCCGTCTTCATTACGCTGGCTTGCTTGTTCGGCGTCTTTCCGTGGACGATTGCACTCAGTCTTATCGTGAGCAACTATCTGCTCAAAGTGGGAATCGAAGTACTGTTCACTCCTGCGACGTACGGCATCGTTGGTTTTCTCAAGAAGAGGGAACAGGAGGATTTCTATGACCGGGATACGCACTTCAATCCGTTCCTCTTTCGTATTTGACAGCAATAAGTGAGAGTTTATAATTTACTTATGGAGACCCTATCCCGTGCAACAAACGAGTCACTGCCTGAGGAGTTTTTCGTTCGTCTTGGTCAGGAAGACAAGCAGATGGAACAGATAATATCTGCAGCCGTGCAAGCTGCCTGCAAGGAGATTGCTACACATGATTCTGTGAGAGAGATAGCGGAGCTGCACGGATTCCAGCCCGATCCCGATGAAGTAAAGGAGCCTGAGAATCGTCGTGGTGTCTATCCTTTATCAGGAGACATCCGTGATTATCAGTGTCCCAGACAGCACAGTTAGAACTGCCTGAGAAATCTCAGGTCGCCCTCAAAGAATGCACGCAGGTCCGGGATCTGGTGCAAGATCTTTCATGAAAGGCAAACCTGCGGTTTTCCTCTCATGAGCTCTCCTTTCCCTCAAAGGTGCGGCTTAAGCGCGGGAACCCGCGAGACCCGCGCTTCGCCGGTCTGTTAAAACTGCCGCAAGAACCTCAAATCTCCCAAGAAAAATGCTCGTAAATCCGGGATCTGGTGCTTGATCATGATCATGCGCTCCACGCCGAAGCCGAATGCGAAGCCCTGGTACTTCTTCGGATCAATGCCGCAATTTTTCAACACGTTCGGATGCACCATGCCGCACCCCACCACTTCAAGCCACTTGCCTTCGCGGCTGTCTTCTTCATCTCCTTGCCAGCGCATATCCACTTCCAGCCCCGGTTCCACAAACGGAAAGAATCCCGTGCGGAAACGGAATTCCGCAGTGGGCGATACGAGCTCACGGATGGCGGTGATCATGATGGCTTTCATATTCGCCAGTGTCACATCCTCTCCGATCATCAGGCCCTCGAACTGGTGGAACATGGGCGAGTGCGTTGCGTCGGAATCTTTGCGGTAAACCTTACCCGGCGCGATCACGCGCAGTGGCGGTTTATGGCTCTGCATATAGCGAATCTGCATCGGTGAGGTTTGTGTACGCAGAAGCAGTCGGTCTTCAGGATTTTTCGTCTTGAGCCAGAAAGTATCTTGTGCGTCGCGCGCAGGATGATCGCGCGGAATGTTGAGAAGGTTGAAGTTGTATTCTTCCGTTTCGATTTCGGGACCGTCGGCGATATCGAAACCCATTCGGCCGAATACCTCCTCCACACTTCGAATAAATTCCGGAATGAGGTGCAGATGACCATGCTCGTGCTGCGGAAGCTCCAGTGACACATCGATGCGATCCGAAGAGCGCAGCATCTCCTCCGATGGGCTGGCAAGATCGCGTCGGCGCTGGACGATCAGTTCCTCCAGTTGGCGTTTCCATGTGTTCAGCTCCTCTGCGGCCTTGCGGCGGTCATCGGGATTTCTGTCGTGCAGTGATTTAAGGGCCATCATCATGGCGCCCGCTTTGCGCCCGAAGAGTTCCTGTTCGATACTCGCAAGATCGTCAACGGATTTGGCAGCCTGAAGCCGCCGTTCGAAGTCCTGCCAGGAGGAAGGGGATTCGCCCATATCTGTGTGTAGTGTAGCGTTTTCTGTCATTGATCCAAGGCAAGCTCAATCAATCCGAAGATCGCGAAGATCAGCAGAGCGATCCACCATGTAAAGAGCTCCAGAAGATGGAATATCACGAGAATCACCACGACTAGTGCCAGAAAGACCCCTTCGCGCAGGGCAACGCTCATCACCCGTCCGGAATCCCAGTTGTGTGTGGGCAGCCATTTCCACAGAAGAAGAAAGAGCAGAGCCCCTGCGGTGCTGATTGAGAGAAAAAGACTTAAGAAGAATGCGGGAATCGCCTGTGTCGGTGCCGTGAGCGGACTTACGCGGATCAGGATGATGACGAGGGACGTCACCGAGAGCAGAGAGGCCAGCGAGAGGCCGAAGAGAAGAGAAGTCACGGGTAGGGTTAGGATTAGGGTTAGGGCGTAGGGGGAGTGGTGGATTGGAGAAAGTTGTCGAGCGCTTTGAAATCATCGAAGAGAGATTGTCGCAGATTGCCGTTGTGCAGGGCGGCTGCCGGATGATAAATCGGAAACACCGTTACCTCATCCGTAAGTTTTTGTGGCGTGCCGTGAGCGACCGAGATGCTGAGCTTGGGAAAGAAATGCCCCAGTGCATGGCGGCCCAACGGCACGATCACTTTGGGCTTGATGAGGGCGATTTCGAGTTGCAGCCAGGGCATGCACTGTGCTTTCTCTTCGTCTGTCGGATCGCGATTTGCGGGAGGACGGTACTTCACGACATTGCTGATGTACACGTCTTCGCGCCTGAGGCCGATACTTCCGAGCAATTCATCGAGGAATTTTCCGGCTGGTCCAACAAAAGGGCGCCCAAGTCGATTTTCTTGCTCCCCCGGAGCTTCACCGATGAACAGCACTTTTGCATGGGCGTTGCCCTCTCCTAGCACCGCATTCGCGGTCTCGTGCAACGGGCAGCCTTTCCATGCTTTGAGTTTCTCCTGCAGGAGCGGGAGGGTGAGTTCCATAGTCCTATCCTACCAATATTGACGGGGATATGTGCGGAATTCAATTCTGTTCCGTCTTGCCCATAAATTCCGGCCCCAGAAGAGAGGAACTCACAGCAGTGGGGCTTAAGATGGGCAAACGCTCCAACTCGGTGAGTAGATTGCCGAGGTGGTTGGGGCATATCGGACGATCGACGGAGAGTACAAAGATGCAGTCTCGCACAAATTCGCGCAGTTTCATGATGCTCATCAGGTTGTCCATATCAGGGAAAAATTTTCCGTTCAATAATTCGAATGCATCGAGGAGGGCCTTTGCTCTGTGTACAACCTCCAGCCGAATATTTTTCGCCTGATCTGCCGTGACCCCGCCGTGTTCATCGATTTCCATCCGAGCTCTGAGGGCATCGGCCACCGCCAGCCCCATGCGCTGAAAATTGCTGACGTCTTCGTTTGCCATAGAAGGCTGATACTAGCCGTTTCTTTTACATTCTTCCACCGGATTTCTGTGTTTATGAATACTGCAGAAGCAGGGCCCTGAGCTTGTCGATAAATATGCCGAGACGCACAGGATTCCATTCTCCCCGCTGTATCAGTGCCGTTTGTATTTCGATGACGAGAGCGTGTAAGGGGGAGGCAAGGCGATACAGCTTACGCCAGTCCGATGTGGCTCCATCGTCAGGTTCATCAAAAGAAACTTGGTGACTGGCCTTCTGTAGTTCCTTGCAAGACTCTGTAACACGCCGCTTGGTTTCATCGAGGTCATGCACCATATCTTCGGAACGTGCGAGCTGTGCGATGGCATGTTGCAGTTCGTCGATGAGCTGGTGGGTCTTGGGGAGGAGGTTCTCGTGTGAATAGCTCGGCAGTATCGGCTGGTTTGCGATCTCTTCACGTCGTTCGAGGGTATGTGGCCATATGTCGGTTTTCATGACGCACGCAGTCCGGAGCTCTCTCTGAAAGTGCTCCAGCATGCCGTGATTGGGTTTCACTGTCGGCAGCACCTTGCGCTGATCTGCAAGAATCGTTATCAGCTCTTTGGCTTCAGCTTTCTGCCCTCGATTGTCATGTCGCAGAGAGCGGAATTCTCTGATCAATGTGTCGTACTTGGCGTGGAGTTTTGCCCGGTCAGCGGTAACGCAGCTCTCTCCTTCGTTCAGAAGTTGTTCCGCGCGATTTGCATCGTCGAGGAGTGCGTCGAGTTCCCGTACGCCGGAGCGCATTGATCCACGGTGAGAGGGCATGGAAGAGGGCTATTCTAGTAGTTTGCCTTTATTTTCTCAATGCGGTCCAGCACCTTTTTCTTCAGTTCAGAATCCGTCTCGGCGAGGATCCTCACGGCAGCCAGCGCCGCATTCTTGGGATGAAGAACGGTTAAGACCGGTACTTCCGACGGCATGCGTAGGCTGGAGTGCAGATCGACCTGATACTCTTCGAGTGACTTGGCGGGCGGGCAGGTGAGCACGGGGTGCACGCAACTTGCGGCGGCGACCCCGGCAAGCCCGTTGCTCATTCCGACCACGGTGATGACGACCTGCGGCTGCGGATCGGCATTGAGCTTTTGGATGATCTCCACCACCTTCTCGGGCACCTTGTGAGCCGAGGCCACGACGATTTCAGACGGGACGGAAAATTCCTTGAGCGCATCGGCGATCTTCTGTGCGAATTCGGTATCGGACTTACTGCCGAGGAGGAGGGTGATTTTCATATGGGAATGATAAATGGAAAACGATAAATGCAAAATGGGTGTCGTGTGGTTTTTGTGGCAAAGGATGTGGTGGAGCTGAAGGGAACTGGTGGGAACGAAACTTCGATATGCTTGAATTGGCCAAAAAGTTCACAGAACTCAAATTCTCACTCGATTGCATCACAACGATTCTGAACAGCCAAGTTGAGGAAAAGGACGACCTGATCCTGTAACTAGAAATCAGTCAATGAGCTGTCGGGAACGATTGGGAACTTTTGTAATTAAAAACCTTTATACACACAGTCCCTACCCTGCACTTCATAACCGACTCCACATTCAACACAATTGCCGTTCGAGGGATTGTATTTTCCAAATAAGCCACAAAGTTCGATGGCTGATTTACAAAGACCATCACACCTTTGGGTCGGTTCGTCGCAGCCCGGGTGCGGCATGACGCTACAGACTGAGGAAAATCTCTGATCGTTCCGTGTCCATGAATGCGACAATCATCGCTTAAATCTGATCTACAACCAAAGCATATTTTCCGCATGTGCAAGCGGTAAAGCTTGACTTTTTGGTGTCGGCCATAGGGTATGCCGCTTTTTCAAAGACGGCATCTCACCCCTTACTCCATGTCTCCATACTCGTCCTCTCT
>MNWP01000017.1 GCA_001872575.1 Candidatus Peregrinibacteria bacterium CG1_02_54_53 | reverse complement strand
TACGAGACACTGGCACTACACCCATCGCAGAATTCGGAGTGCCTACTACAGTGTGAAAAGGAATCTTCCATACCTGTTCACCTACCTGCGACATCCAGAGTTGAACATTCCCAACACGAGCAATTCTCTGGAAGGAATATTCACACACATCAAGAAGAATATTCGTCTCCATGGCGGACTCCGCATCGATCAGAAACTACCCATGATTGAGGAGTTCCTACGAGCGAAGTGAGCAGTATTTCAGCCTGCAAAATTGTCCACTACGCCAACTATGGCTGTTATAAGGGCTGCATAGTAGGCAAGAATGATCACGACACTCACATTCTCGAGATGCAGCGATGAGAAGGGAATGCGCGCACACCATTCGGCGATCCAGATGATCCACTGCAGTACAATCCAGCCCCCGTATGCCAGTAGTTGCCCAAGAGGAAACATGAGATAGCTCGTCAGTGCGGCGAGAGCGCATAGGAGCATGGCAACAGGAATCGCCGGTGCCACGAGTACGTTTGCGAGTGGAGAGATGAGTGAGAGATTGCCGAAGAGCAGAATGCCCAGTGGCATGGCAGAGAGCTGTGCCGCAATCGTGGCCTCGAGCGCTTCGCGTATGCCCAGAAGGTTCGGCAGCCGTGTGAGTGCCGGCTTAAGCAGCGGAGAAAATTCACTGAGACCGATCACCGCAGCGAATGACAACTGAAAACTACCGTCGTACCACAGATGGGTCGGGTTCCACATCAGCATGAAGAAGGCTGTCCAGAGAATTGCGAGTCGCACGTTGACACGTCTGCCCGTTGAAATGGCGAAAAGACCCAGGATTCCCATGATCGCGGCACGTACTACCGACGCGCTCGCTCCGACGAAAACCGTGAAAGCGATGATGGCTATTGTTGCAGGCAGCAGACGCCACGTGACTGGAATCCAAAAGAGCAGACCCGAGAGCAGGGCGATAACAATGGTGATGTTGAAACCCGAGATCGCCACGATGTGCGTGAGGCCGCTTTGCATAAAGCTATCGGATAGATGCTGCGGAATGCCTCGTCGCGATCCCGTGAGCAAGCCTGCCGCAAGCGAGGCATGTGGCTCGGGAAAGAGCCGGTTGAGACGTGCCTCGAAGCGCTGCTTGAGCCGGAAGAGGGTTTTGAAGAACGGATTGCCGCCACCCTCTTTCAATGTTTCGATGTGTGCGCGTGTCATGACGGCGCGGATGTCTGCGATACTCAGATATCGGTCATACCGAAAACCGTTGATGGTACCGGGCAACGTCAGTCGTCCTCGCGCAGTGACCTGATCGCCGTAGGATCTCTCGGGCCACCCGATGGGGTCTGTCACCAGCACACGTCCGTTCACCGATTTCCACGCGATACTGCCGCTTGCCGCAAGCAGCGACGCATTGAGCGTGTATCGGATGGCGGGCGGACGACGATCAGGCTCGTCGGCAATCGTGCCGTGCAGAATGACTGTTTGCCCGCGGGCGAACCAGTCGACTGTTGCAGGGGAGGGTTGATGCGTCGCGTGCTCCACCGCGAAAAATGAACATGAGATGCCGAGCAGCATTGCACAGAGATAGGCACACGGTGTTTGCGTTTCGTCCGCTATCAGTCCCACAGTGGCGATACCGATGAGCAGAATCAGGGTGAGCCAAAGCTCGACGGGATATGTGGCACGCTGCCACCACTGCAGCAGGAACGTTGCGATGAGAAAGCAGCCGAGGAACGTGGCAGCAAGTCGTGATGGTCTTACCTGTGGTGAGCCGAGTCGAACCATGCACCATGATCATCCGGCCATGCGCGCGCAAGCGCGATCCATTCCCGTACCGAAAGTGTTTGTGGACGGCGTGTTGGCGCTATTCCAAGCGCCGCAAGGCGTTCCATCCCTCCATGGAACGTCCCCAGGGTATTGCGGAGCATCTTGCGTTTCTGCCCGAAGGCGATTTTGGTCAATGCGAAGAGCTGTTCTATGGTTTTGCGATCGGTGAGTGGTTCCGGAAAGCATGTGATATGCAGGACCGCCGAGTCTACCTTGGGCGGGGGGAGAAATGCTTCCGGTGGTACGCGTGCAATGATCTTTGGAATTCCGAAGAGTCCGACGAGAATTGTGAGCATGCCGGCATCTTCTGCGTCACAAATCTTCTCGGCGACTTCCCGCTGCATGAGGAGAGTAAGAGTGGTGGGCGTGCGTTTTGATTCGAGAAAGAGGTGTCGCAGAAGCGGGGAGGTGATGTGATAGGGAATGTTGGCGACGACTTTGTAGGGTGTCTTCGGCATGACGACGTGCAGGGCGTTTCCGTGAGTGATTGTTAATTTTGGATCATCGTGAATAAATGCTGAAAGCAGCGGAATCATTCGCTCATCCAACTCGATAGCGATGACAGATCCTGCGTGTTCAAGGAGCTTTCGGGTGAGTATCCCGATACCCGGTCCGACCTCCACGATGGTGTCGGTCTTGAGGATATCTGCACTCTCGACAATGCGATCCAGAATAGAAGAATCTAAAAGAAAATGCTGCCCGATGTTCGTATTCAGCTTCAGCCCATGCATTGAGCAGAATTGCCGAATCTCATCAGGGAGTGAAACCATGCGGGGCTGACATTGACAGCATCACTATTCGAAGTAAAGTGTGCCTGTACATGCCCGTTCAGACATTTACCTTCGGTTTCTACGCTTTCCCGTTTAGTGCGGGGCAGGAGCCGATGTGTCTGAATTAAATTTCCTCAGACGTTCGGAGCCTTCCCCAAGTGGTGGAGAGGTTTATTTCCTGTTTTCTGTTATTCAATATGTCTTCAACTCTTGAATCATCTCAATCTCGTGTGCTGCCGGAAGAAACGCAGATTCACGCGCTGGAGGAGTATTCTTTCTCCGACGAAGCGGCACATTTGATCGGTGACGATGCTCCCGGAACAGAGATCGTGTATCACGATGGTATTGATGGTATCTGGCGTGGAGTAAAGGAAGGAGGATACGGCGTAATCCCCGTTGAAAATTCATCGGGCAATGTCGTCTGGGCACATCTCGATCGTCTGCGCAGAGATGCCGTCCGCATCGCGGCAGAGGCGAATGTGAAGGTCCGCATGATGGCCGGAGGAGTGAGGGGCGCCTGCCTTGATCAGGTAACCGATGTTCACTCTCATCAGAAGGGGCTGGATCAATGTCAGACATTCATTGCGGATCGACTGCCGAGTGGAGTGCATCAGCATGCAGTTCCCAGTACAGCGGCAGCTGCCAGGGAGGTAAGCCGATTGGAGAATCCCCGGCATATTGCCCTCTCTTCTCCATTGGCGATCAAAAATTTTGGATTGCATGAGCTTTCTCCGCATGCGGCCGATTTGCCGCCCGATGAAAACATCACCCAATTTCTCCTCATTCATTCGAATCCGGAAAATCATCTTCCGTTTCCCGATGCACTTCGGCATGTCGCCATCATCACTCCGGAAAATGAGCGCGGTGTGCTGAATCGCATTCTGCAAATTGTGGCGAATGCGCGGGTGGATCTGGTATCTCTTCATAGTCGTTCCATCGGTCCTAAAAAGTACTGTTTTTATGTCGAGATGGAACGACAAGGGACTCCGATTGAGTTTGACCTAATGGCACAAATGCTCAAGGCTAACCCAAGCATTCAAGATATCAAGTGGCTCGGAAGTTGGGACCGTCATTACGAGAACTAGTTTGACTTTTCCCCTATCCGGCTTAATCTTTCTTCTGTCTCATGGCGCATCGCCAATCTTACTTCTACGGCTTCTTCTTTACCCCCTATCTTGCGGGGAAGGAGCCGTATGATCTGAAGTAATCTTCGTAAACATTCAGATGCATTCGAGCCTTCCCCCAGCGGAAGGTGTTTTTTACTTTGATTTCCCATTCACCCATGAATATCGCTGCACTCTCTCATCCGCCCGACGTATCCGAATCTTGTGTGCCTGCTACCGAAGAAGAGTTGCCTGTCGACCGGATCGGGCAGTACTCCGTAGCCGACGAATGTTTCCTCTGGAGTGCGGCAAGAGAATTGGAGCAGAGATGTCAGCGTCACCATCTCGCTATCTCGCCAAATATTGCGCTCCTTCTTCGATTACAGAAAGACGCGCAGAACGCACGCAGCATGGCGGAAGCGCTACTCGCAATCAACGATCTCGAAGAACGCAGAGCTGTCGTATGCCAGATGGTGCATGAAATCGTTCGTCTGAAGTGATGTATTTCCTCTTCCCTCCTTTCTTATGGCTTTCACAATCAAGCAGACACTCCCGGATCCTGCCGAACTCGCCGAGAGTTTGCCGACGGGTCCGGAGCACCGCGTCGACGAACATCGGCAGAACATTCGCAATATTCAAGAAGGTACTGATCCACGACTTCTCATGGTCGTCGGCCCGTGTTCCGCATGGCCCATTCCTGCCGTGGAACAGTACGCAGAACGTCTCGCTCGTCTGCAGGAAGATGTGCGGGAGCGCTTATTCCTTGTGCTGAGAACGTACATTCAGAAGCCGCGAACGACGCTCGGGTGGCCCGGACCTCTCGCACAACCCGATCCTCTCGCTCCTGCCGATATTCATCGTGGTATCTGGGAATGTCGTGCGATGATGACCAAGGTCGGCAAGCTGCTTCCGCTCGCCGATGAAATGCTCTTCACACACAATGGTCCGTACTTCGATGACATGTTGAGCTACCTCGCACTCGGTGCGCGCAGCTCTTGCGACCAAGAACATCGTTTCATTGCTTCGGGTCTGCCCACACCTGTGGGTGTTAAGCATCCGGTTGATGGCAACACCGAGGTCGGTGTCGATGGTGTGCAGGTTGTTCAGCATCCGCACGAATTCTCATGGGAGGGCAATCACGTCAGCACAACGGGTAATCCCCATGCACATCTCATCCTCCGCGGCGGCAAGACCGGCAGCAACTACGATCCGCAATCCGTGGCTCTGGCTGCGCACTTACTGCAGAACCGCGGCGTGCAGCATCCCATGATTATGGTCGACGGCAGTCACGACAATTGTCGTAACGGCAATGGTAAAGATCCCACCATTCAGGCTCATGTCGTACGCACGGTTCTGAGCGCCAAAGAGAATGCAGTCGACGGATACGAATACGTGCGCGGCTTCATGCTCGAGAGCTTTCTGCATCGTGGAAGCCAGAAAATCGGGCCTGAGATGACCCATGACGGGCTCTCGATCACCGACCCCTGCCTCGGATGGGAAGATACCGATACGCTCATTCGGGCCACAGCCGATGCCGTAGATCGCATGATGGGGCATTCCGTGCACAGATGAATTGACAGGGGACTATTGGCTCCAGTACTGTCGTTCCTGCATGTCACTCTCTGTGACTCTGTCGGGCAACATTCTTACTCCGCCGAAAGCGGGGGAGGTGCTGCCTGCGTAAACTTTTACGTTTGCGGGGGCGCCTGCCCCCAAGCCGATTCCGGGTTTCAGCCCGGATTTTTTATATTTCATTTTCTTTTTCATCCATGAAGCATCAATTCACTCATCTCGCTCATCAACGCGATACGTATGTCATCAAAGCAGGCACAGATGCGCTATGCGATAACGGGAAACCAAGCGAGAAGATCATGCGCCGCCTTGCCTATCAGATGGCAAAAATTCGGGAACATGCGCGTGTCATTCTCGTTTCTTCTGGTGCCATCGGTACGGGGGGATCCTTATTACCTGCAGATGTTGCGGAGGCAATGAAGGAGAATAAGCAGGCGCTTTCCGGTCTTGGACAAAATGAACTTATGAGACTCTGGACGAAATATTTTGCTGCCCACGGTATTCATTGTGCACAGGGGTTGGTGGAGGAACATGATTTTGAGACAGAAGAAGGGAGAGAGAATATGCGTCGTACGTTCCGTCAGTACTATGAAGTTGAAGATGCGTGGGGTGAGCCTATCATTCCTATCATCAATGGAAATGATTTTGTGACTTTGGGCCCTATTCAAAATGACAATGATCGTATTGCAGGAAAGATTGCCATCATTAAGAAGGCGAAACACCTTGTTATTCTTTCGGAAATTGATGGTCTCTATACGGGCGATCCTCATGATGCGTCATCTGCACTTGTTCCAAGGGTGCACGCGGGAAATTACGATTGGTGGCAACATGTCACTAAGGGGAAAAAATCGAAGAATGGCACCGGTGGTTTTGACACGAAAGGAGCGGCGGCCGAAGAAGCTGCTCTTGCGGGAGTTCTTGTTCATATTGGCAACAGTCGGACGCGTAATGCGATTCATCGTCTATTGAGCGGGGCAATCGGGACGACGTTCTATCGGTGATTCTATTGGCTTATTTTAACCTTCTATTAAGGCGCATCCTGTACAATGAATGCTCATGCGCAAAGCAATCATACTCATCATCGGCTTGTTTCCACTCGTTGCATTTGCCGCCTACGACTCGACACATTTGCCGTACTCCGATGCGCCGATCGATCGCGCCACGGCCGTGGCCGTAAGTTTTCTCACGGAAGAGGGGATCTTGCAGGGATATCCCGATGGAACATTCCGTTCCGATCAGCCGGTGAACCGTGCGGAGTTTTTGAAGGTTTCTCAGCGTGCAAGTGCTACGGAGGTGATTCCGCCTGTGGATACCGCCTGTTTTCCCGATATTGATCCTGCGGCGTGGTATGCGTCGTTTGTCTGCGCGGCGAAGCGCGATGGCATTGTGAGCGGTGATGCGATGGATGGGATTCCGCAGAGTTCATGGAGATTTCATCCCACTCGCACGGTGAACTATGCCGAAGCATTAGAAATGCTCACGGGATCCTTCGGCCTGGCTGTTCCGCCCGTTCCCGGAACGGTGTGGTACCAGCCATTGATCGCTGCGGCGTCGGCAGAGGGTCTTGCTCTTGATGTGGGGCCGGCTCGTGCGCTTTCGCGCGGAGAAGTGGCACAGTTGGCGGCATCGTTCCTTGCTTGGAGTCGCGGCGAGCTGGCAGAGCTTCGTGTCGTGCAGGAGGGCAATGCATCCTTCTCCTCTTCGATGTCCTCGGCTGCCTCTATATCTTCCTCTTCAATTCGCTCATCCTCTTCTGCATCCTCGGCATCTTCGGTCTCCTCGGCATCTTCCTCCTCCTCATTCATCACCGATCCCGGACCGGATTTTTCGCAGGGATCCTCGTTCCTGCGTTTGGGTACGGTGTCATCCATCCTTGGCGCGGCCAAGATTTTCAATAATTCCGAGCCGTTTATTGTCGAAGACATTACTGTCGTATTCACCGGTGCGGTTCCCGCCATTGATCAGGTGCGCCTGTATGCAACGGCAGACGGTCGTTACCTCGGCGGCGCATCGCGCAATGCTTCCGATCCCTCTTCATTTACGCTGCATTCTTCCTCCGGGCTTCTTTCTGTGGCACGACGAGAAGAAACTTCGGTCTATGCGCGGGCTATCACTCGCAGTTTCGATCAGGGCGGAGAGAGCGGTGAGGATGTTCGTATCGATCACTTCTTTATCGAGGGACGAGGTGACTGGAGCAGCCGTCGCTATAACCAATCCACGATCGAGACGTATCAGACTTTTGAGACCGCACGCTCAACATTTATCTCTATTGCGAATGCGGGACCGACAGAGGATGCGCTTGTGGGTGGCATCGGCCGCACACTTGGGCAGTGGAGGCTTGAAGGCGTGAAAGGTGACGGCAGCGCGGATCTGAGAGTGACGGATATTGATTTCTCTCTGGGTGTAAGCGGAGGCGTAACCCTTTCCAATGTCACGCTTGGTGCGGACGGCACCTCGGATCGTGTCAGCTGTTCCGTTGTCAGCGATACCATTACGTGTACTTCCATTCCCGAAGGCGTTGGCACCGTTTCGGGCGGCAGGCGCGTCCTCACATTGCGCGGCGATATCACGATTCCCGCTCTGTCGCAGAGCGCAGGATTACAGGTTGCACTGATGCCCGCAGGCTCGGTCTCTTCTGCGGGCGCGCTCACGTGGACCGATGGCACGACCGGCTTCTCGTGGGTGCCGTTTGACGGTGCGCAGCTGCAGGGGACGTTCTATGTCTTTTAGCCCCTACAAGATCTTCAATGGAGCGATGCTCAGCGCAAAGCTCTTGCGTTCGCCCGAATCGAAAGCGATATCGGCCACACCGCCGCGCACTCCCGCTACGGTGCCCTGGCCGAATTTGGGGTGCTCGACGCGCGCGCCTTCGGCCATTGTTTCCTGTGTACTGTCATCGAATACGACGTCCTGATTAAATTCCACGTGCAGCTTCTTATTCTGATTGAAGGGTTCTACGGTGCCTCCGGTGATGGCTTCTTCCTGCCCGCGCTGCGCGGCCCATGCGAAGCTGCTCAAAATCGAGTCGCTCCTTCGCTCAATCACGCTGTCGGGCAGGTCATCCAGGAAGCGGCTTGCGGCATTGGCCTTGGTCTCGCCCCAGAGCATGCGCGAGCGCGTGAAGAGCAGAGTCAAATTCGTTTTGGCCCGCGTCATCGCCACGTACATGAGGCGCCGCTCTTCTTCGAGTTGCTCGCGGTCATAGACACTGCTGGCATGCGGAAAGATGCCCTCTTCGCACCCGACAACCGTCACGTGCTCGAATTCCAGGCCCTTGCACAGGTGTACCGTCATGAGGGTGATGGCATCATCTTTGAGCTCGGCCAGACGATCCACCTCCGAGACGAGAGCCACTTCCTCCAGAAAACTCGTGAGGGAGAGCCGAGGTTCCAAGTGATCGTACTTGCGCATCACCGAGAGTAATTCCTCCACGTTCTGCCAGCGATCATCACCTTCTTCGGTGCCATCTTTGAGCCATTTCTCCAAACCGATGCGTTGCAACATTCGTACTGTGAGATCCGCCACGGCCAGCCGCGCGGCATCGCCTTGCAGCTCGGTGATGATCTTCACGAATTCTCTGATGCGGTTTTTGGTTCCCTCATTCAGTTCCAGAATTTCATCCACCTGTTCCAGTGATGACCAGAGTGATGCGTCATTCGTCCCGCTCCAGTCACGAATGCGTTGCAGCGTTGTCTCGCCGATTTTGCGCGTCGGCACGTTGATGATGCGCAGCAGCGAGACGATATCTGCGGGGTTGAGAATCACGTGCAGGTATGCGAGCACGTCCTTCACTTCTCTGCGTGCGTAGAACTTTACCCCGCCCACGATACGGTACGGGATACCCAGTCGCATACATGCCTCTTCGAACAGACGCGATTGTGCATTGGTGCGGTAGAGGATCACTTGTTGATTGAGCGGTACGCCGTCCGCCTTGATCTGATTGATGCGCTTGAGTGCTTCTTCCGCCTCTTTGCGTTCATCCTCAACTTCGTGCACGAGAATCTGCGGCCCTTCTGTGCGCTGCGACCACATTTTCTTCTTGGGCCGATTGGGATTGGCCGCGATCACGGCATCTGCTGCCGAGAGAATGAGCTGCGTCGAGCGGTAGTTTTGTTCCAGCTTGATCTCGGTAGCATCTTTGTACTCCCTTTGGAATTCAAGAATATTGCGGATATCCGCACCACGGAATGCGTAGATGGATTGATCCGGATCGCCGATCACGCAGAGATTGCGGTACTTTTGTGCGAGCAGAGTCGTAAACAGATACTGCGCGTGGTTGGTATCCTGATACTCGTCCACGTTAAGGTAGCGCCACGTTTCCTGGTAGCGATCGAGTACGGCGGGCACCTCATGAAACAGGCGGACTGTTTCGAGCATCAGATCATCGAAGTCGAGAGCATTGGCCGTGCGTAGTGCTTTCTCGTATGCCGCGTAAGTGCGACAAATAATCTCCATACGCGGAGACGTTGCGTCTTTCATGGCTTCCGTTGGACTCAGTGCCTCGCACTTGAAGCGGCCGATGTACGAAAGTGCGGCACGGTGCTTGAGTTCCGATTCGTCCACCTTCATTTCGCGCAGAACCTGTTTTACGAGCCGCTCCTGATCATCTTTATCGTAGATCACGAATGACCTATCGCGCCCCAGCTTCTCAATGTCTTTACGCAGAATTCGCGCACAGACACTGTGAAACGTACCCATTACGGGGAGTTTGGCGCTCTTCGATCCCCATGCGGCGGGATCTTCACCTTCGGTTAAGTGCAGCAGGTTCTCGATGCGTGTTCGCATCTCTTTTGCCGCTTTGTTGGTGAATGTGACGGCGAGAATCTGCCACGGTGGCACGCCCTGTGCGATGAGGTTGGCGATGCGATGCGTGAGTGCTTTGGTTTTGCCGCTGCCTGCTCCAGCCAGAATAAGGATCGGCCCCTTGATGTGTTCAACGGCTTTGCGCTGCGGAGCATTGAGGGATCCAAGGATCAATTCAGACTTTGATGGAGTGTCGGCCGCCTTCACTGCGGCATCGTATCAGACGGTTTCTGATTCGTAGAAATATTTCGGCGATGTTTGAGTGCAATTTGCTCAGTCTCGTTTGCAAGACGCTTACATGTCTGTTCAGTGGTCTCACCTTTATCGGCGATACCTTTGACGATGATGCCCGTCTGTTGGTCTTCAACGCAGATTGTCGTTTCGCCATTGACCGGGAGCCACCAACGGATGCCTTCCAGCCGGCCATCAGGTTCCCGCATTGGTGTGAAACAGGATATTTCCGCTTTTGCCATTAATGAGAAGGGAAGAGAGGAAGAATAGGGTACATCTCTCCTCAGCTCTGTCAACCGCGCTGGAGCTGACGAATGAGCAGTGTGCGGATGCTCTGCAGGCCTCCGCTAATTGCGCTTGGTCGTGCTTCTTCGGAGGCTTGCCTGCCGGTGCTCAGTTCCATCACGGTGATACGGGTTTTGCCGGATCCGTTGATAGGCGCGTACGTGGTGCGGAACCCATCCGCTTCATCGGGTGGTCTGTTCATCTTTGATTCCATGAGAGAAAAGGGAAGAGATACAAAAAACCCCGCTTGCGCGAGGTGGGGGAGACATTACGTCAGCTCACTCGCGCTCACCTTTCAGTGGCGACGACGACCCCTTCGACGAGCTCAGGGCAGGGGAGGCTAACGACGACGCAGAACTGTTGCATCTGGGACTATGGTAAAGGGTTCTTTTCCCGAGTCAATTACTTCATCTTCGACTGCGGTTCCGTCAGCTCCAGCAGCTTTTGCCGCAAGAGTTCAGGATTCGAGACAAAGGCTTTCTGATCGGCTGTCTTAAAGTTAAGTGTGCGCATCTTCGCCTTGCGGATCGCCACTTCTTTTGCCAATTCCGTATCGGCGGCCTGCGTCTTCTCAAGCGTGTCGATTCCATGCTGCATGAGTTGATATTCGGCGAAGTTGCGAAGACTGATGTGGTAGTCGAATTGCGTAATGAGATCGACGATCGCCTCGCGTTCCTGTGGATCCCATCCCTCAATCGTTTCATAGCTTTCAATATGCTTCAGGCTTGCGAGAATGGGGGCCAGTGCCTCGGGTGATACGACGTAGAAATGGAAGCCGTCCTCGTAATAGTAGGTTTTTTTGAGCTCGCTGATGGCGCTTGTGGGAACCACGAGGAAGATGCGAGGGTAGATGCCCTCCTTTCCCTTCACTTTCGACGCTGTTTTCTTCACTTGATCATCGATGTACACCTGCAGGTTGGCCGCCTTCGAAATCTTTGCATCGAAGATGACGTAATGCTCCAAGAATTCGATGAGGAAATCCGGCTTCAGATTACCGTGGAATCCTTCGGGCAAATTCGTATTGTCGTACGAGCTGAAGGCATGCTGCGGCTTTTTACAGAGGTCAGTGAGCAGAGAGACGACACTGATTTCATGTTCGGCCCACATGCGATCGCGTTCCTCTTCCTCTCTTCGCATGCGTTCTTCATCTTCACGTCGTACGCGCATCTTCTCATCCTCCAGTGATTTCTTTACACTGTCGAGCTGGCTGAGTGCCTGTTGCTGATCTTTCTCACGCTGCTTCTGTGCCGTTTTATATTCCGCGACCTGCGTGGATAGTTCCTCGTTCCTTGCTTGCATCTTCATGTAGTCAGCAGAAAGCTGCTTGCCTTTACCCCTCAACTCATTGTTTTCAGACTTGATCTCATCAATCTTATTTTTCAGTTCGCCGATTTCCTCTTTGCGGCGATCGAGCTCGGCTTGAAGAAGGGGGTCTCCTTCACCACGTGTACGAAAGGACTTTACGAGAACGATGGCAATGCCGACCAGCGATACAGCCAGCAGAATATTGGTGAGAGTCATATGAGCATCCTAGCAAGGGGCTTGCCCTGAGCGTAGTCGAAGGGTGAACATCTGTCCACTCTCTTTTGAACTCCATTCAATAGAAAACTTACCTGCAGGAAAAACAAATGCGCGAACCCCGCACTTGCTGCGGGGTGGAGCACAACCGCTTAAGGGAAGGGTGGGTCCGTGCCCATTCGACTACCGCTCAGGGCACCGTAGGTGGCCCTTCCACGCCTAATTGCTTGCTTTCCTCAAAATTCCGCTTAGAATTGACACCTGTCCACGCTTCTCCGTTTGAGCGTTCGATCGCTCGGGAGGCGCGGCTCGCAACTTCTTTTCGCACGTCATGTCGCTCGCGAGCGACATGACACGTTCCCTTCCACTTCTCCTATGCTCAAGCGCGCCTCGAAGAAACGTCTTATCACCAAGCACCAAACTCACAAGAGCGACACAGGTTCCGCTCCCGTGCAGGTCGCCATTCTCACGAAAGAGATCAATCTTCTCAGTAAGCACCTTGCAGATCACAAGAAAGATTTCTCGGCTCGCCGGGGACTTTTGGGCAAAGTGGCGCAGCGCCGCAAGCTCCTCAACTACCTGAAGATGAACAAGCCCGAAGCGTATCAGTCGGTACTCGAGGCGCACGATTTGAAGAAGTAATTCATGAGAGACAAACCTCCAGCCTTCGCCCTTCGGGGCTACGGCCGACAGGGCGGTTTTCTCTCACCCCTCGACTACGCTCGGGGTGACAGGTTGATTATGTTTCTTTGGTGATTTGGGGTGACCCTGAGCTTGTCGAATGGGTCATGGGCTCTCTTTTCCCTTAAGTGGTGCGGCTCCAGCGGTGGGGCCCGTCAGAGCCACCCACCGCTTCGCCGCGGTTATTGAATTGAGATATACTTCCTTTTGATGAGCGTGCCGCCAAAGCATTTACGGGATCTCTACGAGCTCTTCTGTTCCGTGCAAAACAAGAAGGAGGCCGAGAAGCTCCTTTGCGATATTCTCACGCCGCAGGAACTGGCGTCCGTCGCGGAGCGCTGGCAGCTCATTCAGGAGCTTAATAAGGGCACGCCTCAACGGGATATTGCAAGAAAACTGAATATTTCGATCAGCAAGATCACGCGCGGGTCGCGGATGCTGCAGTATGGGGGCGGGGGATTTGCCTATTTCCTGAAGAAACTGAAGAAGACGAGGTAAATAGGAAATACAGAAGTGTTTCTCTTGATTTTGGAGGAAAGTGAATGTACTGTTGTAGCGGTACATGGAAACATCCCCCTCCACTCCTTCGGCGCAGCAGCTCCTCGCAGTACGGATCCGATCCGGAAGAGACGTTCGTGAGATGACAACGAATGTGCAGAACGTGACGGCAGAAGTACAGGCTCTCTGTGCAGATCTTCGTATTGATGAAGCTGCATTGCAGAGAATTTGCAGGAGCGTGCAGGAGTCTGTAGCTCGGGTGGGATCACTCAATCCGGATGAGACGATTGTTTTCTGTGATTGTGATGCACAGTTTACGGGAAATTGCCGATTGCCATTCCTCGTTGACGAGGATAACCCGTGTAATGCCGACACTGCCGACAAGCCGCTGAAACGGAATCCGCACAACAACGGATATTTTTTCCCGGTCGGAGCGCTGACGGGAACGGATGGCATGCGGGAGCCGGGTACTCCTCTTAAGCTATGCGGTCAGCGGGTAGAAATTTCGGCGATGAGATCCGATTCTGCAGTGTCGGGAATTCCGGCAACGGCTGTTCCTGAAATTTCCGAAATCGATACCTGGCCTGTTCAAGTGCAAGTGTGAAGCGCTTCTGAATGACTGATGTTCAGTCCGGTGCGCGTCTCACACGGTTGGAGCGATTTTGTATTTCCCTTCTCATTTCATTCCCATGAAATCTTCTTCTCACTCATCATCGGCCCCAATCGAAGACATACTCCACGGCACCGATCCCTTTGTCATGATCCGGCGTGGCGCTGAAGAGGAGGTACAGGTACTTTCGGGGACACAGCGGCTTTGCCATTCTCTTGCGGATATGCAGCGCAACGTCGGAGCTCCGGGTTTAGATGGCGCAGTGGAAACTGTCTGCGCGATTCCTTTCTCTCAGGTTCGTGAGCGTGGATTTGAGGCGCACTCGGAAAATGAATCGATTCGTTGCATTGATATTGCCCGACAGACGAGGGTGAATTTGCAGGAGTTACTCGCTTCTGTTCCTTCCGAAGACATTACGCTCAAAAACGGTATCCAGTTCGACAAGACGCCCGAGGAGTATGCAGAAGTTATCCAGCAGGTGCTCGATGAAGAAATCGGTCAAGGGGAAGGGGCGAACTTCGTCATCGCGAATACGGGGAGGGGACAGATCGTCGAAATGAATCGAGCAAAGGCACTGAGTATCTATCGGTCGCTTCTGCAAGCGGAGCATGGCAGTTACATGACATTCATTTTCTTCGATGGACAGAAGTACCTCATCGGAGCGTCACCGGAGAGGCATCTTTCTGTGCAGCAAGGAAAGGTAATGATGAACCCGATCAGTGGTACTTTACGAAAGAAGCTGGGACAGAATGTTACGAGAGAGGAGCTCCTCGCATTCCTCTGTGACGACAAAGAGATCCTTGAACTCTTCATGGTGCTCGATGAAGAACTCAAGATGATGTCGCAGATGTGTGAGCGAGGCGGAACGGTCATCGGTCCACTCCTCAAGAACATGTCACGACTGATTCATACCGAATATCTGTTGCGTGGTCACAGTGATTTGCCAGTCATTGATCTGCTGCGCACATCCATGTACGCACCGACGGTCACGGGCAGTCCCATGAAAAATGCGTGCAGGATTCTCAAAAAGTACGAACTTGGTTCTCGTGGGTATTATGCTTCTGCGCTCGCCTTATTGGGTCGGGACGCGGATGTCAGAGAAAGCCTTGATAGCGCCATCCCGATCCGCACGGCAGAGATTGATGCCGATGGTACGATTTCCGTACGTGCAGGTGCCACCTTGGTTCGGGATTCGGATCCGGAAAGCGAAGTGAAAGAGACACAGGCGAAGTTGAGTGCCCTTATGGGGAGCATTCTGCATCCGACACAAGAAATGGCCGTTCCTTTAGATACAGATCTCCTTTCTGATGAAGAGGTTCTTCAGGTACTCAGAGAGCGAAACATCGATCTCTCGCGCTACTTTCTTGAGGATCAGGAAGGAGTGAATAACACACTCGAAGCCGTTCAGGGAAAGGCCATTACTGTTATCGATAATGAAGATGATTTCTGTCATACGCTCAAACACATGATGACGAGCATGGGTGCGATTGTTCGTGTGGTAAGTCTTGATACGTACGATTGTGCATCAGATGATGCAGATCTCGTCGTCGTCGGTCCCGGCCCCGGCGATCCAAATAATAAACAGAATCCAAAGATGCAGAAGCTGAGTCGCGTTGTGCGCGAGCTTCGGGCATCGGGAAAGAAATTCCTCGCCGTCTGCCTTGGCCATCAGATTCTCAGCAGGGAGTTGGGCATGGAGGTTGTGCGGCAGGAGACACCGACACAGGGAGTCCGAAAACAGATCGATCTTTTTGGTGAGCAGCAGCTCGTTGGTTTCTACAATACGTTTTCTGCGCGTCATCAGGAGGTTCCCGGAGTCGAAGTGGCATACGATAGAGAGTCTCAGTGTGTTCACGCACTGCGAGGCGATCAGTTCGCAAGTTTCCAGTTCCATCCGGAGTCCGTACTGACCAAGAACGGGTTTCAGATTCTCGGAGAGACGCTTACGCGGCTGCTTTCATAATTTCCCTCTTTATTCCCATGGAACATTATTTTCCCTCTCCGGCCCGATCCTTCTATCTTGATGCCAGAGGCAACAAATATGATGTACGGAAGAGACTCGATGCTTTGGTTCAGATGATGCGGCTGGTCGCGACAGGCCAGGAGAAAATTCCACCGAAGCGCGAATCTGCGCGTCTTTTCACCCCTGCTTCCGATCGGCTCAAACATGCCAAACTTGCTGAACTCACGGGAGATGGAGGCGCATACCACATCGCCTCTTTCGCATCGGATTACCAGAGCAAAGATTCCGTTTCTGTCGTTCGGAACATCCTCCCTCGCCTTGGAGGAACAATCTATGAGGATCCGCAAGGCTACGGCGTATTCACACTGCCGGAGGAACCACCAATGGAATTCGATCCATCGGGACGTATCCGGAAAGCAAACAATGTTCTGTTGCATGGTGCTGACCTACTTCATTACGTGGCATGTCATATACGGCAGGATCTGGCTGCCGTATTGGTCAAGGGTGAGGCGATGCAGTACATGGCCGACATTTCCGTGTTCGAGAAAACACCGAAAGACAAGCAGGGGAGGAATACGTACATCGGAAAGGATCTCCTCGACTTTCATGCCAAAGTGCCACATTTCGGTCCGGTCCTCGGTGAGCTTTTCCCATTGCTGATGCAACTCTTCAGAAAAGATCTTTTGGATGTGTTGACCGTTGATTTGAACGGGCAGCAGCGCTATTCCTGCGGTGAAGGCGGAGACGTGCGCCGCTTTGAGCGTGATCGGTTCATCCCGCTGCGGAGAACGGATGCATCGTTCATGGGCATTCTCGGAGTGGCGGATGCGTTCTTCCAACGCGAAGGGGAGTGCAGCCCCTATGAGGGCGGAGACTTCGTACGGGGGATCGAGATGCAATCTGACCTCGGTAAAAAGGAGGAAAAGACGACGGAAACAGTGAGGATCAACAAAACTCCCTCTATGGATATACTGAGGAAGAATGCCATTCCGAGCAGCGAAAGAACGCAGATTCTTCAGAGGCTCCTTTCTCAGAGGGAAGACTATTTTGACACAGTCGTCGAGAGCGCTTCTCGTATCAATTGTCTCGTGTTCGGAGACAAGCTGAAACTCTATGGTATCAGTTACATCTCAGACGAGTGTGTGAATGATTGTCTGTACTGCGGTCATCGGGCGTCTTCTGTTCATCAGCGATCCGCGCTGACTCCGGAGCAGATGGCGGAAGATTTTTCTGCGGTGGTGCGGCATCGGCCGGAGGAATTCTGCATTCTTGCAGGGGATAACCCGCATGCAGCGCAACAGTGCTGCGATGCCCTTCACGTGCTGCGTACGGTGAACGAGAAGCACAGATCTCCCCTGCAATGCGTCACGCTGAACATCGCGCCGCAGACCCCTGAGAATTTTGAAAAGATCGTGGCGGCAGCAGATCCGACAGTGCGCCTGCAGTACCGAATCTTCCAGGAAACGTATGATCCTACGCTCTACGAGCAGTATCACGTTACCGGTCCGAAGAGCGCATTCCATGGCAGGCTGACTGCGCAGGAGCGTGCACTACAGGCAGGTTTTTCCGATATCGGCATCGGAGCGCTGATGGGCCTCAATACTGCAGGGCATGATTTTGAGATCACTGCTCTCGTGCAGCATGCGGATCGTATCAAGCAGATGTTTGGCAGATATCCTAAGAGTCTTTCCATACCGCGTCATCAACGCGTCGAAGATTCAAATTTTTCCACGCCGAATTTTCTCGATGACCGGTCCTATGTGTACTACCACGCACTCCTGCGAATATTTCTGCCAGAGACGGAGCTGGTCATCACAAGTCGGGAGTCTCCGGAGATGATTCAAACTCTTGAACCATTGGTGAATGTGAGAGACCTTGCCCCACGTCCTGGTGTTGGTGGCAACATTTGTCCAAGTGTACGTTTTCAAAATGAGCTTAGAGATAGTCGGTCGGCAGAGGAAATTCTGGAAGATTTATTTCGTCGTGGAAAGAGGTGAAACATCCCTTATCCCTTGAAGCTTGTTTCCAGGGGGTTTTTCTATTGTGAGGTCTAAAAGAGGGGTACAATGGCCCTGCTCTTTCCTTCCGCAGGTCGTCTTCCTCCTCTGTGTTGGGTTTACACTGCCCCGCATCTTTTCTTCCAAGAGAAGATGCGTTGCTCCCCTTTGGACTTTTGCGGTTTTGCTGCTTCTCAGTAAAATCTGTAAAGGGTGCGGGGCCGCGTGAATCCTACATACAGTGGATCTGATCTTGTCGGAAGGAGAGTTTCTTTCTCTCTTTCCCTTTCAAAGTATGTCCATACTCACTCGTTCATCCTCTGCCGCCGCGCAGAAGGAATTCACCCTCATGCTCGGTGATCAGGAAATGAAGTTCTCGACCGGGCTGATCGGTACCCAGGCCAATGCCACCGTGCTCTGTCAGACGGGCGGTACCGTGTGCATGGGTAACGTGACGGTAAGTGCCAAGGCTCGTGACGGCGTTGATTTTCTTCCGCTGCAGGTGGTGTTTCAGGAGAAGTACTACGCCGGGGGCCGTATCGGTGGCAGCCGCTTCCGCAAGCGCGAAGGTCGTCCTGCCGATCAGTTCGTCCTGCTTGCACGCGTGGTGGATCGCGGGCTGCGTCCCATGTTTCCCAAGCACATTCGCAACGATATTCAGGTGTTCTGCACGGTGCTGTCGTATGACATGGAACATGAACACGACATCGCCGCGGCGAATGCGGCAAACTTGGCTGTGGCACTCTCCGATTGTCCCGCAGCGGGCCCGCTCGGTACGGTGCGTGTCGGCCTGATTGGCGGAGAATTGGTATTGAATCCCTCGCACGAGGCACGCATCAAGAGTGAGCTCGATATGTTCGTTACGGCATCGGCCGAGCGAATCGTCATGATCGAGGCAGGTGCGAACCAGGTTCCCGAAGCGGAAATTCTGCGTGCGATTCAGTTCGGAAAGAAATGGGCGCAGAAGATCGCGGTGTTCTTCGGGGATCTTCAGAAGAAGGAGGGCAAAAAGAAATTCGATCTGGCTCCGCCGTACGAAAATGCAGAAGCTTCCGCTCTCCTTAAAGAGTGGGCGCTGAAAGATGTCACCAAGGCGATCAAAGATCCCTTAAAGAAGCTCGACCGTCGTGCGATTTTCAACAACTTCATTAACGGAGCTGCCGAGAAACTGCAAGAGAAGTATGGTCCGGCCGGCGAAAAGGAGGAACTTTTGGCTCTCTACGCTAATGCGCCCGAACTCATGGACAAGATTATCAAGAGTGAAGTGCGTCGCTTGATCCTCGAAGAGGGCATTCGCATGAGCAGCCGCAAGGTTACCGAGATCCGTCCCATCACGGCCACCATTGATGCGTTGCCGAATTTTGTGCATGGATCAGCACTCTTTCAGCGCGGCGAGACACAGGGCCTCACCACCTGCACGCTGGGCGCTCCCGGCGATAAGCAGATTGTCGAGGGTATGGAGGGTGAGTACAAGATGCGTTACATGCATCACTACAACTTCCCGCCGTTCTCGGTGGGCGAGACGAGCAACCGTCTGATGGTGGGGAATCGCGAGATCGGTCATGGCAATCTTGCGCAGCGCGCACTCGAGCCGGTGTTGCCGACAGAAGACGATTTCCCCTACACGATCCGCACGGTCACCGAAATTCTCGAGAGTAACGGATCGTCTTCCATGGCGGCTACCTGCGGTTCAACGCTCGCGCTCATGGCGGCCGGTGTGCCGATTGCGGCTCCGGTATCGGGTATTGCTCTTGGCCTTATTTCAGACGAAGAGAAGGGCAAGTATGTCATTCTCTCCGATTTGCAGGATGAAGAAGACTTCGGTGGCGATATGGATTTCAAAGTCGGCGGTACCGAAAAGGGCATTACGGCCATTCAGATGGATATCAAGATCAAGGGTCTGCCGGACTCCGTCTTTGAAGAAGCGATTACGCGTTCGCACGAAGGTCGAATGGAGATTATGAAGGTCATGACGGCGGCAATCCCCGAGCCGCGTAAAGAGCTTTCGCCCCATGCTCCCCGTATTGAGGTTATCCAAATCAATCCTGATGATATTCGTTTGGTCATCGGAAAAGGCGGCGAGACGATTCAGAAGATCACCGGCGAACTGGGAGTGGAAATCGATATTGAAGACAGCGGCCTTGTGTTCGTCACCGCGCTCAATGGCGATTCGATGCTGAAGGCCAAAGAGTGGATTCAGGGCATCGTGGCCAAGCCGGAGATCGGCAAAGTCTACGACTGCAAAGTCGTGCGCATCATCGACGGCGTCGGTGCGATAGTCGAGTTCCTGCGCGGCAAGGACGCCATGATCCACATCTCTGAGCTCCAGTGGGCGCGCACCGAAAAGGTGGAAGACGTGCTTAAAATGGGTGATGAAGTGAAGGCGAAATGTGTCGAGTACGATCCGATCGATGGCAAGACACGCATGTCACTCAAGCAGATGACAGATCCGCCCGAAGGATACAGTGCGGTTCCACGCCGTAGCGGTCCCGGAGGTCCCTCCCGCGGCGGATTCGGTGGTGGAAGAAGAGGGCCGCCGAGGCGGTGATTAGAGTTAGGATTAGGATTTAGGGGTAGGGCAACCTACCCTTTTTGTATGGTGCCCTTCATACGATTTCCGGCCCGCTCTTTCAGGCGCAGAATTGTCTCGAATGATTCATGCTTGGCGTAGGGGGAGCGTTCGCGCCAGAGCGTTGTCACTTTTTCCACTACGTGGAGGAACTCGGTGAGTTCTTGTGCAACTTCCCGCTGTGCCATCCAATCGATACCGGCGATAGCGCATTCATCGATGAGCTGATTGATGCGGTGCAGGGTGCGATGCACGGCTTCCTGCAACAGTTGCTCACGACGTTCATCGATCATGTAGAGCTGATTCTCGGTATCGTAGAAATCGGGAATTTCCATCAGCAGACTTTGCCCCTGCTTGAAGGCCGTGGCCATATCTTCCCAATCTTCCGTCGTGGGCATGTCACGTTGCTCCACTTTGGCAATCAGATGATCGAAGTCTTTGCGGATGACGAAGAGACCTTCACGGGTATTGTGAAAGACGTCTTCGTACGTGAGGCGATGCATCTGACGTACAGCGAGTTCTTGCTGTTGGCTCACCAGTTTGGTGACGAGCGTTGCGAAGATAAAGAGGCTCGAAATCGCCTGTGTACTTGCCAGCACTTTCGAGAAGCCCATAGGGACGATATCGCCGTAGCCCGTGGAGGTGGCAGTGATGATGCTGTAGTAGAGACTGTCGCCGATGCGCGTGAGTGTAGGCAGCCCCAACAGCTGCTGTGGTGCGTGTGCAGGCAGGTACGTCGCGAGAACGGCGTAGGCCATGCCAAACAAGCCTGCGAGCATGAACCACACCAAGAAGAGCGTTGTGTAGGGCAAGGCCGTGATTCTCTCCATCACATGCGTGTGCAGGGTGGTGAAACGGCCGTTTGTGCCCTTGTGAGGTCGCATTTCCTTCTATTGTAGCAGAAAACCCGTGTTTTTGCGATATGCGCTTTTCTACGGATTCTTTTTATCCGTTGTGGACGGGGGATCTTTGCTCTTGTCTGCCACCGGCTCTGTCGATTTTTTTGCGGGCGTATCTGTCGATTTCTCTACCGGTGATTCTGCGGATTTCTTCGGGCTTGGTTTTCGGCTATCGGTCTTGAAGAAACCCGTTCCCTTGAAGTGAATTGCAGGAGGGGCGATGAGCTTCTCGGTCTTTGCATTCTTACACGCGGGGCAGGCAGGACGTTGTTTACCGCCGAATGAGAGAACTGCCTCAAACACGTGAGAGCACTTCAGGCAGCGGAAATCGTAAGTGGGCATGTCGGAAGTATCGTATCACTGATTGCCGCTGAGGTTTTTGAAGATTTTCCATCCGACCCATACGGCCACGGTTGCAACGCCCAATGTGACGAGTGCGTGAGCGTTGAAACCGGCCTCTGCGGCGATCGGGGCTTCGCTCAAGGATTCCATCAGGCTGCAGTGGAAAGTGTCTGTGCGGCGCGGTTGCGGAACCCTCCGACAGTATCGATCAGGTCCATCGGCAGGTCCGTCGTGGGGATGCGCAGGGCATCAGTTGCTGCGCGCAGCCAGTGCAGCGTGAGGGCGTTCTTCGTGAACATCCCAATGTCGCGGGTGGTGCGCAGCCCCGGACGATTGAAATTTACTTTGTTATCCAGCGCGCCGGCGACGATGGCATCGGGGACCTCGAGAATGGCACTCATGCCTGCTGCAGCTGTTCCGAGAACCGTCTTGACTGCATTGCCCTGCTCCACCGGTTGCGTGATGTACTTGTCCGCGGTGCTCTTGCCCCAGCTTTCCATGTTTGATCCCACTTCTTTGAAGAGGAAGACCAGACGTCGCTCAGCCGAACAATCGAATCGAAAGAGGAACATGAGAGACACATTCTACCACGGTTCCACTCTTGCCGATTTCCCTTTTGTCTCATTTTTCTTGCATTCATTTCTCTGCTTCTGTATACATTCACCGCTTTCGGCTCTTTCCGCACTGTGCGGCAGATCGAAAACATCGTTCTTTCCACCTTCGAATGGCCGCTCCTCTACCAGGACGGTCATTTTTTTAAGGCATGAGAGAAAAACCGTAAGGTTTTTCTCTCATGAGCTCTCTTTTCCCTCAAAGGTGTCGCTCCACCCCGCAACAAGTGCGGGGTTCGCGACGACTTATTTATCCAGATATGAAAGCCCTTTCATCAATATTGGGGATGCCGGCGCTTCGGCACGTTTTTTTAATTTCATGGATTCAATAGCGAATTGGCACACTCAAAAATTGGAGGTGCACGAGCTGAAAGCAAGTGCACCTCCGTAGGACCAAGGAATCGGAACAGTAACGACCGGAAGGGTCGGAAGGTGCTTCAGGGTGAACCCCGGAGCACCTGAACTCAGAACGGTGGCATCTATTGCCTCCTGTGCGAGAGTTCCAAATCCAGAAACGCTTGGTTGCGCGCACTGTAAACTTCTATTTTGCTTGGTCAAGTTGGGTCCGGTACTTTTTTCTGTGGTACGCTTCTGGCCAATGCTTCCCAAAGCGTACGACCCTAAGGCCTGCGAGGACAAGATTTACGCTCTCTGGGAAGAGAGTGGTGCCTTCAAAGCCGATGCCAAGAGCAAAAAGGAACCCTTCGTGATCAGCATGCCTCCTCCTAATGCCACAGGGCAGCTGCATTTGGGGCATGCCGTGATGCTGGCGCTGGAGGATATCTTCATTCGCTTCGCGCGCATGCAGGGCAAAGAGGCGCTGTGGCTCCCCGGCACGGACCATGCCGCGATTGCCACCGAGAGTGTCGTGATCAAGAAGATCCAGAAAGAAGAGAAGATCAAAGATCCCCGCGCGCACTACGGGCGCGAGAAGCTCGTCGCCAAGATTGCGGAATTCGTCGAGCAGAGCCGTTCCACCATTCGTTCACAAGTGCGCAAAATGGGTGCCAGCTGCGACTGGAGCCGCGAGCGGTACACGCTGGATGCGTCACTGAACCGGTGTGTGAACGAGGTCTTTAAGAGGATGTACGCCGATGAGCTCATTTATCGCGGCCAGCGCATCGTGAATTGGGATCCCAAGATGCAGACAACGGTCTCGGATGATGAGATTGAACACATAGAGGAAAAGGCACCCTTCTACACCTTCCAGTACGGACCATTTCAGATCAGTACGGCACGGCCTGAGACGAAGTTCGGCGACAAGGTCGTGGTGATGCATCCCGATGACGAACGTTATAAACAATACAAGGACGGTGACACTTTTGAATGCGAATGGATCAACGGAAAAATCATGGCGACGGTGATCAAAGATGACAAGGCGATCGATCCCACATTCGGCACCGGCTGCATGACGATCACACCGTGGCATGACATGACGGATTTCGATCTCGCCGAGCGACGCCATCTGTCACGCGAGCAGATCATCGGATTCGATGGTCGTTTGCTCGATGTTGCCGGGGAATTTGCCGGCATGCCCATCGAAGAGGCGCGGCCCAAGGTGGTCGAGAAGCTCAAAGAGAAGGGGCTTCTCGTGAAAGTGGACGAGAACTACATACATCGTATCGCGGTGAGCTATCGCGGAAAGGGCATCGTAGAGCCACAAATCAAGGAGCAGTGGTTCATTGATGTGAATAAGCCGGTCGTTGTGTGGAAGAAAAAGAAACTGAGCCTCAAAGAGGTGATGCAGGATGTCATTCGCTCCAAAGACATTCAAATCATCCCGGAGCGGTTTGAAAAAGTGTACTTCCATTGGGTCGACAACCTGCGCGACTGGTGCATCAGCCGCCAGATCTGGTGGGGACACCGTATCCCTGTTTATTATTGTTTGGAGTGTGGTGAAGGGAAGAGCAGGGTCGGAGAAGGGATTCGGGATTCGGGATTAGGACATCGGGGTATCTTCGTATCATTGCAGTCGCTGAAAAAGTGCCCGCAGTGCGGCGGTCCTGTGGAACAAGATCCCGATACCCTCGATACATGGTTCAGCTCGGGGCTTTGGACGTGGTCCACGCTCATTGATCCCACGCTCGCAGAAGATACTTCCCTGTCGCTGCAGGATTTACTGAAGAAGAGCCCCGACTTTCAGAAGTTTCACCCTACGGCCGTGATGGAGACGGGGTACGACATCCTGTTCTTCTGGGTGGCACGCATGATCCTCATGACGACCTACGCTACGGGTCAGATTCCGTTCAAGCATGTGTACCTGCACGGGCTCGTGCGCACCAGAGACGGCAAGAAGATGAGCAAGTCTGACCCTTCGACCTGCATCGATCCGCTCGCCATCATCCCCAAGTACGGTGCCGATGCCCTGCGCCTCTCGATGATCGTCGGGCAGAGCCCCGGTAATGACTTTCGGCTCTACGAAGAGAAGATCGGTGGGTATCGCAACTTCATCAACAAGCTCTGGAACGCGTCACGGTTCGTGCTGATGCAGTGCGAGAAAGCGGGAGTGGATCCGAAAGGGGCAGGGAAAGGGTTAGGGTTAGGGGATCTTTCTGTGGTGGACCGCGCACTTCTGTCTTCATTGCAGGCTTTGATCGCGGATGTAACGGAAGGACTGCAGAAGTACCGCTTGAGTGAGGTGGGGGAGCGTCTGTACAGCTTCGTTTGGGACTACTTCTGCGACTGGTACCTCGAATTCTCGAAGGGTGAGTCGAATCCCGTGGTTCTCGTGCATGCATTAAGGACGATCGTCCACCTTCTGCATCCCTACTGCCCCTTCGTGACGGAGGAATTGTGGGGTCAAATTGGGCCGAAAGGATGCAGCCCGCTCATTCGCGAGCCGTGGCCGGTTGCAAACAAGAAGCTGATTGATCGTGAAGCGGAGGAGCAATTGCAACTGCTCATCGATGTGATTTCGTCTATCCGCAGTCTTCGTGCGGAGTACGATGTTGTGCCCGAGATGAAGATTCCAGCGACCGTGCACGCAACGCGTTCCGGGCCCTTCCTTTCTCAGCATCAGGCACATGTGTTACGTCTTGCGAACGTGAGTGAGCTTGCCGTGGTTCCCAAGGCTCCCGCCCACCATCACGGTATGGTGAGCGCCTTTCGAAAGGGCATCGATGTTCATCTTTCATTGGAGGGCATTGTGGATTTGGCGCAGGTGAAAGTGAATCTGGAGGCCGAACGCACGCAGCTTACGAAGTTCCTCTCAGGCGTACGTGCCAAGCTTGAGAACGAGCAGTTCATGGCCCGTGCCAAGCCCGAGGTGATCGAGAATGAGAAGCAGAAACTTGCCGATGCCGAGGCGAAAATTGCGAAGATCGAGGAGCGACTGAAGGCGCTTTCATGATGGGACATGCAGCAGTTTTTTGACGAAGCACAGGCAGGGAGTCGATGGAGTAATTGCGCCAAGCAGAAAGTGGGTGTCGTATTGGTAAAAGATGGGAGCATTGTTTCCGTCGGATGGAATTCCTGCGCGTGCGGCGGGTGTTCCCGTTGCGCAATGATTCCATCGGAAAAATGTGCGCGTCTGGATCTTCCTTCGGGGGAAGGATATGAGCTCTCGCGGCCCGTACATGCCGAAGTGAGTGCCATGCTGCGTGTACGTCTCGATCGTTCTTTGGATGATTTTGAGCGCTGCATTGCCACGGTCGAACCCACCGAGGAACTCTACGCAGGAGGAACGGGAAGTGCTTAAAGGGGTAACGCTATACCTCTCGGGACATACCTACGCATGCGATTCTTGTCGGCGGTGGGCAAATTTGCTGGAGCTTGCCGACATCTCCGTTATCGATGCCTGATCATCCTGTGGTGCCGATGTGGCCGTACGTGTTTGGCCGCTGTGGTCGTTTTGCAGATGTGTGTTGCAGGCTGGTTGCGCGCGTGATGCTCTCTCGGCCAAAGCGTTTGCGTATGGTATCGAGTGACGACTGAACGCATTCGGACCGCAGCAGGTGAGCAGGCTCCTGAAAGAGCGAGTATTGCGCAGGGCCGGAAGGACGCAGATCACCGAGTGCCAGGCCTGCCTGTGTGCACCCCTGCACGCGCCGCCAGATTGCTGTGAATCCATGACGTACATACGGAAGCAAAACATCTTCCGTATCCATTGGCCGCGGCAGGCGCAGGTGTTCATCCTCGAACCGGAATTTTCCGTCACGCAACCAGAGAGTGATGTGTCGGCACGCCAGGCCCTGTTCGCGCATGCGCAAGATGCAGATACTTAGATGTCGTACAACGATGCTGAAGATTTCGGCGTGATCACGACTCTGCCGAAAGCTTCTTCCGCGCGAGATGGACTTTGGCGGAGCGTTTGCGGAGACGACGGAGCTCACGGGATTACCTCTCAATTCCTCCTGCAGGTCTCTTCCGGGCCTGCCGAAGAGGTGGACGATTGTCTTTGGCTCTGCAGAGGCAAAATCCCACGCCGTTAGCCAATCCAGAGATGCGGCGCGTACCTGTCTTGCGCGGCCAATTCCGGGAATGGCCGCCACGGGACGGTCGCGGAGAAATGTTTCAATAGCGATGATACCTGGCGTATCTCGTATCATGTATCTCGTATCCCGTATGCAGGTGATTCCTGCAGGTTTGCGATACTCACTCGCCATCTTCGCGAGCAGCTTGGTCGGCGCGATTCCGACCGACATGCCGATACCTACGGATTCCGCGATTGTTTGCTGCAGATCCCGTGCCCACTGCACAGAGTCTGTCGGAATTCCTCGTACGAGTTCCCTGAGATCCAAAAACCACTCATCGACCGACATTTGTTCCACTGCATGCGTGAGGGAGCGGAGAAATGTTTCAATTTGATCAGAAGCAACGCAGGCTTCGGTGAAATCCGAGAGCAGGGCAATGGCTTCGGGGCAGAGCATTTTCGCCTCGCGCAGCCGCATTCCCGTTTTCACTCCCTTCGCTTTGGCCGGATAACTTGCGGCGATTACGATACCGCCCCCGGCTCCGAGAGCGAGCAGAGGCTTGCCTTTCAGATGCGGATCTTTGCGTTCGAGAACAGACGCAAAGAATGCATCGGCATCGACGTGCGCGAACATAGAACAATGATGGAGTCGCCGCACCCACGAAGGGGTGCGTCTAGTATTTCCGCATTACCCCACGCACAACCCCGGCTGCCTGCAGCTCCTCCATGGCGTACATATCGGGGTAAGCGGGGTTCTCTGCCTGCAGATAGAACTTTCCCTTATCTTTTTTGAGACGCTTAAGAGTGAATTCGCCATCGAGAACCCCCACGACGATGTCATTCACCTTGGGTTCTTTGCCTCGTTCCACGATGACGATGTCGCCTTCCTGAATGCCGGCGTTGATCATGCTGTCGCCTTTGATACGCAGCAGGAACGTGCGAGCTCGATCACGCACGAGAAAATCTTCGATTCCCACAAGTTCTTCTGCCTGTTCCTCTGCAGCCGTGGCGAAACCTGCCGCGATGGGGCCGAACAATGGCAAAACCATCGGCTGCGGACGCTCCTGTCCGTCGGGCATTTCGAGGATCTTGATCCGACCCTTGGGGTCCTTCTCCAACTGCTTTTCCCTGAGAAGTGCATTCACCACTTTGGCGATGGCGTTCTTGCTGCGCACGCCAAATGCGAGGGCGAGATCGGCAAGTGAAGGGGAGTATCCGCGCTTCGTCTGAAATTCACGGATGTAATTGAGCACGGTGCGCTGATGGGGGGTGAGCGTCATAGATAAGAGTGGAATGGATCCGCCTTCGCCCCTCGGCTGTGCTCGGGGCTTCGGCGGGTAGAGAACGAATTCTCCGTCGCCCCGTAGTAGCAGGGCTATGGAGGACAAGCGTCCACCATCATAGGTGTACGATTGTCTTCGGTCAAGAGATGGCTATTTTTGGCTTCAGTCACCGAGAGTTCTTCTCTAGTGGTTGAACTTATTTTTTATCTTCTTCGATGACGTCGAGCTCTTTCAATTTACTCAATTCCAGATACGTGATCGTCCACACGTTCTGGCGAAAGACCTCCAGATACGCGAAGAGGTAACTGGCGAGGCCGATGATAACGAGGCCGATGACGGCGCCGATGGCTACCGCGATGCCGAAGGGCAAGAAACTCCCGAAGAGGAAGACCACTCCGATGATGATGCCGGGCACAAGGAAGATCATCACGGCATTCAGCAGAATTCTCAGGCTGATCAGGAATCCCAAAATGAGCAGAAACACCACATGGCCGAGGTAACTGATGACGAGCTTGAAGCTGGCCTTCATTGCCTGGCCGATGCCCAACCTGCGAATGACAACGCCTTCCTCCGACATGATGAAGAAGAAACGCAGAATATTGGCGAAGACGAAGAGCATGCACATCAGGCCGATGCCGAAGGGGGCGATTTCGGGGGCATAGCGCAGCATGATGGAGCTCAAAGTGATCACCATCGACACGCTGCCGATAAAGAAGAATTCATGGATCGCGAACAGCGGAAAGAAGTTGTACACCGCCAATACCAGGCCGCCTTTCACCTCCTCTTTCTTGTAGGATTTGGCGGCGAGCCCGACGATGGCGCCCTTGGCGAAGTGCGGAAAGATCCACTCGATGAAGATGAGAATCAGAAAGAAGGTGACAATAGCCGCCACCCAGCCGAAGGAGAGATGCTGGCTGAGCCACTCCACATCGGCGAAGAATCCGATGGGATCGCCCTGCCAATAACTGATAAGAAACCATGTTTGGTAAATCAGCAGCTTGGTGCTCAGCAGTGTCTCCAGCAGAGCCGATGCAAACCCCCATGTGCGCAGCTGGCGCTCTTTGAGGGTGATTGCCCAGGCTTGTGCGATGATGTCGCGCGGATTCATGCTCCGATTTCCGGCCGCCTCCTCCGTTGAAGGGGGTGGTTTCGGAGGGGGGGAGAGGGGTTCGGAGGTCATTCGTCAGTGACAAGAAGATTCTGCAGCGGCTGATAGCCGTAATCTTTGCCGAGCACGATGGTCACTGTTTCCCGCTGCTCCTGGGAAATGGGCACATCTTCACTGTTCGTAGTGATCTTGAGCAGATTACTCAAATACTCGACAACCTCCATGTTGCCGTCTGCGCGGGCGATGATCATGGTCCAGTCATTCTGCTTCTGAAGATCTTTGGGGATGTCGGCATTCTCGATGCGTTGTACATTGAATCCATAGCGCGTGAGTTCGTTTCCAAGTCTGCGTGCCAGTCCGCTCCTGGCACCGGCATTGAGAATGCCGATGGCCGGGCGTGCGAGAATAACCGAACGCTCACGAAAGAGAATGGCGCTTAAAGTCTTGACCTGTTTCCACGTGACGGGGAATTCGGGGATGGAAACGGGAAGCAGTACCGAAGCACCCTCAAACTCATCGCGCGGCGGCGTGTAGAGAAATCCTCCCGGTTCGATGATGCTGTCGTAGAGGGCATTGCGGTCGTTGAGTTGCATGGCGATGATCCGGTCGGGAGCGATGCGCTCGGCGAGATTCGCCAGTCCGACGAGTTCGCGCACGCTCATTGTCATTTCGACATTGTCGGCGAAAATCTTCATGAGGTCCGTAACTATTGAGGGGTTCTTGTACAGACCCTTTGATTTCACCTTCTCTCCGATGGCGACGATGATCTGCTGTTGGCGCGAGGAGCGGGCGAAGTCGCTTGATGTGTGACGGCTGCGCGCGTACTTGAGCGCGGTCTTGCCGTCGAGGTGTGCCGGTCCGGCGGCGATTGAGAATGTCTCGTATCCGTAATTCTCGTCAGGATACTCCGTATCATTGATCGCTTCGGGAACGGTGATATCGATGCCGCCGATGGCATCCACGGCCTGTTCAAAACCGGTGAAGTTCACTTTCACGACGTGGTGAATGGGAAGATCCAGGTTCTCGCCAACGACCTTGCCGAGTTCCCTGATTGCTTCGAGCGAGGCTTCGCGCTCCTCCGTTCCCTGGCGACGGAGGAGGATTTTGTAATCGCGGTAAAGGCTGTTGAGGCGGCCTTTTCCCATTTTCTCCGTTTTGAGAAAATACAAATCGCGCGGAAGAGAGAGCAGTACGGCACTCTTCGTCTCTGTCGGATCGATGCTGGCCACGATGATGGTATCGGTCAGGTCCGTACCGTCGTGATCGGCATCGCCTTCGCCCAGCAGAAGGATGTTGGTGAATCCCTTCTCGTCTTTTGGCAGATCCGTTCCGGTCAGTGAAACCAGCGATCGCATTGAAATGATGTGCAGACCCACGAGTGCTTTTACCGTTCCGGCAAACAGCAGGAAGGCGAAGAGAATGGCGAGCAATACGAGCAGTGCGCGCTTGAGAAGCAGTGTGCGTTGCTCGTGGCGCACTTTTTTCTCATGGCGCATCTTCCACGATCGGTACCATCCTGCGAGAGGACGGACGACAGCGAGAATGAGTGGCAATTTTTGCCACGGGAAACGACGCTTCTTACGCATCTCGGAGACACGACGGACGGAGAAGGACATCGAGGGGGAGTGTAGCGAAAAGAGGCGTGAAAGGAAAACCTCCAGCCTTCGCCCTTCGGGGCTACGGCCGACAGGGCGGTTTTCCTCTCATCTCTCGACCCGTCCGTACCGGCCAACGGCCAACCCGACAAGTCGGTACTGGCGGGCCGGGCGGGCTACGCTCGGGATGACACCTTAAAGAAACGCTGGTATGTGGTGCGTGGATGACCCTGATCCTGTCGAATGGGGTCACGGGTTCTCTTTTCCCTCAGTGGTGCGCCTCCCGTTCAGGGCCTGTCCTCGATCCTGAGGGTCTCGGACCCGAATGGGAGGCCCTTCAGGGCCGAATGGCCAGGCAAGCGAAGCTTGCCCTCGGCGCAGAATTTTTCTTTCAGATTTTTTACGAGATGTTCGGATTTTTCAGGAGGATCCAGAGGATCAAGAGCAGGAGCGGCTGGTGGAGGAGGTAGATCATGAGCGCATGCCGACCGGGGAGGACGAGGAGAGTGGTGAGGCGATTGTCCGGGAGGTGACGGCGCAGCAAGTGCCGGTTGTAGAGAGCGTTTCCCAAAGCGGCTCCCAGCAGGACGGGAGCGATCCACGGGATGATCGGGAAGTAGTCTACTGAGGCAAATGCGCGCGGCGGCAGACCGAGTGGAAGGAGGAGGGGAGAGTCTAAGGCGAGGTCCCGGAAGACGGGAGAGAGGCACAGGATGCCGAGTGCAAGGAGGACGTTCCCTTCACGCAGGGGCATGGAGAATGGGAGCAGGAGCGTTGCCGTACTGATGAGGTGCAAGGCGCCGAAACGGACCCACTGATCGCCGGCTGTCACCATCGTCACAGCGGAAACGAGGCCGCCACAGGCGAAGAGCAGAGCGGCGCGCTTCGCGTATTTCCTGAGGATCTCCGTCCTTCTCGCCCTTCGCCGTTCCATGCGCCCGTAGGAGATCGCGAAGCTCACCCCGACGACGAGGAGGAAGAGGTTCGCCGTGAACCGCTGGAGAAGCAGCCAGCCTCCTGAGAGGGGGTTCAGCGGGAACGCGTAGAAGAACGAGAGGTCGAACGCGGCGTGGTAGGCGATCATGCAGACGATCGCGAGGCTGCGCAGCAGATCGATCTCGGCATAGCGTTCGTCCATCCTCTTCATTCTACTCACAAAACCGCAGCCGCGGTCTCAGGGACCCCGACTGCGGGTGGAAAAGCACAATTGTTCTTAAAGATTATTTCAGCGTCACTTTTCCTCCGGCTGCCTCGATTTTCTTCTTCATCTCTTCGGCATCGGCCTTGGCAACACCCTCCTTGATCACCTTGGGGGCGCTATCGACGGCGGCCTTGGCCTCGCCTAATCCTAAGCCCGTGATTTCGCGAACCACCTTGATCACGGCGATTTTCTGTGCGCCGGCATCGGTGACTTCGACATCAAATGAAGATTTCTCTTCGGCGGCCTCGCCACCGGCTCCACCGCCGGCTGGGGCGGCGATTGCCACGGGGGCGGCGGCTGAAATACCGTACACGGTTTCCATGTACTTCACGACGTTGTTCAGCTCAACGACATTCAGCTTCTCAACGGCGTCAATCACCGCTTTCTCTCCTGCGGAGAGCGTCGGTGCGTCAGTGGCGTCTGCCATAGGAATAGGGGGTAGGGAATTGGGGAAAATAGAGATTACGACTGAGGAGTATCGGAAGGAGGAGTGGCGGAAGAACCGTTCTTCTTTGCAAGCTCCGAAAGGCCGCGGGCCATACCGGTGAGCGGTGACGAACACGCACTGGCGAACGAGACCAATGGAGAGCGCAACATCATCGCGAAGATCGCGAGCAGCTGTTGGCGATCCGGCATCTTGGCCATTTCCATCGCCTCTTCTTTCGAGAGCAACTTACCGTCAAAGATACCGCCAATGAGCTGTACCTGCTTGTGATCTTTGGCGAATTTGAACGCTACCTGAGCACCCGACAACGGATCGGCAAAACTGAAAATGCAGGCAACCGGTCCTTCAAGGCCTTTCTCGCTGATCTCGGGCAGATCAGAATCTTTCGTTGCGATGCGCATGAGGGTCTTCTTGGCGACTTTCATTTCGGCATCGGCTTCTTTGAGCATCTGGCGCAGTTCACCGACTTCACTGACGGTGAGCCCGATGTATTGGGCGAACATGGTCGACTGGGCTTTGCTCATCTTCTCTTTCAGTTCCGTGAGCTGGGCCTCTTTCTGTGCTCGGGTGACAGCCATGGTAGGGGTAGGGAGTGGGGATGCGAATTCGGATACAAAAATCTCCCGGACGGAGACGATGTGAGACCGGGAGACCAGCGAGGCAGACGGCACGAATCACCAAGCCGAGGCCGGGCGGCCGATGCTGTATGCCTCGGAGGGGCTTATTTCGGCCTGCGGCCTTGTGCCCTCGGTCTTCGGTCAGGCCCCAGAATAGAGAGAAAAGGCCGAGAGTCAATATTTATGGGTATTTAATATTGATCGATAAACAATTAAATTAATATATGTCAAATATAGAGAAGGGCGAACTGTAACCTGAAACGCATAAGAATTCTGTAGGTACGGTAGGAGGGAAGGCGCTTAACCCTTTCCCACCTACCGTATGGCCCATATTACGCGTTCCCAGCGCGATAAACTGGAGGTCTTGTACCAGCTTGGCATAAGGCAATCCAAGATCGCTCAGCTCATTGGCTGCTCGCAGTCCACGATCAGTCGGGAGCTGAAGCGGAACCGTCCTCTGGTGTATGACCGCTACACCG
>MNWP01000021.1 GCA_001872575.1 Candidatus Peregrinibacteria bacterium CG1_02_54_53 | reverse complement strand
TTCTCTCCAGATTTCTTTCTTCTTCGACGGCGATTTCTGACGGAATTGTTTACCGCACTCCGTACATTTCCATAACTGCTTTCCATATCGAGATCCATTCTTCTTCACTGATCGTGAACTGCAATGAGAACATATTTTTCATGATGCATTGGGAAAAATCTGAGCATACTTTGGCTTCCAGAAAAGGAAAGATGCTCATTTCAGCCTGCAAAATTGTCCACTAGCCCGAATATTGGCGATTTTTCAATTGGCGATTGGCGATAGATCTCGCAAAGGACCGCGACGAAATATTGCCAATCGTCATATCACCAATGGCCAACCATCACATCGGCTTCAGTTCGCCGTCTTCACTCTGTGCGCGGCCCACGGTCGATCGTGCGGCGGCTTCAGAAAGATGTTTGGGGATCACGGCTTCGACCGCGCCCCAGCGCGCCTCACCGTCTTCGGGCAGCAAAATCGTCACCTGGTCACCCACTTCGGCGCGATAGAACGTCACCGAAGCGAGGAGGACACGGAAGGCCTTTCCCTCCGCGAGCACTTTGTACTGGCCGTCTTCCTGAATGAGGACGCCCACAACGGTTCGACGCTTCACGGGTGCGATTTGTTTGTAGATGAACTTACCCTCGTCCGTGATGGTCAGCTTCATGCCATCTCCTTCTGCGAGCTTGCTCTTGCTGGCGTAGTTCGCAGGGACGGGATAGGTGTTGCCCTCACTGTCGACCATGTTCTGTCCGTCGAAGATGCCCTCGACCACTTTTCCGCTCACCGCTCCACCTCCGGTCATTGTGTTGGCGCGCGCTGCATGACGTTCGTGGTCGGCATCCGTGATGCCGGTGATTGAACGCAGCAACGCGTTGGCCGTCTTGAGTGACGACGATGCGCTCTCGATGAGTTCCTGAATTTGGAGCAGCTGATCATCGGACATGGGAGTGTGTGGGGAGTCGAATTCAGAGTGGCCGGTCGGCAACGGTGAGACGGGTGGTTCGCAGTCGTTCCTGCATTGAATTCTCTGTGAGGAGCCCCTGCTGAGCGCCCATCGCGCTGACGACACCTGCTGCGTCCAGTGTACCCGCTTTCAGTACTGTTGGAAAGGGAAGTCCCTGCAAAAGAGCCCATGTTGCCCCCGTCCCAAAGGCGTCGCCGGCGCCGGTGGTATCAATCACAGGCACGGAATCGTCACAAGGACATTGGTAGTGTCGCTCACCGTCGGTGGCGGTTACTCCTCTGCTGCCGTCCGTCACGCAAATGCGCTTTGCGCCACTCTTGAGCAGTTGCGCAAAAGCCTCGTCGATGGTGGTCGTGTGCGTGAAAGCCAACGCTTCTTCGTAGTTGAGGAGCAGCAAGTCGGTGAAGGGAAGCAGGAGCTTATTCATCGGTGCTTCGATACCGGCGGCGATCTGACGGCCTCCCGGGTTCCATGTAAGATTGGGGGTTTCGCGTGCAAGAATCTCAATGATGTCTTCCTGAATGTCGTGCGATGCTTCCTGAATGTGGTTGAGGTAGACCCAGTCCATCTTTTCGGCAATGTCGCGATCGAAGTTGGATTTGTGCAGGTGAGCGTTCGCCCCGGGCGTGTAGAGGATCACGCGCTCTCCTCCCCGGGCCGAAAGAATGAGCGAAAAGCTCGAGACTTCATTATCCACGACGAGCGCATGCTGCGTATTGACCCCTTCTTTCTGCAGGTTCGCGAGCAGGCGCTGTCCCCACAGGTCAGAACCGATCACACCCTCGAAGAGGGCATCGCATCCAAGGCGCGCCAGCCCGACGCTCGTATTCGATGCGCCGCCACCGCAGGTCTCGACCACCTCGTCCACGTGGATCTTCTCTCCCAGAGGCAGAGCGAAAATGGGCTTATTCGCCTCTTCGCACAAAGCGTCACTCTTCAGGCGTACGAAGAGATCGTATGTTGCCCCTCCAATGGACATTGTTCGATGCCGAGATGGAGAAGCAGAAGGCATGTCAGGAGAATGATACCCCTGAAAGGTTTGTAATCTTTCAGAGCTGATAGCGTCGCTGCATCTCCTGCATGAAGGCGGATGTCACGTGCAAGGTGCGGCGTCGCTGCCAGTGGAGAAGTAAGAAAACCAGTGCCGCAGCTCCTGCAATAAGGAGCCCCCATACGATCGGTGGCATACCGGGCTTGACGACGGACGGCGGTGGCGGGGGCAGAGGAGGAAGCGCGAATGCGGAGCCCGATCCCGCGACGGGATGGTAACCTGCGCCGTTCGGTGTGCCCTCTGCTTCCGCTGCAAGATCGTGGAGCACATCGCCGGTGACGGTGATGGGCGTCAGGCGCAGTGTGTACGTCACGCCATTGATCAGATCACGCAGAGTGTAGGCCTCGGCATCACCATTGAGTATGCGCTTCTCGGTCAGGTTATCTGCCTCGACTCCGTACTCGAGCAGGAAGGCGGAGAGCGGGGTCGTGCGCTTCATCGAGGACCACTGCAACATCAGACTGGTGTCGCCGGGAATGACGGTAAGTCGCAGGCCCAGAACGGTGGCGCTCGCCACATTGCTCTTCTCGGCACTCTCGATATTGTTCTTGAGTGCGGTGACGGCGAAGTAGTACGTCGTGGCTTGTTTGAGACCGGCGACCGTGGCTGCAGATACCGAGGCATCCGTATCCAGCGAGTAGACGAAGCTATCCTGCTTATCGCCGACGTACACCCGGTATGTGTCGGCTTCACCTTTTTCAACGGGTTCCCACTTGAGTGCGACGGCGTTCATCTTCGCCTCTGCCGTGAGATTTCTGATTGTCGGGGGTGTCTTGGGTTTTACGGTGAGCGTCGAGAGCATCTCCGTCTTATTGCCGAGCACATCTGTCGTGGTGATGAGCGGCTGATAGACACCGGCTTTTGCAGGTGCGGCGAAGTTGCCCGAAAATGTGCCGGGAATTCCGGCTGATTCGGTGAGGTTCATGGCATTACCCTCAAGCGCCATGGTGACGGGGGTACTTCCTATCTCGGTCTTGACGGTCACTTGTGTCATCTGCCCCTCTGCGGGTTCTCGCGGAAAGAAATCGACAGCACTGATGCGCGGTCCCAGAAGATCAATGAGCAGGCGGACCGGACTGGATTTGTACTTTCCGCTTGCTTCTTCGACCTGCAGGGTGGCACCGGTGACGGTGGTATTCAGCGTGACAGCTACCTGGAATGCTCCTGACTCGTCAGAATCGCCGCGGGCGATTTCTGTGCCGCCGGTGACGAGGAGATTCACGAGAGGGGGTGCAACGCCACGCAGCGTCACCATAGAGGAGTTCACGGTCATTCCCTCTGTGGGTTCCGTGATGGTGATGCGCGAAGTGTCGGGCGTGGTGTCGCCGCCGGTGACGGTGACGGTTGCGCTGCCGCGAACATTCCCCGAAGTATCTTCAACGGCAAGCGTCTGTTCTCCACCCGTATTGAAACGCAGCCCCAGCGTGAATGTTTTGACGCCGAGATCCTTAAGTGTGAACTGGCGCGTTCCGAAGGGCAGGATGGCTTTGGCATCCGTCGAGGAGAATCGAATGGTTCCGGTATAATCTTCGACGGTTCGACCGGAACGATCTTCGGCGACAACGCGGAAGGTGGTGTCTTGTCGAATGGGAATGCTGGTTTGACCTCCTTCAATCTCCACCCGGAAGTGATCCACCACATCGAAGCTGTTGGTCAGTTGCCCGAAGAGCGTGCGTCCGCGGAATTCTCCCACCGGTACGGTGGCCGATGTGTTGTCGCTGTACCATCCATCCGATGTTGATGTCGTGAATGATTGTTCGCTGTATCCGCCCCGTCCCCACTCTTCACCCACATCGATCATGACGGGATTTTCGAGAGGCTTGCCCGAGAGCAGGTCGATTGCACGCAGGCTGACCGTTCCCCGCTTGAGTGAGGTGAACGAGAATGCCTGTTGTCCTTCTGCATCGGTCTGCGCCGAGAGGGCGCGAATCTGATCTTCTGCTCTGCTTGAGAGCAACTGCACCGGCCGGTTTTCGAGCGGGTTGAAGTACCGATCGCGCAGAATAACGACAACACGTGCCGAGTCGATGCCATCGGCGGCAATGAGAGTTCGGTTCGTCTCGATGCTGCTCTCACGCTGATCGATGGTTTCGGGAAGTACGACGAACGAATTGCACGTACCCGCACCATCCGTCTCCACCGCGTACGATCCTGCCATCTGTGTTTCTGCGCCACTCACGCGCAGAGTCAATTTGCCCTGTGCGTCGACAATTGCTTTGAGCGATAGGGGAGCACCCAGCGGAGGGAGCACGCGTGCGACGACCGTTTCGCCTGCAGCGAATCCCTGACAGGAGATTTCCGTCCCCAGTCCTGCTACGGTCTGTGCATTCGACGTGTCCGCCGTGACCGGCAGCGGAATAATGCTACACAGGACGATCGAGAGCGTGAGGAGAGAGAGCTTCTTCATAAATCCAATTATTGTAGCAGTTTTCCACTTTTCCCTCAATGCAGGGGCTGATAACAGCACTACTATTTCATTTTCTGTCCAGCATACATACACGGCTCCATGACGGGCAGAGGCTCATGTTGCGCCACAGTCGGCATCTGTGAGAATGGTTTTATTCCGCTGTACGCGCGATGGAGTGATGTTGCGCGTCGTGTGTGCACCTTTGTATTGCCGATGCTCTGCAGTATCATGGCGCTCGTGCGACGACTGTCTTCAATTGTTGTTCTTCTCTCGCTTCTGCTGACAGCCTGTGGTTCCGGCAGTAGCGGAGGATCTGCGTGCCAGAATTACTGGTTCGAGCAGGTGGGAGCCTGTCTGCCGGATGCATGGCAACTGCTCGATCGCGCGGAACTTTTGCAGCGCGGTATTCCCGAAGATGTGATTATTGCCTTTCAGAACGAAACATCCGTCTCGGGTCAGTATCCCACGGTCAGCATCACACGTGAGCCGCTTGCGACAGTCGTCGAGCCCGTGGCGTATAGCGAGGCCACCATCCGTTCGGTTGCCGTGCTTCCGGGTTACAAACTGATTGATCAGAAGAAGGTGACGATCGATGGCATATCGCTGCCTGTACACGTTTTCTTTGCGCAACCGGTGACCGGAGAGCCGCAGCGTCGGTTCTTGCAGGTGAGCACCGTGGTCGGCCAAAACGGTTACACCGTTACGGCTCTCACCCCCCTCACGGTCAGCAGTGATCTCGAGAGCGAAATCTTCACGATTCTCGGCAGCATTACCTTTAAAGCTCCGGTGGAGGACACGCAGAGTTGAGGATTGAAAATATGTATATGATGTGGAGGTGCCGGCGGGAATTGCACCCGCGTATGGGGGTTTTGCAGACCCCTGCCTTACTACTTGGCTACGGCACCGATTCGTTGCCAGAGTACCAGAACTACTGAGTTACGCACATCATGATTACGCTACTTTCGATGAGTCTGGAGACAGAAAAGCATTGGAACAACATAAAGATTATCGCGACGAAGCGGTGGGTGGCTTAAGACGGGATCCACCGCTGGGGCCGCGCCACTAAGGGAAGGGTGGGCTCATGCCCATTCGACTACCGCTCAGGGCACCCTGAGCCTGCCGAAGAGTGGGAGGGACACCGTAGGTGGCCATCCCATGCATGACTATGCAAACGTCAGCACCTCCGGCGCAAACAGCAGCAGGGCGCCCAGTGCGTACATCAAAAACCCGCCGAAGATGAGGGTGAAGCGGGCATACTTTTTGGTGAGCCCTGTGGCGTGCAGGGTGTAGACGGCAATCGCGAAGATCACCACGTCATCGATCATGTAGAGCAGAATGTAGAGTGCCATGTAGCCGTAACGCGCAAGGGCACTCACTTCATTGAAGGCAAGAATCTGCGTGAAGATGGCGGGCAACCCCGCAGTGCAAACGAGCTCGATGGCGTTCACCGAGATCGCGAGAATCGACACGCCCAACAGCATGGCGGGCCAGGCCGATTTCTCGAGGATGGATTTCATGCGGTCCATGATCTTTTTCTTTTGCTTGAGATCCGTCACGGCACAGGCATTGGGATCTTTGCCGAATGCTTCGTAGAAGTAGAACGCTCCTCCTCCGATTGCCACGAGACCGATGAGTTTCTGAATCCACGCATTGAAACCGATTACGAGAAATGCGTTCAGCCATGCGGCGATGAAGAGGTAATACATTGCACCGCTCACGATCAGGAATGTTCCGCCGATCATCCATATCTTCTTTGGGTCACGCGTGGCGATGAGCAACGTTAAGAGTGTAATCAGCACCCACATGGCACACGGGTTGAAGCCATCGAGGAACCCCAACAGAATCGAAAGCGATGGCAATGACAGCAGCGCCAAATCCACTTCTCCCATGAAGGGCACATCGATCAGGTACTCACCCAGATCAACAGGGCATCCTCCGTCACATGTGCCCTCGGCGGTTTCGAGCTGCACATCGGCATCACTTAGCAGGAACGCGTTGAAATCCATTCCTCCGCTTCGGTTTGCGGTGTACTCCTCCATGAGCACAGTGAGCCGCTTGCCGGTTGTCGCATCGTCTTTGTATCCCTGAACCACGTGCCCATTGATCACGATGGTCGGCACGCCCTGGCGAAGCAGGGGAGCGCGCTCCTGCACACGGGCGAAGAGTGATTGGCTCTTTGCCTGAACGATGTCGTGCAATTCCACCTCCCATCCCTGTGTCTTTGCGAACGCCTCGAATTCGGCGCAGTGAGGACAATCTTGGCTCACGAACGCCACGATGTCTCCTTGCCCTTCGGCAACGATCGGTGTCGGCGATGCAGGTTCTGCAACGCGCTTGGGCAGCACACGATTCGGGAAGAAGAGTGCGAGTACCACGACGGGCACGAATCCGCCGATGAAGAACAGCGCGAGTCGTTTATTCATGTTGCGGCAGTATAGGGAAATCCGGTTCGCGAAGAAACCCTGCCGTTGCAAACAATGCCTAAAAAGCAACGTTGTGTTTTACTCTTTCTTTCGGGTCTTCATGGGCGCATTCCATTTTCGTTGCCATGCTTGATCCTCTTTGAAGGAAGCACGATATATCTGCGACCAGCGTCGTCTTTGAGCGAGCACTTCCGGGTCGACCGGTTTCTTCCCATTCTTTGACTCCGGCCCCTCAGGTGCGCTGTCCGATGGCCCCACTATGCTTTCCTGCCCCTTTTCTGATCCCATATAAGGAGATATTACTACTTAATAATCATATTTATCAAATATTGTTATTGACGGTTAATCCTCAAAGCATATGCCATTTCTTGATTTTTTTACAGTTGCTGATACCCTATCCGAAATACCATGACCAAGTCCAAACCCATTCTGTCGGCATCGACGAATCCCAAAGATTATTGCATCGCCACCATGGGCAGTCACTCGGCCCTGCAAATTTTGAAGGGCGCTCGCGACGAAGGTGTTCGCAATCTGGTCATTTGCAAAAAAGGAACCGAACGACCCTACAAGAGCTACGGTGTTGCCGACGAAATGCTCTTGGTGGACGACTGGTCCGAGTGGAACGAGTCACTGGAGGAGGAACTTATCCGTCGCAATGCCATCCTCATTCCCCATGGGTCCTTTGTGGCGTATCTGGGTCCCGAACGGGTGATGAAGACACAGGCCATGTACTACGGCACCAAAGAGATTCTTAAGTGGGAGAGCGATCGTTCGCTCGAGCGCCAATGGTTGGAGAAGGCGGGGATTCAGATGCCGCGGCTGTTTAAGAAACCCGAAGATATCGACCGTCCCGTGATTGTCAAATTTCACGGAGCGCAGGGTGGTTTCGGATACTTCATCGCCAAGACGTCGGAGCAATTCTACGAAGTGAAAAACCGAAAATATCCGGATCAGAATGAATACGCACTTCAAGAGTACATCGTGGGCGTGCCGCTCTACGTGCACTACTTCTACTCGTCCATTACCAAAGAGCTGGAGATCATGAGCTTCGACAAGCGCTACGAATCGAATGCCGATTCCATCGGTCGGATCCGTGCCGAGGATCAGTTGGCAGCCAATATCTTCACCAGTTACACCATTGTCGGAAATATTCCGGTCGTTGTGCGCGAGTCGATGCTGCCGAAGTTCTTTGAGATGGGAGAGAATGTCGTGGCAGAGAGCCGGCACCTCAAAGTGGGCAACGGTCTGTTCGGGCCGTTCTGCCTCGAGTGCATCGTCACTCGTAAGCTCCAGATTTTTGTCTTCGAGATTTCTGCCCGTATCGTGGCCGGTACCAATCCTTTCGTCGAAGGTTCGCCCTATACGGCATTGCGCTACTCCGAGCCCATGAGTACGGGTCGCCGCATTGCCCGTGATATTAAGCAGGCAATCGAGCAGGGGAGGCTTGACGAGATTCTTGGGTGAGTTTGAAGGTTTATTGGTTTACTGGTTTACTGGTTCCGTTTCCACACCATGAACATAGGCGACCTCCTCAAAGGCTACGATTCTAAACAAATAACCGTCGGCGTGCTGGGGGGCCATAGTGCCTTGGATGTCTGTCACGGGGCGAAGAAGCACGGGTTCAGGACAGTGTGCGTGGCGCGGAAGGGACGGGAGAAGACCTATGCGCAGTATTTTCGGACAGCGGACAGCGGACAGCGGACAGCGGGTGCCAGGAAAGGGTGCATTGATGAGGTGATCCTTGTGGAGAAGTTTGAAAATGTTCTTCAAGAGGATGTGCAGGAGAAGCTGAAAAGTATGAATACAATATTTGTTCATAATCGTTACTTCTGGGTGTATTTCTCTGATTATTCCAAGATCGAAACCGACTTTCAGATTCCTATCTTCGGCTCGCGGACATTCGTGAAGATCGAGGAGCGCGACCAGCCCTACAACCAGTACCACCTGCTCCATGATGCAGGAATCCGGACGCCAAAAATTTTCGCCAAGCCCGAGGATATCGACCGGCCTGTCCTCGTGAAGGCAGCCGAGGCCGCACGCGGGTATGAACGTGCGTTCTTCGTTGCCGGCAGCAAAGAAGAGTGGGAGCGGGAGGGAACTAGGCTCGAAAAAGAGGGCAAGGTCGGCCCGCAATGGCGACAGGCTCCCATAGAAGAGTTCATCGTCGGCGCACCGATCAATTTCAATTTCTTCTATTCCACGCTCACGAAGGAGCTCGAGCTTCTCGGCACCGACACGCGGCGCCAAACAAATCTCGATGGATTCCTGCGCATGACGGCACCGGAGCAAGAGAAGGCGCTTGCGTCGGGTATTCCGGTCAAAATGATCGAGACCGGTCACATCGCCTGCACGGTGAAAGAATCCATCCTCGAAAAAGCCTTCGATCTGGGTGAGAAGTTCGTCAAAGCCACGCAGAAATTGCCGAAAAATCTTGATCCGAGCGGCAAGGGCATCATCGGCCCCTTTGCGCTTCAGGGTGCGGTAACCGCCGAGGACGGCAAGGAGGATATCGTCATCTTCGATGTCAGTTTGCGCATTCCCGGCTCTCCCGGCACATTCGCAACCCCCTATGCCCGTTACCTCTACGGCGAGACGATGAGCGTGGGGGAACGCATCGGGATGGAGGTTGAGAAAGCGATAAATGAGGGAGCGCTCGAAAAGGTGCTGACATGATGCGGTGTATTGTTGACGCACGGGAACGACGCGCATAGAGTCACTCTCCTTTTTATGATGAAGCAAGTTTCAGAATTGGATGGGCTGTGCGATAGGGAGGTTGTCGATCTCCTGCAATCACAGGTAAGACTTTCATTCACTGATACCGATCTCTATCGCAGGCGCATCGACCGCATGCAGGGTGATGTTTACATAGAAGCGTCGCAAATTCTGCTGCGCTTGCAGCAGCATCCGGGTGATCGTTCAACGGGATTGACGTTCTAGAACTGTTCGAAGGGCAATGGCGGAGAATGATGTAACTGTGCCCGGTGGAGCATAGTGGTTGATGTTCGAACTGAAACGAACAGGGTAGTTCGACTCGGCTGCGACCTCGCTCACTGTCATTCAACTCTTCGAATTTCAAAGATTGGCTCAGGATTGCGGATGGTTCACCATGAGCGAGCGAAGCGAGTCGAATGGTGGAGCTGAGGAGATTCGAACTCCTGACCCCCTGCTTGCAAAGCAGGTGCTCTACCAACTGAGCTACAGCCCCACTTCGCGCATAATACTGCAACAGGGGAACTCTGCCCAGATCGTGAAATAAAGAAGTCGATGAAATACGTATTGGCGCCTTATTCTTGATGTACGCTTTCTGTAGGCCAATGACCACCTTCTTCTTGTTGTGTGGTTATTGGATTAGGGCCGTGAGTGCAATGCTCACGGTCCGCCCTTTTTACGTCAGGGCATGTTGAGCGATGTATCCGGTGAGAGTGTGGGAGCAGCCAAAAATAAATACGGAACCAAGAGAGGCACCTGTTCGGTGCAACTCTCTTGGTAATTTTGGCCGATTCAAGCCAGGAAAGACTTAAGAAGTGGGAACGAGTGATGGTTGAACCTGTCGCTCTCGCAGCATTGCAAAGAGCACGGGCATCACGATCAGCGTGAGGATGACTGAGGTCGTGAGTCCACTCAGAACCACAAGCGCGAGAGGACGCTGCACTTCTGCGCCGGTCCCAGTGGAGGTGATCATTGGCAGCAGTCCGATGACGGAGGTAAATGCGGTCATGAGCACCGGTCGGAGTCGCATGAGCGCCCCTTCCACGACGGCGGCATGAATGCCTTCGTGCGTAATCGGCTGTGCCGCGTCGACGATATATGTGGATGATTCTTCCATACTCGGCAGACCGAACTGTGAGCGGAAGGAATTTTCCAGGTACACCATGATCACAACGCCTGTTTCCACCGCATTACCAAACAGAGAGATGAATCCCACCCAAACTGCTACAGAGAAGTTGTATCTTGCCAGGAAGAGGGCTATCACGCCTCCAACTAAGCTCAGAGGAATAGTGAGCATAACGATGGCTACGATACTCAAGTCTTTGTAGGTAAAGTACAGGAGAAGGAATATGACGAAGAGTACTATGGGAATCACGATAGAAAGTCGCTTCTTGGCACGAAGTTGGTTTTCGTACTGCCCCGACCACTGGTAGAAGTAACCGGACGGAAGAGAAATTCCTTCTTCAAGTTTTTTGCTTGCGGCTTTCACGAAAGACGCCAAGTCGGTTCCCCGTACATTTGATTGTACGATGGCTCTTAACATTCCATTCTCGCTGCCGATCATTGCGGGACCGTTGACGAGTTTGATGTTTGCGATGCTTCCCAGCAGAACCTGCGTTCCATTCATCCCGGTGACGGGCAGAGATGCGATATCATCGACATTTTGGCGATATTGCTGCTTCAGTCGCACCTGTACTCCGTACTGTTCGCGTCCCTCGATTGTCCGTGTGACCATCGCGCCACCCACGCCCGCGGCAATCGTTTGGAGTGCTTCCGCCTTCATAACGCCATGCTGTGCAAGCAGCTCGTTATTCAATTCGATATCGAGATACCGAAGGCCCGTGGTGCGAATGGCGACCGTATCTGCCGCTCCGGGTACCTGGTTCAGCAGGTCTTCAATTTCGATGGCGATCTCTTCAAGCTTTACAGGATCGTCGCCGAATATTTTTAAACCCAGTTGAGTACGGATACCGGTCGAAAGCATGTCGATACGACCGATGATCGGTTGTGTAAAGCTGTTCCACACGTTATTGATGCGTATCGCTCCGTTCATCTCGCGGATGAGCTTGTCTTTTGTCATGCCTTTGGACCATTCGCTTTTGGGTTTCAGCGTGATAAATGTTTCAATCATTGCAAGCGGCGAAGGGTCGGTCGCCGTATCTGCGCGTCCCGCTTTGCCGACCACAGTTTCGACTTCGGGGAAAGATCCGATGATCTTGTTTGTCGCAATAAGAATTTCTTGAGCACGTTCTTCAGAGACATCCGGCACGGTGATCGGCATGTACAGAATCGTTCCTTCATTGAGTGGCGGCATGAACTCGGAGCCGATGCGCGTCATTGCCATGACGGCGACGAGCGTTACTGCTCCGACAATTCCCAACATTCGCTTTCTGTGAGTCAGCGCCCATTGCAGTACGGGTTGATAGATCCGTTGGAACCACCGGACAATGTGTATCTCTTCATCACTTCTCAACTTACCGCGCAAAAATATCGTGCAAAGCGCAGGTACGAGGAATAGCGCAGCTATCAGTGCCCCGAACATCGCAAAGAGATTTGTGAATGCCAGTGGCTTGAAGAGCTTTCCTTCCTGACCGGTAAGGGCAAAGATCGGTGTGAAAGAGAGGATGATGATAAAGATCGCGAACGTCACCGGTTTGCCGACTTCCAGTGCCGCTTCACGTATACGACTGATACGATCCATGACATTCAGCGGAGGGCGTTCCTGCAATCTGCGATAGGCGTTTTCGCTCACGACGATCGCCGCATCCACCATGGTGCCGATGGCGACGGTAATGCCGCCAAGGCTCATGATATTGCTCGGTACGCCAAAGAGCCACATGCAGATGAATGTGATGAGCAGTCCTATGACCAATGCTATTGCCGTGATCATCGTTGCGCCGATATGCCACATGAAAAGGCCAATGACGACGACGGTAATGATGAGTTCCTGCGTCCGAACCTCGCTGATCATCTTGATGGCTGACAGAATCAGGTTTGTCCGGTCGTAGAAGGGTTTAATGTGTACACCCTCCGGAAGAGACGGCTCCAGTTCCGCTATGCGTTTTTTTACGCCGTTGATGACCTGCAACGGATTCTCCCCGTACCGCATCACCACGATGCCGCCCACTTTCTCTTTTTCTTCGTCGGCGAGAACCGCGCGCCGGAAGAGCCCGGAAACGCGTACTTCGCCGACATCGGTGACGGTGAGCGGCATACCACCGGCTTTCATGCCGATGACGGTTTGTGCGATGTCCTCTGGGCCCTTAAAGAATCCGATTCCCTGGATGGCCACCTCTTGCCCTCCTGTGTCCACCACCTTCCCCGAGACATTGTTGTTTGCCATCTGCACGGCATTCATAACCTTATTGATGGTGACGCCGTACTGCTGAAGCTTCTGGGGGTCCAAGATGACCTGATATACTTTTTTGTACCCGCCGACCGATGCGACTTCTGCAACGCCCGGAACGCTTTGCAGTGTGTACCGAACGGTGAAATCCTGCAAAGAACGCAATTCTGTCAGTGAATGCGAATCGCTCTCAAGAGTGTACATGAAGACATGTCCGACGCCTGTGGCGTCGGGGCCAAGAACGGGCATGACTCCTTCAGGCAGCTGTGGCCGCACAAGGTTCAGGCGTTCGGAAACGCGGTCGCGAGCGAAGTAGATGTCGATGTTGTCATGGAAAATCACCGTTACCATCGAAACACCCAGCATGGAGAGTGCGCGAACATCGCGCACTCCCGCCAGACCCTGCATGCTCACCGTGAGCGGATACGTTACTTGGTCCTCAATGTTTTTCGGACTCTGCCCCGTCCATTCGGTCATGATAATGACCTGATTTTCCGACAGGTCAGGGATCGCATCGATCGGGGTCAGCTTCAGCGCAACGACACCTGCGATCACGACCATGCCGAACAGAATCAAGGTGATGGACTTGTTTTCCAGCGCGTATTTGATCAGTGCGTTCATCATGGCACTATTGGGGAATCATCCATTTCCATTTTTGAGACCGTTTGCATGAAGACTTCGGGCGGATCGAGCAATACGGTTGTCTCTTCGGTAAGGTCGCCCATGATTTCGGCCGATTCTCCGTCTTCCGAACGTACCTTCACGTACACCCGTTCAGGTTTCTGAGATTCCGTGCCCATTGTCCAAATGAAGTTGCGTTCGTTTTCCCGTTTCACTGCGAACGACGGAACGCGAAAGATGGGCTTCTTCTCATCAATCAGGCGAATACGCGCGCTCGCACGATGTGGGAGCGACAGTGCATCCGAAACTTTCGCCTGCACGGTGATCGTGTGAGTCTTCATATCTACCTGCGGACTCTTGCGCGTTACTTCTGCACTATAGGGAGTTGCCTCGTCCGTTTGCAGAAAAAACGTCACTTCGTCGCCTATATCGAGGGCGCCCATGAGATCTTCGGGTAAGCCGAATTGAATTTCCGTCTTTGCTTTCTTCGCCAGACTTGTTGGCACATCGGTGAGCTCAAATGCCGACATAGATGGCATGACAATCTGCCCAACGTCAATGAAGCGTTTCGAAACCGTACCGGAGAACGGCGAAAGAATTTTCCGGTTTCCGCTTGTCGCATATTCCGATTGCAGCATGGTATCGGCGACATGAACCATACTCTGTTTACTTTGAATAATTTGCTCTTGATTTGCCTCCGTAAGATCAAGGGCGTTATGCGCCGTGCGGATTTGTTCCTGAAGCATGTACACTCTGTTGCTGTTTGCCCCTTCATAAGATCCGCTGCGGTATGCACGGTAGAGCTCCGGCTCACCGGATGTCAGTGTCTGGAAACTGTTTCGGGCATCTTCCAGCCTCTCTTTTGCCTTATTGATCATGTCCTGTGCAGATATCACTTTATTCAGCCTCTCCGTGAGTTGTTGAAGCGAGAGATGATCAACATCGTTCGAGGCAGGTTGTGCCGGTGTGTATTGGAGCAGTGCATTGGTCATAGCCAAGGCATTCAGAGATAGCGGGAGCAAACGGTCAATGATGTCCGGTTTCTGCGAATCTGCAGCATTGGCATACTCTTGTTCTGCCCCATAAAGGGTATTCAATCCGAAGACCACATCGAAGCGTGCGGTGTTATTACTGTCTTTAAGACCGAGGGTTTTCAGAAGATCATAGTCACGTATTTCGATGCCGGTGCGGCTGTTGCTTCCAAGCAAAATCCATTCGATAAGCTGCCGGGCATTTTGCACTGCAGTAAATGACTGTTCGCGCATTTGGGTTATATTTGCTTCTGATTCGGCGAATTTTTGGAGGAATGCTTCCTGTTCACGTTTGGCAATCTCCAGCTCGGTTTCCTTTTCATTAATTTTCTGTCGTGTATTGATAACGGTTTCCTGTGCAACCTGTTCGGCAGTAGAAAGATCAGATTCCGCTTGAGATTTCCGAGCCTGTTTTTCGGCAATCATCGCAGTGCTCTGTCCTTCAACTCCTTTAGGAAGCAGTAGTGCAACCACTTGGTTCTTTCTAACCGTATCGCCGATATCTACGTAGATATCTTCCACTATTCCATCCCGTCGCGGGAATATATTTGCTGTCTCGTTGGAGAGAACGGTTCCGATCAAAATTGTGGCTGATGAACCGCTGATCATTTCGGGATGTGTGGTTAGCGGCTCCGCTGGCATTTCTTCGATGGTTTGTTCTGCCAGTACGTTGGCTCCTGTCAGCATTTTGGATGCAGCATATGAGGTTACCGAAAGGAGTACGACGCCGAGCGAGCTCGCCGTAATCAGTGCCGTGCGATGCCATTTATGGCTCCATAAGAGGCGAATCTTTGCCTGTAATGATGAGATATATACATTCATAGTGATGAGTGGAAAATATTACATACGCATTTCCGTATTACCCGTTCCCTTCTGTTCCTTTTTCCACTTTTGGTGCTCATCCCATGTCATATTCATTCGAGCAGCAGCGATTTTGTCCTCACGATACTGTTCAATCGTCAGGCCGTACTTTGTTGCTTGTTCGGCTTCGGTGAGTGGCTTTGGTGCGCCGCAAGCCGTGAGAAGGAGCAGAGAGAACGTGCCGATGATGGTGAGATATTTATTCATGATTATAGAAAGATAAAAATATATAAAGCATATGAAACGGCGCATGAAATATGCGCATTAGTGCTGAGAGTACTGTGGTTTATGTTCGCAGAACCACCGTCCCGACGAGAGTATCCGTCGGTATTGGCGGCGCATTCGCAAGAACTGGCAATCTTAATGCTGCACTATGTGGCTCTGATAACTCCCAAAAAGCGGGAAACGCCGTCTGAATGGCAGCTGGCGCTATGACTTCGACTTGAGAGCTGACAGATGCGACGATTTCATCCCTGTTTTTTTCACATTGCTCACATTGTCTTCCTCCCGCGTGCCCATTTTGATTATGAGAAATATAGGAAGGCACAGGCAAATTTTGCATATTCATCGGCATCGCGCCCATAGTGACGGGGCATACAACCGTGAAGGAGAAGAGGCCGAAAAGGGCGAGAAGCGTAGTGCGCATACACTCACTCGCGTCCATTCTAGCATGGAAGTATCAATCTATCAACTGAGTATCGGGGCGATTCATCACTCCTTTCTGTGGCATTCTGCTCCCTTTTACGGCATGTTGAGCGATGTATCCGGTGAGGGTGTTGGCAGCAGCCAGCGGACGGGCGTGAGAAAGAAGTCGAGCGTGCCCGTGAGCGCCGCCACCGAGAAGAAGAACAGGAACACTGCCGTAAGAATGATGACGTTGTAGACGCCGCCCGCGTACTCCATCCACTCGCCGGCGCCGATCATCTCTGCAACACGCTCGCGATACTTTATGAGAAGAACCGAGCAGATGAGGCCGATGAATCCAAGAAACGTCGTCATCGATCAGCTGATGGCACGGTCAATTTCCTGCTTCACGTTCTCTTTGGGCTTGGCGCCGATGAAGGTGCCAACGGGCTTTCCTTCTTTGAAGATGACAAATGTTGGGATGCTCATGACATTGAATTGCCCGGGGGTTTCGGGGTTCTCGTCGACGTTGAGCTTGAGGATTTTCACTTTGCCTTCGTACTCCGTGGCCAGCTCATCGACGATCGGGCCCATCATTTTGCAGGGGCCGCACCACGGTGCCCAGAAATCGACGAGCACGGGGATGGGTGACTGCAGAACGTCATCCTGGAATGTTGCGTCGGTGACAGCGTTGGCCATAGGGAGAGGCGAAAAAAGTTAAGACATCCGAAGGATACCGTCAGAAACGATCATTGGGAAGAGCGTGAAAACGCCCCAGCGATGCGCTGATCTCGTTCTTACTCCGATCGGCCTTTGAGCAGCAGATCTTTCGTGATTTTCTTACCGATCTCAACAGCGGGCTGGCCGTATGTATCGAGCCGGTAGAGCTTGCCAAGAAAGACCACTTCGGCGAGCAGAAGGAAGAAGAGTTGCCCCAGATGCCTCTCGTCTAAGCGCGGAAGCGTGATGGTGGCGTGCGGACGCTTGGCGGAGGTGAGCGCGGTGGCGGTGCCCACGGCGCAGGCATCGAGCAACTGGCCGAAGGTTTTGCCCTGCAGATGCATGAAGGGCTCGGGAAGGTGCTCCGGCAGATAGACGCGTGGTTTTTCCTCTTCGCGAATGAAGAGCAGCCACTGCGCCCGGGGTCCGGCCATCCACTGCTGCAAAAGGGAGTGCTGATCCTGCGTGCCGATGGCCGAAGTCGGAATGGGATTCTTCGTCTCGGTCTTGCCCAGACTTTCGGCAATCAATTGCTGATCCCAACGAGCAATGGACGCAAGCCGCTGGGAATAGGGCATGACGACGCGAATGCTGTAACCACGCTTGAGGTCGAGCAGATACTGCACGGTGGCGAGCAGAGCGGCAGGATTTTCATCAATGGATGTATTCTGGCAGAGGGTGTCCATTTCTTTCGCACCTCGCACGAAGTTTTCGAGGTTCGCATCGAGCAGAGCAAGAGGGAGCAAGCCTACAGGCGTAAAAATGGAGAAGCGCCCGCCGATCTCTGCAGGGATCGCAAGTATGCGAATATCTTCTTCGAGGCAGAAGCTGCGCAGGGGACCTCCGAAGGGATCAGTGATTGCAATGGTGTAGCGCGCGGCGTTGTTCCCGCGGGCGGTTTTCATTTTTTCGTAACAGGTGAAAAAGAGGCTCATGGGTTCAAGTGTGCTGCCCGACTTACTCGCCACGACGAGCAGTGTCGACCGCCAGTCGACGATCTTCAGAATCGTTTCGACAAAAGCGGGATCGATCGAATCGAGCACGATAAACTCCACCGTCTCGGGCGTCTCAAATACTTCCTGAATCACCTTGGGTCCTAATCCCGAGCCGCCGATTCCCACCCAGACAACGGTACGAATGCGTTCGGCCTTCGCCCAGATCGCCACTTCTTTCACCGCCTGCACCGTGTCTTTATCGTAAGGAGCCATGGACCATGCGTGCTGTCCTTTCTCGCGTTCCTTCAGCCACTCTTGTGCATAGCGACGCACACCGGTGCGCAGAGCACTTAACTCCTGGTCGGGTACACCGAAGGAAGGAGTAATCGCTTTTGCCAGTGCCTGTGTAACGGAGAGGTCAAGCACGGGAGGGCAGGAAGGTAAGGAAGGGGAGAGAGGGCAGAGAGGTGAGGGGCAGAAGCGGCCCTTCGCGGCCGCGGTATTTAGAGGGAGCGGAGAGCGGCCTCGACGCGATCCTCAGTCGTGGTGAGATCGGCGGGGAGGGAGGTGAGTGCATGAGTGATCGTCGGTGCGTCGTAGCCGAGTGCCTCGAGTGCGGCGACCGCATCGGGATCCATGGCAGATCGTACGGCGCCACCTTCGCTCTCCGAAAAGAGTGTGGGGAATTTCTCAGAGAGAGCATTCAATTCCAGCAGGAGTTTTTCCGCCGTTTTCTTGCCGATACCCTTAATCGATGAGAGAGGGGATGCATCCTTCTCTCGAATTGCCATACCGATGATTCCGCGGGGTACGCAACAGATTTCCAGTGCCGTGCGCGGACCGATACCGGAGATTCCCAACAACCCCTCAAAGAATGTGCGGCTCTGCCGTGAGAGGAATCCAAAGAGATCGAAACGATCTTCGCGCACGAATGTTGAAATCCAGAGTTTTGTCGTCGTTCCTTCCTCCACTTGTTCCCATACATCCAGGGGCACCAGCACACGGTAGCCCACTCCACCGACATCCACGACGATTTCTCCCTGGTTGCAGCGCGTCACTGTTCCGTGGAGGTGAGCAATCATAGGGAGGAAGCGTAGCAGAAAACTGAACGACCGTGCAGCACATCGTTCTTTACACGCATAGGGAGTAGGATCGCCAATTTTCCCGTTTTGCGCTATAATGTGGAGGAACGTGAACACTAAAACCAACCCTTCGACTCCGCTCCCTCCTTCGCTCTTCGAGCTTCGGAGGGCAGGCAGGGCGAGTCGCATTGCAACGGCAGTTGTGCTCGTGGCGGGACTTGTGCCTCTGCTCTCGTTCGCACTCGTATTCTCTGACGAGAAGCGTGATGCCGAGCAGGCGTATCGCGTGGCTGTCGATGAGGCCTCGGCCGAATACCAACGCACGCGCAGTCTGCCGTCTCTCCGGCGCCGTTACGAAGCGGAACTGAAAGAAGCGCAAGAACGACTGCCTGCACTCATGCGCGAAAAGCGCACTCTTCGTTTGCAGATTGCACAGGTTCAAAAATCCATCACTGCGCTACGGCAGCGATTCGGATGGCACGCATCATCCGAAGATTTTGCTTCTTCCGTCGCATCGGCCGATGTTGCCGCTGCGATTCGTTACGCGGAACGTTCACAGTCGCTTTTGGGCGCCGATGCCTTAGGAACATCCTTGTTCCGCCGCTTGCTCGTAACTCCGTTCGGAGATGTGCTCGATGAGGATCTGCAGACAGGCCTTCTTCGCAGCATTCTGCTTGCCCGCGTGCAGGTGGAGGATTTGCAGCATCAATCGCAGCAGCTTCAAGAGCAGCATGAACTCTTGCGCGAAGATGCACTCCGTCTTACGGAACAAGAAGAGCGTGCATCGCGTGGGCTTAAAGTCACGGAGGCACAACTGAAGAATATTCAGGAGACAGTCGAAGAGGTTCACGCGCAGGTGCTGAAAATGCAGAGCGCACTTGCACGAATTGATGCCAAGATTCGCAGTCGTATTGAGCGTGAATTGCTCGGAAAAGGCCTTCTCACGCCCGGTGCCATTGACCGCTCGGCGATTGCGGCGGCACCGCAGTTCGCGTGGCCGGCGTTCGGTCGCCTTTCGGCGGGATTTCTCGACGCGTCGTACCGGGAGCATTTCGGAATTCCCCACTACGGGCTGGATATTGTTATCGGGCAGGGGACTCCCGTCTTTAGTGCGGCCGATGGCGTGGTCTTTCTTGCACGAGACGGTGGAACAACCGGCTACTCGTATGTGCTCGTGGGTCACCGCGGGGGCACGGCCACACTCTACGGTCACCTCTCGAAGATCTCGGTCACGAGCGGACAGGATCTGCGACAGGGCGAGCCCGTGGGCTTGAGCGGCGGCGCCGTCGGTGCGCACGGTTCGGGTCCTACCACCACGGGTCCACACCTGCACTTCGAAGTCATCAAAGACGGGACGAATATCAATCCCCGGAACGTACTTCCTTAAGCAGTTTTGTTCCGGAATGCTTTGACGAACAATGCCTAAATCGGGATGATGACCAGTCCGATCAGGTATTTGATCATTAACATGTTCCTCATTCGAGAAAGGAGGTCACCCATGGGTTACCTCGCTATCTTGATTTCCTGCATAGTCGCAGGCGTGGGGTACTACGGCTTCCGCCGCCGTTCTATCTGGGACAACATTGAAATGGGATGTTTCAATGGTTGTCTCGTAGTTACTGGAGTCGGCATTGCCATTGGCGTGTTTACTCTCGTACTGCATTTTCAATTGAACTACGCGGCCCATGTTGTCGTGGGTCTAGGGAGCTTCTACGGCTCCTTTTTCTTCCTTCGGTTCTGCGACTACATCGAAAGTCGCTGGAATCATAAGAAGGAGGATGATCCCTCTTGATCGGAGGAGAGAGGCAACGTGTCTTTCTCCTTTTTTTACTGTGCTCCAATGATGAGTACGAATTCTCCCTTCTTCGTGATGGACTTTGCGATCTCGGAAAGTCCGGCAATGGTTGTCGTGATGACCTCTTCATGCATCTTGGTCAGTTCCCGCGCAACGACGATGTTGCGCTCAGGTTGTTCCTTCAGTGCATCGGCAATCTCCGTCAATGTGCGCTCGATGCGATGCACCGATTCGTAGAAGACGATCGTCCGCTCTTCCTCTTTCAGCGAACGAAGAAGTGTCTGCCGTCCTTTTTTGAGCGGCAGGAATCCCAGATAGACAAAACGATTGATTGGCAGACCCGAAGCGCTGAGTGCCGCCAAAAACGCCGCAGGTCCCGGGAGGACCTCGATGGGAATTTTTTCGCTGCGAGCCCGTGAAACGAGTGCGTAGCCGGGGTCCGAGATGCCGGGGGTACCGGCATCGCTCACGAGGACAAGGTGCCGGCCTTCGTCCAGCCGCCTGATGAGATCGTCCACTTTCCGCGGATTACTGTAGCCGTGGCAGCTGATCAGTTCTTTTCGGGGAATATTGAGCAGTTTCAGAAGTTGCCCCGTTACCCGCGTGTCTTCGCAGACGATGGCATCACATGTTTTAAGGGTTTCTACGGCGCGCAGTGTGATGTCGCCCAGATTGCCGATGGGAGTGGAGACAATAGAGAGCATGTGACTCAATTACAGCAATAGCGGGGAAAGGTCCTGAGCTTAAGTCGAAGGGCCGATGGGGGTGGAAACAATGGAGAGCATCGGGGGCAGCATACCTTTTTTGCCCCGTTGCCGATCGGGATTTGTCCCTTTGTTGTTTATTGTGTTGTATTGTTCATTACGGAATCCGGGTGATTTTCCGTAACGGGGACTTTTCTCCTTCCAGGAAATCTGTATCATCACTCCACACTTCAGCACCTTGATTTTTCATGTCCAAGAAATCCGACAAACCAGCGGAACCCGAGCAAAAGGAGCCGAAAGATAACGAAGAGCAGACCGCTCCCGAAGCTGCTTCTCCTGCGAATGGATTGCCGGTACAGGATCCGGCCAGTCTGGCCAAAATCGGTAAGATTGTCCCGCGTCCGATTGTGCAGGAGATGGAGGCGAGCTATCTCGATTACGCCATGAGCGTCATTGTTTCACGTGCTCTGCCCGACGCTCGTGATGGTCTGAAGCCGGTGCATCGTCGCATTCTCTATTCCATGCAGGAGCTTGGGTTGCGCTCGACGGCGAAGTTTCGCAAGTGCGCCCTCGTTGTCGGAGACGTTCTGGGTAAATACCACCCTCACGGCGATAGCGCGGTGTACGAGGCGCTGGTCCGTATGGCGCAGAATTTCTCGATGCGCTATCCCACCATTCACGGGCAGGGAAACTTCGGTTCCATCGATGGTGATGGCGCTGCCGCGATGCGATACACCGAGGCGAAGATGGCCAAATTTGCCGATGAGATTCTGCAGGATATCGAGAAGCAGACGGTTGATTTCATGCCGAACTACGATGCGACGCGCAAGGAACCGAAAGTCATGCCGGCCAAGCTGCCGCACCTGCTCCTCAACGGCACGGTCGGTATCGCCGTCGGTATGGCCACTAACATTCCTCCGCACAATCTGGGCGAGTTGGTCGATGCTTCCGTGTATCTACTGGAGCATTCTGACGCCATGGTTGAGGAATTGCTCGAGTTCGTACAGGGTCCGGATTTTCCCACAGGGGGCATTGTTTACAACAAGGAGGTGATCAAGCAGGCGTACCTGACGGGCCGCGGTTCGGTGGTGGTGCGCGCCAAGGCTCAGATCGAAGAGGTGAAAGGCCGTTATCACATTCGTGTTTCAGAAATTCCTTATCAGGTGAACAAGTCGACGATGATCGAGAAGATGGCACGCTTGGTTCAAGATAAGGCTATCGAAGGCATTTCGGATATTCGCGATGAGTCCGATCGCACGGGTATCCGCATCATTGTGGAACTGAAAAAGGACAGCTACCCCCAGAAGGTGCTCAACCAGCTCTTCAAGCATACCGACCTGCAGACGAGTTTTGGCTACAACATGATCGCTCTCGACGGGGGATTGCAGCCGAGGCTGCTCAATTTACAGGAGGCACTCGAGCTTTTCGTTGCCCATCGACGTGAGGTTGTGCGACGTCGCGTCACGTTTGACCGCGATCGCGCCAAGGAGCGTGCGCACATTCTCGAGGGCTTGAGTCTGGCGCTTAATGACATCGACAAGGTGATTCAAACCATCAAGAAGAGCGAGACCAAAGAGCTCGCCAAAGAAAATCTTGTGAAGAAGTTCAAGCTCTCCGAGATTCAGGCCGATGCCATCCTGCAGATGCGTCTGCAGACGCTCGCAGGGCTCGAGCGCAAGAAGATCGAAGACGAGCTTGCCGAGAAGAAGAAGTTTATCGCGGAGTGTGAGGCGATTCTTAAAGATCCCAAGAAGATCGACAAGATCATCAAAACCGAACTGCTCGAGATCAAAGAGACATTCGGTGACGAGCGTCGCACGACCATCGTGAAGCACGACGTAGGTGAGTTCTCGGCCAAGGATACGATTCCGAATGCGCCGATGATCGTCACGCTTACGCAGACGGGCTATGTGAAGCGCTTAAGTCCCATGCAGTTCCGTGCCCAGCAGCGCGGCGGCAAGGGTGTGAAAGGCATGACGACGAAGGAGGAAGACGAAGTGCTCTCGTTGCTGCACGTGATGAATCACGATGACCTGCTCTTCTTCACCAATACCGGTCGCGTGTTCAAGTTGCCCACGTACGAGCTTCCGCAGGGGAGTCGTGTCGCCAAGGGTCAGGCCATTGTGAATCTGTTGCAGTTGCAACCCGAGGAGCGCGTGACGGCGATTCTGCGTGCGCAGATGGAGGGCAAGAAATTCCTCTTCATGGTTACGCGCGGCGGGACGGTGAAACGTACCGAGCTCACGGAGTTCGACAATATTCGCCGGTCAGGGCTCATCGCTCAAAAAATGCCTGCCGGCGACGAGCTGCGATGGGTCGTCGAGACGGATGGAAAAAACGAGATCATTCTGCTCACGCAGAAAGGTAAAGCCATTCGTTTCAAGGAAGACGATGTTCGTCACATGGGTCGCGCGGCGGCGGGTGTGCGTGGTATCAAGCTCGGTTCGGGTGACCGGGTGGTCGAGGCCGCGGCGATTACCGATCCCAAGAAATCAAAACTTCTCGTGGTGATGGAAAACGGCCTCGGCAAAATGACGCCAGTGGAGCAGTATCGTTTTCAGGGTCGCGGCGGTACGGGTGTGAAGGCTGCACAGCTCACAGCCAAGACGGGAGATATCGTCGGCGGATGTGTGCTCGAGGAGGGTGCCGAAGGAGACCTGCTGTGTCTGAGCAGGCAAGGGCAGGCCATCCGAATGGAGCTCAAAGACATTCCGTCGCTCGGTCGTGCCACGCAGGGAGTGATCATTATGCGTCTTAACGGGCGCGACAAAGTCGCCACGGTGAGTGTGGTGATGTTCGATAAAGAGAGCGAGGAAGCCGTACTTGCCGCCGCAGAAGAGCAGCGTACCGGAGAGGTGGAAGCAATTGAGAAAGAGGTGAGGCGGGTGAAGCGCGCGGCCCGTGCGGCGAAAAGCTAGTTCCGATCCTCTTCGAACGGCAGAAAGGGATTTTCTTCACTTTCCTGTCTTGCCTCGCCGGTCCTAACCGCTACACTCCTCCCGCAATGAAGAAAGCTGTTCACCCGCAGGTCTTCGCAGACGCCAAAGCCACGTGCACGGCGTGCGGTGCTGTATTTCTCATCCCTTCCACCGTGAAGGAAGTGACGATCGAAATCTGCAGGATGTGCCACCCCGTTTACACAGGTAAGAAGCAGGGCGAGGCGCGAGGTGGTCGTATCGAGCGTTTCCGCAAGCGTATGGCGGCCGGTAAAGAAACGACGAAGACGAAAGCGAAAAAGAAATAGAACGTTGCGCATAGCAGGGATAGAAGGTGTTTTTCGTATGTCATTGGATGACGAAAAGAGGTCGTCCGTTGGTAGCACTCTCCTCTGCTGAGTGCTATACTCGCACCATGGATGCGCGACAGAGCAAGCTCCTCGTGGCGATCATCGATCAGTTCATTGAAACAGCGCTTCCGGTTGGGAGCAAGCGGCTGCTTGAGGCGGGTGAATTCTGCTGCTCTTCGGCGACATTGCGCAGTGAGATGGCGCGTCTGGAGGACGAAGGATTTTTGCAGCAGCCGCATGTATCTGCCGGGCGGGTTCCCACGGCTGAGGGCTATCGCATGTACGTGCGCGACTATCTTGAGCCTTCTCGTAACGAAATAGTCGTTCGCAAGCGTTTCGAGAGTCTCAAGGAGCACTACTTTAAGCGCAAAGACCAGGAACGTGTGTACGAGGCGGTATCAATGCTCGTTCACATGATGCCGAACGTGGCATTCGCCAAAGTTCCTCATAAGTCATTGGTGTACTACCTGGGCTTGAGCAATGTTCTGAAGCAGCCTGAATTTCAGGAGGACCCCGGGCTTGTAAGCGGGGTGGCTGAAGTGCTCGAAGAACATTTGAGCACCATCCTCGATTGCATCGAGATTGACGATAAGGTCCGTTACTACATCGGCGATGAGCATTTGCTGCCACAGATTCCGAGTTGCAGCCTGATCGTCACAGAGTATGTCGTGCGTGGCCAGAAGGGAGTTATCGGTATTCTCGGACCTATGCGCATGGATTACGCTTACAACACGGTGGCACTGGAACTTGCGGTTGATCTTCTCCGTGCACACTAATTACGTTCATGTCGACAGTTCTACTCAAAATCCGGCCGGCTCTCGAAAACGAACGAGGGCCCCTGTACGTCGAATCGATGATTGCGGCTCTTCACTCGTTAAAAGGAAGAAATATGTCCGTAGGTTTGGAAATCGGTGTCGGTCGTGATCGCAAAATTGCGCTCTTCGTTCGTGCCGATGAAGATGTTGTAGGACTGGTCGAGAGCCAGCTCTACGCACAATTTCCCGATATCGATATTGAACAGCTTCACGAAGACCCCTTTACCGTTGCCGAGGGCGAAGAGGTTGTCTGTGTCGATCTCGCATTACAGGCACCCGAGATTTTTCCGATCAAACGTCATCCGCAGTTCGATGACATGCTTGCGCGTGTGAATATAGATCCCATAGCGGGTCTTACGTCCTCCATCGCGCGGTATCCCTTTGCAGGAATGCGTGGACACATACAGATCGCTTTGCGTCCCCTTGGAGGGCGATTTCGCACTCGATCACTCTGCTTTTTGCCGCTCCTTCAGAAAGGCTTGCCGTCTCTTTCAAGGCGCTACGCAAATTTCTACACGCGCATCGTTCTGGCCCGCGGGTGGCGTCAACTTGCGTACTGGCCGCTCTCGATGTTCCTGGGAGGATTTCGGGCTTCGCCATTGCTGCGCAAGGTGCGATTGAGTACTGCAGAATTCACAGAGCGTTCGCAGGAGGATGAAGAGCGAGAGGGCGAGCGGATTGCCGGACGAACACACGATCGTGAAGATGCGGTTTCGGGCGCAGTCGACAAAGTCAATCGACTCCTCTTCACCTGTAATGTACGTGTCAGCGTGATTGCACCGAAGGGCAAGTCTCTCGAAGCGGGTCGCAAAGCTCGCGAGATTGTAGGAAGCTTTCGACAGTTCTCATTGCCTCACAGCAATGAATTCGCTGCGTTATCTGAGCGCAAACTCTCGTCGATTCCCTTTGGGTTTTCAACACGGCCGTTCGTTTTGTCTGTCGAAGAAGTCGCCACCATGTGGCATATGCCCACCCTACTTGTGCAGACGCCGAATATCGATTGGGTGTTGAGCAAGAAGCTCGAGCCACCCGTGAACTTGCCGTTACCCGAACTATCGGATTCCGCCGATTCCCTCACCGTTCTCGGCGAGTCGGTTTTTCGAGGGCAGCGATCGAAATTCGGCATTCGTCTGGATGATCGCCGCCGCCACGTTTACATCCTGGGTAAAACGGGCATGGGTAAATCCACATTGCTCGAGAATATGATTTTTTCCGATATTCAGGCAGGGAAAGGCGTTGGCATCATCGATCCGCACGGCGATTTGGCCGAAATGGTGCCACAATTCGTTCCCAAACATCGGAGCAATGACGTGGTGATATTTGATCCGGCCGATCGTGATTTCCCCATTTCCTTCAATGTCCTCGATTGTCCGAATCCCGATCAACGGGTACTCGTGGCATCCGGACTCATGAGCGTCTTTACCAAGCTGTGGCCGGGGATGTTCAGCGGTCGAATGGAGCATATTCTTCGCAACACACTGCTCGCGCTTCTGGAATTTCAGGGATCTTCGATGTTGGGCATCATGCGGATGTTCGCCGATGACGTATATCGAAAAAAAGTCGTATCACGCGTCAAAGATCCCATGGTGAAGAGTTTCTGGGAGCAAGAGTATGCATCGTGGAATGACAAGTACCGCACTGAGGCGACTGCGGCAATTCAGAATAAGGTGGGTCAGCTTCTCGCTACACCACTCATCCGCAACATTGTGGGACAGGTGAGGAATGGCCTCGATATCCGTCATGCCATGGATTCGGGCAAGATCGTCATCGTGAACTTAAGCAAAGGAAAGCTTGGCGAAGACACTTCTGCCTTCCTCGGTTCGATGCTCGTTACCAAATTCCAGATTGATGCGATGAGTCGTGCCGATATTCCCGAATCAGAGCGCAGAGATTTTTACCTCTACGTCGACGAATTCCAAAACTTTGCCACCGAGTCGTTCGCTTCCATTCTCTCTGAGGCACGCAAATATCGTCTGAACCTAACCATGGCCAACCAGTACGTTGCGCAGCTTCTTATCGGCGAGGGCAAGACCACGCTCAAGGATGCGGTATTCGGCAACGTAGGATCCATTGTGTGTTTTCAGGTGGGATCGGACGATGCCGAGGCATTGAGCCTGCAGTTCGAGGAGGCCGTGACGACCAAAGATATCCTCAGCCTGCCCAAGTACCATGCCTATGTGCGTCTGATGATCGACGGTGTGCCGAGCAAGCCCTTCTCGGTCACTACACTTCCGCCTCCTCATTCCGCTCACGATCAACGACGTCTTGAGATCTTGCGCAAGCTCTCACGTGAGCGCTACACGGAGAAACGTGCAATAGTGGAGGAGAAGATTATGAAGTGGGCAGCCGGTTCCTTTGAAGCTTCGGCACAAGCCAAAGCAGGCGAGAAAGCCAAAGAGAGGGAGGAGGAAGAGCTGAAGAAGGCCAAAAAGAAAGGCATGAGTCTCAAGGAGTACCGTGCGTGGCGCGACCGCGAAATGTGGATGAATGAATTCAATGCTCTGCGAAAGAAGCAAATTCTCGGTGGAGCGTTCACACAGGAGGAAGAGAAGATCTGGAAGGATCTGGAGAAGAGGCTGGAGGTGAGCGGGGGAGTACCACCGTTGAGTAAGGCGTTGCAGGAGCTCGCGGAACGCAAAAAGGGTGCTGCGTGAAGAATCCATTTGTTGACGCATTTCTTTCCACCTTTGTCTAAGCGACAAAGTAGGCTTTGTCCCTCATGAATTAAAAAAAGACCGGAACGTGTCCGGCCTTTTTGTGTTGGTGTTCACCCTCGGGTGCTATCGGAAGCAAGAGATCTGCTTCGCGAGCGGATGAGGGAGAAGGGTGAAGGGAGGAAGCCTTCGACGGTCTGCCGTGCTGGGGTCCTTGTTTCTCCTCGTGACCGGTCGAGGTCCCCGTACCAGGATCTTTAAACCTCGCAGTTGCGGAGGGATCCATGGGGAGTAGAGGGGGTGCGTCCGTCCGGCTCCTTGAAGCCGGCGGGCGACATTGCACAGCAGAGAGGAGGATGTTCATGGAAGGGGGGATGGGCATCCTTCTCTCTGCGCGGTATCGGTGGTGTGAAGGGGCAGGAGAGGCTCCGGACCCCGTCCCGCACAAGCGGGACGGGAGGAGCTATGTGTTTTTGTCTTTCTCTTTGTAGGAAGGAACACGAGGCCGCAGGCCATGCCACATAGCTTGTGAGCGACTGTGGCTTGATTTGCTTGGATAGCAAATCCAGCCATTATACCGCGCTTGAATCTTCAGGCAAATTCTTGAGCTGGCTCGGTGCATAATTTTGTAGTATTGATCACATTATTTGAACAGAAGGTATATCCAAATCCTGGCTTCAATAAGCCAAATAATTTGAAATTGTGTATGTAAAACTGCCTTAACTTTCTACGAGACAAGCAGAATACACATTTCGTTTCACTCAGAAGTCATGAGCTCAATGTGCCTCTCGGCGAATCGCTTCAGAAGTTCCTGGGTAATCTGCGTCATCACCACGCGCCGTCGACCAATAGGGGCCGGAAAACACAGTCGCAGCTCTATCATACCCTCCGGTGTCACTTCGACGTAGACGCGCGGCGCAGGGGAGATCTGCGTGAAGTAGTACCCGCGCATTCGGCGATCCATCTGTCGTTGCGCCTGCGAAGCAAACTCTCCTGTTTCCTTTGCAAGGATTTCTTCGAGAATGCCCTTTGCCTCTTCGTACTGATCGGGTTTCTTCAGGCGAATGGGCATTTCAACGTTCTCAAAATCCGATGTGCTGTGAAAATTCACGAGGGGATCGACCAGCATCTTCTGGTTGGGAACACGCATGAGCTTGCCTATGTGTCCCATGAGTTCGGCATCCACCGTTCGCGAAACGATGAGTGTGGTGTAGAGAATGCCTACATCAATGACATCTCCCACAATATCGCCGATGGCTATACGCTGTCCGATCGAGATGGAATTCTTTAGCCCGAACCATCCCGCAATGCCCTTGATCATATCTTGCATGACAATGACCAGTGCGGCGCCGATCACGGCGATGACCGTCGAGATTCCCGGGTGCTCCGCGTAGATGCGCTGAATGAACCAGAAGACAAGTGTCACGTAGACCACGAAGGTGAAAACCTTCGTTGCCGTGTAGCGCACGCGCCGGTGACGAATGTGGTTGAGCAGCAGATTTCTAATGAGTCGTTCGGCCCAGAAGACGATGAAGAAGATGGCAAGGTAGGTGAGAATACTGAAGAGAACGCCAAGGTTGCGGACCTGCTGCTCCTGCCTCAATGTGTTGAGCCGATCCCCCTGTGCTTTCTGATAGGCCTGCAGTACGGCGAGGCGCTCTTCGACGATTGCTTTCTTTGCAAGAAGCTCCGGATAGGATTTGGTGAGGAGAATCTGATCAGAGGGCAGCGATCCCGTTCCACTCTTCTGAATTTGCTTATAGTACGATTCCTCTTTTTCGAGAAGGGAGAGGTCTGCTTTTCGTTCATCAATACGTTGATTGATGGCGTTGACAATCGACCGCTGCCGATCGAGTGCCAGTACCAGATCAGAAGGCGCGGCCTGGTCCTGCTCAAGGTCTTTGATGGTTTTTGCGTATTCTTTTTCAAACTCTGACCGAATGGCTGTTCGCTCATCGGCGATTCCCTTCTCGATCGGGCTTATCGCATTGGGTGTAGATGCTTTAAGCAGACTATCGAAGCGCCACTGAAGACGCGGAACATCCTTTTGAATATCGCTCTGGGCGGCGCCGGCGACGCTCGCAAGAAGTAATCCTGCAAACAGGAGTGTGAGAGGCCAGGAATGCATCTTGAAGCGCGTCATACGTGAGCACTTTAGCACAGCGCACAAAACCTGTGAGAGATGAGCCGGATTTTTCACTCGCGCACTTCTTACGACCGTAACGTGGCCACCTCTCTGTCTGCGCCTTTCTTCGCATGTGACGGTCCGTTGGTATCGGTCCAGTGCTGCGGATCGATGCCGGGGCAGGGGAAGTTTTGGCACAACTCTGCGATCTCGCCGGCGATACGGTCGAGTGCGGCTTCATCCTTGGCGCTGGTCAGTACGGCATTGATCCAGTCGCCAATCTTGCGCATTTCCGGCTCCTTCATACCGCGCGATGTCACCGATGGCGTCCCGATACGCACGCCCGATGGGTTCATCGGTGTCTGCGTGTCGAACGGAACAAGATTACAGTTGGCGACCATGCCGGCGCGATCCATGGCGCGCGATGCATCGCGGCCGAGAATGCCCTTACTCTTGAACGTCTCGAAGAGAATAAGGTGATTGTCGGTTCCGCCGGTAATGAGCCGGAAACCGTGCGTGAGCAACTGATCGGCAAGCGCTTTGGCGTTCTTGACGATCTGAGCGGCGTACTCCTTGAATGCCGGTTGGCCGGCCTCCTTAAAGGCGACGGCGATGGCTGCGGTGGTCTGGTTGTGCGGTCCTCCCTGCAGACCCGGCATGATCGCTTTGTCGATGGCTTGGGCGTACTGCGCTTTGCAAACCATGAGGGCTCCGCGGGGACCGCGCAGCGACTTGTGCGATGTCGTGATGCCGGTATCGGCCATCGGGAAGGGGCTGGGATGTGTGCCTCCCAGAATGAGGCCGGTGATGTGTGAAATGTCGGCGTGAAAGATCGCTCCGACGTCATCACAGATCTCGCGGAATTTCTCCCATTCAATGGTCCGTGGGTAGGCAGTGTAACCGGCTACGATGAGCTTGGGTTTTACCTCCTTCGCTTGTTGCCAAATCTTGTCGTAATTGAGGCGCTCCGTTTCGGGATCGAGTTCGTAGGGTGCCGAGTGGTAGAGCTTGCCCGAGAAGTTCACTTTCCATCCGTGTGTGAGGTGACCGCCCTGGGGCAGCGAAAGCCCCATGATGACGTCTCCCGGCTGCAGCACGGCATGGTAGACCGCCATGTTTGCCGGACTGCCCGAATATGGCTGTACATTTGCATGGTCCATGTGGAATGCCGCCTTCGCCCGTTCAATGGCAAGCGTTTCAATCTGATCGGTGATCTGCTGGCCCTCGTAATACCGTTTACCGGGGTATCCTTCGGAGTAGATGTTCGTGAGCACGCTTCCCGATGCTTCGAGCACAGCCGACGAAGCGTAGTTTTCCGACGGAATCAGGCGAACCTTCGCCCATTGGCGTTGTTCCTCGGCAATGATGAGATCGCGAAGCTGCGGATCGGTCTTGGCGAGAGCGGGCAGGTAGGTCATTGGACGAAGAGGGAAGGAGTGAGGGCAGCTTCAGACTACCACGCCCGTGGTCGCAGAAAAGCCTTGTGAACACAAAGGTTGTTATTTGTGTGCAGAGGTGAATCCGCGTGGCGTGAAGACACCGTCGACAGGCGCATCGTGCTCTTCCATGGGGACGGTATTCGTGATCTGACACTCGAAAGCCACGCCGTAATAGTGCGATTGGCCGTTTGCAATACGGTGCTTGCTTATCCAACGGTCGTACCCGCCGTTCCCGCGTCCGAGGCGGCCACCAGCTCGATCAAATGCGCGTCCGGGAATCAGCGCCACGATCGGTACGGCAGGGTCCAGGCGTTCAGCGTCTGCCGGTGGTTCGGGAATACCGAATGTGCTTGTGGTGAGGTGCGCGAGATCATGCACGCGTCGCATGACGAGTTGCGTGCCATCGAAAACAGGCAGATAGAGGTGCCGGTTTCGTGTGAGAATTTCTGCGAGAAGCGTTCGGATATCAGGCTCAGTCTGAAGCGGAAAGAACGCACAGACCACAATGTCTGCTGTTAACATCTTAAAGATACGTTGTTCGATGGAGCGGCTTTCTGCAGCGCGTTCCTGTACATTCATGCGCTGAATACGTTCGAGGATTGCGTCACGCAATTCACGCTTCTGATCCGATATATGCGGCATGCCGAGAGTATACAGAAATTCGTTAGAAAACTTCTGCGGCCGCATCGGCAAGGTTCACGATATTCTCTTTGGTATCAGGCTTGGCTCCGTCTTTTTCGAGCACACACTCAAGCTTGAGTGAGCGTCTGAAGATTTTTTGCATTACCTGTTCCACGGCGCGGCTCGCTTCGGTTGCCGCAACTTTGTCACGATGGAAGGCCGACGTGAAGCCTACGGTTACTTTTGTGCCCGAAAGGCCCTGTAGAATGCCGTTCTTGAGCGATATGCGAACCGAGGCGGGCGTTGTTTCTTCCAGAATCTGCCCCCAGGCAACAGAAATATTTTCGAGTGTTACATCCGGTGCTTCGATCTCCGCCGCTGAGGCGGTCGTGTCATCTTTCGTGCTGTCATTGGAAGGTGGAGTGGGTGCTGCCGGCTCCTCCTTTGTTTTTTTACGTTCCGGTTTTTCCTCTGTCTTTGTGGGGAGCACCTCACCGCGACCCTTCGATTTAGGATTGCACAAGGTGAGAAGGGCGGACTCTACGACAAGCCCGGGTACGGGCGACAGGCGCAAATTGCGGATGGCTTCGAGCAGGATATCGAGTGCCTGCAGATGCACATCAATGGGTTTCTTCTGCTCGATCGCACGATGGAGTTCTATGCGGACAAGCGCGAGAAGTTCACGAAGAAAGAGATCGAGAGGCGTGCCGGCTTCTTCCAGTTCACGAACGGCTTTGAGGAGGGCCGGCGGATCATTGCGCCCGATCGCATCGGCTACCGCCGCGATGTACTGCTGGCCGGTTGCACCAATGCGCTGCTCCACATCCTTCACCGCGATTTTGGCAAGCGAGCGCATCTGGTCGAGAAGTGAGATCGCGTCGCGCAATCCTCCTTCGACGTGCCTGGCGATCAGGCGCAGAGCCTCGCGATCCACGATGATATGTTCCTGATCGGCAATGTACTGTAGACGGCGGACGATATCTTCCTCTTCGATGGGCCGGAAGGGAAAACACTGACATCGACTCTGGATGGTGGCGGGAATTTTGTTGAGCTCCGTTGTTGCGAGAATGAAGTGCGCGTATTCCGGAGGCTCTTCGAGTGTTTTTAAGAGTGCATTGAACGCGTCTTTGGTGATCATGTGTGCCTCGTCGATGATGTAGACCTTCGCCGCCGCGACCACGGGCGAAAACTGTATTTTCTCGATCAGGTCCCTCACATCGTCAATGCCGCGATTCGATGCCGCGTCGATTTCGAGAAGGTCCACGATCGATCCATCCTCAATTCCCTTGATGATCTGGCGCTTGAGCGTGTCATCCGCAATACCGCGCGTCATGATGTGCTTGGCGAGAATGCGCGCGACGGACGTCTTACCCGTTCCGCGGCTGCCGGCGAAGAGATAGGCGTGTGAAAGTTTCTGCTGCTCCACGGCTTGCTCCAGGGTCGTGACAACGGGGTCTTGCCCAACGACGTCTGCGAAGGCGAGGGGCCGGTACGTTCGGTAGAGAGCCATTCGAGGAGTAGGGTTAGGGCTAGGGAGTAGGGGAGGAGTATAGCGCGTTTGTAATGGAAGGCAGAAGTGAAAGAAATGGGGCTAGTGGACAATTTTGCAGGCTGAAATGAGCATCTTTCCTTTTCTGGAAGCCAAAGTATGCTCAGATTTTTCCCAATGCATCATGAAAAATATGTTCTCATTGCAGTTCACGATCAGTGAAGAAGAATGGATCTCGATATGGAAAGCAGTTATGGAAATGTACGGAGTGCGGTAAACAATTCCGTCAGAAATCGCCGTCGAAGAAGAAAGAAATCTGGAGAGAATTCACTCATGGCAAACAGACCCATGCACA
>MNWP01000003.1 GCA_001872575.1 Candidatus Peregrinibacteria bacterium CG1_02_54_53 | reverse complement strand
GCATGGGTCTGTTTGCCATGAGTGAATTCTCTCCAGATTTCTTTCTTCTTCGACGGCGATTTCTGACGGAATTGTTTACCGCACTCCGTACATTTCCATAACTGCTTTCCATATCGAGATCCATTCTTCTTCACTGATCGTGAACTGCAATGAGAACATATTTTTCATGATGCATTGGGAAAAATCTGAGCATACTTTGGCTTCCAGAAAAGGAAAGATGCTCATTTCAGCCTGCAAAATTGTCCACTAGCCCGAGATTGGTTATTGTGGATTAAGAAAATGATGTGTCCAGCCTCCAACGCGGTACTAGGTACGATTCGTTGTCCCTAATACACTAATTCCTAATCCCTGATCCCTAGATCGTCAGCCGCATCAGTACGCCATTCACGAATGTGAACAGCAGACAGCCGGTCATTGCGACGTAGAGACCGATACGTAGATGAGTCCACTTCATGATGACGGGAGGAGGTTGTTATCGCGGAGGTAGTTCCACTCGCCACGACCGCTGAAAGGATCAGTGGTAATGGCACCGTCGTAGTAGTAGGTATGCGTGGGGACCGAGAGGTATGTCAGTAGGGATCCATAGCAGATGGCTACGGTAATCAATGACATCCATAGTACTTGCGTTTGTCGGCGATGTACGAGATGCGTGATTGCTTCGCTTGCGAGCAAAAATACCAACGGGAGCATGGGGACGAAAAAGCGAAACTTGGTGATCGGCCAACTGGCCGAAATGAGAAAATGCATACTAAAGAGAAGCAGCAGTGGCAGAAGCCGACGCCGACGCTCTGCCGAGAGCACCTGGTCGATGAGGCCGTAACTGAAGAAGATAAACGCGATGGGAGCTAAGATGAAAAGCTTACGAGCGACGTAGAAGGAATTGTTCGGCAGCCAGGATGTCACGATCATGCCGAGAATTGTAGAAGCGCGCTCCAAGCTGTTTGGGAAGAGGTACACATTGTTCACCACCGTGGCGTGAATACCGGATTTTGAAAAAATGTAATTCGAATTTACAAGATGGTGTGCGAAGGGATCGCCTACAAGCAGCGCATTGCGAATGAGCCATGGAGAGGCGAAGAGGCCAGCTATCACCGTAACGATGATCATCTGTGCGAAGCTCTTTCGTGCATCTTTCCATTGAAAAAGTTCGAGAATGATCGAGGTGGGTAGCAGGATGATGGATTGATAATTCACGAGGTAGGCGAATCCGGTGACGGCGCCAAGACCTGCAGATCGTTTCCACGATGGTCGACGGAGCGCGATCAGAAGCCAAAGCAGGTAGAGCGTTCCCTGCAGGGCATAAAATGCTCCATTGCCGGAATAATCGATGAGGAGATATGACACGCTCGCCCAGAGTGCGCAGAGAAGCGCGCTTTTTTTATCGACCAATGAGCGCGCTAGCACCCAGATCATCACAATCATGATTGTTCCGAATAAAACAGAGAGCAGGCGAAGGGCGAGAAAGACATCTGCCTCCGTATTGCCCTGCCACAGGCTGCTTATGCCGCCTCCGAGAAGTATCCACGTGGGACCATGTTGCAACGCGGGGATCCCTTCACGGGAGTCGATCGGAAACAAGGTGGGATGGCGCGAAGACAAAGGATTGGGAGTTTCTTCCCAGAGGCGACCGGTCTCTAAAAAGAGTGTTCCGATCATTACATCACCTTTGACATCGGCATGGGGGAACGTGTTCCATGAGAGTGAAAGGAGTCGCAAAGTGAGACCCAGAAGCACGATCGCGATGAGCAACAACATTTCTAATTTTTTCGTACGCATCTGCATAAAGTGAGCGTATCAGCGATGTAATTGAAGTAAAAGAGAGCATCTCTCGCAAATTTGCTTGCGGCGACCGTATCAATGATAGACCATTCTGCCCAGATTTATATTCCCAATGAATTCACTCCGTCTTGCCATTATTGTTCCGGTGTACAACGAAGAGCGCACGCTTGAGGCGATTGTGCCCCGCATATTCGCTGCATGCGATGAGAGTACGGAGGTGATTTTCGTCGATGATGGATCAAAAGATCGCTCACTTGAGATTCTGCGCCGTCTTGCGCGACCACAGGATCAGGTGATCTCCAAGCCCAATGGGGGCAAAGGCGATGCCATTCGCACGGGGCTCTCTCAGGTGCACGCTCCCTATGTCGTCATTCAGGATGCCGATACGGAATATGATCCTGCAGAGATTGGCTCATTGCTCGCCGCGGCGCTGGCTGCTCCGGGCAGCGTTGTCTTCGGTTCCCGATTTCTCAGGCCCAATCCCTGTCTCTATCGTCGTTTTCTCTGGGGCAACAAGGTGCTGAGCGGTATGTTGAGCCTCCTCTTCTTCAGGCGTGTCACCGATTCCTATACGTGCTACAAACTGCTCCCTACTGAAATTTTCCGATCCCTTGCGCTTCGTTCGACAGGGTTCGAAATGGAGGCCGAAATCAGCGCCAAGTGCCTGAAGAGGGGGATTCCTGTTATTGAAGTGCCCATTTCGTACCACCCGCGCACGCTCGAAGAAGGAAAGAAGATCAATATTCACGATGCGTGGAAGGGGCTACTCATGATGCTGAAAGTCCGGCTTGGCTTGCTGTGATTTCTGATATTCTCTTTTTATGACCAGTCGCACGAAGTGGATATTCATCGTGAGCGGATGCGCATTCCTCTTGGGAATGATTTTGCAGGTTCCGCAATTCCTCTACCGGATACAGCCGGAATCGCAGGGGATTCTCGTTCATATGAATTCCGACGAGTATCAGTATCTCGCTCGTCTCGAAGAGGCACTCACCGGTCGTCCGGAACAAGCTGCACAACCGTACGTTGGTGATCCTTACTCTCCGGGCATGCATTTCGCGCTCATCGAGCAGGCAGAGGGCGCACTCTTTCGGTGGACGGGTTGGCGCGCCGCAACGGTGTTTCAGATCATGGATACGGTCATACCCATGCTGCTCTTCTTTGCGCTCTTCGCACTCTTTCGGTTCGCGGGTTTCTCGCGCCCACGGTCGCTGACGGGGGTGTTTCTTTTCGTTCTTCCTCTTCTCTACTCCCTCAATCGTCCCATTCACCAGAGGGAGAGTTTTCTGCTCGTGCTCATCACCATTCTGCTGTGCATTTTTGCGATCGAAAGGCGAAGTAGTGCGGCAGCAATTATCGGGGGCGTGATGTTGGGTGTGCTATTCGGCGTGTACTTGTGGGCATGGATGTTCTCGTGGGCCTACGTAGGACTTCTACTGCTCTGGGAGCTTATTGCATGGTGGAGTAAACGACGCAGTGTTTCTCTGCTGCGATCACGTGTTGGTCTGTTAATCCTCACAGTGGGTATTGGCCTGATTGCCGCCAGTCCATTCCTGCTATCGATAGTGCGATCTATGAGTCATCCCCTCTACGACGAGATGGCGTTTAGGCAGGGGATGTTCTTTTCGCATGTACCGGAATCGTGGATCTACTCGGTGCTCTTTCTGATTATGTCGGCCGTACTCCTCATTGCTCGGCGAAGATTGCCTGAACTCAAGGGTACGAAACAGTACGCAATCCTCTTTCCGCTCACGGTTTTTGTCGTGATCAATCAGCAGGTCATTCACGGACACGTGCTCGCATTTACATCCCACTTCACATTTGCCATTGCGCTGGCATCGGTATGCGTCTTTTTGCTCTCAACGCAGCGATTTCATCCGCTTCTTCTCGTGACACTCGGCGTTTCAGCCCTGATGCTCGCAGCCATCACATGGGATAACCGCCCGGGCTTTCGGTTATACACCATCCGGACAGATCGTTTTCATGAGCAGCATTTTTCTTCATTGCTACCTATTCTGGATCGCATGCCGCGTACACGAGTTCTCTCGGATGACACGACATCTGCCTTTATTGCGGCTTCCACCCGGCACGATATCGTCTCATCGATCTATCTGGAGAGTGCACTCATGCCGAGCGAAGAAATCGCAGAGCGTTGGTGTCTCACGGTTTTATCCATCTCTCCCGACCAAAGACGTATTCGTGAGCAGATTCATCTGGTCTGGCCCGATGCGAATGCGGCAAATCGCGGTACGGATGTTCGTGAGCGAGAAGTACGGATGGTTGAGGATGCCTGTAGTCGGTTGGATGCCGATCCTAAGGGCGCACTTGAGAAGTACGGCGTGCAGTATGTGTTGTGGGATGCATTGGGGCATCCGGATTGGGATGTGAGGCGACTGAAAGTTCCACTCACGCTTGTCAGCGAGGATGAAGGGAATTGGGTTTTGTATAAGATAGGATCCTCATTATTTCGTTGAGTGCGCATGCAGCCATTGCACGAGTGGCTCCACAACGATGTGCGGCTGGAATTTACGTAAGAACAGCGCATGGCCATTCTCGGCAATATGCTGAGCAAGTTGCGGATTTGATTTCAACTCCCGGATTTTTTCCGCGAGATCGTGGGCATCTCCCGGCTCGACCAGCAAGGCGTCTTCGCGGTCTCGGAGAGCGCGTGAGCTGGCGGGAGTGCGAGCGGTAATGAGGGGCTTGCCCATGGCGAGAATTTCATATGCCTTCGTGGGAATCACGCGCAGTGCCTTGCCGCTCGTGCCAAATATTCCAAGGCTGACATGTGCGTCTGCGATTCGACGAGGGAGGTCGTCGAGAGGGACAGGGTCTAAAAATGTCACATTGTTCAATGCGAGCTTCTCGGCGAGAGAGCGCATGGCGGGGTAAATCTGACCTCTGCCGGTAATTGTGAAAATGATGTTCTCTTGTCGTAATTCTTCGGCCGCACGTAGAATTGTCTCAATGCCGTGCAGAGGAATGAACGAACCGTAAAAATGAACCACGAAAGTCTCCTTTTGCGTTTGGCTTGTCTGAGGAGAGAAAATATCTGTACGCGCTCCGACAGGGATGATGAGGAATTTGTCTTGAGAGATCCGATATCGTCGTACGAAGTAATCGCGGTGCTCTTCCGTATCGATAAGAATGATATCGGCGAGTTTGCAGGCCAACCAATCGATGCACCACAACATCCATGCCTTCGGATGCCATGCGCCGACTCGAGCTCTGTCCTCGACATCCGTTTCATAGAGCGAGATAAAGATATCAAGTACGACGGGGGTGAGCCTTCTGCGCGTCAGCCACCGGGCAAGCGGCATAAGATGGTGTCCGGGAAAAACCATATACAGCACATCAATGGAATTTTGCATGTGTTTCCATTGTCGGCATAGATCGCAGATCTTCGGCCACAAGCCGCGCGCTTCCGTTCGACACAACGTGATCGTGTATCCCGATTCTTCCAATCCCTTTCGGATCACCCACGATCGTTCTCCTTCGAGGTCAAAGTAGCCGAAGGCGCATACGGTTTGGCTCATACGTAGACGAAGAACTTGTAGAGGAAGAAATTCCACAGTACGACCATTCCCATAGTGAGGAGCTTGGCCACCTGCTTTTCCATCCCGAGTCCGTCCACAAGTGCGTAGAGCACGAGTGCCCCAACGATGATGTTGGCCATATCCACGATGAAGAAACGAATGAGATGCCGCATGAAATCATTCTTCTTCTTAAACGCGACATATTTATTCATCAGAAACGTCGTCGCAAAACCCAAAACGCCGCTTACCACCGTGGCCGCGATGTACCAGATGCCGAGGTGAAGCTGAATGGCATAACTTCCGAAGTCCACGATTGCGGCAGTGGAACCCGATAATACGTAAAGCGAGAATTGGCCAAAGGATTGCGGAAAGTACTTCATTGGCAGGGTTGTGCCGGCGGAAAGAAGACATACCGGCCGCTTACCGGAAAGTACGTTCCCTGTTTTGCATCAAGGTCTTCATGGCTCTCTTTTCGGAATACCGGAAGACATTGCGCCAGAGTAAGACGTTCCTGAATCTCCGGAGGTTGTCGTTCTTCGTCCCGCAATTCTTCAGAGAGAAACAGCCAGTGCGGGTTATCGGGCAGACGCACGAATACTTCGGGCGCAAGAATCACAAGATCCTGATCTTGCCATTCCGTGATGAGCGCCTGTGCGGCATCGGCCGCCTCTGTCGATCCGGATGAACCTCCATCGGCATATTGCCAGTAGCCCTGCATCAACACTATTGCGCTTAGTAATACGAGCGCTCCGGTTTTTCCTATGAGCGCACGGGCTCCGGTGGGAGCGAAAAGCAATAGGAGTAACGTGGAGGGCAACAATGCACGATACCAGCCCGGTCCGTTGAGGAAATATGCGGCAAAGAGTGCAGCGGTAATGATAATGATGATTGAGAGAGATCTTCGCATCGTGCCCCGAACGGTCCACCATCCCGCACAGGCGAGCAGAGTGACGAGTATGTAGTGTGTGTACGCAGCGCGCAGCAGATCCCCCGGTCGCCTGATCATGGGTACGAATGCGTCGAGGGGTACGACACTGCGTTTATCGAAGAGGAAGATGCGTATTTCATCCACAAGTCCTTTTCCCAGGCCCATCCAGTAAGCTCCGATTACGATGATGAATAGCGCGCTCACGCCGGCAATAGTCAGAAAAACCAACTCCCGTTTGTCATGTCTGATTACGGAAACAAGCCAGGCGATTCCCAGAGCAGGCAGAATCAAACCGAAGGGGAGCTTGGTTATGACAGCGAGCCCAAGTGCGGCACCGGCGGCAACCGCAAAAAATGCAGTTTGCCTTTCTCGCTGCAGAAACAAGAGTCCCAACATGAGAAAGAAGAATGCAGGCACTTCTCCGAGTACGGGCTTGCCGGTATTGATGAATGCCGAGAGAGAAATTAATAGGACGGTGTTCCATCGTGCAGCCGTTACCCCGCTGACACGTCTGACGAAGACGTAACATGCGATGACTGATCCTAAAAGGTAAAGCACCATCGGCAGTCGGGCCACTGCTACGGAAAAACCTCCCAACTTGATCGCGACTGCCACCGGCAGGATGAGCGTGGGGCCAACTGCCAAAATGGAAGGCCGTGGCCAATCCCACCCCAGAATAGGCAACGCGTACCCATGACCCTGTGCGAGATTCTTCGCCGTGAGCATGAAGAGGCTGTCATCAGCCCATGCCGCAGGGAATGTGCCGAGTCTGCGCAGCGCGAAGAAGAGGAAGACCGCAAAGAGCAGAAATTCCGGCAGCCAAGATGTCAGTCTTTTGGGGACAGTCATGATCATCGTACGTTCTCTAGCTTGTCAGAATGGCTATTCTCGGGCAATGCTGCAGCGGTTTTTTCAGCATGTTTCGGTTTTGTTGCAGTACAATGTCATCGATGGATGCCATGCGCGTGGTCAAGAACGGCGAGCAGACACTGGCGATCTTCGTACGGAAGGGGTTATCCGTCGAAAGTGCACGCTTTGTCACGGAGCAACAGGATCCTCTGCAGCTGGGGTTCTTCGAGCGTCCGGCAGGGCACCAAGTGCGTGCCCATCGGCATCAGGAGCTTCCTGCAGAGAAACGGATGGGAGCGGAGTTTCTCTTTATCGAGTCGGGCGAGGCAAAGGTGACGGTCTTTGATGACACGTGGAAGGTTGTGGCTGAGGATACGGTGCGTTCAGGTGATGCATTGCTCTTTCTTGCGGGGGGGCATCAGGTCGAAATGCTCAAACCTACGCGATTTCTCGAGGTAAAACAGGGGCCGTATCCCGGCGATGCGCAGGCCAAGGTGTTCCGCGACGCACCATGATGACTGTTCCCGTCAATGAGCCGGTCATCCCGGCCGAGGCCAAGCGGTACGTGCTCAATGCGCTTGAAACAGGATGGATCTCTTCTGCCGGTAAGTACATTCAGGAATTCGAAGAGGCGTTTGCCCGCTATCTCGGCGTGAAACATGCGATCACGGCGACAAGTGGTACCACGGCTCTCCATCTTTCATTGGCTGCACTGGGCATTGGCCCCGGTGACGAAGTGATTGTGCCGGATTTCACCATGATTGCGTCAGCCTACGCAGTGCTCTACACGGGAGCCCGACCGGTTTTGGTCGACAGCGATCCCGATATCTACACCATCGACACGACGCAAATTGCAGCCAATATCACGCCGCATACGAAGGCGATCATGCCCGTGCATATTTACGGGCATTCTGCCGATATGGATCCGATATTCTCCATTGCGCAGGAACGTGGGATCGCGGTAGTCGAAGATGCTGCCGAAGCACATGGCGCACGATACAAAGGTCGGCTCTGCGGTTCGATGGGCACAGTGAATGCCTTCAGTTTCTATGGCAACAAGATCATCACGACGGGCGAAGGTGGCATGGTGGTGACGGACGATGATGCCATTGCCAAGCGCGTTCGTTCGCTCAAGGATCTTTCGCACTCCCCGGAAAAACGGTTTGTCCACGAAGGCATCGGATTCAACTATCGGATGACGAATCTGCAGGCGGCACTGGGGCTCGGCCAACTCGAGCACATCGCCGAGTTCCTGAAGAAAAAACAGTGGATGGCACAGCGATATGCCGATGGGCTCAAGGATGTTCCGGGGCTTCGACTTCCTGTCACCAAGCCATGGGCGGAAAACGTATTTTGGATGTATGCCGTGCTCATCGAGGATTCTTTCGGCATGACGCGCGATGACTTCAGAGTCGCGCTCAAAGAGCGTGGTATCGACACGCGCGATTTCTTTACATCCTGTGCTCAACAACCCGCCATCCGCGCCCTTGGCTCCGCTCAAGGACCTTTTCCTGTTTCTGAGGATATCGCGCAACGCGGTCTGTACCTTCCTTCCGGTCTTGCTCTTACCGAAGAACAGATCAGCGCAGTAATTTCAGCTATTCGTGATATTGCCCATGTCTGAAATTACACTCGTCTCCGTCATCCTGCCCACGTATAACGAGGCGGAAAACATTGTTCCGCTGGCAGAAGCCATTGATCGTGCAATCACTCTCCCGCACGAAATTATTGTCGTGGATGATAATTCTCCCGATGGAACATCGCGCATGGTACAAGAGGCAATCGATACGAATCGCATCTCCGGCCTTCGTCTTGAAACTCGCATGACGGATCGCGGACTCACCAGGAGTTTATGGCGCGGTATCGAGATCAGTCGGGGCGACACAATCGTCTGGATGGATTGTGATTTCTCGATGCCGCCCGAAAAAATACCGCAGCTTCTCGCCAAAATTCGTGAAGGTAATGACATCGTGGTCGGATCACGTTTCGTTGCAGGAGGAAGCGCAAAACAGGGCACGCTCAATTCCAAAAATGAGTCGTTTCTGGCCACAGTGCTCAGTCGGGGCCTGAATCTCGTACTCCGTTTGGCGATTTCACCGCGCTTTCGTGATTACACGAGTGGCTTCATAGCAGTGCGGCGTCCGGTGTTTCAAAAAATCCGACTCACGGGCGACTACGGCGAGTACTTCATGGATCTGATGGCTCGGGCGATGATGCTCGGCTTCTCCTTCGTTGAAATTCCCTACGACAATGCAGTGCGTCGGGCCGGTGAATCCAAAACGGCACCGAATGTGCGTGTTCTCGTCAAACGCGGCCTTAAATACCTTGTGATGATTCTGCGCATTTGGCGCTTGAGGATTCAAAAAGTATTTGGCGGGTCCATTGGTGATCATGATGCGCTACCATCATGATCAATGAAACGTCTGCAGACACCGCTCATCGGGGCACTCGTGGTTGTGGCAGCCGTTCTGTTGTGGCTGCCCGGATTACGTCTGCCGATCATCAGTGACACCACACTCTATGCGCTCCTCGGTGAGAGCGTGTGGCGCCATGGGACGTACATGTTCAATGGTGCTTCGTATGCCAAGCACCTTCCGCTCCATGCGATTGTTTCGTATCCATTCGTTTGGCTCTTGGGAGCACAGATAGGCATGAAGGTGAGTGCTCTACTCGCGGGGGTCGGCGTTTTGCTTGCTACGTACCTTCTGCTCAGGCGTCCCTTTGGTAAGCGCGTTGCTCTTCTTGCCGTTGTTTTCGTTCTCCTGCATCACGGTTTCGTGTTGATGATGCAGCTGGGATCGGCTGACCTTCTGTTTGCCGCGCTTTTCTTGAGCTCGCTTGCCGCTTTTGTTTCTGCCGAAGAGCGTCCGCGTATGTATATCATCGCCGGACTCCTTCTTGGTCTTGCTTCTCTCACGCGGTACAACGCCGTATTGCTCTATCTCCTCTATCCTGCGTTTGTTCTATGGAAACGTCCGCGACAGCTACGATCCGGTTGGTTTTGGTCCGGTATAACGGTCGCGATCGCGCTTTTTGGTCTCTGGTTTCTGCGCAATGCACTCGTTTTTGGTAATCCTTTTCATACGGCATACAGCATCGAATACCGGGTCGAAGTTCATTCCCTCTGGAGCCTGTTCATTGAAAATCTTTTGTACTACGTAAGCCCTTCTCACAACGTACTGCCGGTTTTGCTCATCCTGGGATTCTTGGGTGTGATCCAATATGGTCGTAAGCAATCATTCCTCCTATTGAGCATGGTTGCGGGTGGTGCGCTGGCTCTGGTGTGGTGGGTAAAGGGGATTCGTTTTGCGTTTCCTGCATATCCGATCTTCCTGGGATTTGCTGCAGCTGAGCTGCAGTATCTATGGAGGCATTTTCACCGTGGACGCATACTCATTGTGCTCTGCATTTTTCTCACAACTGTATTGCATGCGGGCGCACTCTGTATCTACTCATACGGTGCATGCAATTCGTGGTTCGATCGTACAGTCGGTTATATTCCTGCCAATCTTCATCTCTCCCCCGAGGGGCTTAATGGTATTGCGCTCGCACGTGATTACATCAATGAACATGCACCGGAAGGAGCAGCAGTACTCGTGCAAGGTCCGAATTACTTCACGTGGAAGCGCAGTGTATTCCGGCCTGATCTGCAGGTGGTGCCTGATTTACAGGAACGTTGTCCTGCCTACGAAATTGAACAAGGACAAACAGATCTCGTTCCGCTTTTTACGACGGAGAGCGAACCCAAAACGATGGTACTTCTGCGTGAGTGTCCTCACCTATAGTTCCGCGTGCAAACGTTCGGAGGTACGATTCACTGCGTCGAGTGTCTGATCCGGACGAATGTATGCCTTTCGTTCATCGATGATCTTCAGTAACGCATCACGAGACGGGAGGCTGGGAAGGGAGTAGGGCTTTCCTTTGAGCTTCGTGTAGAGATCCTGAATCGTACATACCGAGAGCATGGCACCCATGAGTCCGAAGAGGAGGTTGCCCTGCCAGTTTTTGGGCGGAGCGGATCGGAAGTAGTCGAGAGTCTGCTCGGGTGTTTTGAAGTAATGCAACAGCATGACGGGGCCGCTGAGACCGCTGAATTCGGCTACGCATCGCTGACGTTCTTCGGGTGAGACGATTGCACAGCGATAGCCGCGCTGCAGCAGAATTTCATTGGCCTTGTCGGAGGTGTCGTAGCGACGGGGCGGACGCGTATTGATCGCGGGATGCGGATTGTGTGGTGCGGGAGCAAGTGAGAGTTTTTCGCGCATAAAAATCTCACGGTCCAATGCGATGCAGTAGCTGGAGCTTGGCTGTATGCGTCTGCCGTTGAGATCGAATTCCCACCACTCACGCGGCCGGAAGCTGACCGAGGCAGTTTTAGGAATCGCGAATTCCCGCGCGATGATCGGCAGACATTCTTTGCTCATCAGAAACATGTCATCGTCGCAGATCCATGCGACTCGGCGGTGACGGGCGATACGCCGCACAAACTCATTGCCTTTTGTTGCGGCGTAGAAATTGAGAAACGGCAGCACGCGTGTACCGGGGAACTCCGCCGGATCGAGGGTTCCCGTACAATCGAAGATCACAATGTCCGCTCCGTCACCGATATTCTTTTTCGCAAAATGGTGCCACACCGTCATCATCGGCGGAAGAATATTCATGGTACACAAAGCGGGTTTTTCGCCAGGGGGCAGAGGAGTTCGTGTCAGCGCGTACCGCAAAGTCGGCAGAAATGTTCTCCGGGCAAGGCGCAGGCTGTTTCGTTTGAACACATAGCCGAGCATTTGGTCGTAGGATCGAGACATTTGTCAGCGGCGTTGGAGAACGAAAGCACTCTGTCCGTCAGTTTCAGTACCGTGATCGTAGAAAATGATTTCCATGCCAGATGCCTCCACGAGCGAACGGAAAAAAGATAGTGAGAAGCGCATGCAATGGAGAGATCCTTTCCATTCCCGCTGGTATCCGGAAGGATTCTCTTCTTCGTCTTTCACTCCTTCCTCGACGAATGCCGTCAAAAAGATCTTGTGTCCAGGCTTGAGTATTCGTCGGAATTCCTCCAGATATGCGCACACATCTCCAGAGCGCATATGAGAGAAGACGGAATACAGGGAAATCACATCGACAGAACTGTCTTGCAGAGGTAAGCGGGTTTCTGCGGACTTCAGCCCGGACGGATTGTATCGCTCATTCCGGATGTCGATGTACTGGAAGACGAATGAAGGATGATGGGGTGTGATAAAGCGCATGCACCAGTCGATTGCCGTCTCGTTCACATCAATACCGCAATATGAACGAATATTCCCCAATGTGCTTACGATGCCAATTGCCAATCTTCCTGTTCCACACCCGACGTCCAAGACGACGCTGTCTGCCGTGAGTCCGCACCACTGCATGAGCGCGCGTGCGTCTCTCTCTCCGGCGGCGAGAAAGGCTTCGTTATCGAGAAAGTGCGCACCGCCGAAGCGTAGATTTTTTCCAGGCAGAATCTGCCCGCGATGGAGGACAGTTTCGGGCTTGAAGATAGCCCGAACACGTCGCTTGATGGTTCTGAGGGTCGCCATACAAACTCCAGCATGGGCGAGATTTCCGCATTCTTCAAGCCTATACTGGTGCCAATGAAGCGTGTCTACTTCGAGCGTCTTGAGGGAATTCCTCTCATTCCTCTGCTCCTGCCGAACTGTCAGGAGGATCATCCCACGCGTCAGCTCTTTCAAAAAGAGGCGTTTCGCGACCTCAAAGATCCTCTTGTTGAAGTTGTCACCGACCCCGCTTGGGCCGATGTACATCTTCTTCCTCATAATTATCCACTCGTCAGCACACGTGTGGATTATCTTCGGCAGTGTCAGGAAACAGCAACGCGCCACGGTAAACGTATCGTGGTTTTCTGGAATGGAGACGGGACTGGTCCCGTATCGATGAAGAATGCCGTGGTCTTTCGCACTTCTCAGTACGAATCGAAACTGCGAAAGAACGAACACATCATGCCGGCCTATGCGGAGGATCTGAAGGGCAAGGGACTCTTTGTCCGTGACAAGACCGATGCGTCGCCGGTGGTGGGGTTCTGCGGATGGGCACAGTGCAAGAATTTCAAAAATGTCGTCGGATCTTTTCTGCAGGCGTTCCCGCACGAAGCGTACGCACTCATCACCGGGTATCCGCAGAGCCGGTCCTTCATCAAGGGTCTTACTCTCCGGCGTCGCATCCTTCCGCGACTTGCGAAAAGTACGCTTATCCGTCCCAATTTCATTCTGCGTTCGAGCCACTCTGCGCATGCGGCCACCATTCGTTTGGATCCCGCGCAGGCGCGACGCGAGTACACCGAAAACCTCCTTTCCTCCGATTTCGCGCTCTGTATCCGTGGGGACGGCAATTACTCTCTGCGTTTCTATGAGGCTCTGAGCCTGGGACGTGTGCCTATTCTTCTCGACACCGACGTGCGACTGCCGCTTGCAGAAATCGTTCGCTACTCGTCATTCATTCTGGCCATTTCCATCGCCGATCTCGATCGTATCGATGAGATTGTGGCGGATAACTGGGCGCATACCTCTGACCAGCGATGGTTTATGATGCAGGTCGAAGCACGCAATGCGTTTGAAAAGTACCTCTCCGCTCCGCGATACCTTGCGTACGCAGTGGAACACCTCTTTTGATCATGCATATCACCTATATTTCACAAGCGCGGTTTCCCACCGAAAAGGCACACGGTCATCAGATCGCGCAGGTGTGTGCCGCCATGGTGCGCATGGGGCATACCGTTACGATCATTGCCCCCGATGTGCGCGGTACCGTTCTCAAAGATCCCCGCGCGTATTACGGCGTGCGTGAATCGTTCGGCGTCGTTCGTCTGCCGGTGTTCGATGGACTGCGGGCATGGTGGATTCCGGGAGCTTTGGCATTTTTCTTCACCATGAGTTCGTATGCGCGCGCACTGCGTTCCTTCCTGCGGTCGCGCCCGACTGATACGCTCTACACGCGTTCTCCTGTTCTGCTCCCTTCACTCTTGCGAACGGGTACTCCCGTCATTCTCGAATTACACACGCTGCCGCGTCGAACTGCGGCGTTTTTGCGTCATTGCGCCCGGTGCAGACGTGTCGTGTGTCTTACATCTCCTATGCGCGAAGAGTTGGTTGGATGGGGGGTAGAACCTTCCAAGATAGTGACCGAAGGCGACGGTGTGGATCTGCGGAGGTTTGAGAATCTTCCTTCGTCCTCTGAGGCCCGAACGATGTGGCGGCTTCCTGTTGATCGTAAGATTGCGGTGTACGTGGGTTCGCTCGTCACACGTGGAACAATAGAAAAGGGCGTACGAGAGTTGCTTGCCGCACTTGCGCTGCTCAAAGAGCGAGGTGTCTTTGGCTGGATTATCGGCGGACCACGCGATCAGATCGATCGATACCGCGCACTTGCACGGCAATCCGGTTTAGACGACGAGAATGTTCGCTTCGAGGGGCCGGTTTCCAATACCCGCGTTCCCTGCGCACTCGCCGCCGCAGATGTGTGCGTGTATCCCGCACCGGCGCTGCAACATTCATTCTTTCTGCGCGATACGTCTCCGCTCAAAATCTTCGAATATCTCGCTTCGGGCAGACCGACGGTATGTGCCGATCTTCCGCCGCTGCGCGGAGTGATTGATCAATCACTTGTGCACTTCTGTACTCCCGGTGATGTGCAGGCTCTTACTCGGGCCATTACGGAGGCCCTGGAACATCCCAAAGTTTCGCCCGAAAAGCGTGCAGCATTGCTCGCTCACACGTCGTGGGATGCGCGCATGGAACGGATTCTCACATTTCCTTCCTCTGCGTAATGCAGTTGCCACAGTTTCAGGTTCATGCGGATCTCGAAGAGCGGCACTGGTGGTTTCTCGGACGCCGCGAAATTTTTCGTGCCCTGCTTTCCAGGGCGATTCCACCTGCACGTGAACGATTGCTGCTCGACGTCGGATGCGGAACCGGCGGCAACACCGCGGCATTCCAGGAACAATACGCATGCATCGGCATTGATCCTTCGCACGATGCCGTGGCATTTGCCCGTCAGCGTTTTCCCGGCATGGAGTTTCGCAGCGGCTTGGCTCCGCAGAATTGCCGTGATGTGCTGCAGCTGGCTGACGGTGTTCTTTTGCTCGATGTGCTCGAACACGTCTCTGATGATTTCACGCTCGTGTCAGAGTTGCTGGCGGGTATGAAGAGCGGCGCGTTTCTGCTGATTGTTGCGCCCGGAGATCCGAATCTCTGGGGGCCGCATGATCGGGGATTCGAGCACGAGCGGCGATACAGTTTGCAGCGGTTTCGCATGCTGTGGGAGGGTCTGCCTGTTGAGGAGTGCGTTTGTACTGCGCTCAATGCGCGCCTCTATCCTGTTGCGAAGGCGGCACGGTTCTTCAGCCGTTTGCGCGGTCGAGCACTGGGTCCCAAGCAAACAGATCTCTCATTGCCTGCGGCTCCGGTCAATGCCGTTCTGCGTCGAATCTTTGCGGGAGAGGCGAAGAAAATCGTGAAGTCATGGGGGACCCGTCAACCCGCGTATCGTCGTGGCGTAAGTGTGCTTGCGTTGTTGCGACGCACCGAAGAACCTGTGATTCCCCGAGCACGCCCGTCGTCGCTGCCTCCGGATCCCCGTCCCTGGATGTAATGGTTCGACAGCGCTCACCATGATGCAATCCCTTCCCATTCTCTCCCATGCGCGTCAGAGCAGCGGTGAGGCGACAAACAGCAGAGTGTGCAGCGTAAAATTCACAATGCCGAAAACCCATGTCGAGAGTATCGGTACATTGAGAAAAACTCCGGCAAGAATGAGTACGAGCAGAATCATCGGTCCGCGCTGCATGAACGTTTCGTATTGATCTTCGTATCGCAGCGGAATGAAGATGTGCAGGATTTTCGATCCGTCCAACGGAGCAATGGGGAGCAGGTTGAACGCCATGAGACCGAAGTTGATGAAGACGGAGCTGCCCAGAATTTGCAGAAGTAACTGCTCGATTACCGGGCGGTCGTTTCCGACGGAAAGCAGCCCGAATGCCGATCCGCTCACCTGCCCCCGAAGCAACAGCAGAAGACCGAAGAAGGCCAGGCTTCCCAGGAGCAGATTGCTCAGAGGTCCCGCGAGAGAAACCAAAGCGGTATCACGCCTGGGACGAGAGAAGTACAGGGGATTCACGGGCACGGGCTTGGCCCAACCGAACCCCACCACGAGGAACATCAATGCGCCCATCGGGTCGATGTGGGCGATGGGGTTTAACGTCAGGCGTCCCGCATTATGGGCGGTGGGATCCCCCAGTTTTGCCGCCATCCAACCGTGTGCGGCCTCATGCACCGATATGGCGATGAGGATCGAGATGATGAACGGCGGACTGACGAAACTGCTCAGCATATCCGCAGTGTAGCGGAAAAGGAGCAGAAAGCATTTGCGCCCCTATGTTTCTTTCAGTACGCTCTGCGAGAAATGGCACGTCGATGCGTCAAAACAGGCAAGCAGACCGCTTTCGGAAATACCCGAAGCCATTCGATGCGGCATACGCGCCGCACCTACAAGGCGAATATTCAGAAGAAGCGCGTGTTCGATCCGGCCACGGGCCAGTACCGTACGATAAAGGTGGCTGCCAGTTATCTGCGCACGCTCGCCAAGAGAATGCAGGAGGGAAAGGCTGTTTAGCGCAATACGCCGTAGATGTCTCCTTTCTCACGCTGTCTCTGTTTTAATTTGACATGTTATACATATTATATCACATAATTATTTACATATTATTATATGTATAATAGTATGTAAGTATGAAAACAATTTTGCCCATCATCACGGTAAGTGAACTTCAGAGAAATACAAAAAAAGCACTCGCCTCCGTGAAGGAGTACGCGGTTATTCAAAGTCATGGGAAAGATGTAGCCATCGTCTTGTGTCCGCAGCTTGGGCATGTCCTGCTTAAATCGGACAGTCTACGTGGGTTGCTTGCCACTGTTCCAGATGATGAGACTATTTCTGCCAAACTTGATCATATGATCGGTAATGTTATTCACGAATTAAGTAAGAGATGATTCATTATCCTACTATACCCATTTGCATCAAACTCATCTTCCCCTTTATCAGGGACCGCATGGCGAAACGTGAGCCTGTGCCCCAGTATGAGTTCGAGAGAGAAGGTATGAAGAAGCTCGAATCAACGTTGGAATTAATGAAGAGGTCGAATTATTCACCCTCCCTTGCAAAGGCCGCCTATCTTTTTTGTTCAGTTATTGATGGCCATCATTTTAGCAATGGAAATAAACGGCTTGCTGTAGCGCTCCTCACGTATTTTTTGCTTATTAATGGGCGCGATATTCACGTGCCATACATTGCAGAGTTGCAACGGCAAATGCGCCGGGTTTTTCCGAGGCTTGAGTGGGAACACATTGATGCATTTTCTCGCGCTGAGGAATATTTTTTCTATCACCTGGCACTCGTGATTGCTGATAGGAATCAAAAAGGAAATCTTTCATTCTCTCAAGAGCAGAAAATGGTTCGTACTCTTCTCAGATACATTACGCGGTAACCTACCGGAGTTCCTCTAGCGACCGACGGAGCGCCCGCTGTCGTTGTTCTTTGAGAGAGCTTCGATGGTGTTTATCTTGCAGTATCTTCTCTTTTGCACGACGTGAGCGGCGCTGTTTCTGTTTGCGGACTTTAAATTGCTCCTGCTGACGCTTTGATTCCTTTCCTTTAATTTGTTCTTCCAGCTTTTCAATCAGTTGCTTATAGGCCGCAATGCGATTGAGATGCTGTTCGCGAAAGCGCTGCACGCGCACCACTGTCCCGGTCGGTCGGTGTGTGAGTTCCACGCAACTCGCGGTTTTGTTGATCTTCTGTCCGCCGGGTCCTCCTCCACGCGTGAAAAACTCATCGATATCCTCGGGTAGGATCTTCAGTACCGCGGCAAGGGCGAGTATCTGTGGAGGAAGTTCAACGGGGAAGTTCATCGGAGAGCAGAGTATCAGAATATCAGAGTATCAGTGAAAGAGGGTCCGGCTTGATCCACTGATATTCTCTTATTCTCCATCACCACTTCTCCCGGTGGATTTTCTTTGAATCGAATTCCGCGTCGGTATATGGGGTCGGCATTTCGGTCGGGTACCCGATCGGCAGCACATTAATAACGAGGAAATTTTCCGGAATACCGAGCGCCGCACGCAGCTTTTGCTGCTCCTCACCATCGTGAACGTGTTTCCAAACACATCCCAATTGCAGATGTGTCGCTTGCAGCCAGATATTCTCGGTTGCGAGCGCAAGATCCTCACGCGGCTTACTCGCCACCTTTGTATCAGCCATAGGAACGATGATCACGGGTGCCTGCACCACGGAATCCTGCGGCACGAGTGCATCGTGAATCGCCTGTTTTGTTTTCTGATCCGTCACGATGATGAATTCCAGCGGCCTTCGGTTTCGTGCAGTTGGGGCGAACTGTGCCGCCTTGATGAGTTCCTCGATAAGCGCGGGAGGAACAGATTCCGCTTTGAAGCTGCGGCAGGCTCTGCGATGAGAGATGGCGTCGAGAATCATGAATGCAGACTAGAACGATCATGTGTTTCTGAACAGTTCGCAAAACCCTCCCTTTGTTGTAGTGATTGCCCCTCTATTCATCGCTACAATGCAGGCAACGGAGGGATGGCCGAGTGGTCGAAGGCGCACGACTCGAAATCGTGTAGGCCCCCAAAAGGTCTCGAGGGTTCGAATCCCTCTCCCTCCGCCATCACGGGCATGTCGCCGTCTCCAAAAAATTACAAGTGACTGCAAAGTAATGTGACATGTTTATCCATGACTTTTGGATGGATGAGGCTACAATCCGATACTTTCCGTTGCCGGATGTTTCCAAATTCCTCCTTCCCTCCCGAGCAAATTGAGCAAGCCGTAGGAGATGCGATAAATCCTGGTAAATACTCCAAGTACAGCGCCGAGAGAATTCAACGACAACTCGAAGCCGGTTGGCCAACAATGGTGCTGACGGACTCAACGGATGATTGCCAATTCAGCCCTTGGCAACAGCGTTGTTGTTATGGAATTCTCTTTCCTCATAAAGAAGCCATTCCTAGTGACAAAAGTGCTGCTGAATCCGTGGCGAAGCTTGTACCTCTCGCGAGCAGGGAGGGCCTTCCTTATGCCGAAGACACCACTCAATTTCTAACCGGAAAGGGAGTAGACACCATATCTGCAAAAGCGAGGGCAGTATGTTTCGCTTGTAGATTCGCAGCTTTTCTCGCCCTTATTGAGCGGTGCTGCGACAAGGAGCAACGCATTGCTGCTGTCGAACAAGAAGTTTCAAGCTACATATCGCAAATTACTTCACGGTAGTTCCACATCGTTTGAGGCGATTCTTGAGATGAAAACGGAAAAACGTACAAAGATCAGGTGAAAGATATTCATCATCTTGTTCGCTTTGCAGGACGGAAGGCGTGATTCCGACAGTGATGTATTCGTGTATCCTACATTGGCTTTCTCTCCGTCTTGTCTGCCCAGCTCCAGCGCCGGCTTTCGCTCCCGCTCTTCACCTTCTACGGACTGGGTTCCATTCTCGGGGCGGGCATCTATTCTCTCGTCGGAAAAGTGGCCGGCGATGCAGGAATCTACGCACCTGTTGCTTTCGTGGTCGCGGCAGTCGTTGCTGTTCTCACAGGTTTTTCGTATGCGGAACTCTCGGCGCGGTATCCCAAGAGCGGCGGTGAAGCGATCTACACGGCACAAGCGTTTGGCATTCCCGCGCTCTCGACGCTCATCGGTCTTCTCGTGGTCTTCTCGGCCATTATTTCCGTGGGCGTTCTGACAAACGCTTTTGTGGGATACCTGCAGGTCTTCATCCCCGTTATGCCTTCGGCAGTGATCGCGCTGACGATCTTGATTGCCACGACAATCTCCATTCGAGGGATCAAAGAGTCGGCTCTTTTGGCATCATTACTCACACTGATCGAGATCGGGGGCCTCTTTCTTATCATCTGGATCGGAAGAGGGGGATTACTCGCCCTTCCTACGAACGTCGGCATACTTCTCCCTCCGATGGAGGGGGTCGTGTGGTCCGGCATCCTCACCGGAGCTTTCATCGCGTTCTACGCGTTCATTGGCTTTGAAGATATGGCGAATGTCGCAGAAGAAGTGCAGAGCCCGCAACGCAATCTTCCGTTGGGGATTCTGCTTGCCATATTCACATCCACGATTCTGTACTGCATTGTTGCGGTCGTCGCGGTTCTCAGCCTGCCGGTCGATCAGCTTCAAGCTTCCGATGCACCTCTCGCGCTCATTTATGAACGCACCACAGGATCTTCACCGATTGTTATTACCTTTATCGGCCTGTTTGCCATCGCGAATGGGATTCTTGTGCAGATCATTCTTGGCTCAAGAATTCTCTTCGGACTGAGTCAACAGAGTTGGCTGCCTTCTGTTATAGGTTGGGTACACCCCAGATGGCACACCCCGGTAATTGCAACACTGTGTATTGCGCTGCTTGGTCTTATTTTTTCACTCTGGCTCCCGCTCGTTTCGCTTGCCGAGTTGACCAGTTTCACCGTGCTGGTGGTCTATACGTTTGTGAATGCCGCCTGCATGCGTGTAAAAATTCGTGAGCCTCGTCCGCAGGGCGTTCGCACATTCCCTTTCATTTTTCCTCTTCTCGGGTTTGTCATTATTCTCACATTTCTCACCTTTCGTCTTTGGGAGGCGCTGGGAGCATAGGATGTGAGATCTTTGGCCTTACACGCCGAAGAATAGTGAGTTTGCCAAACCGGTAATTTCGCATACTTTTGCACTATTTGGCGATTTGCTGAGGTTTACTGCATTAGACAAGACGGCGTTTGGCGTGCGAAGTGCCGGGCGGTCAATTGAATATTCTGCGAGAATTTGCCCAAAAGACGCGATATTCCCCTTGCAGGGGGTAAACGGGCGTGCGTAGAATCACCCCGTTCCTTATTTTTTCCCCCCTCTTTCATGAGCTACGTCGTTGCTTCCAAAGTTAAGGAGCTCCTCAAGGCTGCCGACATGATGACGGCCGGTGACCTCGCGGATGCTGCCAGCAAATACCTCGAGGACGCTCTCAAGAAGGCTGCCAAGCGCGCCCAGGAGAACGGCCGCAAGACGGTCCGCGCCTGCGACCTCTAAATCGTTTTCTTTTCGAACCAAGAGCGCCTCGCTGCGGGGCGCTTTTTGTCAGTATGCAGGGATGAGTATGCAGTATGCAGCACCTCATTTGCGTTCTCTTCATACTTCATACCGAATACTGCATACGATTGCACTAGGTGCGTTCTTATTGGGCTGACATTCACGATCGTCCTTCCCTTTTTAATTCCGCATCGATGAATTGCTGAATGTCTCCGTCCAGCACTCCCGTGGTGTTACTGGTCTCTTCATCGGTGCGCAGATCTTTCACCATCTGATATGGGTGCAGAACGTAACTGCGAATCTGCTGACCGAAATCAGCGCTCTTTCTCGCCCCTTTCAATTCCGATTTCGCTTCTTGTTGCTCACGACGCTCTTTTTCGAGCAGCTTTGCACGCAGCATGTTCATGGCTTGCGCACGGTTTTGAAGTTGGCTTCGCTCGTTCTGGCAGGCCACCACAATGCCGGATGGCAGATGAGTGATGCGGATGGCAGATTCCACCTTGTTCACGTTCTGGCCGCCGGCGCCACCGCTACGGTATGTGTCAATTCTCAAGTCTGCGGGATTGATGTCCACATCTGTTGATTCCGGCAGTTCCGGCAGCACTTCGACCAGTGCAAAGCTCGTCTGTCGCAGATTCTTGGCGTTGAAAGGCGAGAGACGCACGAGGCGATGCGTACCCTTTTCGCACTTGAGGTTGCCGTAGGCGAATTCGCCCTGCACATAAATCGTTGCAGACTTGATACCGGCTTCCTGCCCATCGGTCTTCTCGATGATCGTTGTCTTCCACCTTTGCCGTTCACAATAACGTAGATACATGCGCATGAGCATGGCTGCCCAGTCCTGCGCCTCGGTGCCGCCGGCTCCTCCGCTTACGGTGAGGTAGCAGTTGGAAACATCGAATTCTCCGCTTAGGTAGAGTTGTGTCTCGAGAGCCAGCCATTCCTTTTCCAGTCGTTCAACGTCAGTTTCGAGTGCGGTTTGCTCCTCATGCGATGCGTCACTGATCATGTCAAACAATGCCTGCACCTCATCGGCGATGCGCTCGATCGGCTCCCATTGTTTCTTGAGTGCCTTCAGTTCTGTGAACAGCGCCTGTGCACGTTTCTGATCATCCCAAATAGTAGGCTCCTCCGTTTTTTCAATAAGCTCTCGAATACGCTTGGGAACATTTCTCCCCTCAAAGAGAGTCCTTTCCCACGTTGATTGCGGATTTGAGTTCCCGGAGTTTCTGCAGCAGATCTTCCATGGGGGAAGGGGGGAGCGCGAGTACATATGCAGCATAGCTCAGCATGTGTGTTTCCGTTAATCGCTTTTCGTCTCAGGAGCAAAACGCAGGATGGTTTTAAACCATAGAATAGAAATACTGCAAATACACCCGCATGGTCAATCTCTCCATTTTTGGCTATACTATAAGGAAAACATATGACAAATATTTCCGACGCAATGACGGCAAAAACCTGGCAGAAACTGACACCTGCGCCGAGTCTCCGTGAGATTCTGCGGCGTGTACTCTTTCCCTTTGCCTTGTTTGGCGTCGTGCTGCTCTCACTGTTGGTTCTATCGTGGTATCTGCTTTTGCCGCGCTTTACGCGCGTAGATCTTCATGGGACTTCACGAGAACTCTCTCATTTACAGACATATGTGCAGGATATCGGGGAGCAAAGCCAAAAACTTGAGGACCGACGCCTCGCACTTATTCTTCCGCTCGACGGTTCGCCTTACGGCCGCCTCGTTCAGGCAAAAATGTCTCAACCATCACTGCTGATGTTTTACGAAAAGCTTCAGAATGTTGCACAAACATTCCTTCCCGAACAATCACAGTCCGTTGTATTAAAAGTGATTCGTTGGGAACATGATGTCATTGAGCTTACCGGAGACGTACGGAACGTAGGATTGCAAAGCATGGCGGTGCTTGCGCAGTTCGTCGAAGCCGTACGGGCAATGCCTGATGTGGAGCGTGTGGATTTTCCCTCCTTCACGCGCGAACGTGATGGCAATATCGGATTTCACTCACCATTCACTATTCGCATCTATCTTTCCTAATGCGATTTTTTCGTTCCCTCATCGGCTCACCGGTCTTGTTGGGGTCTATTGGAATCCTTTGTCTTTCCTTTACCATCCCACTGCTCTCGGCGCATATTCAGGAAGTGAAATCCGTTCGTGAAACCGCCCTTCCTCTTCTTGCGACATTGCCTTCTCTTGAGCGTCGGATGACGGTGCTCAAAGAGCAGGTGGAGGTTTCGGAGCTGGATGCGGCGCTGAAAACAGGATCACAGCTTGAGCGCGTGCGCATTTCGGTTCTTCCTCTTGAGGCCGATGTACCTCGCGCGCTGGCGACACTTGAAATGTTGCGCAGTGTTCTCGAACAGCAGGGCGACATCGGTTCCCTCTCGCCGATCGAAGTGGGCAAAGAGCGTGAACCGAACGATGGAATGGTGGCCATTCCGCTTACGATTCAGCTTTCTGCCCGCACGGAGGGTATTCGGCGCGTTCTTGCTTTTGTGCATCTGGCCGGCCTGGTCACCGTGGGTGATGCACTCACGAAGCCGGAGCAGAATGCTCTCATTCGCGCGACGGAAGCAGAAAATCCTGCAGGTATCGTGATGCTCGAACAGTTCTTCTCGGCAGACCTCTTTCGTTACGCTTTTGAACCGCGACCATTTGAAGAACAATTGAAGCGATCTTTGCAAAGCGAAGGTTTTCTATCGGTGTTTCAGCACCTTGTCGATACTTCTCTTCTGCGCGATGCGAAAGAGTTCTTTCAGGGTCCGGTCGGTACGGCGATTGAAAAAGGTAATTTGTGGCCGATGGAATTCCTGGTCATCGACAGGATTGAGCTTCGTCCGGGATCCGCAGCGGATTGGTTCCGCTTGACGCTTTCGCTCTTCCTGATGCGTCGTACACAATAAAAAGCTACACAACCTCGGCAATGCACTTGCCGCTTCTTACGCCTTGTCATAGGCTTCTTTCGCTTTCTTCCCTCCTTCTTCCTTTGCAGAAACGTCGTCGTGGTTCCTCCGCCACCCATTCACGCCAAGAGAAAAGACCGCGTATCAATGAACAAATTCGCGCGGCAGAGGTTTTACTCGTGTTGCCCGATGGAGCGGAAGTGCGTCTGTTTGCCGATGTTTTGCAAGAAGCGCGTTCGCAGGAGCTGGATGTGATAGAAGTTTCACCCAAGGCCAACCCTCCGGTGGTCAAAATCGGGGACTTTGGGCAATACCTGTACCAGCTGCGCAAGAAGGAGCGGAAACAGCGTGTGCACAGCAAGCAAACGGAGGTGAAGATGCTGCGGTTCGGTTTTCGTACAGACCGACATGATATCGAGCGCCTGATGGATCGGGCCAAAGAGTTCTTCAAGGAGCGTCATCTGGTGAAATTCGTGGTCCGCCTGCGCGGACGTGAGTTGGGCAATAGAGATTATGCCAAGGCCAAACTCTTGGCGATTGTTGAGGCGCTGAAGGATTGCTCTGAGGTGGAACAGGATCTCAAGCAGCAGGGGCCGATGTTCCACGTGATATTGCGCGCAAAGCAAGCGGGGTGATGCAGAGGGGCAAAGTGGTTTTATTCGGAAGATTCTCGGGAAAATAGTGAGTTTCTCTTTGAAAGAGATCCCATGATCCTGCTACACTTCGCCGTCTTTCCTGTTTTATTTTGCCTAAGCTCAAGTCTCACAGCGGCACCAAGAAGCGAGTTTTTCGAACCGGCAGCGGTCGCATGTCTCTCAAGAGGCGTGGGCGCGGTCATCTTTTGCAACAGAAGAGCAAGCGCCAGAAGAGACTGCCGCGCACGCTTGCCGCGCACCCGACCAATGAACGCATGCTCAGTACTCTTGCTCCTTACGCTTAATTTCTATGCGCGTTAAACGTGGTATCGTTCGGCATCGTCGTCACAAGAAGGTGCGTGCTCTCGCCAAGGGGTATCGCGGTGTGCGCCGCACCACATTTAAGGGTGCGAATGAGGCGGTGATCAAGGCGGGGCAGCATGCCTACCGTGATCGTCGCAAGAAGAAGCGTGTATTCCGGTCGCTCTGGATTGTGCGTCTGAATGCGGCATTGCGTGAGCGCGGACTCAAATATTCTACGGTGATGAATGTACTCATTAAAAAGAAAGTCGATCTTGATCGTCAGACACTCTCAGAGCTTGCCATTCATGAGCCGGTCGCCTTCGATGCGGTGCTGAAGACGGCGGGGCTTGGAAAGTAAGCAGATATCGGTTATCAGTGTATCTGTGCGAAAGAGCCTGATGTGGTCCGCTGATATTCTGTTATTCGGATATTCCGATACTCTTACTTTCGCTTCACCCGCACGAATCCCGACACGTCGATGGTCTTGAGGTTCTTTTCTTCTTTGCTCAGGAGATCGAGCATTAAGTTCATTCCGATAGCGTCGGAAGCCATATGGCTGCACTGGATCATGTTCACATGTTTCTCTTTGGCTTTTTCGAGCGACTTCTCGGTGACATGCATCGAGAGGATTGTTCCAACTCCTGCGCTGGCCTGTGCCTCTAAAAATTCCTCCGGGCCATTGGTGCCGCCGGTGAACTCCGTGGCCACCACTCTGCCGGGTCGACTACCCTTGCTGCCGTTGGCGATAATCGGCGGAATACCTTTCTTGGCATAGTACTTGTATTCGGTGATATCGAGGAGCGCATTGAGGATCTCGCCAAGGTCATCGAATTCCCTGCCACAAACGGTCTTCTCGATGAACTTCCAGACGAGGTTGTCAGCCGGCGTGTGGGTGTTGAATGCGGGGAAACCGAGAAGCTCAGCTACGCGCTCTGTAGCAAAGAGATTATCGGCGTGTACGGCACGGGCCACACGGTCCATGCGTGGTCGCAGGTAGTTCTCGCTCTGATTCACCGGCACGCCCACCAGTGCAAGCATATCGACTTGCAGGGGCATCACTTTTTCCAAATCACCCAATGCGCGGCCTTCGGGATGGTGAAGCATGAGTGCGTCGATTTTTTCACCATGCTCGCGCAGACGATCGGCGACGAGGATTTCTGCAGTCTCGATGTCGATGCCGACCATGAGTGTTTTGATATCCTCTTCACCGGTACCGTTGATGACACGACTGTCGGAATAGGGGTTCCACAAGCGCTCTTCGTCGAAGAGCTCTTTGTCGGTTCCACTCAGTTTCGCCGCGCCGTCTTTCTGTTTCTTGAGCAGTTTTTCCACAGTTTTTCGGCCGCGGGGGTCGGCATCAATGCCGTGCTGTACGGCCGAGTGGAAGAGTTTCTTGAGCTTCATGTGTGCGGCAAAGCTTACCCAGAATCGGTTTCTTGAGCAAGAGAATGGTGCACTTCACCGATTCATCCACGTATTGATTCCCGTAATAGCGGTTGGGCTATCCCCGTGCACGCAGCGTGAAGCGCAGCTGTGTCTCTGATGCCCCTGCCATATTCTCGAGCGTCTGGCGCACCTTTTCTTCATCGCCTTGCCAATAATCGGCTCGGACTTCGTCGCCCTGTGCCGACTGGATGACGATGCCCCCGTTCGAAAGGCGCAGTGCCTTTCGCGGATCGTTGTTGATACTTCTCATGAAGGCATCTGCCGGTGCTGTGGAAGTGGAGGTTTCCATACCCTGATTTTCCTCGCAACGGTGCGAGTGTCAACGTGCTTCAAAACTTCTCGTCTTTCCGTTCCCCGAAAGGGGAATCGTCGGTACACTGTACATCTGTTTCCCTCGTTTTGTGGCACTGTTGCACATCATCTACTCCTCTTCCACCGGCAATACGGAGTACGTGGTTGATACGCTCATTGCAGCTTTGCACGAGTCTTCCTCCAAACTCATCGTCGAGAAACAACGTGCGGAAGAGGCACAGGCAGAAGATCTTCTGAAGGGTGATGTGTTGTTGCTTGCATCCGGAACGTGGAATACCGGTGGCAGCGAAGGGCAATTGCATCCGCGTGTGTATGCGCTTCTCACCGATCGTGCAAAGGATTGCGACCTGAGGCAGAAGCCCTGTGCGATCATTGCATTGGGTGACAAGCGGTATTTCTACACCGCCCGCGCAATGGAGCATCTCGTGCAGTTCGTTCAGCAGCACAATGGTCGGTCAACGGAATCTCTCGTGATTGTGAACGAACCGTACGGACAGGAAGAGAAAGTGCAGAAATGGGCACAAAAACTTCTTACCAAAATTCCCGCTCTCGCGTCATGACCCGCCTCGCCATCAAAATCGTCGGCCCGACTTCGTTCCTCACTCGCCGTGCTCGTTCAGAGCTTCGCCGGGCAAGCGCACAGAATCATGGTTCCCTTCGGCTCCGCTCCCGTTCGAGGGCCCGAGCCCTCTCAGGGCCGAGGGCAGAGCAGGCAACTCCGCTCACCATGGCCGCTCCTCGTATTTCCATTCTTTTTCACTGAAGTGACCCGTCTCTCGATCAAGATCGTCGGGGCTCAAGGCCAGGGAGTGAACTCCGTCGGCGAAATGTGCGCCAAGGGTCTCAAGCGCAGCGGCTACTGCGTATTCGGCTATCGTGAGTACATGTCGCTCATCAAGGGCGGGCACAGCAGCTATCAGCTCGATGTCAGTATCGATCCTGTTCACAGCTCAACGATGAAAGTGGATTTGGTCGTGACGTTCAACCATCATGGTATCGAGAAAAACCTTCGAGACCTGAAGAAGGGAGGGATTCTCCTCCATCAAACTCCGCAGTGGAAATTCCGGAATGACGAGGATAAACGTTACGTCGAAGAGCAAGGAATTCATGTCATCGAAATGCCCACGGAGGCGATTCTCAAAAAACTGAAAGCCAAACCGATACTGGGCAACGTGCTCATTACATCCGTCGTGTGGGCATTGCTCGGGCAAGAGCAAGAGCAGCTTCACGAGTTGGTACGTGAACAATTCGGACACAAGACAGATCTGCTCGATCTTAACTTTGCCTGCATCTCCGAGGGCTTTGCGGTGCGCAAAGATATCGCTGCAAATTTCTCGCTTCCGCTCCCCAAGCCTGATCCCGCCTGGAAAAATCACCTCCTCCTTACGGGGAGCCAGGCGATGGGGCTCGGCGTGATTCATGCGGGTTGCCGTCTGTTTGCGGGATACCCCATGACACCCAGCAGCCCCCTGCTCTCATTCATTGCGGATGGGCAGAACGAGACGAAGATGGTTGTGAAGCAGGCGGAGGATGAAATCACCGCGGCACAGATGATGGTGGGAGCCATGCACATGGGTACGCGCGCAGCCACGACGACGAGTGGCGGGGGATTTGATCTGATGACCGAAACACTTTCGTTTACGGGGGTGGCAGAGATACCCGCAGTCTTCATTCTCGCACAGCGTCCGGGTCCCGGAACGGGTTTGCCGACATGGACGGCGCAGGGTGACCTGCAGCTGGCCGTGGGTAGCGGACACGGAGAATTTCCGCGGCTGGTCATGGCGGCGAGTGACGCATCGGATTCCTTCGAGCTCATGCCCGAAGCCTTCAATTACGCCGAAGAATTCCAGATTCCCGTGATCGTACTCACCGACAAACAAACGGCGGAGGCTCTGTTTACGCAGTCGCCGTTCGACCAGACATCCGCCAAGCTCAAGCGCGGCAAGCTCGTGCGTGACCCCAAGGCGCTTGCACAGCTTTCATCCACCGATCGCTACGACCCCGCCGCACCGGATGGTATTTCACAGCGGTGGCTGCCGGGGAGCGCAGCGGCGACCTATTGCGCACAGGGATACGAGCATGCTTCCGATGGATCATTTAACGAAGAGCCGGACAATGCGCGCCAACAAATGGATAAGCGTCTGAAGAAAGTTGAAGCGCTGAAATCGGCATTGCCCGAGCCGCTCTATACCGGCCCCAAGAATCCCGAAACGTTGATCGTAAGTTGGGGAAGCAATCGCGGAGTTATTCTCGACGTACTCGAAAGTGATCAATTCAAAAAGCGCAGTATCGGCTACCTGCACTATCAGTATCTCTGGCCGCTGAAGACCGAGAGTTTCGAGATGCTCTCACGTACCGCAAAGCAGACGGTGTTCGTGGAATGCAATCATGGAGGACAATTTGCGTCGCTGCTCAAGCTCGCGAGTGGCCGTGACAATACCCGGAAGATTCTCAAATTCGACGGTCGTCCGTTCTTCTACGAAGAGATGCGTGATCGTCTTCTTTCCACTCTGCAATGACCAAAAAGCCTTCATCACCTGTCGGCCCTTCGATGCACGACTACGCGTCGCCCAATCCGTGTACGTGGTGTGACGGATGCGGTGACTACGGCATCTGGACGGCCGCCAAACGTGCCTTAGTCGAACTCAAGATCGATCCATCACAGGTTTTGCTCTGTTTCGATGTTGGCTGTCACGGCAATATGTCCGACAAGCTGCTTGGCTATCGTATTCATGGATTGCATGGCCGGGTGATTCCGCTGGCGGCAGGTGCCGCACTGGCGAACTCAGCGATTCCGGTGATCGCCTTCGGCGGGGACGGTGCGAGCTTTTCGGAAGGCGTGGGGCATCTGGTCCATGCGGTTCGCAGTAATTACCGAATGACCTTCATTATGCACAACAACGCCAACTACGGTCTCACGACGGGGCAGGCGAGTGCGCTTACGTGGCAGGATCAGAAGATGAATACCTCGCCCAACGGTATTCCGGAGGCGACGCTCAACAGTATGGATTTCGTCTTCTCGCTTCAGCCTACCTTCGTCGCACGTGGATGGAGCGGTGATATCGCACAGATGACAAAGATCCTTACGGCAGCCATCCGTCATCGCGGATTCGCGTATGTCGACATGCTGCAGGCGTGTCCCACCTACAACAAGTTCGCCACGCACGAGTGGCTGCTGGAGCACTGCTACGATGCCGCTTCCGAGGGGCACGATCCGAAGGATTTTGAAAAAGCCCGCGCATTGGCGGCTAATACCAACGAACGTGTGGCGACGGGCATCCTCTACCAGACGGAAGACGCCCCGGCTTTCCATGAGCGGCTCAAGTCCCGCGAGGGTGTCACCACAGCTCCTGTGGAGGAGGTAAAGATCGTCGATACCGCGCAGTGGCTGAAAGCATTTGAATGAGGTTTTGGCTTGACGGAGCGGTTATTCCACATAGACTGATGCTTCATTTTTCTATGTCTACTCCCCTCAATCACCGTTGCGTTGTTCTGGTTGGTAGACGATCCGGTTCAGCAGCTGTTATAGAGACAGGCATGTGTGCTCATCCGACGTTGGTGGGATACATTGAGCAGCACTGTCGTGCCATGCTCGCCGTGGCGCAACTTGAGAAGAATGACCGTGGAGAAATTCCGCCAGCTATGATTGACTTGCTCCATGAGTTACGGGATCAATACAACGAGGCGATCGATGCGGAAGATGGAGAAATGGAAGATGGAGATACGGAGATATTCGCCCAATTCAAAATGGTTCTTAATGAAATCCCCCGCCAGGAGCCATTGGGTCGACCCTTTTCACGACGTGGAAATTTGAAAATGGGTGAAACGCCAAGCGGTGGGACATTGATATATCATCGCAGGCATTAAACAGCTCCGCGTTCTTCGGTGCTACACTGCCATTACATGCGTGTTGATATTCTCACCCTCCTGCGTCCGCCTCCGGCGAACTTCGGAAGGGCAAGCGCTCTCACTACGTTATCTCAGTCATGCGTGTAGATGTTCTAACGTTGTTTCCCGGCATGTTTCACGGGCCTCTGACCGAGAGTATTCTTGCGCGCGCATCCACCTTTGTCCCATCGGATGGGACTACGGCGGACAGGCAGGAGGAGAAACCGATTCAGATACATTTGCACGATCTGCGGCAGTTCGGGCTGGGTACATACCATCAGGTCGATGATTCACCGTACGGCGGTGGAGCGGGGATGGTCATGCGTCCCGACGTGATCGTTTCGGCGATTGAAACTGTTGTCAGTGAGGGGGAAAAATCGGGGATGAAAAAACCTCACCGCGTGCATTTTTCTCCGCGCGGAAAAACGCTCACTCAGGAGAATGTGGAACAGTGCGCCAAACGCGACTGGCTCATCCTGCTCTGCGGGCACTATGAAGGCATCGATCAGCGCGTGATCGATGGAGGATGGATCGATGAAGAAGTTTCGATTGGTGACTATGTGCTCACGGGAGGCGAACTTCCTGCCATGGTGCTTGTCGATGCGGTGGCACGTCAGATCCCCGGCGTGTTGGGCAAAGAAGAGTCAGCCATGGAAGAGAGTTTTTCCGAATCCCTCGGCCGCAAGAAAGAGTATCCCCACTACACGCGTCCGGAGGAATTTCGTGGCCTGAAGGTTCCCGATGTTCTGCTCTCGGGGCACCACAAAGAGATCGAGAAGTGGCGCAAAGAGCAGGTACGGTAAATGTCCCCTATACTCTTACGGTGCTGTCACCATTTCGAGAGCGGCTTGCAAGGAAAGGTTCCCTTTCTTTTACGGTGCGCGTACATCCCGGAGCGAAACGTACCGCGATCAAGGGTGTGATGGCGGATGAGACGGTGAAGATTGATATCGCTGCTGCACCCGAAGACGGCAGGGCGAATACGGAGCTCATGCGTTTTCTCTCACGTGAATTCTCCGTACCGCTCTCACACGTCTCGATCGCCCGAGGGCAGAATACGCGCACAAAGGTCATTCGATTGGCAATGTAGCTCTCTCCATTTTTCACTTCTCATGTACTGTGTCGCGAGTGCCGTGCGCCCGTCTTGTGGCAGCCTGTTCCACCACGTCAGAAATTGCTCAAATGTTTGATGCCTGTCGGCTTCTGCCAGATGACACTGGTAGAGCTTCTGAAGATGCCGATCCGGCTCTGGTGTTTTTGCGGCAGATTGATCTGTCGAAAGTATTCTTCGTATACGAGAAGAAGCCCACTGATGGATATGACCGAGCCAACCTGTTCCATCTGACGGTGGCTCCGCATTATGAATGCCAGATTCAGGATCGACTGGCAGTTCCATGACCTGCGACGCTACCCCTCTCGATTGAGCAGTGCAAGCCGGCTTATTTCTCTGCCAATTTTTTGATGAAATCTTCAATTCTGCCTCGTAAATCGGGGTAGTAGGGCAGCCCGATGAACTTTTCGCCGTTGAGGAAGAATGTGGGAACGACGTCCACGCCCAGGCTCTGCGCCCATGATTGCTGAGCAGCCAGAAGTGCCGCTGTCTGTCCACTCTTCATACATTCACTCAGGGCGGCGGTATCGAGCTTGAGATCCGTCGCATACGAGAGAATGGCTTCTTTCGATTTATTGGGGTTGCGGAAGAGTGCGTCGTGCATGGCTAAGCCTTTACCCTGCCCGGCGCTGCAGATGAAGCCGAGTGAAGCCTCGTTGCTCTTCCGGTACTTCTGCAGCGGGAGCATGGCAATTTGCAGCTTCAGCGTTCCTGCTTCGATAAAATCGGTCTTGAGGCGAGGGAAAATTTCAAAGAGAAACTGACGGCAGTAACTGCAGTGATGCTCGGTGAAGACGAGCAGTGTCAGCGGAGCCTGCGGGTTGCCGATCTCCAGTGCACCCGTCGGGAGGGAATGCTCCGCGAGCGATCCCGTCTCGGTCCGTTCCTCGGTCGCCGGCTCACCTTCGCCGATTTCCTCTCCCTGCAATTGAACCGGTGCGGAACTCTCGCTCGACGAGGATGAAGAAGAATCCTGCTGCTGTTGTGCGGGCGGAGTGGAGAGTGAGCAGGCTGCGAGGAGCAAGCCGAAACCTATGAGTGACAGGAGATACTTCCGCATGGGCGCCTACTATAGCGAAGGGGGCGGAGGGAGGCGAATGAGTTTTTCTGTCCTTTCTTTGTCAGGCGCGATAAAGAAAGAACGAAAGAAAGCGCTCCCGCCTTCGTCCACCCAAGGCGAACTACGGACGGGCAGGCCGCCTATGACCTCCTCCGCTATCGCCGCCACATAGGCGCGTTTCCGGAGATTTTGTTTGTTCCTGTATGTGTTTTGTAGGTTGTTCTGTTTTGTTCAGCCTCATATTCGGGGTGCGGCTTTGCCGTAGCGCAGCACGAGCAGCGGGAAGATCACCACGGCCCTCCAAATCCTGCCGATCCTCTTCGGTTCCCGCACGAGTCGCCAGAGCCATTCCAGTCCCATTCTCCGCATCCACGCAGGGGCACGTTTGCGGGTGCCTGCGAGAAAGTCGAATGTGCCACCGATACCCATTGCCACGCGCACAGAGGGGAGTTCTTTCAGGTAACGGTCAATCCAAAGATCCTGGGCGGGTGCACCGTAGGCCACAAGTAGCAGATGCGGTGCTGCGGCTCGGATCATGGTGAGAATTATTGGCGCATCTTCCTCCCGCGGGGTTCCTGCAAAGCAGCCTGTCACCTTCAGGTGTGGGTTGCTGCTCATGAGCGCCTGTGCGGCGGACTCGGCCACGCCTGGTTTGGCTCCTAAGAGGAATATTGGCGTCTCTTCAGTGAGTGATGTGCATAGGGTGGTGACGGTGTCGACGCCTGTCACGCGTTGGGACAATCGTTGCCGCGTGAATCGTGCCATCCAGAGCAGGCCCACCGAATCAGGGATGTTCAAAGTAGTTCTATTTAACAGATCACGGAAAGAAGTGTTATGGCAAGCCTCGACCAGCATCTCATTATTCGGTGTCATGACGTGCCTTTGCTTTTCCTCCCGCAAAAATCGCCTGATCATCTCCAAAGCCTCCGTTCGGGTTACGGGGTCTAAGGGTACGCCGAGAAGGAAGGTGCGATCCATGCGGGAGTATCAGAGTATCAGTGAAAGCGTGTCCGACGTAGTGCATGGATATTCCGTTGCACCGGTATTCTGATACTTACTCCCGCAGTGTCTGCACTTCCTCCACATACCACTGTTTTTCCCCTCTCTTCAGGCGCACCAGCTTGGGGCCGTCTTTAGTCTCGGCCAGATAATCGCGCTCGTTATCTTTCTCGCGTAGGAGCATGGTGCGTCCGATTTCCTCTTCGGGCAGGAGCAGGTAGATGGCGATATCCGGTTTATCGGTGAGGGCGGCTTTCAGATTGAGCGTGGCGCGACCCAATGTCGCCGCCACAGCAACGATGAGTGCACATAGCAGTACTGCCCACCCGATGGTGTGGAAGAAGCGAAGGCTAGAAACACGGTGCCAGTCCATAGTCAGGGGTGGAATGTAGCACGTTCGGCTGCCGGGTGGTAGCGTACCACTGATTCTATGCAAAAGCTCTGTCTGATCATCATCGACGGATTCGGAGTGGCTTCCCCCGGGCCGGGCAACGCGCGTTCGCTTGCTAAACTTCCGACCATTGCGCGTTTGGAGCAGGAAGTTCCCAGTGTCATTATGCAAGCGTCAGGGCCGGCAGCCGGACTGCCGGAAGGGCAACAAGGAGCCAGTGAGCCGGGGCATTTGGTCATCGGGGCGGGGCGGATTGTCTGGCAGCCATTGGAAGAAATCAATCAGGCCATTCGATCGAGAGCGTTCTTTCGCAATGAAGTTCTTGTTGCAGCGTGTCAGCGTGCAAAAAAAAGAAATGTACCTTTGCATCTGCTCAGCATTTACTCCGTCGGGGGGGTGCATGGTCATGTGGAGCATGTGCATGCCATGCTGAAACTTGCACAGGAACAGGGAGTGGAGCGTATTTTTCTTCATCTTATCGGCGATGGGCGCGATGTGCCCAGGCAGCAATTCTGCAAAGATTTTGAACTGCTCCAGGCGAAGCTCAAGGAATATCCGCAGGCACGCGTGGCTTCGTTTATCGGACGTTACTACGCCATGGACCGTGACCGGCAGTATGCCGATCGCACAAAGCCGGCCTACGATCTCTACACGCAGGGAACGGGCGATCTCTGCAACGGTGTCTGCGAAGGAGCGAAAGCCTGGTATAGAAAAGCACCCGAAAAGGAACAGACGGACTATTACATTCGTCCGCTTAAGACTGCGAATTTCGCACCCATGCACGAGAATGACGTGGTGGTCTGTGTGAATTTCCGTTCCGATCGGATGATTCAGATTGTCCGCGCTCTTTCCGACGAGCAGTTCACGGAGTTCCCGCGTCCCGTCCATATCAAGGATGTCGTCTGCATGGGTCCGTATTCCGATCATTTGCCGGTGGCATTTCCCGCTCCAAAAGAGAAGAACACGCTGGGCGAAGTCATCTCCAAGGCGGGGCTTAAACAACTGCGGATCGCCGAGACAGACAAGATGGCGCACGTGACGTTCTTTTTTAACGCTCAGCGCCACGAGCCTTTTCCGGGTGAGGATCGCATCCTCGTGGAGTCACCAAAGGTCCCCAACTTCGCCACCGTACCCGAGATGAGCGCCGATGAACTCACCGACAGGCTCATGGAGCAGGTCAATGCTGAGAAGTACGACTTTATCGTCGCGAATTACGCCAATCCCGATCTGGTCGGGCATGGCGCGCATATCCCTGCGGCGGTGATCGCCTGCGAGACGGTGGACCGCGATCTTGATCGGCTTTTGCCCACGCTTGAGCAGCATGGATATGGCTGGATCGTGACGTCGGATCATGGCCATGTGGAAGACATGCTCCTGCCGGATGGCAGCACTTCGCCGGCCCATACCACCAACCCCGTTCAGACGTTTGTGCACGCCAAGATAGTAACGTCATCCAAAGATCTGCAGCAATTAACGGGTATCAAAGATATTGCGCCGCTCTGTCTGAAGATCATGGGGTTGCCTGTCCCAAAAGAGATGAAGTGAACGGTCGGTATAGTGCGCATGACGTTTGCCCGCTATGCTGGGCTCCGTATGAAGGAAATCACCTACCGCACAAAGCAATTCTTCGACGAGGTGGCCGCTCACCCGTCAGGGCACGTTCACTTGATTCTCATTGCGACGAAGCCGGATATCATCAAGCAGCTTCCGCTGTATTTCGAGCTTAAGAAGCGCGGGCATCTCGTGATTCTCGGTCATACGGGACAGCACTACAGCGAAAACCTGAGTGGGGGCATGCTCAAAGAGTTCGGCGTGGAACCTGATTTCAATCTGAACGTACGTGGTGTCATGCATGAGATTGTCAGCCAGATCATCGGGCGACTTGGGTTTGTCATCGGAGAGCTGAAAGAGAAGGGCAAAGTGGTGATTCCGTATGTGCATGGCGATACTACCACGGCCATGGCGGCGAGCAATGCGGGGTTCAGTCACGGGTTTGCCTCGGTACACGTAGAGGCGGGTATTCGGACGCTGACACCGAACTACCAGGATTGGGGCGTAGGGCGTAGGGCGTGGGACGACAAAGATTGTGTGGAATGGAGAACGTTCCTGATGGATCGTAAGAACTGGGAACGGGGGAGTCTGGAGCCGTGTCCCGAACAGTTCAATACGCGTTGCAGCGAGGCGGCAACGGGTGTCCATCTTGCCCCTGTGGAGTTGGATCGGGAATTTATGCAAAGTGAGGGATTCCCGGATGATCGCATCTTTGTTGTGGGGAATTCCGTGGTGGATGCCGTCGCCGAAGCGCAAGAGCGCATGAAGCAATCCACCGTGTTCGAGCGCTATCCGCTCCTGGCTGATGGCGATTTCGTACGCTTCTGCATTCATCGTCGCGAGAACTGTGGTTCCGATTCGCGCTTCAGGGCGATCTACGATGCCATGGTGTCGCTCATTCAAGATGGTCGCAAAGTCCTACTCATTACCATGACGCAGACGGAACGTGCGTTCGAACGGATGGGGCTGAAGAAAGAAGTGGAAGCACTCGCGAAGAAACACAAAAACTTCATCTACTCGCCCGTGTGGGCCGAGTACATGGATGTGATGGCCGCCATGACCAAGGCGGCGGTATGCGCCACCGATTCCGGTTCCATGCAGGAAGAGATGAACGCGATGGGTATTCCGTGCGTCACGCTGCGTTTCGGATCCGATCGCAGTGAATCGGCCATGGCGGGTGGCAACCTTATCGCTTCTCCGACTGATTCCACGGTCATTAAAAAGCTTATCGAGTATGCGTGGGATAACGCAGAGATGCGCAAAGCACCAAAAATCTACGGGGAGAATGTGAGCGCCAAGTGCATCAATGCGGTGGAACAGGTACTGAAGACGGGCGAAGTATTCCGCTCCGATGACGAGAGACTTGCGATTTCATAACCGTTCTATGCTCCAACGTCTCCGCGAACGGCTCACACTCGTCTTACTTGCGCTCCTGCCGCTGCATGCGTTGCTCGTGACAGTGGGTACCGGGCTCCTCATGGGCAAAGGCCATGCGCCGCTCGCGTTCCTCGCACTTTGGAAGGAGGCGCTGCTGGGCGCCATTCTGATTCTCGCACTCATCGAGTGGGTTCAAGCGCGGCCGCGACGCTTGCAGTTGGATGTGATCGACGGATTGATCGTCGCACTCATTATCCTCAGCGCGTTCGTGACGGTCCTCACCCACGGTGATCTGAAACTCGCACTCCTGGGATTCAAGTACGACTTCGTGCCACTCGTTGCGTTCCTGTTCGTACGGCGCGCAACATGGTCCGAACAGTTTCAGAGAGCAGCATTCGGTGTTCTGCTTGGCGCAGGCGTGGTCGTCGCTCTCTATGGAATTCTCACGATATTGCTGCCGATCCGGTTCTTTCTTTGGTTGGGATATGCCCCGGCACATTCCCTCTACTTTGCCGACGGCCCGCTGGCCGCTTTCCAGCAGGTGAGTGAAACGGCACTGCGTCGTGTACAAGGTACGATGAGCGGGCCGAATCAGTTTGGATTGTGGCTGTTGATTCCCTTCGGCCTGTTGCTGATGAAGGTGACTTCACGGAAGGCGATCACGATCAATCAGGCCACGATGGGCGCCCTTATTCTTCTTGCGCTATTTCTCACATTCTCACGTGCGGCGTGGATTGCCGCCTTTGTCATGACGATCACTGCGCTCTGCCGATCGGTTCCGCGTCCGCTTCTTAAAAGCGTCGTTGCCGGCGCCGTTTTCATTTGTGTCGCAGTGGGCATTATCGCGTCGCTACTCTTTCCTTCGATATTTTTCCGTCTCTCCTCCTCACGCGGGCATCTGGTGCGGCCGCTGCAGGCGATGGGACGGATGATCCGTTCTCCGTTGGGTGAAGGGCTGGGCAGTGCGGGGCCGGCCAGTAATCGTGTCAGCGAGACGTGTGTTTTCTTACGCCCACAGGATGATCCCTCATGGGCAAAAACAACGCCGACTCTCTGTGTCTTTCTCGGAGCAACACAGGTGCAGCCCGTTGATCACGAATGCCGTTGCCCGTTCCTGCCCGAGAACTGGTACCTGCAAATCGGTGTGGAATTGGGCATTTTGGGATTCCTGCTCTTTGTTGCACTCACCATTGTTTTACTTAAATCGCTTGTGCGTGTTGCCGGTTCTTCGCCCGCATTCCTCCTTTTCCTCGGCATCAGTATTGCCGCACTCGTCCTTCATGCATGGGAGGATAGCGCTGTGGCCTACACCGTGTGGCTGCTATTGGGGATGCAGATCTCTCGACAGTCGCGTTCATAATCACCCTCCTTCTTTCTTTGGTGGTTTAATCGTAACTTCTTCGAAATCGATTCCGGAGCCAGGTTCATTCAACATGGCATCGAGATCATCTTCGCCATCCACCGGCGAGGGTTTTCCGGAATCTCCGATCACTGTTACTCCTTCATCCATTACCTCCTGATCGTCTTTCGGTAAGGGTGAATCTATGGGAGCAGCAGGAGTCTCGTGTGGCGGAGGATTGGCAGTGGTTTTTGCAGGCAGGTCTGGCTCCAAAGATCGAGCCTTTGACGTCACAGGGGGCTTCTTTGTCATCTGAAGCGTGGGGGCGGTTTTTCCGTTGGCAGCTTCAATTTTCTCAACTGCTTCCAGCATGGTTCTCATCTGTGCGTGGAATTTGGCATGTGTGTGCGCGATATTGACCATCATTGTTTCTTCTGTACTTCCTGAGTTCGGTGCGCCAAAAACACCTTCGATGATATCAAATGCGCGCTGAACATCGGGTGATGATCCTTCGATCTCTTCGAGAGGAGTCGCTGTGCGCATGTTTGCGCTGCTCTGTAACAGGTCGCGGATACCCTCGTGATATCTTTCTATTTCAGTCCTGATGAGACCGAGCCGTCTTGCGGTTTTTTCAGGTGAATCACCTTCAGCTGGCCTGTATTTCTCAGTACGTTGCACCAGCTCTCTTTCAGCGAGTTTGGGTGCGTTTGTGAGTTGTTTTTTCAGAACATCAATGGCGGAAGGTATTGGCATAGGGGGTGCATGGTCTCTCCTGCTTCGGCTTTTGTCAACGACCAGTCTCAGGCTATCCTGTTCTCATGACAGACACGCACGTACGGCGGCCGATCATCATTCTCGATTTTGGCGGACAGTATGCGCATCTCATTGCGCGTCGTGTACGCAGTCTCGGTGCGTATTCCGAGATTCGCGATCCCTCCACTTCGATAAAAGAGCTCAAGACTGCGGCGGGAATCATTCTCTCGGGCGGACCGCAGAGTGTGTACGACAAGGCGAGCCCCACGGCCGATCCCAAAATATTTTCCCTCGGTATTCCGGTGCTGGGTATTTGCTACGGCCTGCAGTGGATGACCAAAGCGCTCAACGGCACCGTGACCGCCGGCAAGGTGAAAGAGTATGGCCATACCGAAATCAAACCGGTGAATGACGGCGGTATTTTGCTCAAAGATATCGGTGAGCGGTGCACGGTGTGGATGTCGCACGGGGATGAAGCAACAGAACTCCCTGAGGGATTCCAGCTCACGGCAACATCACAGACATGTTCTCATGCCGCGTTCGAAAATCCGCGTCGCAAATTCTTTGCCGTGCAGTTTCATCCCGAAGTCACACATACCGAGCATGGCACGGAGATTCTGCGGCGCTTCGTCGAGCTCTGCCGCGCTACACCATGGTCCGTTTCGGGCTACGCCAAGCGCATCGGTGATGAAATCGCGGAGCAGGTGAAGGACCGGCGCGTCTTTATGCTCGTATCGGGCGGCGTCGATTCCACCGTGGCATTCGTGTTGCTCAATGAAGTGTTGGGGGCCCATCGCGTGCAGGGACTCCTGATCGATACCGGCCTCATGCGCAAGAACGAAATTTCTGAGATTCGTGCCGCATTTGAGAGGCTGGGTGTGACCAATGTGCGTATCGAAGATGCCTCGACGGAATTCTTTTCCGCACTCGATGGCGTGATGGATCCCGAAGAGAAGCGGCGCGTGATCGGCGATACGTTTCTTACCGTGCAGAAACGTGTGAGTGAAGAGTTGGGATTGACTGCTTCGGACGGATGGATGCTGGGGCAGGGGACGATCTACCCCGATACCATCGAGACGAAAGGCACCAAGCATGCCGATCACATCAAGACGCACCACAATCGCGTGCCGGCCATTCAAGAGATGCTCAAAAAAGGACTCGTAATCGAACCGCTCAAAGAACTCTACAAAGATGAGGTCCGGGCACTTGGCGAGGAGCTGGGGTTGCCGCACGAACTCGTATGGCGACATCCGTTTCCGGGGCCGGGCTTGGGGGTGCGCATTCTCTGTGCCGAAAAATCCGATTCGCTTACGATCGATGATGTCGGTATCAAGCGCTGGGCAGGAGGATGGGCGGTGCTCCCCGTAAAGAGCGTGGGAGTGCAAGGCGACGGTCGCACATACCGGCACGCTCTTGCGCTCTTTGCGAAAGAACCCTGCTCGCTCACCGAGCAGATTTGGCGTTTCGCCACCGAAATCCCCAACCGTCGTCGCGAGTTCAATCGTGTGCTGCTCTGCACGTCTTCTGCCGAGCCGCGCGATTTCGTCTTCACCCCCGGAGCCATCACCAAGGAGCGTGCAGATCTGCTTCGCGAGGCCGATGCCATTGTCATCGAAGAAATGCGTCGCGCAGATCTCTATGAATCGATTTGGCAATTTCCCGTGGTGCTGCTGCCGTTCGGCGAAACGTCCGGAGGGCAATCGGTCGTGCTGCGTCCCGTGGAATCACAGGAGGCAATGACGGCGCGCGCTGCCGCTCTGCCTCCCGAGGTCCTGCAACGCATGACCAGGCGTATTATGGAGCTCAATGGCATCGACTCCGTCTTCTACGACCTTACAAGTAAGCCGCCGGCGACGATTGAGTGGGAGTGAGGCCGCGATCGATTATTTGTCAATCGAAAGGTACGCATTGCGATGGCTGTATCTCCCTATATTTTTTGCCGTATTCCTTCATTCGTCTTGTATACTTGGCATCTCCCATGGCGGAGAACACCACCCCCACCGAGCAGGAAATCCTCTCTTTCGTCCGTCAGGCCAAAGAGGGTGACACGCAGGCGTTCGAGCGTCTGTACGACTATTTTTTTCCGCAGGTCTATCGCTATGCCGCATTTCGTTTCGATACAGAAATGGCCGAAGATCTGGTGGCCGATGTCTTTCTTAAAGTTTGGGAGAAGCTTCACACGTATCAGGAGCGCAAGGGTGTGCCGTTTGCAGCTTGGCTCTTTCGCATTGCGCGGTACGAAGTCATCGATGCCTATCGTTCGAAGCGCGAAATCGCCGAAATGCCCGAAGATCTTCATGATCCCGATGAGATGAACCATGCCGATCATCGCGTCAAGCGTTCCGAGACACTTGCAATGGTTCGTGCCGCAATGGACAAACTGCCGCGCCGCTATCGCGACATTCTCCTTCTTTCGTATATGGCAGATCTACCACACAGTGAAATCGCCCGTACGCTTAAAATGCGCGAAGGGGCGGTTCGTGTCCTCAAGTTCCGTGCTCTCGAAAAACTCGAGGCACTGCTCCCCCCAGAAGCTCATGGAATGCTGTAACAAAAGCGCCTTTTCTCCGTTTTACCCAGTGTGATATGTCTGCAGAGGACCTCCTCTTAAGGCTCCAACGTGATCTGACGCCCGATGCGGGTGCTCAGAGCCGTGTTCGTACCCGCCTGCAGGCGATGGTCTCTGCTCCAGAGGCGCTGCGTGCCGCTAAAGCCATTCTTACACCTACACCTGAAGCAAAACATGCCATCTGGCAGAGGATTTCTTCCTCTCTTCTGGCAAACCGCGCTCACGGATTTCTTGTGGAGCTGCGCGGGTGGTTTGTTACACCTGAAGGATTGAGTCGTGTGCTCTGGCAGCGATTCTCGCCCGAGCTTGTTCCTGTGCGGCAGACACGCCATGTGTTCTGGGGGGTGAAATGGGTGGCCGCAGCTGTGCTGCTCGTGTTTGTTGGTCAAATGACACCGCGCATACTCTGGGCGCCATACTCTGCAGCCGGATCGGAAGCAATGTTGCTTCCGCACGGATCCGTTTCCATTCTTGTCGACGAGGTATGGCGGCCGGTTACAGAGGAGGTCGCATTGCGCGCGGGTATGCGAATTCGAACAGCCGAAGACGGTCAGGCCAGTATCGTGTTGGGTGACGATGGCGTCGTGCGCCTCGATCACGGGACGATGATCGATCTGGTTGATATCTCGGATCGAATGGAACCTGCTACAGAGCTTGTTCCCACGTTGTCGATCTACACCGGGCGTCTGTGGTTGCAGGGGCTTGTACCGTCGAACCTTCGCGGAATCACCGTGTTTACGCCGGTGGGCCTCGTAACCGTCAATGGCGGAAGCGTTTCGATCGAAGGTGAGCGCGATGTGCGCGTGGAGGTCTATGATCGCAGCGCGCAGGTCACACGCGAGGGCAAGAATCTGCCCCTCGTCGCAGGCCAGTGGACCATATTGCGAGCTACGGGCACGCCGTATGCGCAGAAACTGCCTACGACTTCGTATCAAGCACCTTGGGCACAAGGAAATCTCACGCTCGATGCGGTACATCGCCAGGAAATCGCCGCACTGCAGCAGGCGCGTCTTGCGGATCGGGCACGCATTCTGCCGACTTCCACGCTCTATCCGGTAAAGCGCGCAGTTGAGGCAGTCGACCTTTTTCTCACTATTGGAGGCGAGGCCAAACTTCAAAAGCAAATTCAGCATGCTGATGCGCGTCTCACGGAGGCCGCAGCGCTCCTTGCACAAGGGCACACCGGCGCCGTGGCTTTACCGCTCGAGGAGTACCGTTCGACACTTGTCTCACTGGCAACAGGATCCGGTGATGCGACACTTGCACAATTCTTACTTAGGCAGGTTGTGTCACAGAATGCGAGCGATACCGCAGCGGCATTGCCCGGAGATCAAGGGTACATGTTGAAAAAGGTTGTACTCGAGACCAGCTCGAGGCTGGCCGATGGAGCGGCGGGAACAATAACAGACACGCGTGGTAGTTTGTTACTCGATGCTCTCAGTGTCCTCACGCAGACAATCGAGACGGGGAACCTGCGCGGATTGCCCGAAATGTGGGCGGAGCTCCAGCCCGAAGTGCAAATTCTCAAGAGTCAGAATGTGGCCACACTGACGCCTGAGGTGCGCCGAGAGTCCTCGGCGGCGCTCGAAATGCTCGCACTTGCACTCAGGAAACAAGAGGAACTCGGCCAGACGCAAAAAGTGGATCCTATTCTCCTTCAGCAGATCACCGCATACTTGCCGATTGAAGAGGCTCCATCACTCTCAGAAGCCGAGGTGCAACAGTTCGTAGCCGGTATTCGTCAGCGCATTTTCGCCTACCATCTCACACAGTCGCGCCTGAATCAGTTCGTTCAAGAGCTCAGGACGATCGAGGGTCATCCTGATCAGGGGCGCATTCTGCGCAGACTCTACTTTGCCCTTCCCGGTGGGCCTGAGAACTTTCCCGAACGCGTACGTCAGGCCATCATTCATCTTGGCTGGAAGAGAGCTGCAGAGCAGCAGAATCCTCAGTGAGCGCTTGACCGCTGGGGGTCATACTCGGCAGACTGCCGTTCTGTTATGTACGTGATTACAGAACTCAAGCCCGGCCGTGCGATTCAACTCGACGGGGTGCCATATCTCATCGTTGCTTCGCAGTTCGGGCGCAAAAGCCAGAGCAAGGCGAATATGCAGTGTAAGCTGAGGAATCTGAAGACCGGTGCAGTGATTCAGAAGAATTTTCAGGGAAGCGAACAGGTTGAGCCGGCTGATGTGGGATATCGTCGTGTGCAATACCTCTACAACGACGGCGAACAGTACACGTTCATGGATCTGCAGAGTTACGATCAGTTTTTTCTCAACAAAGAGACGTTAGGTGACACCGTTCAGTATCTTACGGATGGCGTAGAAGTCGATGCACTGATGTTTCAGGAGCACCCCATTGGTATTCAGGTGCCACCTACGGTGGACCTGAAGATTGTGGAGACGATGCCCGGTGTTCGCGGTGATACCGCAACGGGCGGCACCAAGCCAGCCAAGCTCGAGAGCGGGCTCACTGTCAACGTGCCGCTCTTTTTAAGTGAAGGGGATATCGTGAAGGTGAATACGGAGACGGGGGCGTATATGAAAAAGGTCTAATTCATGGAAGGCAAACCTGGCGGTTTTCCTTCCATGAGCCATCTTTTCCCTTTAGTGGTTGCGCTCCAGCGCTGGGTCCCGTCGGAGCCACCCAGCGCTTCGCGCGTAATTTTCATTTGACGCCTATTTATTGCTGGTGATGCTACACTTGAGCCATGACACTATTTGCCGCTCCAGGCCATCCGGTTCTCTTCATGGTCATTTATGTTATTGGTCTCATTGTTATCGGTCTTTTCGGCAAGAAACTATCGTAAGAATCTGTGAAATTTGTTTCTGGATTCCTATTCTTCATTGCGGCAATACTGGGAATGTCTACAACCAGCACGCCACTTGTTGATTTTTTTGGATCAAACACCGATATAGTCCTGAGCGCGATTCTTGCTGCGTCTTGGGGGTGGATGTTGCAGGTGGCTTCTCCGCATTGATTTAATTAGCTTTCATTTTATTCAGCAAAATCCCATTCACCTTTTCCGGATTCGCCTGTCCTTTGGTCTCTTTCATAATCCAGCCCACGATTGCGCCGAGTGCCTGGGCTTTTCCTTTCTTAAAGGATTCAACAGCCTTCGGATTCGCCGCAATTGCTTTCTCGACGAGTGTTTCCAGAGCGCTTTCATCCGAGATTTGCTCCAGCCCTTCTTCCGCGATGATTTCGGGAGCGGATTTACCCGTCTCCACCATTTTCTCCAGCACATCTTTTCCTTTGCTGCCCGAGATCTTTCCGTTCTCGATAGCTTCGACAAGATCAAGCATGGCCTGTGCCCCCGGGCCCTGCCGTACCGTTTTGCCGGCGGCATTGAGAAATCCCTGAAGCTGTGTGATGACGATCCCTGAAGTGCGCTTGGCATCTTTCAGTTTTGCCAACACAGCCTCAAAGATTTGCCTGAGGTCGGCATCGGCGCTGAGTTGCTGCGCCTCTGCTTCGGTTAAGCCCAGAGATGAGAGTTTCTTTTTCTCCTCGCGTGGCAGGGGCGGCAGACCGGTGCGCACTTTCTCGAGTTCCTTCGTATCGAACTCCAGCGGCGGTAAATCCGGCTCGGGAAAGTAGCGGTAGTCGCCGGCAGTTTCTTTGTCGCGCAGGACATGGGTTTTCTCTTCATCATCCAGCCAGCCGACAGTAATGTCGTTCTTCAATGGGCCGTTGTCTTTCTTCCACAGATCGCGTAGTCGTTTTTCCTCGAATTGCAGGGCTTTTTCGAGGGCCTTGAATGAGTTGAGATTTTTGATCTCACTGCGTGGATTGAGCTTTTTTGTTCCCTTTTCTTTCAGGGAGATCGAAGCATCGAACCGCATCATTCCCTTAAACATGTCTGCGTCACTCGCTCCCACCGAGATCAGAATGCGTCGCAGTTCCTGAGCGAATGCGACGGCGTCTTGGGCTGAGGTCAGATCCGGTTCCGTAACGATTTCCATGAGTGGTGTACCTGCTCTATTGTAGTCACAAAGTGTGCTGTTGCCGTAGTGACTCAATTTTCCCGCATCGTTCTCCATGTGCAGGCGTGTGATGCGGCAGGATCGTTCTTCTGAGGTGTTGCCGCTCGCATCGATGATGTCGTAGTGCACGTTCCCGCCCTTCGCGAGGGGAAAGTCGTACTGGGAGATTTGGAATCCTGCAGGCAGATCGGGGTAGAAGTAATGCTTGCGGTCGAAGTGACATTCGCTTGCCACCGCGCATCCAATAGCCAGCGAGGCCCGTACGGCCTTGGCAATCGCTTCCTTGTTTGGAACAGGCAGTGTGCCGGGAAATCCCATGCAGATGGGACATACGGTGGTGTTGGGCGTCTTACCGAAAGCATCGTTGTCACACCCGCAGAACATCTTCGTCTTCGTATTCATCTGCGCGTGGACTTCCAAGCCGATTACAGCTTCCAGTTCGGGCATGTCAGCAGAGTAGCGGGAGCGTGATTCCCTTCGCAATCGCTTCACGCGGTTTGCTCGTTTTGCGGGATCATATGATCAGTTGCGAGATAATCAACAAGAAGCACGCCATTGAGATGATCCATCTCGTGTTGGACGGTACGAGCCGAAAAATCCATAAGTTTGAGTTCCTGCGCCGCCCCCTTCTCGTTTAAGAATTTCACCGTGATCGCAATGGGGCGCGCAACGGCAACCTGTAGCCCCGGAAGGCTTAGGCATCCTTCTTCTTCGATATCTGTTTCGTCACTCTTCCACGTGATCTCCGGATTGATGAGCACGGTCATCTTGCCTTCAATGAGAGCCAAACACAGTTGTAACGACTCGCCGATCTGTGGTGCAGCCAGGCCGGCACCATCTTCAGCCTTAACCGTCTCGCGCATGTTCTTGATCAATTTCTTCAGAGCCTTGGAGACTTCGGGCACCTTCGCTCCCTTTTTTCGGAGGATGGGATTATCGGCGCCTTTCTGGATGGGGAGGACGGACACGAGAGAGATAGAAATAGGGCCAGGGTCAGGGTCAGGAAAAACTACAGAGAACAGTGTAGCGTGTTTCGGCGTTCCTTGTTCTGAATTACGCCACCATTTGCCTCAGGCCTGCTTTCTTCTGAAGATCCTCTATTGAGGTGATCTTGCCGATTTCGAGCATCTTGAGCAGTGCCTGAGCCGTCGTAAATACATCAGGGAGTGCGCGGTGTCGCTGTTCGGACGGCGGGATGCCGAGTCGTTGAGCCACGACGTCGAGATTGTGCCGGAATTCATGAGGAAAGAGCGATCGACTGAGTTTCATGGTACAGATACTCTCGGGCAGTTCGATGTATCCCCAGCAGCATTCTTTTTCACGTATCAGAAAACCCATATCGAATTCCGCATTGTGGGCAACCAGCAGAGAGTCCTGCGCAAAGCGCAAAAACTCCGGGAGAATGGCATCGATTGTCGGGGCAGTCAGCACTTCTTCATCGCTGATGTGGTGAACTCTCTTTGCTTCCCACGGAATGGGCCGTTCGGGGTTCACGAGCTGCGAAAAAACTTGTTCTTCCTGAATCTTTCCCTCCTCGATGCGTACGCCGGCAATTTCGAGAATACGGTGTCCCTGACGTGGGTCTAAGCCGGTAGTCTCCACGTCGAAAACGGTGAATGCAGGAAGCATGGGAGCCGACTATACCCGAAGGATTGGTGTGAGCGAGGGAGTTGGCTTGACGGCGTAGTCGTGAGTTTTGAGTTATGAGTTTTCCTCTATCATACAATCGTGTTGACGATATCTCCTGCTGGCGCTCTGCGCGAACTTAAGCGGCTCTACCGTCCGCCGCAATCATTCCTTCACTGGCGCACGCCACTCGATTTGCTGATCGCCACTGTTCTCTCGGCTCGGTGCACGGATGCGCAGGTTAATCGCGTCACACCGATACTGTTTGACCGCTGCCGGACCGCACGTGATTACGGCAATCTTCCCCGTAGTGAGCTTGAACGCATTATTCATTCCTGCGGCACGTTTCGCAGCAAAGCACGCTATATTCACGGTCTCTGCAAGAAGCTGGCAGAGGAATATCGTGGAACGGTTCCTCGCACATTAGAGGAGCTCACGGCATTGCCGGGCGTTGGAAGAAAGACCGCGTGCATCGTTCTCTACGCAGCGTTCGGAAAGAACGAAGGCATCGCGGTCGATACGCACGTCTTTCGGGTGGCTCGTCGATTGGGTCTTTCACGGGGTAAGACGCCGGAACGTGTGGAACGGGATCTCATGGCGCTCTTTCCGCGCAAAGAATGGGGGAGGATCAATGCGCTCTTCATCAGTCATGGCAGAGCGGTGTGTACGGCGCAGAGGAGGAAGTGTGAGCAGTGCGCGTTCAAGCAGAAGTGTTCGTCGTCGCTGGTCTTGAAGAAGAAAGATTTGGGAAAGTAAGGTTGTTTGTTGTTTTTTTCTACAACATCAATATCCTCTTTGAATGGCGGCCGACCTCCTGCACGTACTGCGTTCCATCGGGCTTGATGAAAAGGAATCCGCGCTCTATCTGGCAGGGCTTTCGTTGGGATCCGCACCTGCTTCTGCTTATGCCAAAGCGACGAAGATCAATCGCATTACCACGTACAACACGCTTGAGGGGCTGGCGCAGCGCGGGCTTCTTACCGTGGTACGCAAGGTGAGAGCCAAGTGGTACGTTCCGGTGCCGCCGGAGCATCTTGCAGTTGAAGCGCGAAAGAACGCCGATGCGCTGCAGAGAGTGCTTCCCGAATTGCGTAGTTTACAAGGCAAGGATCGACGACGTCCGATTATCCGCTTCTTTGAGGGCTGGGAAGGAGTGCGGCGCGTGTACGAAGACACGCTCACGGCCAAAAGTGATCTTCTCAACTTTGCAAACTCCGCAGTAGTACGACACTTTTGGCCGAATTATGATGAAGAGTACGTTGCCGAGCGCGTGCGCCGGAAAATCCGGTTGCGGGGTATTGCACCTGATGATGAAGCCGGGCACAAGGTCCACGGAGAGGATCGTAAGCATCTTCGCGAAATCCGTCTGGTTCCCTCCAAAAATTTCGATTTTACCAACGAGATCAATATCTACGATCACAAGATGGCAATCTGCTCATTCGGTTCCGCCGATCACGTATTTGGCGTCATTATCGAGAGCGTGGAAGTGGCCGAAACACAACGACAAATCTTCGAAATGGCTTGGAAATACGCAGGAAAGAGCCAATAGCTTGTAGCACAGAGCGTCTAGCTTGTAGGATAGTTTTCCATGCGTCAGTACCTCGACCTCTTGCCGACTTCGCTCCTTTGGGGCTCCGCCGGCCAAGTCGGCACTCCCCCCTGCGTCCAATGAAGCAATATCTCTCTCTTCTCGGTCATGTTCTAAATAATGGGACGCAGAAATCCGACCGAACGGGCACCGGCACCATCTCGGTTTTCGGTGCGCAGCTGCGGTTTGATTTGGGAGCGGGATTCCCGCTCCTTACAACCAAGAAGCTTCACACGCGTTCCATCATCCATGAGCTTCTGTGGTTTCTGCGCGGCGAGACGAATATTCGTTCGCTGAAAGACAACGGTGTTTCCATTTGGGATGAATGGGTCGATGAGAACGGCGACTTGGGTCCGCTCTACGGTAAGCAATGGCGCGATTTCAGCGGGGTCGATCAGATTCAATGGGTTGTGGATGAAATTAAGCGCAATCCCGATTCGCGCCGACTGATCGTCTCGGCGTGGAATCCGCAATTCATTCCCGATGGCACGATCAAGCCGCAGGAGAATGTGAAACGCGGCAAAATGGCCCTGGCTCCCTGCCATTGCCTCTTTCAGTTTTACGTCGTGAACGGCAGACTCTCGTGCCAGCTGTACCAGCGTAGTGCGGATCTCTTTCTCGGCGTGCCGTTCAACATCGCCTCGTACAGTCTGCTCACGCACATGGTGGCGCAGGTCACGGGTTTGCAGGTGGGAGATTTCGTCCACACGTTCGGCGATCTGCACCTATATTCCAACCATCTCGAACAAGCGCGAGAGCAGCTGACGCGTTCTCCCCGCGCTCTTCCGCAATTACAACTGAATCCTGAGGTGCATTCGATCTTCGGTTTCACCTTCGGGGACTTTCAGATTCTCCACTACGATCCGCATCCCGCTATCAAGGCCCCCATTGCCGTATAAATCGTAAGGGACAAACCTAGGGTTTTTTCCTCACGGGTACCCTTTTCCCTCAATGGTGCGGCTCCAGCACTGGGACCCGCAAGACCCTGTGCTTCGCCGCGGTTTTTGGTAACAGGACTGCGTATTGGCATGTTGAAATTTAAGACTGAGGACGATACCTGTTTTGTTTGCTGTTTTGTTTCTATACACTTCACTTGTGAAGCTTTCTATGATTGTGGCCGTGGCGGACAATGGCATGATCGGGAATAAGAATCAGCTGCTCTGGGATCTGCCGCGCGATATGCAGTACTTCCGTAAGACGACGGAGGGGCATGCGGTGATCATGGGGCAGAAGACTTATCAATCCATCGGAAGGCCGCTTCCACATCGTCTCAATATCATCATCACGCACAAGCCGGATCTTCAGATCAACGGATGCACGGTGGTCCATTCGCCGCAGGAGGCAATCTCTGTCGCTCGAGATACGGGAGAAGTCGAGGCATTTGTGATCGGCGGCGCGCAGATTTATGTTGCCATGTTTCCCATGGCCGATCGTATCTATTTCACACGCGTGCACGCTTCGCCGCAGGGCGACGTATCGTTTCCATCTTTTTCCACTTCGGAGTGGAAGGAGGTGAGTCGCGAGGAGTATCCGGCAGACAGTGAGAACAAATACGCGATGGATTTTCTGGTGTACGAGCGTCTGAAGTGAGTTAAGGGATCATTGATTTTTGGCTTTGTAGAGCAAAAATATAGGTATTATCGATTTTCGTCGTCTAAACAGTTGGTGAGAGGATTTTTCTACGTCAGGATGGGCATGTATGACATCTTTGGAACTGGCACAGGCCTTCTACGATGATGCCGCGCAGCGGCAGGAAGGAAAAGTTGATTCCTTCAACGCCGAGCTGGCCCGGCAGTCTCATCGTGTTCGCGAGGATTTGACAGGTTCCGTACGTTCCGAGCTTGCGGTGGCTCTGGAGTATGCCACGCCGCAGGAGCGCATTGCTGCTGCCTATGAGATTGATCATGCGAGAGGTGAACTTAAACAGGCATTCTGTGGCTCCTCTCTCACACTCAAAAAGCTGGATGACGATGTTGCTGGCGAGGCGCAATTGGATGCGGATGTCATTTGCATTGATCCTTGCAAGATCACCGGTGGAGACGGCATCATCGATCGCCACAAGGCGGAAGACATTCTTGCGCATGAAAAGGAGCACACCCAACAATCGTTTGAGGCGGATGCCGACTCTGTCACTTTGGGATCCGAGACATGGCAGGTCGATGAAGTTCGCGAAATCGCCGCCGTTTCGGTGCAGAAACGGGTCGATTTTCTTTCTGAGAGATATCGCACATTTTCCAGGGTAACCATGGATGCACACGATCGCTCACTTGTGCGCGCAGGACGATTCCGTCAGTTAGAGGCAGAGAAGAACGGATTTGCGCTCTCTACGTAGTACCACCTCATTCGACACTTCTATGAGTTCTCCTTCTGAACAGCAACAGCGCGGCGATGATTGCGTCGATGAGGGCGAAATCAACGAGGCGGCCCTGTTTGCTCACCTTACAGCGCTCCTTGGAAAGAGTACGGTGAGGCGATTGAAGGGCAGTGGAATGCTTGCAAAGGTCATTGACGCATTGCCAGCTGCACGGCAGGCAGCTGAATCAGAAGAAGGAGATCGGCCCACTCTTGTCACCACGCTGCACCACGCGCTCATTCAGGCACTCCCTCCCGAACTTGCGCGTTCGCTCAGTACAGAAACAGTCGAGCCTCTTCTCGAGCGTCTCGACGGCTTACGGCTTGGCGATGGTGGAGAGGGGGCGGAACAGGCAACACAGGAACTCGCAGAGCAGGTGCAGGGATCACTCAGCGCGATTTTGCACCCCAAGCCCGTTCGTCGCGAGGCTCCACGGGTCGGCCGTAACGCACCTTGTCCGTGCGGGAGCGGAAAGAAGTACAAGAAGTGCTGTCAGCACGAGAAGTGAATCAGAGTGCGGGGGGCGGTACTGTCTTCACGCCGATCAGCAGGCGCGTATTCTTGGCGAATGAGAGGTGCGCAGTCTTACGGATCAGCCAACGTGTCACGGTGATGGCCGTGAACATCGACATGAGCACACCCATACCCAGTGTCACCGAGAAGCCTCGTACGATGGAGGTTCCGATGATAAAGAGGATGGCACAGGTGAGCAGGGTTGAAGCGTTACCGTCACGAATGCTCGGCCAGGCGCGCTTGAAGCCCACTTCGACGGCGGTCGTCACGAGCTTGCCCTTACGCAGTTCTTCCTTAATGCGCTCGAAGATCAGCACATTCGCATCTACGGCCATGCCGATGGAGAGGATAATACCGGCCATGCCGGCAAGCGTGAGCACGATGTGCTGGCTTGAGAACAGGAAGAGCGGAAGTTTGAGGATCACGGTGAAGAGCAGGGCGTACATCGACAGTGCCACGTTGGCCAACAGCCCAAGGAAACGGTAGAGCACCACCATGTAGATCATGAGCAAGAAGATGCCGATGAGGGCTGCCTTAAGGGATGTACGCAAGGCCTCGCTGCCGAGTGTCGCCTCAATCGTGTGCTGGCCGGCCAGGTAGATGGGAGCGGGAATCGCTCCGGTATTCAGGTCTTGTGCAAGGCGTTGTGCTTCTTCGAAATTGGCACTGCCCGTGATGATTGCAGTACCTCCGGCGATTTCTTGTTGCACCGTCGGTGCGGAAACCAGGTCGCCACCGACGAAGATCGCGATGCGCTTGCCGACATTGTTCTTGGTGAGTTCTTGGAAAAGCTTCGCTCCTTCATCATCGAATGCGATTTGAACAGTCGGCATACTGGTCGTGGGGTCCAATGTCACGCCTGCGGAGCGGAAATGCTTTCCGGTGAGCGTGGTGTCTTTCCAGCCTGTGGGGAGCAGCGAGAAGAAGATGGATCGCACCGGAACGGCGTCTTCGTATTCCATCACTTTTCCTGCCTGGAGTTCGGCTTGTGCCGCATCTGCCTGTATCTTGGCATCGCTGCCACTGAAGCGAAGATCGTCATACGATGCGACATCGAATGAGAGTGAGGCGGCACGGTCGGCACGGATAATGTGGTACCCGAACTGTGTTTCAATCGGTTCACTGATATCGCCTTGCGAAAGTGCAAAGGCTGTTTGTTCGAAGGGTGCCACCATTGCTCCGCGGGCGAATGTTCCCAGATCTCCACCGGATTTGCCGGAACTGTCATCGGAGTATTGCTTGGCCAGTGTTGCAAAGTCTGCGCCCTCATCAAGTTGCTGCTTGATGTTCTGCGCGAGCGCGAGAGCCTCTTCTTTCGTACGAGTGATGCTTTCGCTCATGGCGGCCGCACCTTTGAACGAAATCAGGATGTGGCTGGCGGCCATCTGTTCCTGCCCCGGAGTACGTTGCCGAAGAAAGAGCAGTGCTGCCGATCCTTCTCCCAGACTTATCGTCTTCAGATCACCCGGCGACATCGTTTGCAGGGCTCCTACGATACCGGGATCGATTTTGGCATCGAGAGGCGTATTGACGTTTGGGGTGTAGGTGAGATTTTGCTGCTTGGCCAGTAGCGCGAAAGCAGTTGGAGCTTCGATCACCACGCGGCCTGTCTGAGTGCGCGGCGAGATCGCCTCGGCCAAGAAGATGCCGGGAATTTCTTTGTCCGTCACCTGACCCTGCTCATCCTGCTCAGGGACGGTGATTGATCCTTCACGTTTCACCACCTTTCCAACGGGAAGTGACCACATATCCTCGAGTCCTTTGGGCAAATCCTTCTTAAAGAACCATTGACTGTCGGCGTAGAAGACGCCGAGCGTGGAGCCAAGATCTTCGCCAACAAGATCGAGTGAAGCACCGCTCACCGTGATACGACGCAGAGATGTATCGACACGATCACGTACTCCCTTTTCAAATTCCTCAGTTGGTTCGGTAAATTCCTCTTTGAATTCCAGTTGGATGGTCTTTCCCACCGTGGCAATACACTCTTGCGTATCTACGACTCCGGGGCATTCCACCAGCAAGTGACGCTCGTCACCGATGTAAGAGGGGGTGATCACCGCCTCGCTCACGCCGAGGGCATTGATGCGTCGTTCGAGGACCGTGCGGATGGATTCCACGACAGACGCTTGCTGTTGCTGCGTCGAGTAGAGCTGATTTTCAAGAATTGAAATCTTATCCGATCCGGCTCCTTGCTCCTGCAGTTGTTCGATTTCGGCATTCAGACGGGCGACCTGATCATTCATTTCCTGTTCCGAGATTCGAAAATCGAGCTGAGTGCCCCCTATGAGATCGAGGCCGAAGTGGAACGAGGGCGCACGTAGAAACGTGGGGGCCCACAGTTTCCATCCGTCCGGCAGGGCGATGAAGAGAAGAACAAGTGCGACGACGCCCGTGAGAGCGGGCCAGATCATGCGACGATTGGATTCCATATTCTGGGTGAGGGGTAGGGTTAGGGATAGGGCTAGGGGTAGGGGTAGGGGTAGGGTTAGGGAAGAGAGAAGGTGACGTGTGTTCCGACGTTTACGTCATCGGCAAAGATTCCTGCCATGTCAGGTACCGGAATACCGGCAATGATAATTTCTTCTTTCGGTTCACCGGAATCAATGGGCATGCGGGCCATGAGTCTGTCATGGACAAAGAGACCCAGTTCACCTCCTTGGTGGTTGCTAAAAACTTCGGAAAGCATTGCGTGGCCCTCTTCTGAGAAGACGAGCCGCACGACGCCCTTTCCATTTTGGTCCGAGTTTCCTTCCGTCCACACGATTTGCCTCTGTGTAATACCGGTATCGTTGAACCAGCCCACTTCTTCCACGAACAGATCGCCCGTTCCCGTGCCGGCAGTCATCACTCGCATTGAGTAGGGCGTAAGGAGTTCGTCGACGAGGATTTTACGGGCTTCGTCGTTCTGTACATCGAACGACAGCTGCACAGAACCGTCATCCTGGTTATTGACCATCATCGACGACGGAGTCGCATCCTCGAAACGGCTCAGGCGCCGGTCAATCACTTTTTTTGCCTCTTCGAGCAAAACAGTGCGTTGGACAGAATCTTCCACGTCGAAGGTGAGAGAGAGCACAACCGTCTTCGAGCCGCATCCAACGAGGATGAGCGTGAGCAGTACAAGCGGAAAGAGGCGCTTCATAGCAGAGAGAGTGTAGGGAAGCGGACTCTCAGCCGCAAACACGTCTAAGGCTATTTTCTCTCGAGAATTGTGCCTTCGCGCAACATCTGTCTCGAGAGATCGATGCCCTTAAGAACACAGTGATCGTCGAGAATGCAATCTGTGAGAACGCAGTCTTCCACGGTGCAGTGTTCAAACATGATAACGTTGCGCAGCGTCGCATTGCGTACCACAGAGTGATTGCCTAGAACGACAGGTCCTTCTGCGGTGGTTTTTTCGCATGCAGCGCCATGACCCAGATGCACGCGGTTCCCCACGAGAATGCGTGTTGCTTCGAGATACGCTTCAAACGAGCCAATGTCGAACCAAGGCTCCGTGTAGGCACGAAATTCCACGGGAATGCCTTTGCGCAAAAACTCCTCAAAAATTCCTCCGACGTTATCGGGCTTCTGCCTGGCGTATTCCTCCACGATTGGCAAATGTATCGCCGGCAGGACCGAGAGTCCCGTACTCACGAGCGAACTCTGCGGATGTGCAGGCTTCTCTTCAAACGCTGCAACGTGCTTGCCGTCGCCGTCCGGCACAATCGTTCCGAATCCCTGTGCTTGCTTGGGATCCTTGATGTCGAAGGCTGCAATCAGCGGCGTACCGGGGGTGTACTGCTGCAGGAAGTTTTGGATCGAAAAACCGAAGTAGTTGTCGCCCGTGAGCAAGAGCACATCGTCGGTGATGCGTTGCTGAGTGATCCATTGGGCGACGGCTCCCAATGCTCCGAGTTTCTCGGTGTCTTTGCGCGACTGCTCCACAAGAATCTCGGCATTGGCATGTTTACTCTGTGCTTTCCAGTGGGCGAAGCTTTCCTGGAATGCAACATTGACACTTACGGTGACCGGCAGATCAGCAGGGAGTTGTTCGAGAACATGATCAATGAGGGGCTTACCTGCAAGTGGCAACAGCGGCTTGGCGCGTTTTTCGGTCAGCGGCCACAGCCGTGTTGCGAAACCTCCGGCAAGCAGAAACGCGCGCATAATCTAAAAAAAGAATGAATACCAAGCCGTGCGCGATGGTCGTACGACGGTCACTGGCAGGCCCTCGAGAGATTCCACATGCTCATCACGTTCCACGATGCCGAGCACGGAGGGCAACAGGATGTACGTGATGCCGCGACGCCGGCAGGCGCTGAGCAGGTTCAGACTCTGTTCGAGCGTACTGCACTGCACGAGGTGCGTGATCTCCTTCTGCTGCAAAGTTTCTTCGAGTCGGTCAAGCTTGCCGCACACCGGCACGCCGTCGATTTCTGATTCCTTCGTTCCCTGTCCGTCGAGAATGGCGACGGGCACGAGGGGATTACGATGCTGATTGAGTTGCCGGATGAGTGTCTTCGATTCGCGCGTGAGGCCCACGATGAGCGTAGGGAAGCTGGGTGGTGAGCGCCTCAGTGCCATGCGCCTCAGCAGGTCGAAAATGAGATGCCATGTCCAGGTTCCACCTGCCGTGAGGATGAATGCCTCAAGCAGGAGCAGGCGACTGACTCCCTGAAATGATGTTTTGTAACGGAAGTAGAAAGCGAGCGTAAAGAGTGCCACACCCACCAGAGCGGCGTACGCGATATAGGCGGCGTTGCGAATGGTTCGTTGGTTTCGCGTGAGAGCGAAGGTGCGGGTGGTGCCCAGTACCAGCAGCCAGATCGGTGCGACCAGCAGGCTCGAGATGAGAAACGGACGGAGCGGGAAGTTGCTCGAGAGAATCCATCCCACGCGCATGAAGTACGCCAGCGTGTACAGGCCTACGAAGAGCAGAAGATCCGAGAGAAGCCAGAGGAGGAGAAGAAAGCGCGGGCGGGACATACAAAAGAGAGTCGTACGTAGCTTATCGTGAATAGCGTATCGCCGGTAGCTTACTGGCGCGCGACAATTGCAGGATTTTTCCATGAGTAGGCCAGCTTTGTAGCGTCCCATGGTACCGAGCCATCCCATCCTTCACCGGGTGTGGCGACAGAGGTCGGATTCACCGGCAGAAATGCCTGCAACCACTTCAGTTTCTCGGCGAGTGTGGCGTTCGTCATCGCACGCTGGGTGAATGCTTCATTCTGCAGTATGTAGTAGATGGTGCTCTCGGCCAGATCTTCGAACGGATCTGACGCGGCATATCCGCTCACGAAATCATCGGGCTTGGCATCGTCGCGCTGCGTTTGACTGTCATACCAGGAGATACGGTAGAAGGAGAGACTGGGATCATCGCGGAAAATCGGTTCGTTACCGTCTTTGAAGATACTGGAACCTGCGAGCGGCGACCCCGTAAGGCATCCCAAGTCGAACACATGCCCCAATGCCTCGTGAATCAGCACCGCGCGAAATTCCTCATCGGGTAACGTACCATCGAGAATAATCGTGCTCTTTCCGGCGAGTCCCCGACGCTCGGGCTTGTCGTAGCGAACGTAGAAATTTTTCAACTGACTGGTACAACCTGCAGGGAGTAGACGCAGAACTTCATCAGCAATGATCTTATGGTGCTCTTCAATATCGGGCTGATCTACGACGGGGAGAAAGTTGCGGCGCAATACTTTGGTTACCGCAGGTGCTTCCTGAACGATAACAGGGGCAGGTTGCCACGTGCGTTGTTTCGTCGAAACGATACGCGACCCGGGGCGTGCCTCATGTGACTCTTCAGGAAGGGGGAGCAGCGCAACGGTTGGCAAGGCTTGCTTACTTGCAGCAGGCGGATCTTGTGCTATGCTTACAGTGGCTCCGGTTGGTCCGGACGCGTTGCCGACCGTGAGAGCGATGCCGATGATGAGGAAGGTTTTTCCTCGCACGTGAGAGCAAAAAAGGTGATATTTATACTACTATTTTAGAATAATGTCAACACTGTCCACACAGGAAGGCACCGGGCAAACGCCCGGGCAGGAAGGGCTTGAAGGCCCTGTTTCTTCCGGAGATGCCTCACACACGGCCTCACTGAAGCCCGGTCAGCGACATACCGTTACGATCGAAAAGCTCACACATGGAGGAGCCGGACTGGCACATATCGATAAGATTCCTGCATTTGTTACAGCTGCTCTGCCGGGTCAGAAGGTAGAAATTGTCATCACAAAGAATCGCGGCAGTTATGCCGAAGCCAGGATCGAAAAGGTACTCAAGCGTTCGAAGGATGAAGTAATGCCGCGCTGTCAGCACTGCCACAACTGCGGCGGATGTGTGTGGCAACAACTCTCGTACGTTAAACAGATTCAGTATAAGGAAGACATCGTGCGCGAGACCCTTATGCATCTCACTCCCGCAGATCCCGCCGTGCGTGCGTCGCTTGGCGGCAGAGTGCTCAAGATCATTCCCAGCCCGCAGGTTTTTCACTACCGCAACAAGCTGGAGCTCTCGTTCGGTTTCGAATCGATGCGTACCGAAGAAAAGAACAACCAACGTCAATTCATCGATGAAAATCCTTCCATTGGTTTTCACATGCCGGGTCAGTGGTCCACCATTCTGCCGGTATCCGAGTGTCATCTGTACGACGAACAGTTGCCGACGTTGCTCACGGACGTGAGGCGTTTCATGAGCGAGACAAAGCTTCCGGTCTATAATCCCAAAACACACCGCGGGATGCTCCGCATTCTTTTGCTTCGACGCGGTATCAACACCGGTGAGCAGATGATCGCCTTCCTGGTGAATGCACGCAAAAAGGAACTTGAGCCGCTGTTTCAGTACTTCATGCGGTTCGGGGGACGCTCGGGTCTCGCTTCGTTGCTCGTCGTCGAGCATCTGGGGCTCAATGACAAACCCGAGAGCCCCAAGATTCACTGTCTCACGGGCAAGCCCACCATTACCGAAAAACTCTTCGACCTCTCCTTCGAAATCTCACCGTTCTCCTTTTTCCAGACAAATACGCTCGGCGCCGAGAAGCTGTATCAGGCCGTTGCAGCCGCTGCGGACCTCAGTCCCCGCGATACCGTGCTGGATGCGTACTGCGGCATGGGAACGATCGGTCAGTATCTGTCGCGCTTCTGCGAGAAGGTCGTGGGAATCGAGAGTCATCCTTCGGCAATCGAAGACGCACTGAAGAGTGCGGGCAAGAATCGCATCGGCAACATCAGCTTCTACCGCGGTCGTACCGAGCAGGTGCTCAACGAACAACTGAAGCCCGGATCGAAGTATAAGTTCAACACGATCATCGTGGATCCTCCTCGTGCAGGATTGCATCCCGATGCACGTGAAGCGGTGGCAGCGCACAAGCCCGAAAAGATCGTGTACGTGTCGTGCAACATGGCCACGTTCGCGCGTGACTTGGGCGAGTTCCTCAAGGCGGGATACGAATTGCGCACGGTGCAACCGGTCGACCTCTTCCCGCATACGGCGCACATTGAGGCGGTGAGCTTGCTGCAACGTAAATAGTGGCGGCAGTGTACTGTAGAGGCATGCAGAAGATCACGCTGCTCTGCGTCGGTTCGCTCAAGATCCATTGGATCACCGCAGGATGTGCAGACTTTCTTGCGCGTCTCCGTCACGTGTGTGCAGTGGATGTGGTTGAAGTTCCTGCAAGCAAGCAGAAGGATTCATCGAGGCAGGCGGAGGAAGAATCGCAGCGCCTTCTTAGGGTGCTTGAGAAACAGGAGGGTGACGTATGGGTGCTTGATGAACGTGGCAAGGATATGTCATCCACTGCATTCGCCGATGCACTGGAGTCGACGCGCGATGCGGGGCGGCCGCTCACATTTGTGCTCGGCGGTGCGTACGGTCTGACTGATGCCGTTCGCAGCCGTGCGTATCGCATGCTTAAACTCTCGGATATGACGTTTCCTCACGAATTGTGCAGGTTGATATTTCTCGAGCAGCTTTACCGCGCACACGAAATCCGGCGGGGGAGCGGGTACCATCACGCGTGAATCAAAGGTGCAGACCGAACATGCCTCGACGGATCATCCACTTGCCTGTTTCGAGCACGGGAATCACCGTCGCCGCGAGGAGCAGGATGATCATCCAATCACGGCCTGTCACGGCAAATGTTCCAAAAGGATGTTGCAGCACGGGCCAGTATACGATGGCGATGAGCAGCAGGATTTCCCAGAGGATGGAGATATTGAGCCAGCGATTCCTGAAGAGCCCGCGCAGTACCGAATCGTGATCGGATCGGAAGTTATACGCTTTGAAGAACTGAATGAGAACGAGCGAGAGGAAGGTCATTGTCATTGCTTCTGCGACGGATCGGCCCGATGCGGATGCCCAGATGAAGAGACCGAGGTTGGCGCAGGCGGACCACAGTCCCCCCAGAAGCATGAGAAATACCACCGAACGACTGAAGATTCTGCCTTTGGGGTCGCGCGGCGGATGGCGCATGAGGTCACGCTCTGCAGGATCCACGGCCAGTGCGAGAGCAGGCAAACCATCAGTCGCCAGGTTTACGTACAGAATCTGCACGGCGCTCAGTGGCAGAGGCGTACCCAGCATACTTGCGCCGACCATCAGACAGAGCTCACCGATGTTCGATGACAGCAGATACATGAGATATTTCTTGATGTTGCCGAAGATGGCGCGTCCCTCCTCCACGGCGGCCACGATCGAGGCGAAGTTATCATCGGTCAGTGTCATGTCGGCGGCCTCGCGACTGACATCGGTACCCGATATGCCCATAGCCACACCCACATCCGCTTTTTTGAGTGCGGGCGCATCATTCACACCGTCACCGGTCATGGCGACGATACGGCCTTGTTTCTGCAGAGCGGTGACGACCCGAAGCTTATGCGCGGGCGAAACACGTGCAAAAACGTCGATATTGCCGATGGCGGATTCCAGTTCGGCATCACTCATATCGTCCAGGCCCTGACCCGTGACCACCCGATTGTTGTGCAGAATATTGAGCTCCTTTGCCACGGCTTGTGCGGTGATGGGGTGATCGCCCGTGATCATCACGACGCGAATGCCTGCTTCCTCGCAACGATGCACAGCCGCCAGTGCCTCTGCGCGCGCCGGGTCGATCATGCCGATGAGCCCGAGCAGGGTCATACCCGCTCCCGTGTCGGTGATGTCACCGGTTTCTTTGACGGCGACCGCCAGCAGGCGCAGAGCGTCATTGGCCATCGTGCGGGCGACCGTAAGCACTTTCGTCTTCACATCAGCAGTCAAGGCAGTCGTTCCTTCCGGCGTGCGAATGTATCCGCACGATTCCACAATCACTTCGGGGGCACCCTTCGCGAAGGCCGTGAGGCCCTGTGGCGTTTCGAGTAACGTGACCATGCGCTTGGATTCCGAGGTGAAAGGGATTTCGGATTTCCTCGGTGCGAGCTCATCTTCTCTATCCTTGTGGATACCCGCCTTCGCTGCGACAACCACGAGCGATCCTTCCGTCGGGTCACCCTTGATGCTCCATGTACCACCCTCTCCGCGTACGAGTCGCGTATCCGAAGCGAGTACGGCTGCGCGCAGCAGATCGCGGAGTGTCTCGGGCGGATCAATGTGTTGCTTGTCCTTTTGGAATTCCCCTTTGGGTTCATAGCCGCTTCCGGTGACGTCGTACGTTTCATCCCACATCCAGATGCGGCGCACGGTCATCTCGTCTCGAGTGAGCGTGCCGGTTTTGTCGGAGCAGATGACCGAAGTGCTGCCGAGCGTTTCGACAGCCGGCAAGTGACGAATGAGTGCATTGCGCTTCACCATGCGCTGAACGCCGATGGCCAGCGAGATCGTTACGACGGCAGGAAGTGCCTCGGGCACAACGGCCACGGCCAACGCCACCCCGAAGATGATCATGTCGAGAATCGGCTGGCCGCGTACGATGCCGGCACCGACGATGAGAACGACGATGACAGAAGCCCATTGAGCAAGACGCTTGCCAACCGCATCCAGGTTGCGTTGCAGTGGCGTGGCGCTCTCTTTTACAGTCTGAAGCAGTTGCGCAATCTTGCCGAATTCGGTCTGCATGCCGGTAGCAGTGACGATCATAGTACCGCGACCGTAGGTGATGGCCGTACCGGCAAAGAGCATGTTGTGGCGATCGCCGATGGGCGGGTTTTCACTGAGCATCGGTTCAATCGCCTTCGCCACGGGTATCGATTCTCCGGTGAGCGATGCCTCTTCGGCGTGCAGATTGACGGATTTCAATACACGTCCGTCCGCAGGAATGCGGTTTCCCGCCACAAGAAAAATCACGTCGCCCGGCACGATATCGCGAGCAGGAATTTCTTTCTCTTCTCCGCCGCGCAGTACGGTGGCGAGGGGGGCAGCCATCTTGCGCAAAGCCTCGATAGCACGTTCGGCCTTGAATTCCTGCACGAACCCCAGTACAACGGCAAAGACGACGATGATGCCGATCGTGACGGCTTCGATCTCATGCCCCAGCGCAGCGGAGAGGGCAATGGCGATGATCAAGATCACAATGAGCACGTTCTTCACCTGTTCAAAGAGGATTCTCCACGGCGAAATGCCGTCCACTTTCTTGAGCGCATTCGGACCGTATTCCTTGAGTCTGCGCTGCGCCTCCGTTTCGTTCAGGCCGCTCTGTGCGGGTGTGTGCAAGGCATTCACGGTTTCCTCAACCGTCATGGTGTGCCACACGCTCTTCGCAAAAGGATCTGGTGTATGGAGAGGCTTTTCGATTGCACCGGTCATGGCTCTATTCTCGCGGAAGTTTGAGGACTCGCAAGGCGAAGCGGTGGCCCGATCTCTGATCTGGTAGATGGTGCCGCTTGTTTGACATCTTTTCGTGGTCTAGGATTACGCAAAACGTCGAGCTATTCGATCAACTCGGCGATCTATTCTCTTCCGCCATTATTATGTCCTTCTCTTCCACGCTCGTTCTGGGCGCCCTGTCGGGGTTTACGATATTTTTTGGCATGCCACTTGCACGCTTTCGTGCCGTATCAAGAGCTCAGCTTTCCTTTTTGAATGCACTGGCAGTCGGCATTCTCTTTTTTCTTTTCACGGATATTGTGGAACATGCGGTCGAGCCGCTCGAAGAAGCGACAGAGCTTGGTATAAGCGAAGCAACATTGCTGTTCGTTATACTGATTGCCGGATTTTCCGGTGGACTGCTTGGACCGCTTTTCTACGGTCGTCATGCTCTTCGTCACACTTCTGAGTTGCCGGCACGTTCTCTGGCGTTGCTCATTGCAGCGGGTATCGGCCTGCATAATTTTTCCGAGGGGCTTGCGATCGGCAACGCGGCCGTTCAGGGCGCTTGGTCACTGTCACTCCTGCTCATCATCGGATTCGGTCTTCATAATATCACCGAGGCTTTCGGCATCGTGGCTCCGCTTCTTCGCCAGAGGGTTTCGTGGAAATTCCTTCTTCTGCTTGGTCTGATCGCAGGTGGCCCGAATTTTCTGGGTACGCTGCTCGGATACATATTCCATTCGGATCTTCTGGCAATTCTCTTTCTCGCCCTGGCTGGCGGAGCCATGATGTATGTGATCAGCGAGATGCTTGCTGCAGGCCGTAAACTGGAATCCCACGTCTGGATGGGATGGGGGTTGATCAGTGGTTTCGTGCTTGCCCTCGGCGCGGATGTGGTTCTGGTGGCGGTTGGAACGTGAAAGGAAATTATGCCGCAAGGTATCCACCGTCTACGAAGAGCGTGGCGCCGGTCACATAGCTCGCTTCGTCCGATGCCAGGAACACGACGGCTGCTGCAATTTCTTCGGGCTTGCCCATCCGTTTCATCGGCACGCGGTCGGTGATAGATTTCATAGATGCGGGATCATCCTTGATCATGGCGACCATGGGCGTGTCGATCGCGCCCGGGCCGATGGCGTTCACCGTGATGCCGAGCGGCGCCCATTCAAGCGCCATGGTCTCGGTCATGCCGATGACACCACCTTTCGTGGCGCTGTAATGCGCCGTTCCCATGAATCCCACACCCACCTGCCCGCAGGCGATCGAGGCGATGTTGATGATGCGGCCGTACTTTTGTTTGGCCATCTCTTTTGCTGCTCGCTGTGCGCAGAGAAAGTAGCCTTTCAGATTCACGTCGATCGTCTGCTGCCACTCCTCCTCGGTCATTTCCAGTGCCGATTTGGGGCGGAAGATTCCGGCATTATTCACGAGGATATCGATTTTCTTGTACTGCTTGATGACGGCGTCGAATACCGCGTCGATCTGTTTCTTGTTCGTCACATTCAGGACGAACGCTGCCGCTTTGCCGTCGGATTTCTCAATTTCCTTCACCACAGATTCACATGTTTTAAGGTCGATGTCGGTCACGATGACTGTTGCGCCCTGCACGGCGAGTGCGAGTGCATCGGCACGTCCCATCCCGCGTTGTGCTCCGGTGACGAGGGCGACTTTTCCGGTGAGATCGAACATAAGGGAGGGGGAAGAACACGATGAGTATAGGCCCCGTGCTCCGTATACCCAAGGCGCGCACGTGTACGATGGAATAGAGCGGTAAACACGCCTACAATCTCTGCGATGTCCCTCCTGCGTCCCGACTCGGTTGCGGTGATCGGTGCTTCGAGTGATGAGCACAAGGTCGGGCATTTAATTTTGAGAAATCTTCTCACGCAGGGTTACAAGGGAAATATCTATCCGATCAATCCGAAAGGCGGATCGATTCTCGATCAGCAGGTGTACGCGTCGGTTTCCGCTGTTCCGGGCCCCATTGACGTCGCCGTTATCGCCACGCCCGCCATGACTGTTCCGGCAATTGCGGAAGAATGTGGCAAGAAAGGAGTCAAAGCACTCGTGATCATCAGCTCCGGATTTCGTGAGGTGGGGGTGGATGGCCGTGCCATCGAAGACAAGCTCAGGCGCGTTGTCGAACGTCACCATATGCACTTGGTGGGGCCCAATTCACTCGGATTCATACGTCCGGGTATCGGTCTTAATGCCTCTTTCGCCAATCGGCTTCCGCCCGCGGGAGGGGTGGCGCTCATCAGCCAGTCGGGAGCACTCGGTGATGCATTCATCGATCGTGCCGACGTCATCGGCCTCAAACTCTCGTTGTTTCTCAGTCTCGGGAACAAAGTGACCATGGACGAGTGCGATCTGCTCGAGATTTGTGAGAAGGATACGGAGACGACGGTGATCGGTCTTTACGTTGAAGGTATCGTGGATGGACGTCGATTTCTTGCACTCGCTGAGCGGATCGGACGTACCAAGCCCATCGTCCTTCTCAAGGGCGGTATTACCGAGCAGGGAAGGGCCGCAGCTTCATCGCATACCGGAGCACTTGCGGGATCCGATGCGGCGATTGAAGCCATTTGCGAACAGGCGGGGATTTTACGTGCGCGATCAACGCGACAGTTTCTCGACTTGCTGCGAACACTCTCGCAACAACCTTCATTGCTTTCCGATCGCATCGCCATTGTCACAAATGCGGGCGGACCCGGCGTCCTCGCGACCGATGCGGCCGTTCGAGAAGAGCTCATTCTCCCTTCCTTATCGTCCAAGAATGAGGCGAAGTTGCGCGCAGTTTTGCCACCCTCCTCCAGTGCCAGAAATCCCATCGATGTATTGGGTGATGCGTTGGCCGACCGCTACGAACATGCACTGACGGCTGCCGCACAGGATCCGAACATCGATGGCGCGCTGGCGATTCTCACTCCCCAGATCATGACTCCGGCAAAGGAGATCGCCGAGACCATTGTTGCCATTAAAGATCGGCATCCGCTCTTTCCTATCCTCTGTTGTTTCATGGGAGGAGAGAGCATTCGTGAAGCGGTCTCAGTGCTGCACGCACATGGCGTTCCCAATTTTTCGTGTCCGGAATCTGCCATGCATATCTTCTCTTCGCTTAGGAGAGCCAAAATATCAGTTGCGAAACGTCGTGCCATTCCCATGAATGCCAAACGCGCAGCCAGGGCCAGGCGTATTCTGCAGGCAGGCGGAAAGGGGCTGCTCAACGAGGCACGCACCCGCTCGCTCCTTGAGCTCTACAAGATTCCGCTTCCGCAGGGGCAGGTGGTCAAGACCGCCGATGCCGCGGTGAAGATAGCGTGCAGTATCGGGTATCCCGTCGTTGCGAAAATCAGTTCCAAAGAAATTTTGCACAAGATGGATGTGGGCGGTGTGGCGGTGCACCTCACGAGTGATGCACAAGTACGCTCGGCATTCGCCAGGATCACAAAGAGTGTGAAATCCAAAGCGCCAAAGGCGCGCGTGGCCGGCGTGCTCATTCAGCAGAGTTTACCGCCGGGCAGCGAGTTTATTGTAGGTGCCCTTAAGGATGAGACGGCCGGGCATCTGGTGATGGCCGGACTCGGTGGCATCTACACCGAACTCTTCAAAGATACTGCTTTCCGCGTGGCGCCTGTCTCGCCTGAGCAGGCCTATCCTATGCTCACGCAGCTCACCAGCTGGAAACTCCTCCTTGGCCTGCGTGGCAAACCACAACTGAATGTGGATGCGCTCGCCCGGCTCATAGCGACCGTTTCACGATTGTCCGTGGAGTGTCCGCAAATCAGTGCGATCGATCTGAACCCCGTTCTGGTTACCGCCAAAGACCTCACTATTCTCGATGCCAAGGTGATTGTGGAGGCATAACAAAAAAGAGAGCACCGAGGTGCTCTCTTTTCAATTGCGGGATTATCGCTTTACGCGGCGACCACGTTGACCGCCTTGGGGCCTTTCTGGCCTTGCTCAACATCGAACTGCACGGCCTGGCCTTCTTGCAGACTGTCGAACTGCCCGTTACAGGCAGTGTTGTGGAAGAACAAGTCCTCTGAACCTTCCATCGAGATAAAACCGAATCCTTTATCCGTCTTCTTCTTAATCGTGCCTGTAGCCATGAAACGGGGAGAAAAAAATATAGAGTGGAGGACGCAGAGATATCTTTCTGTGCCATCCGGAGGGGATATTACGCTTCTCAGGGGATAATAGCCATGAAAAACTCCATGAAAGCGAAACGGCAGCCCTAGCCATAAATGACGTATGGAAGACACCGGGTCGACTGGCAGCCTCACGGTTCATGCTCCGTAAACTTCGCAGAACTTCCCTCATGCCATTCTGCATAGCTTGCGACGCAGAATGGCAGCCCGAAGACTTTCTCAAACAGGTGTCTTCGATGCGATGATCCATTGGTATCAAGTCCTGAAAAATATCGCAACTGTCGCAACCGCATAGGTTATCAGCCTTCATCATGTCGCCTTATCGATGATCGACCGCACGATGGCATCGACCTCCTGCGGCATCTCGCCCAGATCAACATGCGGGAAAAACTGCGGAAGGACAATAGGGCGCATCCCGGAGAGAAAGACTTTCCCCTCGTGGACGTATACGTTGATCTTGCAGGGCATGCAGAGGCCGATCTTGGGGTCGGCATTCAGGAATGCACTCGCGTACTTCGCGTTGCAGAACTCTACGATCTTGTATGGATCGCGAGTGATGCTCTTCTCCGCGAGCGTCGCCTGCACATCGTGGATATGGAGCACGCGCATACCCGCCTTCGCGATCTCCTCTTGCACGCTTGAGAGAGCGACATCAAAGTCTTTAACTGTGGTTACTGTGTAATCGAAATCCATAAGTGTACACTACCAGACATTCCTCCTTCACACACACTATGTTCCACCGCCTCTCCGTCGCTCTCATCACCGGCACACTCCTCCTCTCACCCCTCGCCTCCGCGCAAGAAGCGGGCATGATGGACGACCACACCGCCCGTGAGGAAGCGGAAGGCAGAGAACTCTGGCAGCGGATGGAGCGCGGAGAAGTCGGATGCAAGGATCTCACCGATGAGCAGTTCGCCGCGCTCGGCGAGTTCTTCATGGGCGAGATGACGGGCGATTCCCACGAGGCCATGAACGCCATGATGACGCGCATGATGGGCGAGGAAGGCGAAGAACAGATGCACGTCGTGATGGGCAAGCGCATGAGCGGGTGCGGGGGAGACGGGACGCTCCCGATGGGGAACGCGGGGATGATGATACCCATGATGGGCATGATGATGGGCAATGGCATGATGGGAGGAGGGTGGAACAACGCTTCCCCGATGATGGGATGGTCAAACGGTGCTGCTCCTGATACACTGTCGTCCATGATGGGATACGGATTCAGCGGCTTCGGCCCCTTCGGCATGATCTTTATGATTCTGTGGTGGGTGCTGATCATCGCCGGGATTGTCGCTCTCGTGAAATGGCTCTCGCGCAACTCCGGTGCAGCGGAAGGGAAATCCGCACTCGACATTCTGAAAGAGCGCTACGCCAAGGGAGAAATCGACAAGAAGGAATTCGATGAGCGCAAGAAGGATCTCTCCTGATCGCACATGAAACTTGGCATTATCCTGCAATCGAACGAGCCGGAGCATGTGTGGAACGCGCTGCGGCTCGCGATCACGGCGCGGAAGGCGGCGCACGATGTTCAGATCTTCCTCCTGAGCGAAGGCGTGGAGCTTGAGCGCATCCCTGATACCGAACACTTCGACATTTCCAAGAAAGTCGAGGAGTTCACCGTGCTTGGCGGCCAACTCCTTGCTTGCGGGAGTTGCCTCAAGAGTCGTTCGCAATCTGAAAGTGCAGTCTGTCCCATCTCGACCATGGCCGATCTCCTGCGTCTCATCGAGGAATCGGATAAGGTGCTGACGTTCGGATAACGGTACGAACCCAAAAATTATCTTTGGTGTATGAGGCAATCAAAGATATTGAACTTGCTGGGAATGATATGGCAGCCTCACGGGGAATCGAACCCCGATTTTCAGGATGAGAACCTGATGTCCTAACCGTTAGACGATGAGGCCTTTAGGCATGAGAGACAAACCTGCCCTTCAACTCCGCTCAGGGCCTGCGGCGGTTTTTCTCTCATGAACTCTCTTTTCCCTAAGCGGTGTGCCTCCAGACAGGCGGAGCCCGTCTTCGGCACAGCTTAGTTGATGTACAAAAGATCAAGCGCGGCCAGTGTACTGGTCTCGTTAAGCCCCTGCAAAGCGGTTGCTGCAGTTTTGGCGTGAAAGGGAGTAGAATGCCGACATGCGTATTTTCGCCCTCGAGACCGATGTCGAGAAACTCAAGAAGCAGTTCCTCTCTGCGGGGGAACAGGAAGTGCTCATGACGTACTACCACGGTCTCTCATTTTTCTTTGCCAGCCTGCGTGAGATGATCATTTCGATTGTGATGGTACTGGTGGTGGCAGGTGCAATATGGTGGGGTGCTCCTCCGTGGTGGACAGCCGGCATTCTCTTCCTTCTCTGGTTTGTATTCGTCTTCTTCAATCTGCTCAAGGCATATATCGACTGGGCGTACGATTTCATCCTCGTCACAACCGATAAAATCATATTCGTGGATCAGACATCCTTTTTTCGACAGGAGATCAAGCCGCTTAATCTCGAAAACGTCGGCGGCGTGAGTGTGCAGACCCAGTATTGGAATATCTTTCCGTTTGGCATCGTAAGTGTGCATCTCAAAGAGGGACTGGGTGGCGATCGCATCATCAAGAGTTACGTGCCGCGTGCACGCGAGGTGGCTGCCAAGATCAGCGAGGTCGTTACGCGTTATCAGCGATATGATCATCAACCGGAGAATTCGGGATGAGGGATTAGGGTTAGGGAACTCGGATTTGTCACTCCGAGCGTAGTCGAGGAGTGGTGAAATGGGCGAGCGTGTTCATCCTTCGACTACGCTCAGGATGATATCCTGATGTTTTTTTAAAGTTGTTCGCGGAAGGTTTGCATCTGTGACTTTGAAAGGATCTTCAGGAGCTCCTCATCGTTTGCCGTCTTGATCGCTTCGAGTGATCCGAATTTCTTCAGCAGCTTCACGCGTGTCTGCGGTCCGATACCGGGGATAGAGTCTAAGACCGAGAAGACGGCACGTTTCTTTGCACGTGTTTCGCGGTGCGCATTGGCGAAGCGATGCGCTTCATCGCGCAATCGCATGAGCAGAAAGCGGGCCGGAGAATCCTTTTCGAAGATGAGAGGGTGAGGATGTCCGGGAACGAATACTTCTTCCTCTCTCTTGGCGAGGCCAATCGCCGGAATATTCAGCTCCAGCTCTTTCAATACTGCGCATGCCGCATTGAGCTGCCCCTTGCCGCCGTCGATGAGAAGAAGATCGGGACGCGTGGTCAGTGAGACATCATCCTTTTTGTGTTCTGCGAAAATGTAGACCATGACGATGCCTGTCGGCACGCCTTTCTTGCGAGCGGCTCGCTCATGTTTTTTGACAATGATCTGTGGCGGATCGTTTGCGGGCCGGAATCCGATGGTGCTGTAGTACTCCACGAGAGAAACTTTTGCCGCGATGAATATCTTCTTTGCCTTCTTCTGCATCGAGAGAATTTTTCTTGTGAGAAACTGCCCCAGTTTCTGCCCGCGGAAATCATCATGTATCCACAGGCTCTTGAGCTCTTTATGCCCTCCCTTATGTTCCACGATGCGACAGAATCCAACGATTGTTTTATTGTGTCGGGCAACCAGATACTTGGTAAAGTCGATGTCTTCATCATTGATTTCTTGATAGTGCTTTTTATGGAGACTCATGATGTGTTTGTGCTCATCTTTGCGCGCTTTGCCGAATGTAACGTTTTTCGCTTTCCACCCCTTCTGTTCCTGTCGCAAGTCCGTTGTCAGGTGCCGCAGCCTGCGTTCCAGCACTTCTTTCAGTGCCCGATAGTCGTCGATCTCCCCTTCGCGCACCGTGCGGAGGGTGAACGATCGGTACTGATCATTTTTTGGCTTACCATTAACGAAAACCGACATGCTTCCGACCGTTTCTGTGCCGCTTAAGTGCGAAATATCGTAGCCTTCGATGCGCTTGGGAATCATCAAAAGGTTGAGGGTGGCTTTCAATTCCTTGAGCGCATCCTCCACGTTGCGCGCGGCGGCCTCCCACTTGGTTTCGAAATGCTGCACCTTCTCACGAGCGTTCTCTTCGGCGAGCGCGAGCAGCTTGCCGCCCTTGCCGCGTTCCGGCACACGAAGGGTTACCTTCGATCCCCGACGCTTCGTAAGCCACTGTGCGAGGAGCTTTGAGTCGGAGACATCAGTCGGGAGTAGTAGAAGTGGTGGCACATCGGGGGCGTCCGCGTAGTACTGGGGTAAAAACTGTGTGAGTGCTTCGGTATCGCTCTCTGCATGACCGAGAAGTGTGAAGGACGACTCGTCGATGATTTTTCCACTCCGTTCCTTGAGCAGCACCACGTGCACGCGACTTCCTTCCACTGCGATGCCGAAAATATCGGCATCCTCCCCTGTGGTGTCAGAGACGATCTGCTTTTCGGAGAGCCGTTCAATTGTCTGCAGTGCATCGCGCAACTTGGCGGCCTGTTCGAATTTTTGATCGCGTGCGGCAGTCTTCATGCGTTCCGTCAGGAGCGCGAGCGCATCGTCGGTTTTGCCTTTAAGAAAATCCATCACGCCCTCGATCGCCATATGTCGGTACTCCTCAGGAGAAGTGGCCCCGATACAGGGTGCGCAACATTGCTTGATGTGGTAATCCAGGCATGGAGTAGGGCGGTCACGGTGCGTGACGGTGACGGGGAGAGGAATTCGGAAATCGGAATCCGGACTTCGGGATGCATTCGACGGGGCACGTATGGTATCCAATCCTCTGCCCGATTTCCTATTCCCTTCTTCCGAAACATCGATGCACATCTTGCACGTGCGGTAGGGGAACACACGCCTAAGCAGTGTGAGTGTTTCGCGGATTTCGAGAGCACTCACGTACGGGCCGAAGTACTTTGCCTTATCTTCAGATGGCGTGCGCACGAGATCAATGCGGGGATAGGGATCCTGTGCACTGATGCGCACATACACGTAGTTCTTGTCATCCTTCATGAGCACGTTGTATTTGGGCTTCTTTTGCTTGATGAGGTTCGTCTCGAGAATGAGTGCCTCCAGTTCCGAGTTGGCCACGGTCACCGAGACATCGGTGGCTCTCTCCATTAGCGATTGTTTCCACGGTCCAAGTTGAGCGTCCTTGCCCAGGTAACTTGTGACGCGCTTGCGCAGGTTCAGGGCCTTGCCCACGTAGAGCACGGTGCCGCGGGCATCGAGCCAGCGGTAGACACCCGGTTTGACCGGAAGTTTGGCAACGCGCTTTTTGAGCTCGGCTGCCTTGGAGTTCTTCTTCTTGGGCACGGGGATATGATGCCACGTTTGAGGTTGGAGAAGTGAGAGAAGTTCAGGTGAGAGATGAGAGAAGTTTTAGAAGTGAGAGAAGCCAGATAGGTTTCTACCTTTCAGGCCTTCCTCACTTCTACAACCTCGCACACCAGTCAATCTTCCCATACCATATTCCCATGTCCCAGCCTCTCGTCTCGGCCATCATCGTCACCATATGGTCACCGCAGGATGCGACGAAGTGCGTGCAGGCCCTATTGAAACAGACCATTGCGCAGGACATCGAGATTCTGGTACTCGATAATCACTCCGAAGATGATTCCATCGGCACGTTACGTGCCCGTTTTGGAACGCATCCGCAGGTGCGCCTGTTCGAATCCAACCGCAATCGCGGGTACGGTGCCGGCAACAATTACGCAGCGCGTTCCGCGCGCGGGGAGTACCTGCTCATCATCAATCCCGACAACGAACTGGAACCAACAGGGCTTGAGCGCATGGTACAGACTCTTCGTGAAGATCCTTCGATCGGTATTCTCGCGCCCAAGCTGGAGTATCCCGATGGTCGTATTCGTGAGTCTGCGCGCGCCTTCCCGTCACTTCTTGATGTCTGTATCAAGCGCACATTTTTGCAGTACCTTTTCCCCGGCAGGCTGCGGCACTATCTGCAGTTGGATGCGCCGGATGTACTGCTTCGCGACACGGATTGGGTGGTGGGGGCATGTCTGTTCTTTCGCAGAGATTTCTTCAATCAGCTTCTGGGATTCGACGAACGATTCTTTCTCTTCTTTGAAGATATCGATCTGTGCCGTCGTTGCCATCTGAAGGGAAAGCGGGTGGTGTATGCCTCTTCCATCGTCGCACGCGATCGTAAACAACGTTTGAGCGGTGGAGGATTTTTCTCGCTTCTCCTTCGTAAGACGGGGCGTGTTCATATTGCCAGTGCGCTCAAGTACTTCTGGAAATGGAGGGGTGAAGGTTTGCGAAGTTTGAGAAGTTAGGAAAGTCTGAGAGGTTACTCGTTTTCTACCTTTCCAACCTTTCTCACTTTTCTTGTCTCCCTAACCTCCTCCCTCCCCTTGGATATTTTAACGAAAAACTACATTCCAAGGTTGACCATATCTCCCTCCTCCCGTACCCTCGTGCAGCTTTCTATGGAAATGGTCGCACTCAAAGCAACGGCGCGAGGAGAGCAGTCTCCCAACGATGTTCGTCGCGCGAACAGTGTTCCGTGTGTGCTCTACGGAAACGAGGTGAAGAATACGACGATGCAATGCGGATCTATCGAGCTCACCAAGGCCTACATGAAGGCGGGTGAAAACACGCTGGTCGACTTGGAGATTGATGGAAAGAAGGTGCCCGTTCTCTTTCATGCACTCCAGTTTGAGCCGATCACAGGTCAGATCACCCATGTGGATTTCTACGCAGTGAACCTGAAGAAAGAGATTGAGGCTCCGGTTCCGATTCGCTTTACGGGCGATGCTCCTGCCGTGAAGGAATTTGCTGCAATCATCGTCACCGTGCAGGACCACGTCACCGTGCAGTGTTTGCCCATGGATCTGCCACACGATCTTGAAGTGTCGCTGACGAAGCTTGCGCAGGTGCACGATGTGGTGGAAGTTTCCGATATCGTGGTTCCTTCGGGCGTCACGATTTTGGATGATGCCGATGCCGTTCTTGTCACGGCACAGGAGCAGCGTAAAGAAGAAGAAGTTCTGCCGACTCCTGCCGCTGCCGAAGGTGCCGCTGCAGAAGGGGAGGCTTCCGCCGAGGGTGCCGCTGCGGCAGAAGGTGCCGCTGCACCGGCTGCAGAAGAGGCTTCAAAGAAGGAGAAGAAAGCCAAGGACGAGTAATATCGTCGCAGAATCATGGGGGACAATTCTTCATTTTCTCGGCTGCAGAAAGCCCGGTGCGTGGTATAGTCCTGCGTCTTTCGTTTTGTGAATCTGATGCAGAAATTTCTTCTCAATCGCGAACAGGCCCGTTCACTTGGTACGGCAGTCGGCATCGTACTGGCCGTATGTATAGCGAGCGCGTTTCTCGTGCGCCTGGTCTTGCCGGGGTCACCTGCCATGACGGCGGGATGGGATCTCGAACAGGGAAAGTCACGCAGCGCGCTCAGCGATGCGACGATTCTGTCGAAGTTGCGAATTCCCAGTGACATACCTCGCAAACGCCTTCTTGCAGTAATGATTGAGAATCACGAAGGCGCGCGGCTCCATCAGGAGGGGATCGATGATGCATTGATGGTGTGGGAGTTTCCGGTGGAGGGTTTCATCTCGCGGTTTGCGGTGGTGTTCGATGCCGATCATCTGCCCGGACGCATCGGTCCGGTGCGTTCGTTGCGGCCCTACTTCATCGATGCATTGCAACCGCTGGTCTCCACTGTTGTTCATGCCGGTGCGAGCCCCGAGGCCTATAGCAAGGCGCGCAGTGGCGATATCACGGCTATCGATCTGCTCTCGCATTACGGCAGTGCCGAACGCGATGAGGCCATTCCCGAACCGCACAACCTCTTCATCCGTCGTTCCGAAATCACCTCTCTCCCCGGCGCACCCATCACTGAAACGCCTTGGCCGCCATACACGATTGGCAATCCCACCGCAGGTTCCGCGGCGCTGACCGTAAATCTCAACTTTCATAACCCCGTTCATGATGTCGTCTATCGCTACTCACGTTTGCGCGATGCCTATATTCGTTCAAGTGGTCCGACGGAGGATCAGGGCCACCCGCGCAATGTGCTGGTGCTTGAGATGCCCGTTACCGCCATTGGCGAAATGGGCCGTTTGACGATTCCGGTAAGCGGGCACGGACGTGCACTGCTGTTCACGGGCGGTATGGTGCAGCAGGGTGAGTGGCGGAAAGAGGGTCTCTTCGGTTCGTTCGTTTTCAAAACGGATAAGGGTTCGTCGTTCCTCTTTGCCCCCGGACAAACATGGGTGACATCACTCCCCGGTCTTGATCGAGTGAAGTGGCTCGACGAATAAACATCGTTCATCGGGAACTTCATTTCGCTTTTCTTGCCTTCGTCTTGCCAATTTCCATCTCCTTGTAACGCTTCATCCGCCTTCGTTTCGCTTCGCTCAGCTACGGCGAGATTTCGCTTTGCACGTTCTCATTTCTTCGTCCGTTCCGCTTTCCGGGCATTTGCTTTTCCGCTCCATTTTTCCTTGTAGCGCTTCAGTTGCGGCTCTAGTTTCTCGATACAGCGATCGATCGCCTCGATGACATCGGGCTTGCGTGATTCTGCGCGCAGCACTTTTTCGGGCAACTCCACCGTGACGGTTACCATGATCTGATCCCGTTCCTTCTTGGTCTTCTGTCGCTCCACTTCGACGCGAATCGATGACGATGCATCCTTCACACGTTTGCAGTACGTGGCGATCTTGCCGATCTTGCGCGCAATCGTGGGGAGTTCGCGACCAGAGAAACGGAAGTTCTTCTCGAAGTGCTGGATGTTCATGATAGGGTTAGGGGTAGGGTTAGGGGGTAGGTTGGAAGCTCACTTTAGCGTGCCTTGGCATGTTGTGAGAAATGGGGTTTTTGTGGTAGAATAGTAGTAAATTCCCCAAAACAAACATGAGCGATACTACTCCCGAAATCAAACCTCTTTCTACGGTTCCTGAGAGCAAAGAAGCGCAGCAGACTGCTTCACAGGAGTCTTTGCCCCCGGTCTCACCAGATGAAGGAAAAGTGCGGGCGGAAAACCGGGAAAATCGTGAAGGGCTTACTAAAAAGATTAATGATCCTGATGCGGAATTGGAGCAGGGTATTGCTGCAATGGCTCAGCCGGCGGGTGCCAAGCCGACTCCTCAAACGGGAGAGGAGGATCTTGGAACCAACAAGACTGCGATGGACAAGATCAGTGACGGGATGCAGAAGGCGTTCGAGATGGTGCAGAAATTCATGAAGCAGATCCAGTCGATGGGTGCCTCAACACTCCGCGGCATGGCCAGTACGCTTGGTATGCTCGGGTTCAAGAAGGCAGCCGAGTGGCTCAACGAGATGGCAGGTGCCGACTTCGCCGAGCTGACGAGTGCACTCAAGAAAGGGAACCTGCAGCTCTCTGCGATCAGCCCCGAAGATCCCGAAGCGAAGGCCAAGGGCGAGGCGGCGGAGCGCGGACAGGCTCAGCTGGCTGATCGCTACAAGGTACTCGCGCAGACACGCGGTCCCACATTCAGCCGTGAAATGTATTACAGCGAAGTCGTGACTGCATGGAAGAAGAAGGGCGGCAACGGCAGCAAGACCGAAATCACGCACAACGATCTGCTCGATATGGCGGTGACCGCGCAGGAACTGCCTCCCGTGCTGCCCGGACAGGTGGCGCAGGCACCGGAGTTCGTGCCTCCGATCGAGTCGGTGACGGCCCCGCTCAATGTCATGGGTCCTGCGCCGGCAAAGGTGCAGGTACGTGGCAAGGCGGTCTCTCTTCAGGTGCTGCCGACCGGCGAGTGGAACATCGCCGTGGGGCCCACCGGCGCTCCTGTGCGGTATCGCATGGCTCCCGGAAACAACGCGAACGTGCCTTCGTGGTTGCTCAAGACTGCCACGCTTTCTGCCGACGGTTTGCGATTCGAGGGGAGAGCGACGTATCAGGACAATACTGCCGTTGAATACTCCTCTCCGAAACTTGTTGCTATGGCGGATATCCGCGCGTTTTTGGAAAAAGTTGCCGACAATCCCAACAACGCCCAGCACACAGGTACCGAGTTCCGCTTCGAGCGGATTCCCGCGTAATTTTTCATTCCATCATCATGACGTTGCCAACAGAAACACCAAATCCTTCCCCCGATGCCTCGCAAGAGGCAAAGGAGCAGGTGAACAGAATTCTGCAGCAGCTCAAAACAGAAGTTGCGTTGCAGAGTACCGATGAGGGTAAAACGGCCATCATGAAAAGTGCCGTATCGCGCATGAACAAAGAACAGCTTGAAGAGCTGAGTGCGCGTGTCGGAGCACGACAGGCTGAGATTCCCGCAGAGCTGCTCGATGGTCGCATTGGCATCCTCAACTTTGTCGATGAGCGCAAAGCGGCGCTGCGTGCGCAGATTGATGCCGCCAGACCGGCGCCGTCGGCCGAACAAATTCCCACTGCTCCCGTTGGATCTTCCCCCGAGAAGCCCCTCGACTCCGCTCCCATTCGCGGGCCCGAGCCCTCTCAGGGCCGAGGGCAGGACAAGCCCGAAGGCTGGATGGCGTGGACAGGTGACAAGCTCACGAGTGGAGCGGAGACCGTACAGAGTTGGCTCAAAAGTAGTTGGGGATGGACGAAGAAGTGGGGAGGAAAAGGATGGAAAGAACTTGTTGGAGGTGTGACTGCCGCAATAGCCGCTGTCGGTACCGGATTCGCGTGGTTCCGAGAGAAATCAGCACAGATGTTCGGCTCGCTTGCAGCATCCGTGGATGACTATCTGCCTGACTGGATCAAGAAGCCCCTCAATTTCGTCATGGGGGATTTCGGCGTTGCATACAAAAACTTTGCCAAATTCAAAATCGAGGCGTTGCCCAATGCGCCCGATCAGGAGTTCTCGCTTCAGCCGTTCATGGAGAAGTTCCAGATGATTGCCGTGACGGGACAAACCATTTCGTTCGATGAGTACTGCCGACTGGTTGCGCTCAAGCTGCGTGAAAATCCTGCTAACCGCACCGTGATTCCTTTGAAAGTTACACAATTGCAGCTCGAACAGGCGGCCGATGAGGTCGTTGCCCAGAAGCTGGCAACTCCCGCTGCAGCACCTACTCCTGTTCCCGGAGCGGCTCCAGCGACTGTGCCTGCCGCAGCCGGTGCCCCTGCAGCGAATCCGCAATCTGCACCCGATGCCGCTCCGGCTGCCGCTCCTGTGGCATCTCCCGAGCAACTCACACGTACCGAGGTGCAGTCGCTCACGATTGACGGAATGGAAATCGCTAAGGTGCAGGAGAATGGCGAAACACTTTTGAAAATGGGTGACAATAAATACCGCGTTAAGCCGCATGTGCTCTTCTTCACGCCGACGGCATCCGTTACCAAGGTTGAAAAAATCAGCGATGGAACTGTGGCCATCACAGGAGCAATCGGATTGTCGGGCACTGTCACCGTGACGGAGCAGGAGCCGAGTCGTGTAGCACAGGCTGTCGCCGGTGGCACAGACACGCTCGAAGTGGCATACCGCAACAGCGCCGGAGCCGAAAAGAAACGCAAGATGACGTTCGAAGTCGTGCCTTCTGCGTAATTTTTCCATTTTTAATAATCATGCACAAATCCACATCACACATTCCCGAAACACCTCAGCAGCCCTCGTTTCCTCCGCAGGCGCAAAACTCATTGCATGTACAGCGCGGTATCTCGAACACGCGTGATCGTGCAGCCCCCTTTCTTTCGTTGGCGGCGGATGTCGCCAAAGAATCTGAGCGAGAGAAGCAACAGAGAAACCCCAATCGAGCCACCGAGACCTCCGTTCGAAAACCCGTAGAGCCCGCACGGGTTCTTCCTGTGGAATCTCTAGTATCTCGTGAAATGCCCTTGGCTGAAGTGTCTGAGCAAGAACCTGCCATACAGGGTGCAACTGCGGCAGCACTCGGCACGGCCGCCGCCGCGTCGGTGTTGCCCGCATATGGGTCGGCGATCGTTGCTCCCACGGCAAGAGCTGCGGCAGCAGGTTTCTTGCCTTCCGCTGGCACATTAGGGCTTACATTGGGAATCCCCGCAGCGGGAGGGGCGGTGGGCTATTATCTCGGAAAGAAACTCAAACATCCTGTTGCCGGATCTCTGGCGGGTGCTGCCGCCGGTGCGGCAACGACGATGGCACTCACCCCGTATCTCGGTCTCTCTGCTGCCGCCAACGCAGTCGGAGCCTCCTCTTCGGGTCTGGGAATAATGGGCGCCATGCAGGGAGCGGGAGTTCTTACAGGATTGGCAACCGGTGCAGCCTTGCCTCTGGCCGGAGGAGCCACTCTCTATGGTCTTGGGCGCTGGCATCAGCGTGTTCGTGGCAGCGCCCCTGCAGGTCTTGTGGGTACGATGGCACGAGGCATCATTGCACCGGTTTCGGTACCGTTGGGGTATCTCGCAAAGATGAAAACCAGACGCACACAGTAATTATTTCCTGTTTTTCCGGTTTTTCTATGAAATCCCTCGATCGTGATCCGGCAATGCGGTCACCCGTCGAACATGTGCAAAGCAGTGTTACTGCCCGCGTTAGTGATGTATTGGGGGACGCACTGGAAATTGGCGGTGAATTTGCAGGCGGAATAGTTCGTGCTGCAGGCAGAGGCGTGCGTGGTTTTGTTAGAAGACTGTTTCATTAATACTTTCTATGCATCTATATCACTTCTTTTTGAGGCATTCTGAATCGCTCTGTGAGGGGCGGCTTCTCTTTCGTCAAATGCCGCAAAATACAGAGGTTCCAAGAGAGCGTCCGAAGGCCGTATTGGATCGTCTCACAGATGAGCATGCCACTACAGATGACCTCGAAAAGATCGTTATGGAGATTCCTGAGCAATCCGATGTGTATCGTGCGATGGTGGCAGAAGGGCAGAAGCTCGATACGAAGCAGCGCCACATTGCCGATGCGAACCTGAGCCGGCTTCAGGAACGTGTTTCACACCGTACGCAGTCGCAGGAGGAGCAGATTGCCCTTCTTAAGAAAATTGAACGTATGCGTCAGTCACTCAATACCCCAGAGGCGTCCTTGCTTCAGGCTGAAGCGCCGGCTGCAGCAGTTGAACAGCCTGAGGTTTCTCAGCCCACGATGATCCCGACCGCGACCGAAACTCCCGCCCCCTCTGAGGCGGAGCAGGGTTTTTTGTCGCGCAATTGGAAGCGTGCCAAGGAGTACTGGGAGCAGTCCTCCACGAAAGAAAAAATGACGCATGTCGGCATCGGATTGGGCGCAGCCGCTCTGACGTACGGCGCGTACCGATTGATGAGATGGCTGTGGGGAGGCACAAAGAAAGCTGCAGCAAAGACAAAAGAGGGTATGGGGTGGTTTACGAAGACGCTGATTGGTGCCGGATTGCTGACCATTGCCGGCGTTGCCGGATACCTCGGATATAAGGGCCTAGAGAAGTACGCAAAAGAATTCATGGGCAATCTTAAGGGTGCGACAGAAAAAATACTGGCTGCCAAGCATGCAGCCGAAGAGCAGATTGCACGTATTGATGCTGCGATGCAGAGCGGGACTGATATGGCAAAGGCGCAGGTGCACGCATTGCAGGCAGAGAAAGATAAGCTCGTTGAGAAGATTGGCGAGTTCGATCGTGAACTTGAAAAGCGTCGTACTCAGGAGAGCACTCCGGATGCAGCACAATCTGCACCAGGCCCGCAGGTTCCTGAGCAGATGCGCGAAGACGCCGAGAGTGTGATGAAAGCCGCGGGCGTACGGTTGCTCGCGCGTGGGCTCCTGGCTATTTATCCCGCTTCCCCCGACTTGGGTACCGTGCACGAGGCACAGGTGAATGACTTTATCAAAGCGAACCAAGATCGCCCTCTTCGAGATCTCTTTCAGTGCATTACGGCTGATCCTGCGCAAGCAGAGGCTGCAGCCAATGAAGTCACGATTCGTCCCGAGAGCGTGACGGTGCTCGGTGAAGATAAAGAGCGTCGTGAGGCTGCGGCCAAGTACGTCATTCTTCTCTGTTGGAATAAACGCCAGGCGCTTCTCGCATCCCGTGATGATTTGAGTCCGGCTGATATCGAGGCCATGACCATGCGAGATTTCGTTCAGGCTTTTGCTCAGGGCGCAGAGGCCGTGGCCGGCATCATTGAAACGGTTGTTGCTGCAGAAGGTGATCCAAAGAAGCTGAAGAATCTTCTCAATCCCGAACAGTTGTACCTCGCCAGCGGAGCCGAAGGCGAATTAGCGTTGATTATTGATGAGTCGCGCGAGCGGCTTGGACTTTCTGAGGAGGCACTTAAAAACATTCAACCGTTCGACATCATGAAGTTTGCTCTTGAGCAAGGCGGCGTGAGTGCACATGGATTTCGGCAAGCACACCAGGCTCCCGCTCAAGGACCGGATGCCGCTCCTGCAGCAGTGCTCGCGAGTGTCTGTGCTGCAATGGAAGACGAGACGCCCACGTTCATGCTTCCATTCTTCCATAAGATTTTCCCCGATCAGAACTGGAGCAATTCGAAAGCGGAGAACATGGCCATCGTTCGGACGATTCTCATGGATCGCATGCCCGTGTCGCAGTCGGTGCGTTTGTATCTCTACCAGCGCATGATGCAGCGGGGGAATCCCGTAGGAATTCTTCTCATGCAGGCGGAGATCTTCAAGTACGTTACGTTGCAGGATGAGCGGCTGCTCAAAGATGCACATTCACAGATGATTCTTGCTATGGGAGAAACATCCCTGCAGACGATGGCCGAGGAAGGGGACTGGCCGGAGATGCCTCCTGAACTTATCGAAAACGGTCAGCGCATGCTCAGTTTTCTCACAGAGAAAGGTGCGCAGGCGGCGCTTACCGCTGCTATTCTTGGTCCCCGCGAGGGGGCTGCGTGGATGAAGAGCGCGTACGTTCGCTATCCGCTTGTTGCGACTCCGGCGCTTCTCTTTGCCGGGTATGTTGCCAAAGTGTATTCGGATCTGAGCGTTACCCCCGCCGATGTCATCTTCCGTGCAGATCGGATGAAGGCGGGATTAGCCGCCCCGCCCCTTCCTGCCCGTGTTCTCAAAGCTACCATTCTGCGTCCATGGATTGCCTCAGCTCCCGACGCACGGACTGCGAAAGAATTGATCAATGATCTTGATGGCAAGATTTCGAAGATCATTGATCTCGATAAATCATTGGGTAATATTATGTATGACAACTTCGTGCGTACCTTCCGTGGCCTCGATTCCAAACGTGCATGGAATTTGTTTCTCGATGATCTGGTCGCCCGTCGTGCCGCTCTGCCCAAGGGTCACCCTGCCATTGCGCTGTGTGACGAGGTCATTGCGAAAGCGCGTAGCATTGTCACCAATGGCGGTGTTCGGAAGGCTGTTCGTCTGGCAGCACGCCCTCATATGAACGTGCTGCTGACCGATAAGCTTGCCGCGGGGATCAACGTGGCACGCGATGTCGCGAGCGGCACGGCGGGTCGATGGGGGAGACACTGGATGAACGAGTGGCGCACCGCTTCGCCGGGTGCTCGCACGCTGTATGTGGCCGGTGTTGGTGTACAGGCTCTGGCGCTCTACGGAGATTACGTCGAGATCGATGAAATACAGCAGCAGCGCGATCGCGCAACAGAGTACGCCGAATCTGTTATCGATCAATTGCGTCAGGATCTTGAGCGAAATGGCAGTCAATTTGAGCGCGTTTCGTACGGTGTATACCGGCACCCTGCCTCAGGCGTAGAGGTGTCGCTTCGCGGATTGCAGCGACAGATTGACACACATGTGGGTGGCGCATTTGATGAGCGTGAGTTGGCTCAGAAGCTTCGAACGGTCAACACCGCGGCAGGTTTGGCCGCAACGATTCTTGTAGGAGCAAAGGCATTCACCGGTCCTGCCGGACTCGTGATCGCTGGTGTCGAAATCACGATTCGTGCGGGTATCAATGCGTGGGAACAGAATAAGATGCGTTTGTTTCTTCACGACGCACCTCCGTGGTTGTTGGCGATTCTTGGCGCGCAGCAGACGACAGGTGAAACGGAGTACGACTGGATTGAGAGGGCGTCGAGTTGGATGCTTTCGGATTTGTGGCCGTCTTCGAGTGAGTCACCTACGGATGGCAATGCAGACAAGCCGGAGCTCCGTAAGCGCATGCTTTACGGCATTTTCGTGCGTGAGATGATGCAGCATGCGCCGGAGGTCATGAATGAATGCTTGGGGGGGATGTGGTCTCCCGATATTCTGGACCGGTTTTACCGCGAAGATTTTGAGCAGTTCGTTATGCCGATGTTCTCGGTACAGCTCTTTGCTTCGGTTCATGCAGGAAACATCTCGCTTCAATCGGCGCTTCGGGGGGAAGTCGGAACGAATGCCCTGGGGATTGTGGGAACAAATGTGACACTGATGGATATTCGCGAGGCTATGCGACGTTCGGCTGTGTGTTACCTTCAGCACATCCGCGAAAAGCGATATTTGGAGTACCGCACGCTCCTCGATACTGTCCCCGAAGGAGATGAGCATCGCGCCTCTTTCAGCCAAATTGTGCAGGCGCTGGGTGGCGTACAGGTCTTTGGTCAGCAGCTCAGCAAGGTGGATCCACATGTCTTCGAGCAAAACAAAGGCAAGACACGCGCGGAGCTGGCGTTGCAGTCGTTGCTTGCACAGGTACGACAGACTTCGGGAGACACTCGTGCAGAAAAGTTCCTCCAGAACCCCGAGCTCTTTACGTTAACGGCCGGTGCCGTTGCGGGTCTTTCGAAGCATCTCGACTTTGGCAATCGCGATCAGCTCTATTACTTGATCGATGATCCTGCTGTCCGGCTTCAGCTCAAGCAACTCGCCGCGCAAACATTGGGAGAAGAAGTCGCAGCGAAGCGCAAACGCTGGAATGACTGGTCGCTCTCTCGCATTACGCATCTGCCGTCGGCAGTGGATCAATTGGATGAGGCATTCTACGGAGCACCGTTCCACGTGGCCAATATGCTGGCAGGTAAGCTCGGTGAGCCGCCGCTTCATAAGAATACGAGTGTTCTCGATGTCCTGGGCCGCTCAAGAGATGCTGTCAGCTACGATGCGGCAAAGGCATACATCACGGAAGGGCTTGATCGATTGTGCGAGAAGCAAGCCGTACAACAGGACGCACCTCGCCATGTCGCCTCGTATGAGAAGTTCTATGGTGATAGTGGACCGGTTGTCTTGATCCGTGGTGCGCACTATCCCGACAGAAGTCTCGCCCGCAGAATTGCCAATCCGAATGTCGATGTATCGGGGTTTGAATCCGGTCGTTTACAGGCTGTCCTCTTTGAGGAACAAGATTTGGGTGGTGGACATGAGGGTGTTCTTGCAACATATCTGTTCGGCGATCTTGCGTCCGGCAAAGTGAGCGTCCTCCAGCGCGGTGTGGGAACATTCCAGCTTTCCGGTATGCCCGAGAAGAGCTCGATAGACGGTCATGCACGCGCACTGACACTGCAGGAATTTCTTGTCCGTCCGGGCGCCCAACAGTTGCTTGAACTCGCCAAACGCACTCGTACCGAGCGCGCCGCCGAGCAGGCCGAGCAGAAAAAACAATCCGCTGAACGGCATGAAGCTGAGACGCAGGCGCAACTTACTCAGTGGGAGAAAGAGGCGCCGGATCGCGCCAAGAAGTCTGCAGTTCAGGAGCGGCTGCGCCAAGCAGCCATTCAACGTGCACATAGTGGCAATGCTGTTGTCTTTGTCCCGGGATCGTACGAAGAAGATGCAGACTTGCATTCGTTTACAGCGAAGCCGGGGACATTCCGCGGCCGTTTTGGTGATTCGGATATTGAGTTTGCGGATATCTCAACCGGACTGAGCGCATCGTCTGCGGATCCGGAGATCGAGCCGACTCCTTTCGATTTCCGCGTTACGCGCGGCGGCCAGAATTGGAATTTCCATCCGACTATTGAGACCCTGCGGCAGGAGCCAAGCGAAACATTCACCCGCGAAGATCGGGATCTCGTTCGCCGGGTGCTCATCACGCCAATGGATCTCACCGGTCATCCCCGAGCAAATGACTCCGCGTATGTCGAAGCGGTGCGTCGCGAGGAGCTTGATCGTATTCTCAGTATGGCGAGGTACCAGGGAGGCAATGGCTGGAGCGGTCGAGAGTACCTCTCGCATCTGAATGGCGAACTTTGGCCGTACTATCGCGATGCGAAGAATAAAGCAGCATTCCTCAATGCACTGCTCAATAATCTTCTAGAGGAGAAAGTGATCACCGGAGGAGTGTTCTCAAGTCCATACCGTCGGATGCTCTCGCACATGAAGCATGAGTGGTGAGACAAGTCGCCTTCACGGACTTGTATCAGGGTACACTTGATCCGTGCCCCTCTCCTACTCCCAGCTTCGACGCTCCCACCTTCGCTCCTCTTTCGCTTTGCTCATTCGGAGCTTCCCCCTTCGCCGAGGTTTCGGGGGACGAGTCGGTGGGCAAGACCGCACATGTCTTTGAGCTACTCCCAGCTCAGGCGTTATCGAACCTGTCCCCGGCCCCTCGGCTTCGCTCCCCTCGGTTTCACTCGGGGCTTTCAGCGGGGTTTCGGGCATACTATGCATGAATGGCATTGAGTTATTCTCAGTTGAGGCGCTATAGGACATGCCCCCGGCAGTTTGAGTTTTCGCACGTCAAAAAAATCCCATGGGGGGTTTCGGAAGGCGAGAGTTTCGGTGGCAGCGTGCACAATGCGCTGAAGCGATGGGGGGAACTGGAGTTAGGGTTAGGATTAGGGTTAGGGGATAGGAAGAAAAAGAAGACTGAAGTGCGCGAGGATCAGTTGGGATTATTCGTTGAGCAGGCTGTACGTGAGCCTCCTGCTCTCACAGAAGAAAAGCTCATCGAGATCTGGCACGATTGCTTTGTCTTCGATACGTACAAAACACGACTTGAGGCAGACTTCGCTCGTAAGAGGGGAGAAAACCTTCTGCGACAGTTCTTCATTTGGTGGTCTGCCGCTCCCGGAAAAGTCATTGCGGTCGAGAAGGGATTTTCGGTGGAAGTGGATGGCACGACGATCACGGGCAGACTCGATCGCATTGAGCAGGTTGAGCAGGGCGTGCGCATCGTGGATTTTAAGACGACGGTCCCTTGTACAGAAGCGCAGGCCGATGCCAATCTGCAACTCTCACTTTACGCTCTTGCCAGTGAGCAACTCTTCGATAAGCCGTGTACCGAGCTCCTTCTGCTCTTTCTCTCTGATGAAGGTGTAGTGGAGCGGGCCACGATGCGATCAGCTTCTCAACTCAAAGATGCACGCACGCAGATCAAGCTCATTTATGAGCGTATGACAGCAAAGGATTATCGGCCAACACCCAGTGCTTCGGCATGCAAGTGGTGTCCGTACCGCGGCGTCTGCGACGTGGCTGCGATCTAGCACGTTTCACGTTATACTTTCACCATGACTCCGCTCTCTGATCTTCTGCGCACATACCTCTTTCTCATTCCGCTCATCGTGCTCGTTCTCACGGAGATTGTGAAGTACATCGTTGACGAGTTTCATGGCACGGGTCGTCGGCATCTCTTTCAGCAGGGCGGCATGCCCAGCAGTCACTCGGCCTTCGTGACATCACTCCTCATTGTGGTCGGTCGCAAATCGGGAGCGGATTCCGTGGAATTTGCGATTGCCACCGTCTTTGCCTGCATTGTTTGGTACGACGCCATCGGCGTGCGGGCGGTGTTGGGCGAACAGGCGCGGGTGCTCAATGTGCTGCAGCACTTTCACAGACTGAAAGAAACTTTGGGGCATTCGTTCACTGAAGTATTTGCCGGTATCGCGTTTGGCGCTGCTGTGACGATGATTGGTATTTGGCTCAGTTGAAGTAAGGAAGGTGAGGAAGGGCAGGAATGTAAGGAAGGCACTTCGATGGGGCTTGTCTTTTGATCCCTTCCTTACCTTTCTTACTTTCCTTACCTTCCTTTCGGGGGATTTCTCACATAAGATGCGCTTGTCTCTCTCATCGCCTCGGATGCTCCTCTCTCAACTTTTCACCAAGACCTCCAAGGACGCCGTAGCTGATGCCAAGAGCGTCAACGCAGAGCTGCTTACGCGTGCGGGGTATATCAGCAAGACCATGGCTGGCGTGTATTCCTTTCTTCCTCTGGGCCTCAAGGTTCTACGCAAGGTTGAGCAGGTAGTACGTGAGGAGATGGATGCCATCGGCGGACAGGAGATCGTGATGTCGGCACTTGCTCCCCGCGAGTACTGGGAGAAGACAGGCCGATGGGATAAGAAGGTTTTCGAACCTCTCTTTCACGTACCAGCTGCCGGTGAAAATGAGTACGCGCTTAATCCTACGCACGAGGAAGTCGTGGTACCGCTTGTGCAACGCTTCATCCATTCCTATCGCGATTTACCTTTTGGCTGCTACCAGATCCAGACGAAGTTCCGCAATGAACTGAGAGCAAAATCCGGCATTCTTCGGGGCAGGGAATTCCTCATGAAGGATCTCTACTCCTTTCACCCCGATGCTGCCTGTCTCGATCGTTACTACGAAACAGTGCAGGGAGCGTACGATAAAATCTTTGAGCGTCTCGGATTGGCAGACCGCACGTACCTCACCTATGCCTCCGGTGGCTCTTTCTCACCGTATTCCCATGAGTACCAGGTGCTGCTGCCACAGGGTGAAGATACTATTTTTGTGAGTGTTGAGGCCGAGAAGCAGGGCAAGCGTATTGCAGTGAATCACGAAATCTACGATGCAAAGGAGACCACGTGCCCCGTCACGGGTGGCAAAGAGTTCCGCGAGGAGCGTGCCAGTGAAGCGGCCAATATCTTCAAATTGGGTACGAAGTTCTCTGATCCATTCAAGCTCGTGTATACCGATGAGAAAGGCAAGGTACATCCCATTCTCATGGGGTGCTATGGCATCGGTATTTCGCGTCTCATGGGCATCATTGCAGAGGCGTTTGCCGATAAAGATGGGCTCGTGTGGCCGCCCGACATTGCGCCGGCACGTGTTCTCATTGTTCCGCTAGCCAAAGACACCAATGAAGAACCGTTTACCGTCGCGCAGGATCTCTATCGTTCGTTGCAGAAGAAGGGTGTTGCCTGTCTGCTCGATGATCGCATCGATGCATCAGTTGGTTCGCGCCTCAACGATGCTGATCTTCTCGGTATTCCCACGCGTGTTGTTGTTTCACTTAAGAGCCTGAAGGCAGGGGGAGTCGAAGTGAAGGATCGCAGCTCAGGGAACGTAGAAGTGTGTTCGACGACGAAGGTGCTGGGGTAGGGTTTGCGTGTCATCTCTCGCCATCCTGTATACTCATCCTGTATACTCCGTACTTCGGTTCCCTCTCTACGTTTATGAAAAAACTCTCCCTCCTCATCGGCACGCTTGGCGGCGCAATGGCGGGGTATCTCTTCAGTAATAAGAAGTTACGCAAAGATCTTGCAGAAGCCAAAGATGCAGAGACCGCAGCACGATTACTCGGCAAACACCTGCAACGTGACGGTAAAAAACTTGCTGCGCAAGCACAGGAATTCATCGACAGCGATGAGGTGCAGCATAATCTGAAGAAGGCCAAGAGCTATACTCAGGACACATTTGAAACGGCACGAAAAGAGCTTATGAAGCTGGTCAATCGTGCCGAAGAAGCAGCGTCAACCGCTGCGCAGAGTGCAAATTCCTCCGCAAGAACGGCGGCGAAAAAGGCGGCAGGAAAGGCCAAGCGCACTGCGCGACGCATGAAGACGAAGGTCAGAAAATTGCTGTAATCCGGTACGGATTTTTTGCCGTGGCAGCGTGTCATTTGCCACTCGCTGAAATTGTGTCGTCATTGCGTTCCTGCCGTTCACTCGGCAGCCTTTCCGATTGACTTGGCGTGTCCCCCCAGTACCCTGAGAGTGCTTTTTTTGATTCCTTTCCATATGTCAGCTATGAAACGTGCTATTTCAATCTCTGCTTCTGCCGCAATGCTCCTTTCGGTTGCCGTTCCTGCCATGGCCATGATGAATCCCGGTGCCGTGGAGAACCGTATTTCACGTCGCCTGCTTGGAGAGAAGACCCTGGCCGAGCAGCGGGCACCCGCAGGGGAAGTTCGCACCACCTTGCGTCTACGCGAGCGTCGCGAGGCCATGAGTGATGATACCGGTTTGTCACTCTTGCAACGTTCACGCATTACCACGCGTGTTCGTACATTCCGCGGTGCGCGCGTACAGGATGCCCGTGGCAACCGTCCCAGCCGTCGCAGCATTATCGACAATGCCGAGTCCATGCTCGTTCTGCCTCCGGCATTGGTGCAGACCGGCGGCTCATCCGGGTTCCAGAAAGTAACGCGCCGCACGCTCGTTGAAATGACGGAGCGCGCCAACCGTCTGACGACCGGTCAGTAATTCCATTGTTCGCAATCCAAAGCACCGTCCGCAAGGGCGGTGTTTTTCTTGGAAGGATTTTGTTACTCAAGGTTAAGGGGTTCCTAGGCGGGTTGAATCAAATGAATTTGATTATTGCCGATGCCTAGGAACCCCTTGTTTTCGGAAGGAGATAGACTCCATCCTACTGCAGCCATTCTAGAAATCTCTCATGACGGGTCAACAGGGTTATTCGAGATTAATGTACTTGCCCAATTACTGCTGAAGGGTAGTATGTTGGGCGGGCTCCTCCCCCGTTCATCGGAAGGATTGCCCACTTTTTGTATGATTCCACCGAAAGGTCACTCAGTACCGGCTCCTGCGACTTCTTCCGGGAAGAAGCGTATGGAGACCCGTTTTATCATTGTTACCGGAGGGGTTTGCAGTTCGCTCGGTAAGGGGATTGCCGCTTCTTCCATCGGTGCGATCATGAAAGCATGCGGGTTTAAGGTGTTCGTGCAGAAGCTCGATCCCTACCTTAATGTCGACCCCGGTACGATGAGTCCGTTTCAACACGGCGAGGTGTTTGTCACCGATGACGGCGCCGAGACCGATTTGGATCTGGGTCATTACGAGCGGTTCATCGATGAACCGATGAGCCGGCTTTCTTCGGTTACAACGGGGCAAGTATATCTTGATGTGCTGGGCAAAGAGCGTAAGGGAGATTTTCTCGGTGGGACGATTCAGGTGGTGCCGCACATCACCGATACAATCAAGCAGAGAGTGATTGCTGCAGCGGAAGAGAGTGGAGCGGAAATTATGATGGTCGAGATCGGCGGAACGGTAGGCGATATTGAGGGAGCACCGTTTCTTGAAGCTATACGCCAATTAAAGTCGGAGCTTGGTTCTGAGCGCATTCTCCATATCCACCTCACGTTGCTGCCGTATCTCAAGGGGTCCAAAGAGCTGAAGACCAAGCCAACGCAACACTCGGTGAACGAACTTCGTCGTCATGGACTTCAACCTGACATGATTCTTGCGCGTGCGGATTATCGCATTGCACCCGAACTGCTGAAGAAAATTGCACGATTCTGCGATGTTTCCGAAGAGGCGGTCATTCCGGCGCTCACGGTGAATTCGATTTACGACGTACCGCTCAATTTCCAGAAATACGATATCGCACGCATTGTCGGTGAAAAACTTGCGCTCGGTGTTCTCGTCCCCGATATGTCGGAGTGGGAGCGCGGTCGTGTACGCTACGCCGCCGCGGAGAAAACAGTACCGATCGCCCTCGTGGGCAAATACACCGATCTCGAAGATGCGTACCTTTCGGTCATCGAAGCGATTAAAACGGCTGCCGTGCACGAAGGTTACAAGGCGGAGGTTGTCTGGATTGATTCTGAATTACTGGTGAAGCCTTCTGCTGATGCAGGGGCAGAAGCGCAGAAAGCCTATGATGAAGAATGGAAGAAGCTGGAAACCTGCAAGGGCCTGGTGGTTCCCGGAGGTTTCGGATTGCGTGGCATCGAAGGCAAGATCGCCGCTGCGCACTACGCACGCGTGAAGAAGGTGCCGTATCTCGGTCTCTGTCTCGGGTCGCAGATTCTCGCCATCGAGTTCGCACGTGCGATGCTCAAAGATCCCGGTCTCACGAGTGAGGAATTCGACGAAGCGGGCAAACTGCCCAAGTCGAAATACGTGGTGCATTTTCTTCCCGGGCAGCACGCCGGCAGGGCGAAAGGCGGCACCCTGCGCCTTGGGGCATACAAGTGCAGGCTTAAGCCGGGGACAAAGGCATTTGAAGCCTATGGCGTGGAAGAAATCTCCGAGCGTCACCGCCACCGCTACGAGTTCAACAACGCCTTGCGTAAGAAGCTCGAAGAGAAGGGCCTCGTCTTCTCCGGCGAGTGGAAGGAGCAGGGGATCATGGAGATTGTCGAAGTGCAGGGGCATCCCTTCATGCTCGGATCGCAGTTCCATCCTGAGTTTAAGAGTCGCCCGCATCGCCCGCATCCGTTGTTTCAAGCGTTTATGAAGGCGGCTGTGTCATGAGAGACAAGCCTGCGCTTTTTCATTTCTTTCCTTTCATGCCATGGATTCCGTTTCTCCGTCCACTTCGGATCGTTTCGTCTTTGATCGAAAGCTTGTTTTCGCCCTCATGCTCTATCTCACAGCCCTATTCGCCTCGAATACCGTCGGCATCAAGATCATGCCATTCGTTTTCGGCACGCACCTGTCGACGGCGATCTTCGCCTTCCCTTTGGTCTTTCTCATGACGGATGTCGTGGGTGAGGTGTATGGCAAAGCTCATGCCCGTGCCTTCGTGCGGATGGGATTTCTCAGTCTCGTCGTCTTTCTGCTCTTTAACGCGCTCAGCAACGTCATGCCAACCTCCGCAGAGTTCCGCATGCCCGATGCCTATAATCAGATCTTCAGTCTCTCTTTGCGCTTCACCTTCGCTTCGCTGATCGCATTCATCGTCGGGGAGTATCAGGACGTTTTTTCCTTCTTCTTCCTGAAGGCGCGTTTGGGCGGAAAGTACTTCTGGCTGCGGTCCAACCTTTCCAATTTCTGGGGGCAACTTATTGATACCACAATCTGGTTTTCTATTGCCTTCATTGGTGTGTATCCGCTCAAAGTGATCGTGCTTATGGCGATTCCATGGTGGCTCTTTAAGTTCGGTATGGGCGTGCTCTACACTCCCCTAAGCTACGCGGGGATCTGGCTGCTTCGGCAGCCGGAGCGATAGACTGCAGAAGCGTGCCTTTTGCTGGATCCCGACCGTCGTTTCCTGCATACTGACGATCGATGAACCTCTCCCAGACGGTCCTCGGGGTCACCTTCCAGAACCCCACTGTTCTCGCGTCGGGCATCTGGGGAATTACGGCATCGAGTTGGCGTCGGGTGGCGCAGAACGGAGCAGGGGGCATTACGACAAAGTCCCTGTGGCTTTCGGAGCATAAGGGTCACCCCAATCCCACCATTATTTCGACGGAGCATTGGACGCTCAATGCCGTGGGTGTGCCCGATGCGGGTATCGAAAAGGCGCGCGAGGAGATCGGCGATTATATGAAGGGGCCTGCCGGAGGCCCTGAGCGCATCCGAAGGGTCCCGCTCATTGCAAACATCATTGCCAACACGGTCGAAAACTATGGCAAGACCGCTGCAGAAATCGCGAAGCTTCAACCGGATTTTCTCGAAGTGAACATCAGCTGTCCCAACGTTGAAGATGAGTTCGGCAAGCCCTTCGCCTGCTCGGCACATGATGCCTCTGCCGTCACCAAAGCTGTGAAATCGGTGAGCGGCAAGATCCCCGTTTTCATCAAGCTCTCGCCGAATGTCGACGACATTGGCTCCATCGCCGCGGCCTGCGTGGATGCAGGTGCCGACGGATTCACAGTCATCAACACTGTCGGTCCGGGCATGGCGATCGATCTCAAGAGCCGCCTGCCGATTCTCGCCAACAAAGTCGGTGGCATGTCGGGTCCCGCTATCAAGCCGATTGCGGTGCGCTGCATTGCGGATGTCTACCGGGCCACGGGAGGCAAGCTCCCGATCATTGGCACGGGGGGCATCATGACGGGCGAGGATGCCATTGAGTTCCTGCTTGCGGGTGCCACGCTCATCGGCATCGGCACGGCAATCGGGTACCGCGGTGCTGAAGTTTTTCGTCTGGTCTGCGAAGAAATGGCGGCATGGGGCGAAGCAGAGGGAGTGCAAGATATCTCCAAGCTCATCGGTGGAATGCATCAGGCTCTTTCCTCTCGCTCATTATGACATGCGGTTGCGGGAATCGTTTGCCTATTACATATCGCATTGCAAGTGTGAAGAAAGAGACAGAGCATGTGCAGACATTTACCTTTGCCGTCTCACTGGGTGCCAAACCCGGACAATTCATCATGGTGTGGCTGCCGGGCAGCGATGAAATTCCCATGAGTGTTGCATTGGATGATGGCAAGAAATTGCAGATCACGTTCTTCGCGGTCGGCGATACGACGAAGAAACTGGCGAGTCTGAAGAAAGGGGATTTGGTGGGGCTGCGCGGCCCATTCGGTACGCATTACGAGTGGAAACCCAAGCAGCACCTTGCGCTTGTCGCGGGTGGCTACGGAGCGGCGCCGATGTTTTTCGCTGCAACCGAAGCAGCAAAAGATTCCTGCACAATTACCGCAATCGTCGGTGCGCGGAGCAAGGAGCACCTGCTTTACCTCGATGCATTTTCCGGCTTGCCCGGAACCACACTCTCCGTTGCCACAGATGACGGGTCGCAGGGGCATAAGGGATACAATGTAGACATTCTTCGAGACATACTCGAAGCAAAGACCCTTCAACTTCGCTCAGGGTCAACCGCTCGCGCGGTTGATCAGGTCTTCGCCTGCGGCCCCGAGAAAATGCTGCTCGCGGTTTCCGATCTCTGCTTTCAGCACAAGGTTGCGTGCCAACTCTCACTCGAGCGGTACATGAAATGCGGTTACGGACTCTGCGGCAACTGTGCGGTCGATGCGTCAGGTATGCGCATGTGCACCGATGGGCCGGTTGTCAAAAATGACGTGGCCCGCGAAATTATGGAATTCGGCAAATATCACAGAGACGGCTTGGGCAAGAAGCATCCGCTCTGAATGCGGCACCCATTTTTCGAGCGAAAATCAAGAAGAAATTAGCACTCTATCATTGAGAGTGCCAAATTGGTATGGTATACTTCTCGTCTCTTAGTTCTTCCCCCCCTCTTATGTCCGGTGGTGAAAAAGGAGGCTGTTGTGGCCTCATGGGTGGTGGCGGTGGTTGCGGCTGCGGCTCCTGCTAAAGCCTTGCACGCCCCCCTCAATCGAGAGGCGGTGACCCGTACGGGGCCCGCCTTTTTCGATTGCCTTTACATGCGTACCGTCATCCAGAGAAACCAACGGTCCATTTTGCGCGTTTCGCGTCCTCTACGTACAGGAGCGGTGTGCACTTTTACCGCGCGTTCGTCAGGGGTCCTACGCTTGATGTAGGCGTGCAGCCCCAAGCCGAGCAACAGAAGCATGCTCCCGAGTGCAATTTCGGCCGAGGCATCCCGCTTTGTACGCTCCGGTGCACTGAGATGCTGTCGAATTTGCAGGGTCGACATCTTTTCGATGTTCACGTCCGAGAGCATCGATCCCTGACTTGTCAGATTTGCCCGCATGATTGTGTGCACGTTGCCCACGGTCGAGACGAGAATGACGAGACCGGAGAGAATGAATGCCGTTCGTAGTGTGCGGAGGACCATGAAAATGTATGGAATGATTTCTCATCATTATAGCATTTTTTGCATGTTTCTGCCACTCTCCTCTGGCGCTTAAAGCTGCTCTGCCATACCCTTTCTGCACAGTTCTTTCTGTGTGGCCCCGTCGCCTGCCCGTCCGAAGCTCCGAACAAAGTCAGGAGCGTAGGCGGGTCTAACGCCGCGCATCAGCGCGGAAAGCGATGCGGAGGTCTCAATGTTCTTTTCTTTCCGGCCCCGTCGTCTAACGGTTAGGACGCCAGATTTTCAATCTGGTAACGCGGGTTCGATTCCCGCCGGGGCTGCCATCACTGGCTATGGTCAATAGACCCGCTTGCCTCAGCCAAAAAGTCAAAGTCTGAGGTGGCGGATTTTTGGTTCTAGACCCAGTTGGTTTCTGACCATCTTTGTATCACCCGCGCATCGTTGCGACCTCGGTGATCATCTGTAGGAAGAAGCCGAACACCATGAGACCCATGCCCCATCGGAATCGCTCCAGGTGGATAATGGCCAGGTACTTTATTTTCCCGTTCACCATTTGATGCGCATCGTGAGGGTTCTTTGCAACTGAAAGAGCGACCATCACCGATCCGGCGAATGTCAGACAGGCCGCCAGTATGCGGAGAATGGTCAGCATAGGTATTCAGAACCGAGTCTGGTACTCCACATTGTGAGATTTGCAGTTCGGGCATGGCAATTTATCTTTCGGGGTGCCATCCTCATTTGTGCTGTTGGTGATGTACTGCCCGATCACCGTTCCACAGTCCTTGCACTTGAAGTTGAGCACAATGGTCGTCGTCATTCGCCGACTATACCCTTTCGGAAACTCTGGTCAAATGATAGGATACACACCTTTGGGTCGGTTCGTCGCAGCCCGTGTGCCATACACGGCTAGGTGCTGCGGAGAACTTCCTCTCACGCCGTGTCCATAACCGGGAGCAGGGTGAGTTGTGGTGAAAGGCGGGGCACGAGATCAGGATCACATTGGCGCTGATCGGCACGCAGGCTGTCTCCGATGTGATCGGCAAGGAGGTACGGCGAGAGAATGTGCGTGTCTCCCTCGATGCTGCGGAGCAGGATTTCCCGAAGACTCGCACCGATGGGACGAACGCCCTT
>MNWP01000023.1:10020-12551 GCA_001872575.1 Candidatus Peregrinibacteria bacterium CG1_02_54_53 | reverse complement strand
TGGGAAACGTTTCTCAAAGAGAGAACGATCGGTGAGAATACGAGACACTGGCACTACACCCATCGCAGAATTCGGAGTGCCTACTACAGTGTGAAAAGGAATCTTCCATACCTGTTCACCTACCTGCGACATCCAGAGTTGAACATTCCCAACACGAGCAATTCTCTGGAAGGAATATTCACACACATCAAGAAGAATATTCGTCTCCATGGCGGACTCCGCATCGATCAGAAACTACCCATGATTGAGGAGTTCCTACGAGCGAAGTGAGCAGTATTTCAGCCTGCAAAATTGTCCACTACGCCCCAATCTCTAATCCCTCAACTCATTTCCTTCGTCAGCCGCTCAACCAACTTCGGCAGATTGTGCTGCTCAACGATCCTCCCGCGCAACTCCTCGCTCAATGCAGATCGCTCCGGCTGTGATAATGCCAGAATCTTTTGGGCAACTTGAGACATCGTGTCATCAGTCGCACGCCATAATTCGGGCAGCACCTCTTGTGCGACAGTGCCGGAAGAAACCACTGGACATCCGCAGGCCATTGCCTCGAGTACAGCTTTATCGAGGCCGCCCACACATGTATGGAGCATCAGCTCTGCGCGGCGCAGGAGATCAGGCATTTGTCCCGGCTCTACCCATTGCACAGCAACACGACCGGTAATGCCTAACTCCCGAATGAGAGACTGCAGCGCATCCCATTCGGCTTCATCGGCTTGCGTCACCATGCCGCCGGCAATCTGTAACCGACAATGTTGCGGCAGCAGGGCGAATGCACGCAGAAGAACATCGTAACGTTTGGATCGTGTAATCCGGCCGACCGCGACGATGAGGCCGTTTTCGCGATGCATCGGATCAAGAGAAAAGGCATCCGTATCGATGCCATGTCCCGTCACAATCTGCTTGCGATGTGGTTTCGGCAGGCCCTGTACCGTTGCAGAGAATACTTTTCTCACAAGCAGCAGAGCCAAAGACAAGCGCCAGCTTCCACGGCGGATCTCGTACCAGAGAAATATTTTCTTGCGAAGAGGAAACCAGATCGGCCAGCCCAGAATCACCCATATCGGCGTCATGTGCACGAGCACACGGTCATACCGGGATCGTTCGCGCCATGCGATCCACCAAAAACGCAGGATTTGCCTCCAGATCGGAATATTTTTTTCTTTGCCAAGAGAGTGAACTGCCACAGAAGTCGGCAGAGACACTTGCCCAACATACTGAGCAACAACTACAAGCCGCTCTGTGTGCGATGCGAACGCCGTGAGCCATCCATGAAAGAACCCCAAAATGGGATCAGAAGAGTCGGCCTTCTGTGTGACAACGAGCAGCTTCATGTTTGTGAAGATGCAATGGATTTGAGGAAATCCGCATACCGTGAAATGAGCCGGGGACGGTCGAAGCGGTCGAGAATTTCGCGCGCCTTCTTCCCCAATCGCTCACGCTGTGCATCGTCCTCAATCAACCGCATGATCTTGCGACGCAGATCACCCCTCGTTCCATCCGTCAGAATACCATTCACACCATCTTCGATCACTTCAGGCATGATCCCCACGGGCGTCACGATCACAGGCATGCCCATGCCCATTGCCTCAAGAGCACTGCGTGGACCGCCCTCACTCAGAGAATTCATAACGAAGATCCGTGCGGTGAGCACTGCTCCCACTACATCTTCCATAGTTGGCAGCCATCCGAGGAACTTTGCCCGCTCACCCATGCCGCATTTCTTTACCAGCGCTTCACAACGTTTGCGCTCAGGACCATCACCAATGATGAGCAGACGCACCTCAGGAATATCGGCAACAGCTGCAATAAGCTCATACAACTGTTTATTGGGCACAAGACGACCGCAGAATGAAACATCATAGGAGGCCAGCGGACGGACATCTTTCGTGAGAAGTTCACGATCGAGATAGAAGGAAGCAACGGTGGATATTTTTTCAGGCTGCACGCCCCATGCGACCAAAGATGCCTTTGTTGCCTCATTCACAACGCGCACCGCTGAGGCGCGTTTCGCATGACGAGGAAGAACCAGTCGCGAGAGGAGTTTTCCGATCCATTCAATGAATGATGCGGCATGCGGGTAACCCACAATGTGATGGACCTCGATGGCAAACGGCAGCTTGGTGGCTTTCGCAAGCCAACGTGCCCCCAGCCCGTTATAGAAGGGAGGATAGTCATGGACGGTCATCACATCGTGATGATGTTCCGCGACAAGAGCTTTGCCCCGTTTCGAAATCCAGAACGGCTGATACCAGAGCCAGTGTGGAGAGGGATGGAAATGGACTTCGCCCCCTCCGTCTCTCTCCGGGACCGAACTGTGGCACTCCTTGTTCGGCGCATCACATCGGGCATACGGGCAGATGATATCGATGCGATCCCAGTGCTTGCGTAATTCCTGCAGCGTGTACCAGAAGGCGCTGCGCTTGCCACGGAGAATCGATCGATCGCCGGAGATCATGAGGAGCTTCATAAATGAAAGAAGGTAAGCCGGCCTGTCCGCCGTAGCTCTGAGCAACGCGAAGAGCGAAGGTGGG
>MNWP01000023.1:0-10013 GCA_001872575.1 Candidatus Peregrinibacteria bacterium CG1_02_54_53 | reverse complement strand
CATAAATGAAAGAAGGTAAGCCGGCCTGTCCGCCGTAGCTCTGAGCAACGCGAAGAGCGAAGGTGGGAGATCATGAGGAGCTTCATCGACTATAGACTGGAGAAAAGTTGAAGATGCTCACGAGCAACCGCTTCCCATCCACGCATCGGGGGAGACAGGGCTGCGACCTGGGCAATTTCACCGTAGCGGGACCGAACATCGGCAATGGCCTGTGCAAGCTGCTCGGGAGTTTTCAGATCGCGTAGCACCATACCACGAGTGAGCATATCGCCGAATCCCGTTGAACGCGTAAGGAGAACCGGCAATCCTGCAGCCCGTGCCTCGAGCGCGACATTCGGGCTCAATTCCGTAATTGAAGGAAGTACCAGCAGATCCATCTCTGAAAAAACTTTTGCCTTTGCGCCTCCGCCTTGTGAAGGAATGAATTCAATGCGATCTGTCACCTGAAGCTCCTGTACGAGGGAACGTAAAGATTTCTCCACGGGGCCATCACCCACAAGTGCAAGCGTGCACTGAGGAAGGAATGCGAGTGCGCGAAGGAGAACGGGGAGATTTTTAAACGCAACAAATCGACCCATGAAAAGCAGTCTCAGGGGCACATGCACCGTATGAAGAGCAGGAATACCCGCAGGCAGGGCATTTTCGATCACCGAATGCATGGGAAGTTGATACTGCGCTCGATAGAGCGATTTCTGATACTCTGTCGAGAAGACGATATGATCGAATGATGCAAGAATTTTCTGCGCAACGAATTTCGAACGGGGCTTCTCGGCATACCACTCCTTGAGACTTTTCTCCCCGCCACGATCGGTGTACCGCTCCCAGAAGAAATCACCACCGAGTCGCAGAACCTTCTTAGGTCTCCTGAGCCGCGCAAGCATAAGGGGAACGCCGGCACTCACGGAAGAGAATGCCTCGACAATGTCGGCATCGGCTGCGATTTTTCGCAGAACCTTTGCATACCTCCACCACCGGATCAACGGCCCGCCGCCACGCACAACCCGGAATACGGGCCACGGACTGGCATCAACTCCGCGCTCCTCTGATCCGTACGCGACCACTGCCACGGTATGTCCGGCATGATGCAGCTGCTGTGCCAGAGCACGCACATACGTAGCCGGCCCGCCGATCTCGGGAGGATAGATGCCTGTAGCGAGGACGATCTTCATAGGGGGATATCGTAGCGCAAAAAAGGCCGCCATGAGCGCTGAAGGAGGTTTTTTCGCCACTCAGTGCCGCCGGAGCGCGGTTTGCGCTTGGTGGGTGGTGTTTCGCGTGCCTGCATGGCGCTCGTCTGTTGTGGCGGGGCTCAGTTTTTGATAGGGGAAGATGTATGTTGTTGATGTAACTTGATCAAACTGCTTATCAAATGCTCATTACTTCTGATTCTCAATGTACTCAGCAATACGCTCTGCGTCTTCTCTGCTCTTCTCATTTTTCGGATAGAGTTCCAATACGATAAATTCGATTGATTGTTTCTGCCGCACATACACAATCCGCAACTTGTTTCCTCGCAACGATACACAGGGAATGTGTGCCTTGTAGATTGCATAGTGTTCGAATATTTTCAAATGTGTGTAGTTTTTGTTCGAGGAAGGAAATCCTTTTTCTTCCTCAAGTCTCAGCGTGAACTTGCAAAAACGTTCGAGATCATCCGGCAACGACCGGTATTTCTTTCTCAGCCTGTCAAAATCATTCTTTGCTACGCCGCAGAAACTATAGCTCGTCATGGTCGCGTACAGAGAAAGCGGCATCGCGATAGAACACAGATTCATAGTCAATGACTTCGTGCATATCATGAACTTTCCACGGCACATCCCGATGAGCGATGTCACTAATTTCGGTCGCGGATTTTCCTCCGTACTTCTTCAAGACTTCATCAATTGTCTCCATTTCATTTGCAGATAACCCACTCAGATTCGGCTTGTGAATCGGAATATACTTAATCTGCTCATGATCAAAATAAGTACCTCTAATCTCTTGCAGTTTACCTTCTCTTATCATCTCCGTGACAATAGTTGAGAACTCGACCGGAAGAGGGCCGTACGCTTCCTTCCGATAGGTAGCACCTATAAGCTGCTCCTCGTACTTTTCGTAGTAATCAAAATCGATGAAGTAGAACAATTTAAAGAGAACGGTTTTACCGACGTTCGGAAGCGCGCCCACTCTGCTCAAAACATAGAGGAGTACTTCTTTGAACTTCTGAACATTTTCCGGCTTCACCTTTATCTGCGGCCGTGGGTCACGTTCTGACGGCAACTCTTTCTTCTGCGCCTGCGATGGAGCCGGAAGTACGCTCTGTTCTCTTGGGAGCTCGCCGAGGGAAATAGCATCTACGGAGATACCGAAGAGCTCTGCGCAGGCGCGCGCCTGCGAGAGTTTGAGCTCCGCCTCTCCCTGCTCCACCTTTGCGAGGTGCTGACGCGAAACGCCTATGGCTTGCGCGAGCTTTTCCTGGGTATATCCATGTTGCTCACGCAAAATAGTAAGGATATGAGTCATGGGACGAGAAGGGGAAGGAGCGTTTGCATGATATATAATGTTAACATTACAGTCAATTTTTTGTTGTTGAAATTAACATGGTGTATAATACTGCCCATGACGTATTTGCATAGAATCATCGGGTGCAGACCGAAAAAACGCTTTTATTCCAACCTTGCGTTTAATCGGCCAGAATCTCTTGGGATCGGGATTCAGCCGTACTCTAACGAAGTTTTTGCGGGATTGGGACATTGTTCTTTCCCCATATTGTGATGAAGTCTAAGAAAATCTCACAAACCTGGGTCAGTCCTCGAGGTCGTGATTGGATGGTTCATCATCCTCACGGCAAGAGAGCATCAGGCATCTTCGAAGACAAAGCGGATGCTGTCGACTTTGGGCGGCAAGTCTCACGCCGGCTCAAGACTGAATTCATCGTGCAAAAACGCAACGGTGAGATCCAGATCAAAGACTCTCACGGGAATGACCCGCCGCAAACCAAAGGTTGAAATGCTCGCAGCCAGAAAGAGCCGACACTGTCGGCTCTTTTTAATCACACGCATCCTTCTCTAGTTGAGCCAGATTCTCGAGTTTTGATCCTGGGTAGAAGGAATTACAGAGAAGCTTCAATCCATTCCCGCGCAGCCTGGTGGATGGTGGAGAGAATATCGGGCATATCAGAGTTCTGTTGTAGTTTCGAGTGAAATCTTCGGGCTCCCGTTTCTGGACGATGCATTGAAGTGCCAAAGTTCCCAATCCCGCACTTTCCATAATTCAAAGTATTGGGCACTCGCAATGTGCCTGCCATCCTCCATCACGCGCACGACGATTGCCTTGCCACGAATACGCCGCTTGCCGGGCGATTCGATGATGGGCTCGATCTCAAACGGCAGATAATATTTCGCATTAATACTCTTGTAGTAATTATTGCAGTCGTAGGTGCCGGGCTCGTATTCGGTTCGACCATACTTATCATACATAGCCTCATCCGCGCCGATCTTCCGCATAAAGTCACAGTCGCGCTCAATGAATTTTCGGCTGTAGAGATCGAAAAACACAGCTACTTCTTGCGCGGCAGCACTGCGATATTGCTCTGCATACCAGTCACGGCGAATACTGCGGTAAGCAGTCCAGTACACATCCGAAACGGAGTTCCATGTGATCCATACAACGATTGCCACGGCGACTAGCACGCCCCCTTTCCCATACCAACTTTTTGATTCCATCAGGTCTGTCCGAAGAGATTTCAGTGAATGCCAAAGCGTGCCGAGGGTTGTAATAACAAAACCCCTGAATATGTGCCAAGTACCCTCAAGCATTTTTTGGCTGCCGATTTGGAATTCATGCTTCTCGGAAGTCATAAACTGTTATGTAACGGACACACTTGAAAGGCCTAGATTATGAAAATAACTTGGTAACCCCCTCATCCACCTCCTTCTCCAGCTTCTTTATCTCCACTTCATTGCCTCTATCTGCCGCCAGTTTGTGCAACTCCTTCGATAACTTGCTGAGCTTCTCATGCAGCTTGTTCTTAGGATCAAATTTCGGAATGCCGATATGCTGCATGACAGAAGGAGACCCAAAACCACGACCAGCCGACGAATATGATTTAATAAGATCACGTACAAGAGTGGAATTAATTGTGGCGCACAAATAATGTGCCTCATTTTCATCATCTAATGCTATCAATGATGTTGTATCTAATGGAATTATCGTTTTCCATCCATAAATAGTTTTCCACTGACTAATTACTGCAGCATGTATGTCATTTGCCATTCTTTTCCATACAACCTTGTAGTTTGCATATGAGTACTTACCAACATTGTATTGACTATAGAATGGCTTACTTCCTTCTTCATGGTATTTCTTAAAGGCTGACCTCGCCCTAAGTATGGTTTTAAAGCGAGCCAGATAATCATGGGTTCGTGGCCACTCGTTCTTCATTACTGTTTCTGTATATCCATCCATAGGCTTATCAGGATTATTTACAAATAATACAAACGCGCTTGGCGCTGCGTTCCATCTAGCGATATTTGCTCCAGACACGGCAGGGAAAACCAAATCTGATTCAATCTGTGTCTCAACTGCTTCCACTTTTGTCTTTCCTCTAGAACTAATATTTCTTACAATTAAATTAGCATCAGAAAGCATATCAGTAACTTCTATCCAGTAAACACCGTACGGATCAGTACCAGCCCCCCCTCTAGCTTTATAGTAATTTTCGCCTTTAGCAATTGAACTCTCATCTTTTGAAAGAAGTGTTTGCCAAGAAGATCCCTCTAGGCCAACTGGCTGTGCGTATTGTTTAAATCTATCCATCATTTTCATCGCATCTTCATACGAGGTATCTGTCGGAATTTTCCCTATTCCCTTTTTTCTATTCCATAATATATATGGGATGGGATACTGGGTTTGCTCTCCTTTCTTAATAAATATTGCAGCTGTTTTGTTGGCAGCACTCTCAAATGGTTTTACCGTAACGAGATCGTGTGCCTGTAAGACTTTGAATTTTCCCGTTTCTCCCAAGCTGAATCTTCGAAAGCCTTCACCCGCCCCTTTCGATTTATAAATCTCTTGTGTAATTAAGAAACTAAGTTTGCCATTTTTTGCGACAAATCGATCGACACAGGCATACGTAAATAACATCGAGAAGTCAGAACCACCTTTACCCATTTTTGCCGAAAACCCCTTGAGAGCGAAAAGGCCATAATCACGCCACATTTGCCTCGTAGCTTCTCTGTATTCACTCGAAAGTAAATCCCATCGAATCCACGGCGGATTCCCGATCACGTAATCGAACTTCCCTGCATTGGCGGGAGCGAAGACATTTTTGAGGAAGCGTGCCCAAATGCCGTTTTTCCCTTCCTTTTCCAGTGCCAGAACCTGCTCGTAGAAATCAAGTACCGTCTGGTGCGATCCGGATAAAACCAACCCTTTCTTCTCCATGATTTTCACAGCCGATTCTGGTTCTTCCATACGAGCGACGAGCATTTCCACTTCGGAAGCGGCTTCGGGCATTTGCAGTCCCTTGTTCGCCAGCCAGTGCGCCGGAATATGGAACTCGGTAACGGATGTTTTCATGGGGTAGTAATCCCCGAAGAGTCCGGCGCTTACTTTCTTCTCCGTCGGCGAGAGAACGGAGTCTGCAAGGTACACCGGAATCTCAAAATTCCTCTGTTCATGGATCAGATCGCCAAGGGCGAAAATGTAGTTGGTGCGCGATGCGATGACGGCGAGCGGATTTAAGTCGAACCCCCAGATGTTCTCGCCAATGAGCTTCGCAGTATCCTTTTTGGGCACCTTGTGCTCCTTTGCCCACTCTTTCGCTCTTTGGATTGCCAAAACAAGGAATGTGCCGGAGCCGCAGGCAGGATCGAGCATGCGGTCATCGAGCTTGCCCTTGTACCCCGTTTCATTCATGACGAGTTCCGCCAGCCAGTCCGGCGTGTAGTACTCGCCGAGCTTGTGGCGAATGAGTTGCGGCACGAGGTACTGATAGAGCTTTTTCAGGAGATCGCGCGCGGTCTGCGGATGAATCGTCGTTGTGGCCGGCTCAAAATCGCTGAGTTCCCTTGCGACCTCGCGCAGCGCCTCCTTGAGCGATGGCGACCAGGAGTCTAGGTACCAGCGGAAGAAATCTCCTTCGAGAAAGTTCGTGATTCCTCTGCTCGCGAAGATGCCGCCGTTCTCAATGTCCTCGAGTTTTCGCTTCAGCTCATCATCGTCCGCATGCGCCAATTTGGAAGAAAATGATTCGCTGAGCGCCGCTTCCTCATCGCGCATGGCGAGGATTTCGATGGCAATCAGCTTCATCAAGTACGCGAAGTACGTATGGACGCAGAAGAGCAATTTCTGGAACTCGGTCTTCTTCTTCACGCCGTACTTCTCCATGAGCACCTGCGCTTCCTCTTCCTGCGCCGCTCCGAATTGTTCTCCGTATACGATGCCGAAGAGGCGTTTCCATTCGTTGTAGAAAACTTCCGACCGTTTGCTCCCCCAGTTTTCCAGCGCATCCACGAGCGCGGAAACGATCTTCGTAGCGATCGGGCTGTCCGGACCGAAGGATTCCGTCAGCGTTTCGGGTATGAGCGGTCTTCGCGACAAGCCGCGCAGATGCATAAGGAATGTCCGCGCGCTTTCTACGTCGAAAGGATACGGTCCGTGTCTAACAAACTCCTGTTTCTTCGCGTTATCACTGAATTGGACGAAGAAGATTTGCTCGCCGTCAAAGCCGACGCCAACAGGCCGCTCGAAAAGCGTCTTGGCATCCGACCCCTGCACATAACCCTCGGCGCTCAAGTATCCATGCAGTTGTTCTTCCGCGTGTTCCACAACTCCTTTTTTGCCAAAGGAAGCGGGCGGCTCGTATTCGATGATGACTTTCCCATGGATAGCATCCGGTCGGCCCCGGTATTCGGATGCAGTTTTTCCCGTATGCCTCTCGTATCGCGATCCTTTAATGCCGATGTCCTCCAGAACGGGAGACAGCTTCTTCTCAAAATTGATGCGTAACTCCTCCTCAGTTTTCGCCGTTCTCATGATGTCGGCTGCGCTTCGGACAAGTGCGTGTACAAAGCCGCTGGATTGATCAGCTTGTTTCATTTTTCGCCATTGTACAGCTTTTGCATGCGCGTACCATATCCTTTGCATGCCCTTTATAACCGCGTCCAAGCTCTACGATTACATCCAATGCCCGCACCGCGTCTGGCGGGATGCGCATGGTCCGCAGGAGGAAAAGAATCCTGAATCCAATCCTTTCGTAGAGCTGCTATGGGAGAAAGGAGTGAAACATGAAGAGAAAATCATCTCCCAACTCGGCGAATATCTGGATCTCTGTGATGGCAGCCACGAAGAGCGTTTTGCACGTACAACCGAAGCAATGAAGAAGAAAGAGCCGCTGATCTATCAAGGCGTACTCATCCATGAAAATATGCTCGGCATTCCCGATCTTCTGAAAAAGTTGCCCGATGATACGTACATGCCGATCGACATCAAATCCGGCATGGGGTTCGAAGGTGCCGACGAGGAGGAAGGAGAGGAAGGCAAACCGAAGAAGCACTACGCGGTGCAGCTCTGCCTGTATGACGACCTGCTCAAGCGACTCGGATTCTGCACGCACAATAGCGTGCAAGTCATCGATATTCACGGCAAGACGGTAGAATATGACCTGACGGCTCTCATGGGCCCACGTTCGAAGAAAACCTGGTGGGAGTATTACGAAGAAGTGAAGAAGTATGTTGATTTTCTTCTCAAAGATCAGCACAGAAACAAGCCCGCTTCGGCGAGCATCTGTAAACTCTGCCCATGGTACAACTCCTGCAAAAAGTGGTGCGAAGAGACAAAAGATCTCACAAACGTTTTTTACCTCGGCAGGAGCAATCGCGACAGAATCAATGAAGACCTCTTGATCGAAAACCTTGATGAATTCATCGGGTTGGATGTCGCGGAAGTCATGAAACAGAAAGAGGAGGAAAAGAAGGCGGGCAATACGGAATTCCTGTACCGCCTCGGGGAGGACAGCCTTTCCAAAGCACTCCGTCGCGCGATCATCCTCCGCCAGACAAAAAAGCCCGTCGCATACGGAACGATGGACTTCCCGCAGGTAAGCCATGAACTCTTCTTCGATATCGAGGATGATCCGACACAGGATTTCGTGTATCTGCACGGCGTGTATGAGCGTGCCGGAAAAAACGAACGTTTCGTGCACTTCACGGCTACGGAACTTTCCGAAGAGGAAGAAAAGCGTGTGTGGCAGGAATTCTGGAATTACATTGCATCGCTTCCGAAAGATGATTTCGCCGTGTACTACTACTCTCATCACGAAGAAACGACATACAAGAGGCTGCAGAAGCGGTACTCCGATGTCATCAGCGCCGAAGCTGTAGAGCAGTTCTTCGATCATCCTCATGTGATCGATCTCTACAGTACGGTGCAGAAGAAAACTGATTGGCCGGTTGGCAGCTACTCCCTGAAGGCTCTGGCTACGTACCTGGGTTTCTCATGGAGAGATGAAACGCCGTCGGGCGCTCTGTCCATACAGTGGTTCAATGCCTATCTCGAATCGAAAGATGAGTCGATTTTAAAGAGACTTCTTGAGTACAACGAAGATGACTGTAAAGCGACAATGGTGCTCAAGGATGCTTTAGAAAATTTGTGAGTTTGTTGTTTTCTGGGCGACAGGCATTCACCCCTAACCCCTCTGCCCGTCGCCCAGTCCGTTCGTCGATGCCTCACTTTAACGGTGAAAACAAAATCGGATTTTTTTACGAGCAGTCCCACTGCGGTGGGCAAACGGCAAAGGCCGTACGATCATATAACAGCGGGTGTGCGGCTCATCTGCGCTCCTCTTTTGATTGAATTCGGAAGTCGCGCAGATTCGCCCAAATCCGGCGGCAGTAGGTCGCTTCCAATTGTACTGCCGCCGTACTTCGTACAACCGCAAACGTTGTGCGACATACGAAAAACTGCAACTATCCTGGCATGGGAATACTTGATAATTATACTTTCGAGGAACTTTATCCACAGTATGTTCAATATCTTGAGGACTTAGGGAAAGATACTGGCAGACCAATACCTCCGCATAGCTTCGAAGATTTCCCCGAATGGATATCTGGGCTAGCAGAACATGTGCTCAAGCATTCTATTGATCACTGGGAAAAGGGATATGCACAAGTTATTCTCGAGGAAAGAGAAGAGATCCGAGCAATGCTAGAACAAAGAAAACATGAGGATATTTAGAATGCCCAGACGTTGCAGTTTTTGTACAATCGCACAACACTGGTTACCCGGTTCGCTTTGGCTCCGTTTAAGATTTCAATGGAAGTCGCCAAAGCTCTCCCATATTTCGCCACGGTGAGCCCTATCGGGCACATTATACCGTGGCGAAACATCGCATACGCCGAAACGTTGTGCGAAATAAATTTTTTGACTACGCTAAAATAAGAGGTTAGTATGTTGAACAAAGACGAAAATTTGATTTATAGTTCCATCGCAAAACCCCCTCCGTTAGGAGGGGGATGAAGCAGATCCGGCATCCTCCCGTCCTCTGGGCCTGGTAGGCTCTTCTCCATGAAGCAAACCTTCAAGAAGCAGTCCAACTGCATCTATCACTGCACCTACCATCTCATCCTCTGCACCAAGTACCGTCGCAAGATCTTCAATGACGGCGTCTTCGCCTACATGGAGGCAACGCTCAAGGCTCTTCCCGCCCATTATCCCGAGGTGGAAATCGTGGAGATCAATCACGATGAAGATCACATCCATCTTCTCCTCTGGATTCCTCCCAAAATGGCCATTGGAAAAGTAGTGAACATCCTCAAGTCCAACACCGCCCGTCATCTCAAAAAGAAGTTCTCTTTCCTGAAAGAAGTCTACTGGGGAACGGATGGCATATGGTCAGACAGCTACTTCGTTTCCACGGTAGGGGTGAATGAGGACATCATTCGGAGGTACATCGAGCACCAGGGAAGGGAGGATGCCGGACAGCATCAGCTGAAACTCGTGTAAGCCACCTGCGTAAGCTGGTGGTAGTTCAC
>MNWP01000007.1 GCA_001872575.1 Candidatus Peregrinibacteria bacterium CG1_02_54_53 | reverse complement strand
GCATGGGTCTGTTTGCCATGAGTGAATTCTCTCCAGATTTCTTTCTTCTTCGACGGCGATTTCTGACGGAATTGTTTACCGCACTCCGTACATTTCCATAACTGCTTTCCATATCGAGATCCATTCTTCTTCACTGATCGTGAACTGCAATGAGAACATATTTTTCATGATGCATTGGGAAAAATCTGAGCATACTTTGGCTTCCAGAAAAGGAAAGATGCTCATTTCAGCCTGCAAAATTGTCCACTAGCCCCCATAGTTGTTCATAGCCGCAAGAATAGAGCCACTCTCGTAACTCAATAATCAAAATAATCATCGCGAACCCCGCACTTGCTGCAGGGTGCCCGCCCGAACGTACCGTTCGGTACGGGCGGGGAGGCACACCAATGAAGGGAAAGAATGGTTCATGGAAGGAAAACCGTCCTGTCGGTCGAAGCCCCGAAGGGCGAAGGCTGAAGGTTTGTCTCTCATGAATTTACAAATACTCCCATGAACGCAATTTGTCCGAGTCGTCCATCCATCGATCGCCAATATCCGTTCGGTAGTACATATTGCTGATGAGGATGTTCTGAATGCGTGTGTACATCTGCTTCTGCGCATCGCGCATGGTCATGCCCGCACCCGAGACGACGAGCGCCACACCTTCTTGCCCCGTGATCAGCCATTGCTCGTTCTCTTGTTTCAAGTCCCCGATGTGAATGCCATCAGGCATTTTCTTTTTAAAAACAACCACCGCATCTTCAGAGAACGACTCGAAGGTCTTGGGATCGTTGAACGGGAACGGGGGCACCACAATGAGTGCACAGACCTGGTATCCACGCTTCACCTTGATGCCGTTTCCCTCACCATGGGCCATCCGCAATAGAAGCTCTCCTATCGGTTCGGTGATCCCTTCAAGTTGCAAGTCGATGAACGGAAAGCCAAAACGACAAGTGAACTCCAATGGATAGATACCGTTACTGTTCACAATGCAGTTGACGTCGATGTAGCCCACGTACCCTTCTTCGGCAAGAATCGCCTCGAAGGGACGTAGCGTAGCTTCAAAAATGGGGCTGTGCGGCGTCCAGAACATACTGGTACCCATCTCACCCGTCGAAACGCCCAGCTCTCCGGGAAAGAGTCTCTTGTGCTCGAAATTCACGCACACGGGACTCATAAATTGCCTGCCGTTAAAGAAGGCTCCGGTCGCGACTTCCACTCCCGCCACACGTCGCTGCAACTGAAAGACCGAAATAGTATCGCTCCACGTCTCGCTATACGCTCCAAGAACTCTAATCACGTCACTGCCATCGTCTTCATTCCCGACGAAGAGCAATTGCTTCAAATTCTGCGCATCGCCCGAAGGCTTGATGACGTACCGGCCCGGATTGTCCTGCACGTACTTTATGCCTTCATCGAACGAACGGAATTCCTGATATGGAATGATGCGCACCTTATTACGCTTCAGTTCTTCCTGTCCGAATGTGCGGTCATTTTCCAATCGATCGGTGTACGGCGTGCCGCCGACGCAGAGTTTGCCCTTCTTGCGAATGGCTTGTGCATCCTCTCCCTTACCGATGTGATCGAAGAGAACGATATCCGCCCAATCGACATGCTCCTTCCAATCGGTCACCACTTCGACGAATCCTTTTCCCACGTCCTGAAACCCTGCAGCCTCGAGACAGAGACGTACCTGGTGACCCTCGCGCGACACTGCCCAAGCGAGATCGGTGGTGGTGCCGTCGTACGAGACAAACAGGAATTTCTTCGGCTGATCAGTCATCTCGCGCGCAGACTATTCGACTCGAACCATGAGCGCAAGTAAACATCTGTCAGGAAAAAACGAACCAACTGACCCTAGTCGACCTGGCCCGCATGCATGTCGAGCTGTTGATGAGAACGTGGTGCTCCATTTGCAGCGAGCACACGTACGTCCCATGCAATGTGAATGCGTACGGCATGGTGCGAATCGACCGAGAGCTTGAGCTGCAGACGATCGCCCGCTTCGAGAGCAAGCGGCTCCAGTACAGGCATGTAGATCTGTTCCCAGTGTGTTTTAGCTGCGTCCGGTGCAGTCGAGAGCGTGATGCCGGAACAAAGATGCACCACCCACCACAGACCGAAGCCGAAGATCGTCATGGGTTGCTGAACCGACCACTCAAGCTTCGCGGTGCGAATTGGGTCGTTCTTCTTAAGAAAATTCACACTGTCCCATTCCTGGGCGCCCCCCGCGAGCAGATCGGACTCGCGCAGAGTTCGAACGTAGATATTTTGGCACGAAATTTCGCGCGCATTGCGAAAGGTAAGATCATGACCGACTCGGTCCCAGCTCGTTACCTCTTTCCACAGACGATCCGAAACAATCGGGGCAACAAACTGTCTCAACGATTGAGGCAGGAGCACACCGCCAGGTTTGAGGAAACGATGTGCATCGTTCATGGTCTCGATGATGCCCTCTTCAAGGACGAAGTTTCCCAACGTCTCTGAGGCAACGATGTCCGCCTGCACGGGCTTGCGCACCTGCGTGGAGTGCTGCCGGTGAAAACGAAGATTGGTGATGCCATTCTCGTGCGCGAGTGCACGACTGAGATCCAAGAGTGCCGACTGCTCATACAGATGGCACTCCTTTGCGCCCAACTTCGACGCAAGAAAAGAGAGGAACCCTGTGCCGGACCCGATATCCGCAACGACGGACTCCCCCGTATGGATGGCAGACTGGAGAGCACGCGCAAAGGCCTCATTGCGGACGGTATCGGCCAGAATAATGCGCTGATACTCAATCATTACGCGCAGTGTAGCAGAGAAATCACTGTCATATTCGTGGCAACCTACATTTGAAAAACTACGATTCTCGTACGAAATATCCATTGACCGCCCCTATGCTGGCACTCTATACTAGAGAGTGCTAACCGCACTTTTGCTCACTTCCCCCCTAGTGTCTATGCGCATGATCAAGCATGACAACACCGGCCCGACGCGGGGACTTACCCCCTTCGGCAGCCTCTTCGACGAGGCATTTTGGGATCCTTTCGGGTTCTTCGGAACGCATCTCGCGCCCCGTTCCATCCCCGCGATGAATATCGCCGAAACGCCCAAGGAACTCAGCATCTCCATCAACGTTCCGGGGTTCGAGGCGAAGGATATCGTGGTGGACACGCACAATAACGTGCTCTCCATCTCCGGCAAGGCCGAGCAGGAACAGGAGGAAAACGACAAGGAGTGGGTATGCCGTGAATCTTCCTTCAATGCATTCCAGCGGCAGGTCCGGCTGCCCGATTACGCCGATGGTTCCCGCGCCGAATGCAAAGTGAAGAATGGCGTGCTCAGCATCACGATCCCCAAGCGAGAGGAGGCAGCAAAGAAGACCCTGAAGGTCGAAGAGGCGTGAACGATGAATTGAGGAAGAAAGAGGGGTATGTACCCCTCTTTTTCTTTTATACTGCTATCGTGGAATCTCCTGCAACACACCAACGGTGGTGGGCTCTCGCGGCAACGGCCGCCCTCATCGCACTCCCCTTCGTGGCCTTTTGGGGCGCCCTCGCACAGGGCTTCGCCCCCATCGATGACCTCTTTCTCGTCGTGCAGAACCTCGCAACGCGGGGACCAACGTGGGATCATCTGAAAATCGCCTTCACGACGTTCGACCCCGAACTGTACATCCCTCTCACACTCGTCTCGTTTCAGATCAATTACCTGGTTTCGGGTCTCGTTCCATGGAGTTACCACCTCATGAATATTCTGCTCCATTGTGCGAATGCCATTCTGCTGTTTTCGATTCTCAAGAGAGTTTCCGGTGCGCCGCGTGCCTCGCTTTTCGCCGCAGCGGTCTTCGCCGTACACCCGATCAATACCGAAGCCGTCGTCTGGATTACGGCCCGCAAAGATTTGCTCTCCACATTCTTCGCCTTCGCCTCAACACTGGCATTCCTCCGGCAAACACGACGAGGGAGAGCAATGAGCCTGGTTCTGTTTCTCTGCGCACTCTTCGCCAAAGTCTCGGTTGCCCCGCTTCCGCTCGTGTTTCCGCTTCTGCTCGGCATACAAGGAAAGAAATGGAACAGGAATCTCATCCTTTCAACGTTGCCATTCCTTCTGCTATCCGCCGTCTTCGTGGGCATCGCCCTCTTCGGCAAAGAGCGCATCGTCCAAACATCCAACGGCATCGAGACATTTCTGCTGGCTCCGTGGAGCATGCTGTTCCTCATCGGAAAGTTCTTTTACCCCGGCAACTTCAGTCCTCTTTACGAGGTAACGGACGCCATTGCACTCTCGAATCCGAAAGTTCTGTTCTCGATTCTCGGCTTGTTCGGTCTGTTCGGCATCCTTCAATGGAAATCCCTGCGCCCTCTCCCCCTTACGCAAGCTCTCACCGTAGCTCTGCTCCTCTTCGCACCAGCCATCCTCACCTTCTTCAAGGCCAATACCGTCTTTCTTGCCTCTGATCGATACTTCTACCTCCCCAGTCTCGGCGTATTGCTGTTCATTGTACTGTGCATAAGAAATATCGGAGTGAAGATCCGACCGCCGAAACAGATGATTACGGGAGTGAGCGCCTTCGTGATCGCCGTTTTATGCCTGCTCTCCATCAAGCAGACAAAGTTGTGGGGCTCGCCGGATGCCCTCTTCACGCAAGCACTCGCCATGAATCCCCGATCAGTCGCCGCACGCACGGCACTGGCACAGACCAAGCTGGAACGCGGTGACCCGCAAGAGGCATTCGCCGTTCTCAAAGAAGGATTGAAACAGGGAGATGACGTACGGTTGTACCTCATGGCCGGCACGATCTATGCCCGCGTGGGGCAGATCGACGATGCACTCGCACAATTCACAAAAGTGACGCAGATGGAGCCCGGCAATGCCGATGCGTGGTTTTCGATCGGATCGCTGCAGGAACAGACAGGCAATGCCGATGCGGCACTCGACCATTACCGTGCGGCAGTGCAGCTCGATCCCTCGGATGTTCCGGCCATCATCGGCATCGGGAGGATTCTCGCCGACAAAGGCGATCTTCAGGGTGCAGAAGAGAAATTTCGTGCAGCTCTGAAGTGGAATTCCAATTCCGCAGACGCTCATCGCGGCCTCGCACCCGTACTGGCCAAGACCGGGCGCGTTGATGAAGCCGAGATCCATCGCAATCTCGCCAACGAACTTGCAGGACTGCGCTGAAACATTGCCCATTTCATCCTGTAACAAGCTGCTCTTTTTTTGCTTTATTCCACTTCTTCACCTCCGCTTCACGACGACACGCTTCAGAAAGCGTGGAAAACCGCTCATGGTAGACAAACCGAATCGGACGATGCGACCGGGTGTACTTGGCGCCCTTTCCTTCGTTATGACACTTTTCACGCTCTTTTAAATCCACACAAGAACCGGAGTAGAGAGATCCATCGGAGCAACGGGCGAGATAGAAATAGTAGGGCATCTATTCAAAAGTATATCCGTTAAAGAGGGCTTGCGAGAGAGAAGTTGCAGGTTACGGGGCAGTGCGCAATCTGACCTCTTCAGTGGATTCATTCATCAGGCCTTTTCTTTCTACACCCCTATGTGCATGATTGCTGTCGGGAATTCTTGCCTTTCCTTTATCGTAAAAATACGATAGGATGTGGCTACGCAGGACAACTCGTCCGACTTCAACTGATGGAGAACTGGCTCGCCTGGCGAAAGCCCTGGGGCATCCTGCACGCGTTCGCATCATTCGCCACCTCACAAAACGAACCTCATGCATGTGCGGGGACATCGTGAAAGAGCTTCCGCTTGCGCAGTCGACCGTTTCACAGCATCTCAAAGTACTCAAGAAAGCGGGTTTGATCACTGGTGAAATTGATGGGCCCTGCGTCTGCTATTGTATCGAGCCCGCCATGCTTGTCCGGCTCAAAACTCTCATTGCCACTCTTCCTTCTCCTTCTTCATCCCCCAAGCAAGTATGTCAAAGCAAATAACTGACGCCGTACGTTCGCAGTACGCATCCGTAGCAGTCAGTGGTCTTTCCGGTGATCAACACGGTGTCCGCGCCGTTGCCGAAGCTTTCGGCTACACACCCGAGGAACTGACCTCCATCCCGGCAGAAGCCAACATGGGGCTTTCCTGCGGGAATCCGACAGCCATCGCGAATTTGCGTCCGGGCGAGGTTGTCGTGGATCTCGGGTCGGGCGGCGGTATCGATGTGCTCCTGGCTGCCCGAAAAGTGGGACCGACGGGCAAGGCGATCGGCATCGACATGACGAGTGAGATGATCGAGCTTGCCCGCAGGAATGCGAAGAAGTCAGATGTGTCCAACGTCGAGTTCCACCAGGCGACGATCGATCGTCTTCCTCTTCCTGACTCCTCGGTGGATTGCGTGATCAGCAACTGTGTCATCAACCTCGCACCGGACAAGACTTCGGTCTTCCGCGAGATCCTCCGCGTACTCAAGCCCGGCGGAAGGCTTACCGTCAGCGACATCGCTCTCAAAAAACCGCTTCCGCCGGAACTCGGTTCCGATATCATGGCTTTTGTCGGCTGTATCGCCGGCGCACTGCCGATCGAGGAATTCCGAAACGGACTCGCCCAGGCAGGATTCGCGCACGTCGAGATTATCGACAGCGGAGCCGACCTGAATGCGTATGCGAAGGTGGAGAACCAGTGCGGTTGCTGCTCGCCCACTTCGGAGGCCGAGAACGGGTGTTGCTCACCGGCCGTGAATCAAGACGGTCAGGATGCGCTCCATACCGAACTGACTGACCTGCTTCGACGCTATAACATCAATGATTACGCAGCGAGCGTGAAAATCTTTGCCGTGAAGCCACGCTGAGTCTCTGCCCCCTTCCCTCCTCCCCATGCATCAACTGCATCACATATCGGCTCACGCACTTCCCCGCCGCCTTTTGTTTCTCGATCGCTATCTCACGCTCTGGATTTTCCTTGCGATGGCCGTCGGCATCGTGCTTGGGGACATCGCTCCCGCATTCGTTTCGGGCGTCACGAATCTCTCGGTCGGTACCACGTCCATCCCTATTGCCATCGGACTCATCCTCATGATGTATCCGCCTCTCGCAAAGGTGCACTACGAGAAGCTCGGAAAAGTATTCCGCGATAAGCGCATTTTGAGCCTGTCCCTCGTGCAAAACTGGATCATCGGTCCCATTCTCATGTTTGGTCTCGCACTGTTCTTCCTGGCTGGTCGTCCGGAGTACGCCGTCGGACTCATTCTCATCGGTCTCGCCCGATGCATCGCCATGGTCATCGTGTGGAACGAACTCGCGGAAGGCGACACCGAGTATGCGGCAGGTCTCGTGGCATTCAATTCGATCTTCCAAGTGCTCTTCTACTCCATCTACGCCTACGTCTTCATCAAGGTGCTGCCCCCTCTGCTCGAGGTCAACTTCGGGTACGTGGATTTGTCCGGCATTTCGATAGCAACCATCGCGGAGAGCGTCCTCGTCTACCTCGGCATCCCGTTCGCAGCGGGTTTTTTAACAAGGATCCTGCTCGTGAAAGCAAAGGGGATCACGTGGTATGAACACGTGTTCATCCCCCGCTTAAGCCCCCTGACGCTCATTGCCCTGCTCTTCACGGTCATCGTGATGTTCTCGCTGCAAGGAAAGAACATTCTCATCCTCCCACTCGACGTGATGCGCATCGCCGTTCCGCTGCTTCTCTACTTCGTTATCATGTTCTTCTTCTCGTTCTGGATGAGTCGAAGGCTTGGAACGGACTATGCCAAAACCGCCGCGCTTTCCTTCACGGCTGCAAGTAACAACTTCGAACTCGCGATTGCCGTTGCTGTTGCGGTATTTGGCATCAACTCCGGGGCGGCATTGGCCGCGGTTATCGGCCCCCTCGTCGAAGTACCCGTCCTCATCGGACTCGTGAATGTGGCGTTGCGGCTCAAGCGAGGCTTCCCTGTTCCTGCCATCGTTATGGGGAAAGAGCATCAAACGCGTTCCTGAGTATTGACAGGAGAGTTTGCATCGAGTAACTTCATCAATGTTCATTGATATAGTTTCGCACATCCATTATGGATCTTCCTGCCTGCAAGACAAAGAGTACAACTGCCGCTCTCATAAAGAACGCCGCTTTCCTGCGTACGGTCGGCGATGAGAATCGGCTTCGTATCCTCTGCCTGCTCCAGGAAGGTGAACGCTGCGTCTGCGAGATATGGCAGCACCTCGATCTTCCTCAGAACCTCACATCCCACCATCTCTCTGTCTTGAAAGAACTGAACCTCATCCATGCACGAAAAGACGGACTCAAAGTCTTCTATTCCATCAATCAGAAAGTCATGACTCACTATCTTCACTCCCTCACACACTTCCTATGGCGAACTCCTCAAGCATGACCATCGAAGTCCTTGGCTCCGGATGTGCAAAGTGCAAGAAGCTGCATGAGCTGACAAAGGCAGCTGCAGCGGAACTGGGTTTGCAGACGGAGATCGTCTACAGCACGGATATCGAAAAAATCATCACGATGGGCGCGATATCGAGTCCGGTGCTTGCGCTCAACGGTAAGCCCGTGTTGGTCGGTTCCGTCCCGGACATTCAGACGATCAAGAAACTTCTTGCCGCACACACGGAAGAGAAGGACGGAGAAGAGGGATGTTGCAGTGGGAAGGAGATTTGCGACATCCGATGTGCCCCGCAGAATCCACCGGCAGGTGAGAGTTGTTCCTGTGGTTCCTGCTGATCCTATTGCTATCCCCTTAACTCATGGATATTTTCTTTCCTCTACAATTCGCTGCCGACTGGCTTTCATACAGTCTGTTTTCCCTTTCGCCGGAGTCCCATCTCGGTCAAGCGGTCGATTTCTTCCTGTACGACACCGCCAAGATCATTCTTCTTGTATATGGTATCTCCTTTCTATCGGGCATCGTCAATTTCTATTTGCCCGTTGAACGCATACGCGACTATCTCGCGAGCCATAAGCTCTGGGGCTTGGATTACTTCTTCGCGACGATCTTCGGCGCCATCACGCCCTTCTGCAGCTGTTCTTCCATTCCTCTCTTCATCGGTTTCCTGAAAGCGGGCATTCCTCTGGGGGTCACGTTTGCATACCTCATCTCCTCCCCGCTCATCAGCGAGATTGCGTTCGCGCTCATGATCGGACTCTTCGGGATCAAAATCGCGCTGCTCTACGTCCTTGCCGGCAGCGTCATCGGCATGATAGGCGGATTCGTCATTGGCAAGCTCAACATGGAAAAGTATGTGGAGGATTTCGTATGGAAAGCCAGCGCGGCCATTACTGCGACGGAGGCGAAACGTATGGGACTCCGTGAGGCACTTCCCGGTATCGCGCGGGAATCATCGAGTATTCTCCGGCGCATTCTTCCCTATATTCTCGTCGGTATCGGCGTGGGCGCCGCCATCCATGGATTCGTTCCGGCCAATTTCTTCGAGTTCATTCTCACGCGCCTCGGCGCTTTTAGTCTCCCGGTGGCGGTACTTGTTGCGGTTCCCATGTACGCCAATCCAGCCGGAGTATTACCCATCTTAGAGTCCCTCGTTGCAAAGGGCGTTCCAATGGGGACGGCGCTCGCCTTCATGATGGCAATTGTCGGCCTCTCGCTCCCTGCGGCGTTGATCCTCAAGAAAGTAATCGAGTTGCCCCTTCTCGCGGCTTTCTTCGGCACGGTCACGGTCGGGATCATCCTCATCGGCTACCTCTTCAATTTCCTCCTCGCCTGATCCATGCGCTCGACATTCATGATTATGTCCAGAAAGCTTCTTCTCACAGCCCTTCTCGCCTGCGCATTCATACTCGTGCTTTCCCCGGCATCCATCCATGCGCAGAAACCGCAGCAGCCGGTGAATATCTACTTCTTCTGGGGGGAAGGATGCCCCCATTGTGAGAAAGAAAAGCCGTTCCTGGATCAATTGGAGCAGCGGTATCCACAAGTGCGGGTGCATGCATATGAAATCTGGGGGAACAAACAAAACCGCGACCTCATGATTGAACTGGGCAAAAAACTGGATGCCGTGGTCAGCGGCGTACCGTTTACCGTCATTGGAGAGCAATATGTAGTCGGCTGGATGGACGAACGCACGTCAGGTGCACAAATAGAAGATGCCGTTCGTTGTGTGCTTGAAAACGGCTGCCGCGACGTGGGATCGGAACTATCCCATTCTGTCACAAAGACGCCTGACGTTGGCAAAGCCATCCCCGAAACACTGACATTGCCGTTCCTTGGGGAAGTGCGGACAAAGAACCTGTCCCTGCCCGTCTTCACGCTCATCGTCGCCGCACTGGATGGTTTCAATCCCTGCGCCATGTGGACGCTCATTTTCCTCATCAGCCTGCTGCTTGGTATGAGCAACAGGAAACGGATGTGGACTCTGGGCATTGCGTTCATCGTCACATCGGCGGGTGTGTACTTCCTGTTCCTCGCGGCATGGCTCAATCTGCTGCTCTTCATCGGTTTTATTCTCTGGGTGAGGCTGGCGATCGGTCTCGTTGCGCTGGGGGGAGGCGGATATTACCTCAGAGAATTTTTCGCCAATCCGCACGGGGGGTGCAAAGTGACGGGAGGCGAAAAGCGGCAGAAGGTCTTTGCCCGCATGAAAGAGTTTGCTTACAACAGCAATTTCCTGCTCGCTCTGGGCGGCATCATTCTGCTCGCCGTTGCGGTCAATCTGGTGGAGCTGATTTGTTCTGCCGGACTGCCGGCTGTATATACACAAGTGCTGACGCTGAGCCGCTTGCCTGTATGGCAGTACTACCTCTACCTCCTGCTCTATATCTTCATCTTCATGCTCGATGATCTCTTTGTCTTCTTTTCGGCCATGATCACGTTGCAGATGACAGGGCTCTCCGACAAGTACAGCCGCGTTTCCCATTTGGTTGGCGGTACTCTGATGCTGCTCATCGGGCTGCTGCTCATCTTCAAACCCGAGTGGCTGATGTTCGGGTAATGATCGTTACAATGGGCCGCGCTCACTTCACTTTCATTCCTTCTCCAAGCCATGCACTTCTATCGCCCAACTCTGTCTCTAATTTCTACAGTCGCTCTCCCGCTTGTTCTCGTAGCCTGTTCACAGGCAACCGGTGGCACTCCGGCGCAAGCCATGCCCGATAGTGACCCCGTACAAGCATCAATGTCCTGCATCCCGGTCGAGAGAGTGGAAGTAGTACACTTTCACGCGACACAACAGTGCATCTCCTGCATCGCGGTCGGCAGGCTCGCGAAGGAAACGCTCAAGGAGAGTTTCTCTGCGGAAATGGAGTCGGGACGCGTCATCTTTCGGGACGTGAACGGGGAACTGCCGGAGAACAGTGAGATCGTCCTGCAGTACCAAGCCCGCGGCTCTTCCCTGTTTACCAATGCAATCTCCCAAGGCCAGGAACACGTCGAGGAAGATACAACGGTGTGGCGTCTCTATGCCAATGAGGAGCAGTACAAGGAATACTTCGAGCGGAAGATACGAGACCTCCTCTCCTGCGCCTCATGACGGACTCGCTCAACGCCCTCATCGACACCTACAACATTCCGGCTCTCACGGCCTTGCTGCTGGGCATCCTCACGTCCGTCAGCCCCTGCCCGCTTGCGACGAATATCGCGGCGATCGCGTATCTTTCGAAGGATACGAATGCATCGGCGGCGCGCACATTCCTCAACGGCCTTGTCTACACCCTCGGACGCGTCTTTAGCTATACCATCGTCTCGCTCCTCCTGCTTTTGGGCCTCTCCGCATTCCGCGTTTCCGGCTTCTTCCAGGGCTGGGGTGAACTATTACTTGGTCCCGTTCTCATCCTCATCGGCCTCCTCATGCTCGGCGTGATCCATTGGCCGAGCGGAGGGAAAGGGGCGCGTACGCAGCGGTTGCAGGCATGGCTTTCCCGACGCGGCTACATTGGTGCATTCCTGCTCGGTGCCCTCTTTGCACTCGCTTTCTGCCCCTACAGTGCGGCGCTTTTCTTCGGTGCGCTCATTCCCATGACTATGCAGACGGGCACGGGCTTCGTCCTCCCGCCGCTCTATGCCGTCGGGACGGGGCTCCCCGTCATCCTCTTCTCTCTCCTGCTTGCCGTAAGCGTGCAGACGGCGGGACGCGCTTTTCGTATCGTGCAACGCATGGAAAAATTCGTCCGTATCGCCGTGGCGCTGCTCTTTCTCGTCATCGGCGGGTACTACGTGTGGCGGATGGTTTTGCCACTTCCATTCATCGGACAGTGAAACGCCTCATCATTGCCATCGGCCTGAACGTCCTCATCATCATCTTTGAGGTCACTTTCGGCTTTCTTACGGGAAGCTTGGCCCTGCTTGCGGATGCACTGCATAACATCACAGATATCGGCTCCATGATCTTGAGCCTCTGGGGCATGAAGGTGGCGGCTCGTCCTTCCACGACTCGCAAGACCTACGGCTATAAACGCGCGGAGATCATCATTGCCTTTGTGAACGGAGGAGTGCTGCTCGCGGTCGCCGGATTCATTCTCATCGAGTCCGTGCAGCGCCTGTTTTCGCCTACGGAAGTGGCCGGGATACAGATGTTGATCGTCGCGGCTGTTGCGCTCTTGGGAAACGGTCTTGCGACATACATTCTGGAAAAGGAAGCACATGGGAATCTCAACCTCAAGAGTGCATGGATCCACTCCCTGCAGGACGCACTCTTTTCCCTCGGTGTCATCGTGGGGGCAATCATGCTGACTTTTACGGGGTGGCAATGGATCGATCCTGCGATTTCCATCGTCCTTTCCCTGTTCCTCCTGAAAGAAATCTTCGCGATCCTTTCCGAATCGGTTCACATGCTCCTGGATTCGGTGCCGTCAGATTTGGACTTCGAAGAAGTGAAAACCGCGCTTCTATCTTTGGAACATATGGAGAGCGTGGATGATTTGCACATTTGGCAGACAGGATCTCATGATCGCTTTCTCAGCGCCCACCTGACGGTCACGGACACGGACGGACAGGAACGCATGAGGCTTCTCATGAAGGCTAAATCATTGCTATTGGAGCATTTTCGTATCGGACATACCACATTGCAGATGGTCACCACGGAGGAAGCAAAGGCTCTCGAATGTGAGCATTGCAATTGATCGCATGAGACTGTCCGCGAAATTTCACTTTTCGGCTTCAGCAGGCGGACATATAAGCACGCGCACGTAGTGGCAGAACGACGGGGTCTGACAACAAAATAGTTGAGTCCCAGACAAGGTTTTTGAGGGGGTCATTTTGAGTGTGCGAAGGCCAAAGGGTCTGTCGGTCAAATGAGACAAATGAGACAGTACAACAGGGGTGTGTCTCATGCTGGACAAATTCAGTATTTTGGCTTATAGAAGCCTTTTTCAAGTGGCAGCTGACATATACTACTTATTATAGTTTAGCATGCCATTTTCACCTGTCTTGGAGTCCTGAATCACCCCGTCGTTTTTCCTTTCGTCGCCTTCGAGGATGATGTCGTTGAAAGAGGATATGCGTTACTTTGAGCACGTATGAGAGATGCTTCTACACAATTGCTCGCCAAAAAGTATCGTGTGACCTCCTGGTTCTACGACATCCTTGATTATCCTTGGGAACGGCAATACCGGCACTGGCGGCCTCTGCTGTTGAATAACGTTGAAGGTGAAGTATTGGAAGCAGGGGTCGGGACAGGGCGCAACCTCAGGTACTATTCTTCGACAGCGCATGTGACAGGGGTCGATCTCAGCTCCGAGATGCTCGCGATTGCAAAGAAGAGAGCGCGACAGGCCAGATGTTCCGTGACACTCATGCCTCAGGATGCTCTGCATTTGCGGGATCTGCCTTCAGCGCATTTCGACTGGTACATCGCAACATTCCTGTACTGCGTTTTGCCAGATGAGCTGCAACCGCGCGCTCTTGAAGAAATGATCAGAGTGCTCAAGCCGGGAGGGAGGTTCAAACTTCTGGAGATCGTGTACTCGAAGGACGAAACATTGAGGCGACGACAGGAGTTCCTTGCTCTGCTCGTGGAGAAACTGTACGGAGCTCGCTTTGATCGCCATACACTGGAATACTTGCGAGAGAAAAACAGCATCGAGATCTTAAGCACACGCTTTCTGAAAGCGGATACTTATCTTCTCATTGAGGGACGGAAGAAGTTTTGAGGGACACATACCAATGACTTCATAGAACTGAGCAGGTATTCTGTGGACATGGAAAAAGCTTGGTACATCTCCCATATCGATATCTTCGAGGGCATCCCCGATATGGAGATCATGCAGATCGCTGAGAAAGTGCAGGATCACCGCTGTACCTCTCCCATGCACCTCTACAGTCCGCATGATGGATTGGATCGTAATGTTTTCCTGCTCAAAGAAGGCGAGGTCGTTCTGTATCATTCCCGCGACGGAAAGCGCACGATCTTCGATGTGCTCGGCCCCGGGAGCCTCTTTGGAAACTTCCTTCCCAACGCAGAGGGGGCAACACACTATGCCGAAGCTCTGCCGGGAAGCCGCATTTGTATCCTGACCCCCGATGATTTTCAGAAAGTCATTGCGAAGCACCCAGAAGTTCTGACTCGACTGTTGCAGAAACTCTCTTCGCGGCTCCACGACTACGAGCAGAAGCTGAAACTCGACACTGGCAGTGCTTTGGAAAAGGTTCTTGGTGAGCTCCGCAGATATAGCCGGAAGAAGCGAAACCCCTTCGCAATACTTTCTAAAGATGCGCCACTTGCCCTTTCGCATGAGAAAATAGGCGAATTGACGGGCCTCAACCGTGTCACCGTCACGCGCACGCTGAAGCTCCTAAAACTTCAGGGAGATATCAATATTGATGAAAAGGGACGCATCACTGTGAAATAGAGGAAAGAAGATGCTGTAGCCTAGACTACTGAACATCAGGGTGGGGATCGGTACAGTTGCATCGTATCTTTCCCAATCTCCCATGACTGTTTCATTCATCAGACGATTCGTTGCCTTGGTACTCGGCGTGAGCATGGCCGTTCCCGCATTCGCGTTCGCTGCGGAAGAGATGCCGATGCACATGACGAAAGAACTCACGATGTCCTGCGCGGCGCTTCGGAAACTCTCTACGGAAGAGAAAACGGAGATTGTGGAGAAAATCGGCCACAACATGGATGCCAATGCACTGAGACCGATTTTCCGCTGCATGTTCCCCGGCAACGTGAAGCGGGTTGCGGTCGTGACGGACAATGATCTCAAGATGAATCCAAAGGATCGGGAATTTCTCTACTTTATTCCGCAGACGGGGCAGTTCTTCGTGACGTGCAAGAGTATGAACACCATTGCCTACGTCACGAATGGTGAAGCGGCAGGAAGCAATCGCAGGGAATGGAAAGCCTACTTCCAATCGAATCGGAGTATGTTTGCGGAGGCTGCGCAGATGGCGAAGGACATGATGCAAGAGATGATGGACATGATGCAGTAATGCTTTGTATTTTCTTTCCCATTGATGACCATGATGAAACTCTTCTCTCTTCCAGTGGCCGCTGCAGCGCTCCTCGTCCTCAGCGCTTGCAACGGATATGTGTCTCAGCGGCCACAAAACGCTCCTGCACGCAACGAACCTGCAGCGCAAATCGCACAAGAGCCCGAGCCGGTTCCAGTTCCTGAAGAGGAACCGCAGCAGACGCCGCCTCCGGCTCAGCAACCTGTGCCAACGCAGCAGCAACCGACCCCTGCTCCGACGCAGCGTTCTTACAAAGCGGGTGCGATACAAACATATAGCCAGACTGCGTACGCGGAGGCGCTTGCGGATGGGAAAACCGTCGTCATCGATTTCCACGCGTCTTGGTGTCCGATCTGCGCCGCCAATGCCCCCGGCATCCGCGCGGCGTTCGAGAGCACGGCGAATCCGAACGTCGTCGGCTTCATTGCCGACTACGACAAGGAAACCGCGCTCGAGAATCAGTTCGGCATCTCCTCGCAGTCGACGCTTGTGAAAGTACGAGGTGGTGATCCGCAGAGTGCCACGAAAATCAGTACACTCGGACCCGGACCGCTGACGCAGGAGCAGGTTGCGACCTTCATTCGATCATAACCATATGACTGCCTCATTTCCGTTCGCATTCCTCGCAGGGATCATCACGGTCACCTCCCCCTGCGTCATTCCGATCCTTCCCATCATCCTCGGCTCTGCGCTCAAGCGAAATCGCTTCTACCCGCTCTTCATGGTATTGGGTCTGGCGTTCACCTTCTCTCTCTTGGGTGTGGTCTTCGGAAGCCTCGGCAGCTTCGTCGGCATCGGGAAACGGACACTGGAGACGGTAGCGATCATTCTCCTTGGATTCATGGGACTCGTGATCGTCATCAAGCCACTGAGTAACCTTTTCTCTCAGTGGACTGGAAAGCTTCTTGCGGTTGCTCCAGCCTCGGGACCATCCGAGTCACCGCTGCAAGCGTTCTTCGTCGGCAGCACCCTCGGTGTGGTCTGGGCTCCCTGCGCGGGGCCGGTGCTCGCATCGATCCTTGCCATTGCGGCTGCAAGCAAGAGTGTGACGACGAGCTTCCTCCTCCTCTTCACCTATGCGGTCGGCGCAGGCATCCCCATGTTGCTCATCGCGTACGGCGGGCAGAGGGCGCTCACCGGACGAAGATTCGTCCAGCAATATGCGGAGATGATCAAATACGTGTTCGGGTGGATTCTGATCCTCACTGCGATCCTTCTTTATTTCGGCATCTTCAAAAAGTTTGAGGCGTTTCTTCTTCCCTATCTCCCAAGCTACATCACGAACTTCTGATAGAATATTCCTATTCTGTCTTCTATTTCTTCCCCCAATTTTTTATGGATAACGGTGACAAATGCGCCTGCGGCGCGGCGATGAAAGAAGGCACTTGCTCCGGCTGCGGAGCCACTGGCCAAGTCTGCTCCTCCACGGGTGGAGCATGTAGTGGAAAGTGCAGTGCCTGCGCTGCAGGCAAGAAAATGTGAAGACGAGGGGCTCTTTGAGCCTCTCCATTTTTTATGAAACATTTGCTCCTTATGATTGGCCTTCTCTCTCTTTCTGCATGTAACTCTGCAGGGAGCATGGACAGCGTTGCTCTCCTCGATGGGACAGAGACGACGCTGGAAGCAGCAATCGCGGGGAAACCCGCCATCGTGAACTTCTGGGCGGCATGGTGCCCCTTTTGTAAGGAGGAGCTGCCGCTCTTCGAGAAGGTCGCACGGGAACATCCCGAAATCGCCGTTATCGGCGTGAATCTTCAAGAACCCCTGTCGACCGTAAAGAGTTATTGGGAAAACGGCGGCTATACGTTCGAGACTCTTCTCGACCCAAAAGCGGATCTCTCCAAAAAATTTGGTGTGTTCACGCAGCCGACAACGATCTTCCTGAATACGGATGGAGAGATCATTTTCAAGAAGAACGGGCCGCTTACGGAAGAGGAATTAAATGAGCATGTTCAGGATTTGACCGACAATGTACAAATGCAATCGGCAAACACCACTCCCTCCTGCGGCTCCGGCTCGCTCGCCTGCAATGGCGGCTCATCTCCCGTTCCGTCACTGCTTTCGGATTGGTATCAGGGGCAGGTGAAGCACCTCATCCCACTCACGGATATCCTCAGCGGCGGACCGTCGAAGGACGGTATTCCTTCTATTGATGCGCCGAAATTTGTGAGTGTCAGTGATGCGACATTCCTTGCCGACGATGATCTTGGTCTGCTGCTCACAGTCGGCAGCGACACCCGCTTCTACCCCTTCCGCATTCTCAACTGGCACGAGATCGTGAACGATACCGTCGGTGGGAAGGCCGTGACAGTCACGTACTGTCCGCTCTGTGCGACGGCGATCGTGTACGACCGAACGATCAGTAAAGGAATTGCGGAGTTCGGCGTGAGCGGCTTCCTCTACCAAAGCAATCTCCTTATGTACGATCGTCTGACCGACTCTCTCTGGAGTCAGGCGACAGCGCAGGCCGTAGTGGGGCCACTCACGGGGGAGAAGCTGAAGGCCGTCCGCAGCGATGTCGTACGGTTTTCGACGGTGCAGGAGCAATATCCGACTGCGCGGATCCTCAGCACGGACACCGGGCATCGTCGCGATTACGGCCGCGATCCCTACGAGGGCTATGAGCGGGACAGCGGCACCTATTTCCCTGTACGAAAAACCGATACGCGGCTGCATGCAAAAGCTCTCGTCTATGGCATCGTTGTGGACGGCAAGGCGAAGGCGTATCCGCTCACGACTCTTCAGAAGAACGGGACAATCAATGACGACATCGGTGGCGTGGAAATCGAAGTTGCATACGACGCCGAAACTCAAGTCGTCACTTTCCAAAACTCAGAGAAAGGAGAGGAAATCATTCCTCTCTATGGCTTCTGGTTCTCGTGGGTGGCGCAGTATCCTGAGACGGAGTTGTATAGTCGATGATGACCTTTCCTTTTCTTTCTTCGCCACCATGAAAATTCGAGACATGTTCCGCATCATCGGTGTGCCGGTAGTTGCGGCGTCCCTCTGCTGCCTCAGCCCCGTCATTCTTGTGCTTCTGGGTTTAAGCACTGCGAGCTTCGCCGGATCCCTCGCAGATACGCTCTACGGAGATTACAAGTGGGTGTTCCGGGGCGTCGGCCTTGTGTTTCTGATCGTCAGCCTCATTCTGTACTTCCGGAAGCGCGGTGTCTGCACGCTCGATCAAGCCAAGCGTCACCGAAACGAGATCATCAACACCGTTCTCATCTCCCTGTTCGTGGCAGTCGCCGGGTATTTCTTCTTCCTTTACGTCGTGGTGGAGTACATCGGGAAATTTTTGAAGATTTGGTCGTAAAGCTCATGCTGGTTCTGCACGAACCTCTCCGACTGTCTCACACGCAACAACTCAGCTTCGAGATATCCCTCGTAAAGGATAGTGCAACGATCTTGATCGATTCCGCCAGTGTTGGGAACATCGGAAGTGAACCTGTCACATCATCAATCGTGTTCTTGTTCCGAATCAGCATCATCGCCTCGGCAATCAGTTCTCCTGCATGGGGTGCGAGGATGTGAATACCGACAATTCGCTTCGTCTCAGGGGCAATGATCATCTTGATGATGCCGTCTGTCTGGCGCAGGATTACCGCCTTCGGCACGTCGGCGAAGTTGAGCGCACGGCAGTCGCAGCGACCGGTCTCCTTGATGTATTCCTCCTCTGTGTAACCCACTCCCGCCAGCTCTGGATCGGTGAAGATCGTGTAGGGAACGGTACGATAGTCGATGCTCTTCTCCGAACCCGTGAGTGCATTCTCCGCTGCGAGCGTCCCTTCGTTTCCTGCCGTCGGCTCCAGACGAAGGGGGAGATTGGTGACATCTCCCGCCGCGTAGATATGGGGCTGCGACGTTTGGAGGAAAGGCTTCGTCACGATGGCCTGCTTCTTGTCCGTCACCACTCCCGCTTTTTCCAAACCCAAACCCGCTGTGTTCGGTATCTTGCCAATGGCGAGGAGAATTGCATCGCCTGCAAGTTCCTGTTGCTTACCCTCGACAACATAGGTGAGCACCTTCCTATCCTTTTGCCTGCGCGCACTCTTCACCTCGGCACTGAGGATGATCTCAATCCCTTCCTTTCTGAGCACTTCCTGCAATCGTTCCACCACGACCTTCTCCCCTGGACGGAAGATGCTTCCGCTGTGCTGGAGGATCGTGACCTTCGTGCCGAAACGGGCGAACATTTGTGCGAACTCCAATCCTACCGCCCCTGCACCGACGACGATGAGCTCTTTTGGCTGTTTCTCCAGTTTCAGGGCTTCGACGTGCGTTACGTAGCCCACCTCATGGATACCTTCAATCGGGGGGACGGTCGCGGTAGAGCCGGTGGCGATGATGAACTTCTCCCCACGCAGAGTTTCCCCATTTGCCTCCACTTCGTGCGGTGAGACAAAACGGGCTTTCCCATCGAAGAATGTGACATGCTTCAGGTGCTTCAATACTTTCTGGTATTTCTCCTCCTGCATCCGTTTCACGAGTGAGAGTTCATCTTGCACGACCTTCTGGAAATCAAATCGCTTCATAGAAAGCTCGATGCCGGGGATGCCGTGGTTCCGCGCTTGGTGGAGAACTGTTCCTGCATGAATAAGGGTCTTGCTCGGGACGCAGCCCACGTTCACGCACGTGCCTCCGAGCGGAAGACCCTTGTTGATCATCGCAGTCTTGGCGTTCAGTCCATCAGCACGAATCGCCGCACCGAATGCTCCTGCGCCGCCGCCGATGATGATCAGATCGAAAGTCTGCATAGATCAGCGGAGGGTACGACCGATGTTTTTTGCGGTCAGCATAATGAATAAAACCGAAAGGACTATAACCGCCCACACGATGTACCAGCGATAATCGAGGATCGTGAAGGCAACGGCACTCCCGATGCCCACGAACCCCAAAATACCCACCAGACATGAAGAACACGCTCCTGTCGCAAGCAGGCCCGTGAAGGCAGTCCCAGCAACACCCATGCTTCCCATGCCGGCCATCGTTGCCGTGTTTATGTGACAACCTTTCTGGCATCGCTTGCGTTCAAGTTGGAGAGTAACAACCAGACTCAGGAGCGACGAAAGCAAGAGGACAATGGCAACATCCGTCCCTCGAGTAATGGAAAGCTGGAATGCAAGACTATTACCCTGAATGGTGAGGATGGGAGTCGAGAAGAGAATGAGGAACATGAGCAAGGTGAGACCGAGGAAGAGAAACTTCCTCCTCGTGGAACGGAGTGCTTGGCCAATGCCATTGATGATGAGATGCAGTGTGTGCACGGGATCAGGAATAATGCTTCCACTTCCTGTAGGCGAGGATTGTCACGAGGAGGAGAAGGACGAGCACAGGCCACAGCACATAATCCAGATACGGTGTAAGCGCACTCAAACCAACTGTTCCGAGGGTGACGACAAGGATGGAAGTGAAGCAGCAGATGGCAATTGCGACAGTGCCAATGGCAGCCGCAGAGAAACCTCGTTTGGACGGTTGCCGGTTCATCGAGATGGCAGAAGTGCTTCAGCCTCCTGCTGGGTGAGCTTCCCGACGTGCACGGTCTTGCCGTCACGAATGACGGTGGGCACCGCTTTCACGTCGTGGCTCTTTGCAGGCTCGCAGCACTCATCGCCTTGGCAACGATGCTCGACGACCTTGCAGCCGCATCCTCGCTTTTCGATGGCGGAGCGCAGCGTCTTGAGAGTTGTCCTGCATAGAGGACAGTCGGCGGAGATGACCTCGAAGGTGGTCATAGAAAAGGGGAGAAGAAAATAAAAAAAGACGTCAGGAAGGTTGGCAACAGAGCCGCTGGCAATACTTCTTCACATGCTTGTTCATGAGCCTAAAGAGAGGCTCTATTGTCTCTTCATTCACCGAGTAGATGCGCTCTTTTCCGTTCACTTTGTTCTTCACGAACTGGCAGAGCTTCAACCGCTTGAGGTGATGGGAGACTGTCGACTGCTCCATGTCGCTCTTCTCCATGAGTTCCGTGACCGTCATCGGCCGTTGCATGAGCAGGAGCATAAGCTCCATCCGCTTCGGGTTGCCGAGCGTCTTGAGGAATTGCCGATGAGATTCGGATAACATATTGAATATATAACATATGTTATAATTCCAATGCAATAGATTCCGCTTGCGCTGTGCGATAGTGATGTCATGGGAAATAGGATTGGAATCGCTACAATGCACAGACATGCGACGTTGGCAGAAGATCCTCCTCGGCATCGTCATTCTCGCGATTCTGGGAATCGGTGTCTGGGAATACCGCTGGGATTTTACGATGATCGAACAAACCATCCGCTCACACCCGTTCATGGGAGCAGTTCTCTACATCATCCTGCTCATGACATCGGTCGTATTCTTGCCATTCTCGTCTCTGCCGCTCCTGCCGCTGGCGGCACGGGTCTTCGGCGTATGGATGACGGCTGTTCTCAGCATTCTCGGCTGGTGGACCGGATGCCTCATCGCATTCCAAATCGCGCGGCTCGGCAGACCCTATCTTGAAAAAGTCACCTCTCTCGAAATAGTGGACCGCTTGGAGCAAAAGATTCCTAAGGACATAGGGTTTGCGGGCATCGTCATTCTCCGCATGATCCTGCCCGTTGATGTCACAAGTTTCGCGCTCGGTCTCCTCAAGCATCTGTCCTTTTCAACGTATGCAATCGCATCGCTGATCGGCATCATCCCGTTCGCCTTTGTATGGAGCTATGCGGGAGGAGAAATTGGTAGAGGGGCGTTCCTCTCATCCGCTCTCGTCTTCATCGAAATGACCGTCGCCGTCCTCGTGATCCGGCGGCTATGGCAGTGGCATCGCTGATCCAGCCTCGCGCGTGCATCGCCTCGAGCATCCGTCGGACGCCGAGAACGAACGCGGCTTGCCGATACGTCAGCCCCGACCGGCTCACCTCCTTGCGCACGGCACGGAAAGCATCGAGCATGATGCGCTTGAGTTCATTGTCCACGTACTCCGCCGTCCATTGCTCACCGGAGCGACCCTGCGTCCATTCGAAGTAGCTGACGGTCACGCCTCCTGCGTTCATCAACACATCGGGGATGAGCGTGACGCCCTTCTTCCGCAGCGCCGCATCCGCTTCCGGCGTCGTTGGGCCGTTCGCCAGTTCAAGTATGTATTTCGCACGGATGCGCCCGGCGTTCTTCTCCGTAATGACATTATCGAGCGCAGCGGGAATGAGAATGTCACACGGGAGTTCCAATAATTCCTCGTTCGTCACGGTTCGCACGTTGTCCATCTTCATCTTGTCGATATCGCAGACCGACCCCTCGCAGTATTCACCGGTGATCGAACCCGTGCGGTGCTTGTACTTCTCGATCCGGACGGGATCCAAGCCCTCCTCGGAATAGATGCCGCCGTGGGAATCCGATAGTCCTATAACGGTATAGCCCGCATTGTGCAGGAGATGCGCCATGTTCGCTCCGGCATTGCCGAACCCCTGGATCACGACGCGCAGATCATCCGCATCTTTTCCCTCCAGATTCACGAATTCCTGTAGGATGAAGAATCCTCCACGCGCGGTTGCGGTGTCGCGTCCGAGCGAACCGCCGTAGCTGAGAGGTTTTCCCGTAATCAGTGCCGGTGCATACGTGCGTGTGATTTTCTCATACTCATCGCGCATCCATGCCATGATATCGGGGTTCGTGTTCACATCCGGAGCAGGCACATCGATGTCCGGACTGAGGTGATCCTTAAACGCCCGGACGTAGGCACGGGAGAGGTCTTGAAGTTCCCGCTTGCTCAGTGCTTTCGGGTCGCACTGGATACCGCCCTTCGCGCCACCGAAAGGAATTCCCACGACGGCGGTCTTGATAGCCATGAGGGCTGCCAGAGCTTTCACCTCATCCTCATCGGCAAGCGGGTGGTAGCGGATGCCCCCTTTGTAGGGGCCGCGTGCGTTGTTGTACTGGACGCGGAATGCGGGAAACGTCGCCGACGAACCATCATCACGCGTGAGAGTCAGTTCCTTCCGGTGGATATGCTGCGGTTCCAGAAACGGTTTCCTCTCCTCCAGAGTGAGCTTCAAGTGATTCATCGTCTCTTCGAGGAGCGTTTTGAAACGCTCGTAAGGAGTGGATGTATGCGCCATATACAGACACGCTACTGCGAGCGCGGCGTCCCCGCAGTAGTGCAGGCTACAGCTCCGCGTAGACCGTACCCGCCAATCTCGGTACGATGGAAGAGTGGAATTCACACACGATCTCATCGTTCTCGGCGGCGGCTCGGCGGGGTTGTCTCTTGCAAGCGTCGCCGCCCGCTTAGGCGTGAAAGTCGCGCTCATCGATAAAGAGACCCTCGGCGGGGATTGTTTGCATTATGGTTGTGTGCCGAGCAAAACGCTAATTCACTCAGCGAAAGTGGCGCACCTCGCACAGCGCGGCAAAGAGTACGGCATAAGCACGGGTGCGGTGGAAATCAATTTCCCAGCAGTGATGGAGCATGTCCGGAAGGTTATCGACACGATTCAAGAACACACGGACAATCCCGACCGATTCCGGAAGATGGGGTGCGATGTCTGGACGGAGACGCAGGCGCATTTTGTCGATCCACATACAATTGATGTTGGCGATACGAAAATCTCCGCCAAGAAAATCGCTATTTGCGTCGGTTCGCGTCCCGCGACGGTTCCCATCCCAGGCCTCGCGGAGGCGGGTTTCCTCACGAATGAAACGGTCTTCGATCTCAAGGAACAACCCAAACGCCTGATCATCATCGGTTCCGGGCCCATTGGTTGCGAGCTGGCGCAGGCATTTCAGCGCCTCGGAACGAAGGTGATCCTCGCCAATCGCAGCGACCAAATTCTCGGCAAAGAAGACAGGGACGTGCAAGATGTCCTGCGCAATGTTTTCCAGCAAGAAGGCATGGATCTGCGGCTCGGCATCTCCATGAAAGAAATAAAGAATGAGAACGGTATGAAGGTGCTCGTGTACGAGAAAGACGGGAAGCGAGAGACCATCGGAGCCGACGAGATCCTCGTGGCTGTCGGGCGCACGAGCAATGCGGATACGCTAAAAATGGAGAATGCCGGAGTGGCGCTCGACGAGCGGGGGTACGTGAAGACCGACGCAAAACTACGAACGTCGCAGAAGCACATCTACGCCGCAGGGGACGTGACGGGGCACCTTCAATTCACGCATTCTGCCTCCTACGAGGCGGGGGTCATCGTGAGCAATGCGCTCCTGCACTTCCCCGCCAAGATCAACCTCGATGCTATCCCGTGGACAACGTTCACGGATCCGGAAGTGGCTTCCATCGGTCTCAATGAGACAAGAGCCAAGGAGAAGAACATCGAGTACCACATGAGTATGTTCCCCTTCGAGCATCAGGATCGTGCACTGGCGGAAAGCGAAAATAAGGGGTTCATCAAGCTACTTCTTGGCTCAGGAGACACGTTGCTCGGCTGCCAGATCGTGGGACCGCATGCAGGAGAGCTGATCCACGAGTGGATCGTGGCATACAATGCGAAGATACCCCTCAAGAAACTCTCGCGGATGGTGCACGTCTATCCCACACTTGCGATGGCCAATCAGCAAGCGGCAGGAGAATATCTCGGGAGCAAATTTCTCAATCCCCGCACGCGCTGGTGGCTCAGGAAGATTTTCGGCTACAGAAACACCAAGATCGACGGAGTGAATGTGGAGTAGCCCAGGCTACTGCACCGCTTGAGAGAGCGGAGCAGGATGAAGATCCTCTATCCTTTCCCCAATCCTTTATGATCGGTGGCGGAAAATGCTAAGGCGCACATGCGCCCGGTACGCCCTGACTCGCACGTTGGGGCGTTTTTCTATGACAACACCACCTGAAGAATGAAGAGTCCTGTGACGACCCCGCTACCAGCCAGAAACCATGGCACAGCGAGCGCACGATCCTGTGGCAAGATTTCGCGGACGAGAATGGCAAGGTACACACCTGCGAAGAGCGACAACAACACCGCATGGGCATCCGACGAAAATGGCAGGAATGATGCCAGCATCCATCCGATGAAGGGTGAAAGGACGGCGAGGAGCCGAGCGATCCATGTACGCGCTGTCCCGACACTTAACTCTCGATGGAATGCATGCATCGAGAGGTCGTCGAGCAAGTCGTAGGCTACGAGTCCGATGATGAAGATGATGTTCCGTAGGGCATCCGTCCCCGACATCAGCGCGGCAACGATGCCGATCAAAACTCCCGATGCAATGGCATTGCTTCGCAGAAGCAACAGAAGTTCCGACTGTCCCTGTGCATCCTCGTGCGCATGAATGTGGCGAGCGAGCAGGATCGTCGCGACGAATCCTGCGGGAAGTCCGACGAGCGTGAGTGGATGAGAAGTATGGACCGCGGTGTATGTGTCGTTGAGGAGTTGCGTGAATACGCTCACGGATGCCACGCCCACCACTGCGGAGACAAGGAGCCTCCCATGGCGTAGACAAGCGAGACAGAATCGGTCTTCGGAGAACTTCAGTATTCCGATCAGCGCGAAGAGCGGTAGCAACAGAATGGTGTTCGCGGGCATGAGAACAGTGTACCCGAATATGTTCACAGTCTCAGATCCGTCAGTGTGGCGACACTGTGATCGACACCGGGATAGTCAACCGTAGACTTGCTATATGGATGGTCGTCAGGACGCGTGATGAGGCACGTGCGGACTGATGGAAAGTGTTCTTTGGCTTCCCGCAGGTTTTCCGGTTTGTCATCCACTAAGAAAATCATCGTGTACCCATTTATATGACTCGCGATGATATCGCTCTTCTTCGTTTGGGTGATTGCGAAGGGGAATTCCGCCGGGATGCCGCTCGAGCGGATTTTCGCCTCCTGCAGTTCGGGGTCTCCGTGCGTTGCCAGAAGAATATCCGCTTTTCCTTTCAGAACATCGAGAGAAGGCAATACATCGGCAAAGAGACATGACGGTGACGCCGTGTGGATGACGTAAAGTAATGCCTCGTGGAGGGCGGCTTTATCCGGATGCGGTAATAGATGAACGAACCGATCGACATCCTCGACGACGCAGCAGATCTTCACCTTCTCCCGCGTCTCCCGGAACACAGATTCTGGAATGCCGAACGCCTTGGCGAAATAATCTGCTTCCGCCTGCACGAGCTTCGTCGTGTTGAAGAGCGTATGGTCGAAGTCGAGAATGAGGAGAGTGGTATGTGAATGCATGCAAGTTCGAGGATACACTCCTGTGCTGAGGCAGGTAATTCTGACGTGGTAGCGCAGGCTACAGCATCGCACGCGACGTTGTAGCGTAGGCGACTGCGCAGCCCTGATGGAGAGAACATAGTTGCGTACGTTCTATTTCTTTTCCCCTTCATTCTATGTTCGGCGGCAAAGGTGGTTGCGGCTGTGGCTAAGACGCCACACGCACGGGGCTCCGCAGAGGAGCCCCGTTTTTCTGTAGCCTAGGCTACTGCAGGGTGTTGGTACATTTCCTATGATCTCGGCATGCATACCTGCCTGACTATGCCCACGTTCGATCTCTACTGCTTCCCGCACTGCGTTGACTGCGAGACGCTGAAGGAAGAGTTACGCCGCAGGAAAATACCATTCTCCAGCCATGATGTGTCGTCCTCTGCCGCCGAACTCACAAGTATGAAAGTACTCACTGAGGGAATAGTGCATTTCCCCGTCCTTGTCGTCGATAAAGATACCGAGCACATCAGAGTTGCCGCAGGGCTGGAGGATGCGAAATGGCTCCTCGGAGAAGTGCGATGAAGACAGAGCCTGTCAGGCAGGCATTTTTGCTCCCGCAGTGCTCACGTAATTGAATACACTGTTGGCTGCGACAGCCCCTTCGCCTGCCGCCGTTGTGAACTGTGCGAAGAAGTTGCTTGCAGTCGTGATGTCACCGGCACCGAACACACCGGGAGCGGTGGTCTGCTGTGCACCATTCACTGTGAGGAATCCGCGCTCATCCACTGCGCAACCGAGTGTCTTCGGGATCTCCGTTGCAGGAGTGGCGCCAATCTCAATGAAGACACCGTCGAGCGTGATGGTATCTGATCCTTCGAATGGCTTATCCAGCTTCACAGCCTTCACTTTTTGATCACCGAGAATCTCAACAACATTGCGCTCCAGAACGAAGACGACATTCTTCTTGGCTTTCACTTTGTCCACCCAGTACGGTTCCGCGCGGAACTCATTCCTGCGGTGAATAAGGTAGACCTTCTTCGCAACCTGTGCGGCAATGGCCGCTCCTTCCACGGCGGCATCACCGCCGCCGAGAACGGCGACATCCTTTCCTTTGTAGAAGAATGCGTCACAGGTTGCACAGTATGTCACACCTTTGCCGGAGAATTCTTTCTCACCGGGCGCACCAAGGTGTCGCTTGTTTGAGCCCATCGCGAAGATGACGGTCTTTCCTTGCGCCGTTTCGCCGCTATCAAGGGTGAGTTGAAAGCCACCCGCGATCTTCTCGACGGATTTCACCCGTGCAATCTTGTGCGTGACAGCATCGAAACTGAGCGCATGCTTCTTGAAGTTCTCCATGAGGTCAGGACCGGTAATATCGATGTTTCCTGGCCAGTTGCCGACTTCGGCGGCCGTCATGCCGAGACCACCCTCCTCTGCACCGACGATGAAGGTCGAAAGCTTGTAGCGAGCTGTGTAAATAGCTGCGGTATATCCGGCACAGCCGAGTCCAATGATGAGAACATCGTACATAGGGAAAGAGAGGGAGGAGACTTGCAAGAGTATTCAGTAAAATCTGCTCGAGCACTGTAGTCCAGGCTACTGAATCGGGCTGGCTATCGTCGTATGCTCACTGTGCTTCATTCTTTACCCCATCCCCATGTCCATCGATCTCTACACGACCCCCACCTGTGGGTACTGCAAGCAACTGAAGGCCGTTCTGCAGGAGAAGAAGATTGCATACGTCGCACACGACGTCACAACATCGGAGAAGGACTTCAATGTTATGCAGGAAGCCACCAACGGCGGCACATCGGTTCCCGTCACTGTGATCGATAAGGGCACACCGAAACAGCAGGTCGCCGTCGGGTTCGACGATGCAATGGCACTCCTAAAACTCTCCTGATGATCAAAACCCCCAACCCTCTGCAGGCAACGCTCACATGTCCCAAGTGCGGACATGGGCAGCAATCGACACTTCCCACGGGTGCCTGCATGCCGTTCTACGTCTGCAGGAACTGCAAGGCCATGATCAAAGCGAAGGACGGAGATTGCTGTGTGTTCTGTTCGTACGGCGATCGTCCCTGCCCTCTGAAATCCTCGTGAGATTTCTTTTTCCTTCCCCTTTCCCCCACATCCCATGAAAGAGAAACGCATCACCTTCTCCTGCCAGAATCCAAACGCACGCTCCGTCGCTGTCGCAGGGACTTTTAATGACTGGAGCGCCGATGCGTTGCCACTGCGAAAGAAAGGCAAGAAGTGGGAAGTGGCAATCACGCTCCCGCCGGGACGATACGAGTATCGGTTCGTGGTCGACGGGGACCGCTGGACAGATGACCCCAACGCCCATGAACACTGTCCAAATCCCTTCGGCGAATCGAACTGCATCCTTGTGGTCAACTAAGATGCTGGCAACAGATGCGGCTCAAGGGCAAAAACGAGAAAACTCTCTCGAGGGAGATGCTGATCATGTCGAGGGCGCAGCACACCCTCTCCATGTACTGATGTTTGGATGGGAATATCCACCTCGAGGGGAGGGAGGATTGGGTGTTGCCTGTGCCGGACTTGTGAAGGGACTTCGTTCGCATGGAGTGAAGATAACTCTCGTGCTCCCCGGTGAACGAAACGACGGAGACGATACCATCCGCGTGAAAAGCGCGTTGCATCCATACGACGATGTCATACATGGAATACACGGGAGGCACAGTATGGCCGATGACAAACATTTCCATGACTTGTATGGAGGAGATCTGGGGAAAGCAGTGAGCGTATTCACTAACACCGCCGTTAGGCGCACGAGGCATGTGAAGCCGGACATCATTCATAGCCACGACTGGATGACATTCGGCGCCGGAGTCATGGCTTCGAGAACGATCGGCAGGCCGTTCATTGCACATGTGCATTCGACTGAGATGGACCGGACGAACGGCAAGCCGCATGAGTGGATTTTCGGACATGAACAGTGGGGCTTGAACCATGCAAGTCATATCATCGCCGTGAGCCGTTATACCAAGAACGTACTCACGTCCTCCTACGGGATTCCTCCGGAGAAGATCACGGTGATCCATAACGGAGCGCCGATACCTCCTGCGAAACACCTTCCGAAGAAAGATGCCAAACTTCGACATCCTCTCGTACTCTTCCTCGGTCGATTGACCGTTCAGAAAGGGCCTCACGAATTTCTCTCGGCTGCAAAGCGCGTTCTCGAACAGAGACCGGATGTGCTGTTCATCGTTGCCGGTGACGGCTACATGCTTCGTGAACTCATTGAACGATCCTGCGCCCTCGGCATGCAGGATTCCGTGCTCTTCACGGGAAAAGTAGGATCGGAGGAAGCAAGAGCCTTATATGCCGAAGCCGATTGCTTCGTGATGTCATCGACTTCAGAGCCTTTTGGCTTGGTCGCTCTCGAAGCGATCGCACATGGGACACCTGTTATTGTGAGCAAGCAATCAGGAGTATCCGAGGTCGTAGCCCACGCGATGGCCGTCGACTACTGGGACAGCGACAAGATGGCGGACTGCATCCTCACGATTCTCCGTGAAAAGCCGCTGTCTGAGCAGCTGAGTAGTGAGGCCCAGCACGTGCTGCACACACTGACGTGGGAGAGACAGGCTCAGAACGTCATCGCGCTCTACAAAACTGTCATTCATTCTTTCGCTTCCATCCCCACCCCCGCATGACCCCCATCATCACATGCTACTTCCAGGTGCATCAGCCATATCGGCTGAGAGACCTGCGCGTGAATGACATCGGCAGGGAGCATCTCGAGTACTTCGACGCACAGAAGAATCGCGCCGTCTTCAGGAAAGTGGCGGAGAAGTGCTACTTACCGACCAATGCACTCATGCTGGATCTTCTTAAAACATATCCCGGTTTTCATATCGCCTACTCGCTCTCTGGCGTTTTCCTGGATCAATGCGAGGAGTACGGCACCGACGTTCTCGAATCTTTCCAAGCTCTTGCCCGCACTGGCAGTGTCGAATTCCTCGGTGAAACGTACTATCACTCCCTCAGCTGCCTCAAATCCCCCGAAGAGTTCGTTGCTCAAGTACAGCTCCATGTTCGCAGAGTACAATCCCTCTTTGGGCAGACACCGACAGTGTTCCGCAACACAGAACTGATTTATTCAAATGAAATAGCGCAGATCGCACGCTTCATGGGCTTCCACGGGATACTCGCGGAAGGGGCAGATCACATCCTGAGGGGCAGAAGTCCCAATCATCCTTTCGTTCCGCCGAAGTTCACGTTGCCCAAGGACATCTCATCCGTCATCCGCAAGCATCGGCCACTAAGCGCCCCCTCGAAGAACATGCACGTCCTCCTCAAGAACTACCGTCTCTCCGATGACATCGCTTTCCGTTTCTCGGATCGTACATGGGTAGGCTTCCCTCTCCATGCCGATACGTTCACCGATTGGCTCCTGCAAAGCGGCGGCTACTGCGTCAATCTCTTCATGGACTACGAAACGTTCGGCGAACACCAATGGAAGGACACCGGTATCTTCGAGTTCCTTCGAGCTCTTCCGGCTCAGTGGCACAAGCGCGACATCCGAACGATGACACCGTCGCAGGTCATTGAATCCTGGACCAAAGAAGACCGCACGGAAGAAATATTTGATGCGCATGCGTTCGTGTCGTGGGCCGACATGGAGCGAGATCTCTCCGCATGGCAAGGCAATCGGATCCAGAAGGCCGCGCTGGACTCGCTCTATGCCATTGAAGCCGACGTGCAACGGTCAAGAGACCCAGAGCTTCTGGAACATTGGCGAAAGTTGCAGACCTCCGACCACTACTACTACATGTCTACCAAGTACTGGAACGATGGCGACGTGCACAAGTACTTCAGCCCCTACGATTCGCCATACGAAGCCTATCGCCGTTTCAGTCATGCCCTTTGCGACGTGCGGGGTAGAATTGAGCAGCGCAGTCCATCGAAGCGACTTGCCCGTGTCTGACCCCTTCCACACATCCTATGCCACGATCTCTCATCTTCGGTAACGGCTCGCTCCTCGCCACGTTCGATGCTCACTTGCAGATGCGCGATCTCTACTTCCCGCACGTGGGGATGGAGGATCATACGACGTACGGACATGTCCACCGTGTGGGGGTGTTCGTCGAGGAAAAAGGATTCTCGTGGCTCGATAATCCTGAATGGACGATCGGACCGAAGTACATGCCTGAGACACTTGTGGGTAACTCAGCCCTTCGCAACGATCGTCTCGGTATCGCTATCACGGTCGAAGATTGTATCCATCCTATTCACAATGTTCTCCTCCGATCGTTCCACGTCCGGAGCACTGACGGACAATCTAAATCGATCCGCCTTTTCTTCAATCATGACTTCCACATCTACGGCGACAAACAGTCGGAGCCGGAGTTTCACCGGCTGGTCTGCTTCGGCAAGCTCGCGGAATTCACCGCGAACCGTGTGAAGAAGGGCACCCCGCTCTACGTCGAGGGCCGCCTTCACACCGGTCGTTGGGAGAGCAAGAACGGCGAGGCACGGACCAGCACGGAAATCATCGTGGACCGGCTGGTGCTGCTCTCGGGCCGCTCACGAGGGCCTGGCGAGGCCGCCGAAAGCGACGCGTGAGCCCGAACGCTCGGCCTCCCCGGAGGCCCTGCGCGTGGGCTTCCCCACGGCTTTCTATTTCCTTTCCCTTCATCCCCATGGCCATCCCGAAGACCGTCCAGCACTGGCTGAGGCTCCGCAAAGAGTACGAGCGGCGGCTCAAGACGGAACCCGATCCGCAGCCCCGCGTCCTGCCCATCGTGAAGATCGGCCGCAAGTGGCACTTTGTGGACGAACAGTTGCGGGAGAACAGGAACGTCACAGACCCGTTTGACATCGAGAAGTGGTAGGGGCTTCGGCCCCTTTTTTCGTGCGCCGCTCACATCCCCGCGTCTCAGCTTCCCGCGCGCCTCACTCCCGCTCCGACGCGATCCAGGAACGCCCCCAATCCCCCGCTGAAGGTTCGCCGGACACTCTTTTGCTCGGAGAGGCCGCAGTGTAGCACGACCTCGCCCTAATGCGTCCAAGGGCGCTCGCGGGGCGACGGCGCAGGAGGTTTGCCGCGCCCGTTTTCGATAGCAACGGAAGGAAAGGGCGGGCAAACCTCCTGCGCGATCGCCACGGGGCTTTTCAGCCCCTCCCGCTCGCTTCCTTGACGCGGGCTGCGGGCGTGCTGGGTAGGGCCTGCTCCGATCAGGAGCCTCCTATCCCCTTCCCCCGCCATCCATGGCCACCGCACGCTCCCCGCCTTCGGTCAAAGAGAGAAACGGTTCTGCTTCCCTATTTCCCCTTTGACCTATGAACAATCACGACCTTGCCCTGGTGGAACACTCCGCCCGGGCCGTCAACACCATACTCGACGCCATCTACCAGCGCAAGCCGGCGGCCGCACCGGAGGAGCCCGTGAGCGACTGTTACAACGCTCCGTTCGAGGCGGTGATGAAGGATCTCCTGGCCTGCTCCGCCTGCGGGCGACTCTGCTCCGACGGCTCGCTGTCCATCTAGCCGCCGGAACTCCCTAATCCTCTCCCGCCTCCTGAACGACAGCGCAGGGGGCGGGAGGTTTCTGCCACACACACCCACTCCCGATGCCGCTCTCACTTCCCTTTCCTTTCCTTCCCTATGCACTACGAAACGTTCGTCATCATCGGCCAGAACGACGATCCCGAAGCCGCCGTTGCCCGGGCTCTCGAACCGTTCGACGAGAACCTGGACGTCGAACCGTACCGCGACTACTTCGACGCCTCTGACATCCAGCGCATGGCCACTCACTACGGCCTCCCGCCCACAGACCTCGCGGGCCTCGCACGCAAGATGCGCGACTGGCGGGGAGGCGAAGTCGGCGTGGACGCCCGCGGCCTCTACGCGGTCAGCACGTACAACCCCGACGGGATGTTCGACTGGTACGAGATCGGCGGCCGCTGGAACGGATATATCCGCGGTTCAAAGCGAAACGCCATCACTGCCCGCGCACTCCACCGGTCCCGGCACCTCCCCCAGTGCCTTCCCTACTACCTCGTCACGCCGGACGGGCGGTGGCTCGAATCGGAGAGCAGATTGAGATGGGGCTCCCCAGAGACCGCAGCCGATCGCCGCGCCGATCGCCGCTGGCACGCCCAGGTCCGGCGGGTCCTCAAGCAGTACAGCGACTGCAAGGTCATCTGTGTGGACATCCACTCGTAAAGACACACATCGGGGCGGGGGCCTTCCGGTTCCCGCCCTTTTTTCATTTCCCTTCCCCCTTCCCGCCATGCCTCTCCCCACTCTCAAACCCCAGGAGATCCCGCTGGATCATCCGGACTCCGCCTGCATGTTCCAGCCGAAGCCCGCGAAGCCGTTCCTCGCCACACCCGCCGCGCTCAAACTCTACGGCGACGCGATCCTGCCGTGCCTTCGGACGCTCCAGGCGCTCGCGCGGCAGCACAAGGGCCTCGATTACCTGCAGGTCTTCACCTGCCCGGGAAAACCCGAACCGATGTGGTTTATCGAAGACGGCGAAGGCGGCGCGATCACCGCCCTCCTCCCGTCCGACTACTGAACCGTTTCAAGGCGGTGGCTTCGCGGCAGCCGCCCCTTTTCTTCTACTTCCTTTCCCCTCTCAACAATGGGCCAATACTTCAAAGCCGTGAATCTCAAGAAGCGCGAGTACGTCTGCCCTTGGTGCCTCGGCGGCGTCGCCAAACTCTGGGAATGGTCCGCCAATCCTTGGGGCGCGATCTTCCCGCTGCTGCTCCGCAAGTCCACCGAGGGCGGCGGCGGAGACTACCACGGCCCGACCTACGAGACCGACAAGACGGCCATCGCCGGCCGCTGGGCGGGTGATCCCGTCGTCCTCGTCGGCGACTACGACGACTCCAAGCTCTGGGACAGACTCCACCGCTACCGCAACATCAGCCGCGAGGTGGTCGAAGCCTGGAACGCTTTCATCGACATCAAAGAGATGAACCTCACATTCCATCCCGACTGCTCGTGCAACAAACACCCGTAGAAGCAAACGCCGCCGTGGCTTTCCCTATTCGTTTCCCCTCCTTCCCCATGCCCTTCCACACTCCGCCGCCCGTGCCCCCGCCTTCCTCCTGGTTTGCCGAAGTCGGCCCCGATGGCTTCTGGCGAGTCTTCGACGCCGATTCCGTCATCATTGCTTCCCACTGCGTCCGGGAAGACGCGCACCTCATCGCCGCGGCGCCTCACCTGCTGGCCGCTTGCCGCACCTTCGTCCGCCTGGCCCACAGAAACAAGGAGGCCCTCGCGGCGATGGACGGGTTCTCTGCCCTGTGCGATGCGATGAATGCCACCGTCGACAAAGCGATAGACTGCTGAGACCAAGCCCCCGGTGATCCGCCATCGGGGGCTTTTTCCGTGCGCTCCTCACACCGCGTTGCTCCTCGTGTGCCGTTCTGCGATTCATCCTCGCTCCGGACTACGGCTCGCTCTTGAGAACGGAGCGCGCACTCTCACGCACACGGCCGTGCGAGCGATGACAGCCGAGGCGACGCCAATGAGTGCGCTTGGGCGCGACAATAGACGCACGAGCGGGGATGTGAATTGCGCCGATGGGACTTATTGACCGGGAGACACTATCGCCATTCGTGCGCCAGTCCCCGGCTGGCCAAGCAGCCCCTTCCGGATGTCGCTTTGCATTGGCCCGCTCTTACCGTGCCACCGCATATCACCACACCTTTGGGTCGGTTCGTCGCAGCCCGGGTGCGGCATGACGCTACAGACTGAGGAAAATCTCTGATCGTTCCGTGTCCATGAATGCGACAATCATCGCTTAAATCTGATCTACAACCAAAGCATATTTTCCGCATGTGCAAGCGGTAAAGCTTGACTTTTTGGTGTCGGCCATAGGGTATGCCGCTTTTTCAAAGACGGCATCTCACCCCTTACTCCATGTCTCCATACTCGTCCTCTCT
>MNWP01000013.1 GCA_001872575.1 Candidatus Peregrinibacteria bacterium CG1_02_54_53 | reverse complement strand
GAGTCAGGCCGTGAGCACGACCGTGCAGTGTCCGGCAGCTTCCTTCACCATCACCAAGACCGATAACCAGACGACCACCGTACCCGGTGCGACCCTGACCTATCTGCTCTCGGTCACCAACACCTCGCAGGTTGCCGCGACGAACGTCACGGTGACGGATACGCTGCCCGGTCTCGTAACATTCCTCAGTGCCACGGACGGCGGAGTACACACAAGCGGTGTCGTGACATGGAGCGGCCTCTCGATTGCCGCAGGAGCGACGAAGACACTGGTCGTACAGACCCAAGTGAGCGACAGTGCCGCGAACGGAACCGTGCTGACGAACAGTGCACAGGTTGCCGGTATCTCTGCGCAGGATACGACGACGGTGCAGACAACCACGCAGAGTGCAGATCTCTCAATCACGAAATCCGGCCCCAGCACAACGCTGCCGGGCGGAACGATCAGCTATTCCGTGAACGTCATCAACAACGGTCCTGCAACCGCGCAGAATGCGACGGTGACGGATGTGATTCCGGCAGGGCTCACCTTCAATGCCGCTTCGTCGTCGGGATGCACCTTAAACGGCGGTGGCACATCGGTGCTCTGCGGAATTTCTTCTCTCGCGGCAGGGCAGACCAAGTCCTTTACGATCGTCTTTACGGTTCCGGCAGGCGCGGTCTGCAGCTCGACGTACGCGAATACAGCGACGATTGCGAGCTCCAACGATTCCAACAGCGCGAATAACACGAGCCAAACCGTGAGCACGACCGTGCAGTGTTCCCAGCCGACATTCACCATTTCAAAGACCGATGGTCGCACGACGGTATTGCCGGGTGAATCGCTGACGTACCAGATTACGGTGACAAATACCTCGGCCTATACGGCAACGAACGTACAGGTGACCGATGCTCTGCCCGGCGGAGTGACCTACGTGACCTCCTCTGATGGCGGCACGCTCAACGGTGCAACGGTGCTGTGGACGATCCCCAGCCTCGGTGCAGGCGTGAGTAAGACCATTATCGTCATCGTGACCGTATCTTCCACGACGAGTGACGGTACCATCCTCACGAATATCGCCATCGCCGGCTCCGCCACAGCACAAGATACGACGACAGTAAATACAGGGGGCTCCTCCTCGAGCAGCTCGAGTTCCAGCAGCAGCACATGCAACCTGAGCATCACGCTCACGGACTCGAAAGATCCCGTCGATCCCGAAGACGTCTATACGTACACCATCGAAGTGCGCAATAACAACGGTACGACGGTGAACGACGTGGATCTGACGCAGACGCTCGACAGCAATGTCGACGTGCTCTCGACCACGAGCGGCGGTAATAGTGACGCCGGTAACACCATCCGCTGGAACGACATCTCCATCGGCGGGTACTCCACTTCTACATTCACGACTTCGGTGCGCGTTCGCTACGGCAGTGAAGGCGTGACCATTCGGTCCAATGCCTTCGCCTGCAGCACGCAGGACAGCGAGAACACGTACGTAAACGGCGGCGATGTTCCCCCGCCTCCACCGCCTCCCCCACCTTCGGGCGGCTACCTCACTATCGATAAGCAGGCCGATCGCAGTGAGGCGCAGGCAGGCAGTATCATCGCCTACACCATCGCCGTACGGAATCAGAGTGACGTGGCGGTTGGTCCGGTGACCGTTGAAGATACCTTCTCATCCGGTGACATGACCGTTGAGTACGCCGATGGCGGCTCGGTGAGCGGCGGATCCATTCGATGGGATCTGGGAACTCTGGGTGCCAATGCCACACGATTGATTCATTACCGCGTTCGACTGAGTGATGCGCTGCAGCACGGTCAGACCGTGAGCAACTCGGTGCAGATTCTCAACGGCAACGCAACGGATACCGAGCAGGTGCACATCATTCGCTACTTCCCGCAGACGGGTCTGCTCAGCCGGTTCATGACTGCGCCGGCCGATACGTCCGCATACCTGCAGCCGGTCACACCCAAGAAGCGCGAAGCTGATGCCGGCATTCCCGCTCTCACGTGGCTTATCCTCCTCTCAACAGGACTCAGCGGCGGAGGACTGCTGGGCAGGAAACTTCTCCTCGGATTCTAGAGAATCGTGGGAGGGCAACCTAAGCGGTTTCCCTCCAACGTTCCACCCTTCCCTTCAATTGTTGCGCTTCAGCAGCGGGGTCCGCGGGCCCCGCTGCTTCGCGCATATTTCCAATGATATATTTTCGAATCTACAACAGAGCTGCATGTTTGGGCCAGTATAACGCTCGGCCTCTAGTGAGAAGGCCCGATGACAAACTCCTCCACTTGTTTAGGGAGCTCCTGTTGAAAAGCAGTATTCAGTGTTTTACGCTCTTCTTCTGGCGGAACACTGAGCACCCACTGGGCCAGATCCTCGCCGGCAGGCGACGACCCTAAACCGATGCGAATACGCGGGAATCCTTCCCCCACGTATTCCACGACGGATTTGAGTCCGTTGTGCGAACCGGGCCCTCCCTGATTGCGAAACCGAAGCTCGCCCAGTGGTAAATCACAGTCATCGCTGAGCACGAGCAATTGAAAGCTGGGATCGAGTTTATAGAAACTCACGAGCTTCTGCACACCCTCGCCGGACCGGTTCATGAACGTGGTTGGCTTTGCCAGTAAAACCGGCACTTCGCCGATATGGATCTCTGACACGGCAGAGAGCGCCTTGGCACGCTCCTTCCACTCCCCTCCTCCATACGTCTGCCGTAAAATATCGAGCGCGCGAAAACCCGCGTTGTGCCGTGTCTGCTCATAGGTACCGCCGGGATTGCCGAGGCCGACGATGACGAGAGAAGGCTTCATGGGCGAGAGTGTAGCAGCGGAATCGGCAAAGCCCACACAAGCGGCACTCAGCCGAGAAAACGATGAACAATCCTCGCGAATGCCTGCAGTGCGCGATCGCTCTGTGCAGCCGAAACACGAATATTCACTTCGTGTGCAATGCGATTGCGCAGTCGGTGGGCGTTCCAAATGTCATCGACGCGATCGAGCCGGGGCCCTGCCTGCTGAAGCTTCTCGGCAAACGTGCCCGAGTAACCCAACGCCTTGAGCACGGCATCACAGACATTCTCGCCCTCAAGCACTCTGCGGGCCGAATCACGCCGCTTGATGGCCTCGTTCCACGCTGTTCGCAAAGGCTCTTTCTGCTTCTGCGGGATCTTGGTACTGCGACGACGCATCATCCACACGACGTACGAAAGGCTCAGCAATGCGAATGCAGCCAGCAAGAGGAGTCCGTACGTACCACTCATGGTTTGACGGTGATTTTACGCGATTTGAGTTCTCCAAGTGAGATTTCGCGACTGACCACGCCCGAGAGAATCTCTTGAATATGTTTCGCATCCTTGATGTTCTTGCTGTGAAGGTACTCCTCCATCGTGCGCAGAATCGCCGCCGCAACGAGTCGAGGTCGCGACACGTTATCGAGAGATATCGTGCCGCCGGTCGAGACTTTCTCCACGGTGATGGTGCCGTATCGCAACAACGTACCGGAAATGCCCTTGATCTCGTAACTGACACCCTGAATGTCACTGAAGAGAATCTTCGTAGCAGTGCGATGGAACCACCCATGCCACTTCACATCGATAATGGCCTGATCGGTGATCAGCCAGGCATCGAGAAAGTAATCCAGAAAATTGCGCGCCCACCAGATCAACGAGAGTGTGCCGGTCACCGCCACAACGTAGAAGATCATGAGAAACGGAGCGATCACCAGAAAAGCCCAGGAACAAATGAATGCGGCGGTGGGCCAGAATAAGTGCTTGAGTCCCAGACGCCAGTGCGTGTGCACGTACTCGCGTACTTCCTCATCGTCTTCCAGATGCTTCTGGAAGAACCAACGATTGAGTGTGGCAACGAGGGACTGCACGGCCGCAGTGTAGCAGACGTGAAGAAGCCGAAGAAACCGAGGATGCCAAGGAGCAGAACACATGCAATACTTCGTCGGTTTCGTCGGTATCTTCGGTTCTCCCCCTCCAAACGCCTACACAAACGCACAGAGCTGATCTATACTGCGCCAGATGAGTAAGAAGCCCGTCACTCTGTGGTTCCACTTCTTCGACGTTCTGCTGAACATCGTCATTATCGTGGCCGTGGTCGCCGCCATTCGTACGTTTCTCGTCTCGCCGTTTCAGGTGGAAGGTAACTCCATGATCGATACGCTCGAGAATCGCCAGTACATCGTTATCAACAAACTTGTGTACTTTATTCACACCCCCGAACGAGGCGACGTTGTGGTATTTCGCCCGCCCAATGCGGATCACAGCAAATACTACGTGAAGCGCATCATCGGACTCCCGGGCGACGAAATTCTTATTCGCAACGGTGAGGTCTTCGTACGTGTCGATCGCAGCGGAGACGCCCACAAGCTCGATGAGCCCTACCTCAATGATCGCAACCAGAACCACACCTTCGTGGGCGCCGCAGGAAGCGGCGACGAAAAACGTTACACCGTTCCCGAAGAGCAATTCTTTCTCCTGGGCGATAACCGTCTGGGCAGTCTCGATTCACGCTCCTTCCGCAACACACTCAACGAGCCCACTCCGTACGTTCCCAAGCAGGATATCAAGGGACGCGTGTGGTTCGTCGCTCTCCCCCTCGGCAAAGCCCACGCAATGGAACCCCACGAATATGGCTTCTAATCGCTTGCACAGCCCTTCAATGCCGCTATACTGTGCCTGTCCCCTCCGGGGTTTTTTCTTCTAAGCAACGCAATGTTCCAGAAGACTTCTGCATACATCCGTGGCGCTCTCGAAGAGCTCCATCATGTCCGCTGGCCCACCCGCCAGCAGGCCGTCCGTCTGTCACTGATCGTCATGGTATTCGTCATGGTAACGGCGATTATTTTCGGCGTCGTTGACTTCGCGCTCTCGCGCGTCGTGACGCTCCTTCTCTCTTTTACGTAAATCCCTATGGGCAAACAGGATCCCAACGCTGGTCGAAACTGGTACGTTGTGCATACCTACGCAGGCTACGAAGATGCCGTTCGCCAGGCCATTTTGCAGCGCGTCGAGTCCTTTGGCATGCAGAACTACGTCTTCGATGTTCGCGTGCCCAAAGAGAAACAATTGACCTTTAAGAAAGGTGAACCCGTGGAAGAAGAACGCAAACTGTTTCCGGGCTACGTGCTCGTCGACATGACGGTAACCGACGAGAGTTGGTATCTCGTACGCAATACTCCCAATGTGACGGGCTTCGTGGGCTCGGGCAACATTCCGGTATCCGTCACGCCCGAGGAATTCGGCGTGATCGAACGCCGAGTCGGTGAACAGGAGGCGAAGTACAAATCCGACTTCCAGATCGGCGATTTGGTGGTGATCATCGATGGGCCCTTCAAGAACTACGAGGCCACCGTTTCGGCCGTGGACGTCAACAAGGGCAAACTCACCGTCATGGTGCTGATCTTCGATCGCGAAACTCCCGTCGAACTGGACTTCACACAGGTGAAGAAAAAGTAATTTCTGTTCCACTCTACGATTGCCCGCTCGTCACCTTCTCATAACCGGGCTTGTGCAGGGTGTGTGTTTTCGTGCCGAAGCACAGGCCAAGGCAAAGGATCTGCATCTGGTCGGATGGGCACGCAATAACAGCGACGGCACGCTGGAGATGCACATCGAAGGCACGGCGCCCGCACTGCAGAAATTTGAACAGTGGTGCCAACGCGGACCGAATGGCGCTCGCGTGGAGGAGGTTTTGGCAAAAGATGAACCGGAAGATTACCAGAAAAGTTTCACGATTCAGATGTGAAGACACATCAAAATTCCTCACGCACACTCTGCACTTCACGAGGGAAGAGCACGAGTAATCCCGCCATTTCAACGATGTGCCCCACGCAGTAACCGAGTGCCAGACTGAAAACCCCCAAACGCGGAGCAAGCGTCCATGAAAGAACAATGGCGATCACGCCGTTGATCACTGTGAGCACTGCGGGAATCGTGGTGTGCTTCGTGGCGTAGAACGCCCGCGTCAGGAGGTGGTTTAAGCCTTCGAATGGAATACTGAGTGCGTAGAGGGCGAGACACGTAAAGAACACCGGCACGAACGTCGCCTTCAGGTGAATAAGCCACACGGCCATAGGTGTGAGAAACACGAGAGCAATCGCACCGGGGATGGTGAGCAGGAGCATCCACAGAATTCCACGCTTTAAATACTGTCTGTACCTGGCCCACTCGTTACGGGCGGCAGCCTGACTCAAAGGTGAGAAGAGTGAGAGTGCCAGTGCCATACCGGTCACGCCCACCACCACCGCCTGAAAGTTTCGCGCATAGGCGTTCACCGCGATGGAACCGATACCGAGGCCCGAGGCGATACGGTCGAACATGAGCAGTTCTCCCTGCAGTGCGCCCAGCGCCAGCATGCGCGGAAGCATCAGCAAACCCATTTCCGTAAGATCGGGGTGCCACCAGGTGATGGCAAATCTGTATCCCGCACGCACAATCGCCGCAAATCGCACCAGTGTGTACAGCAAAGCACCGCCGAGCGTGCCGACAATGGGGCCATACGATCCGATGACGGGCGTAAGCCAAACCGTTCCGGCGATGGTGCCGAGCGTAAAGAGCACCGGCGTGAGGCCGTACATCCAGAACCGCTGGATGGTGTTGAGGTACTGGCCGAACGCGTTGCCGAAGACGAAGAGAAAATTCGTGAGCAGGGCGATGCGTGCAAAATTGATGTAAAGCGCGAGAGTTTCTCCTTCGAACTGCGTGAACACTGGTGCGACCCACGGGAACACTACTGCCAACAGCAACGCGAGAAGGCCGAAGACGATTGCTGCAACCGTTACCACACCGTTGAGCAGCTTCGACATCGCGTGACGATCCTTCTGTGCTTCGTAGCGCGCAAGCAAAGGCACCAGCGCCACCGAGAACCCCGCCATGATCGTCATCTGAAAAATGAGATCACTTGGCCGAAATGCCGAAACGTACACATCCACCACCGAAAGCCCGGGAAAAGTGCGATTGAGCAGGTTGTCGCGGACAAGGCCGGCGAACGACGCCGAAAACTGGGTAACGGCGAGCACGGCCGCCCCCCCGACAATGCGTCTCTGCGAGAGAATGCCGGAGAAGCGACAGCGCATCATGTGCTGAGGGGGGAAGAAACCCATTGTCGCCCTGAGCGAACGGAGCGAAGCGGAGTGAGCCGAAGGGCCAGAATACGATGCTGTGAACGCAGGGCGCTGAAGCGCATAGGGACAGATTAGCAAGAATGAGCGAAAAGGTCAGCCGATCCGTTGACGATTGTCGGCGGATTGAGGATGCTTCGCCTGAGCAGACAGCGATGGCGCGTCTGCACGAATTACGGAGAAGAGCCTTCCGGACTCGGAAGGGATCGATGAGCGGGCTCACCCATCATGGTGGATTCTGCCGCCGCGGAATCTGACGAGATGCACGTTCTGCTCTCTCGTTCTCTCTCCTCTTCTCTGATCGGGGCCTCGGAAAGTGGTTGGCTCAATCGAAAATCGATAGGAGCCTGGAGCAGCTACTGCCCCTGCAAAATCCACTTTCCGAGGTTTTTTTGTGCGACTATTTTGCAACGTCATCGAGCACCGCCTGCATGTACTCCAGCGTATTGATGCCTTCGACGATGCGCATCGACTGTGTCTCATTATTGAGAAAGACGAATGAAGGAGAAACATAGATCTGCGTGTCGACTTCTGCGTACCTCTTGTCGTCGATCACGAGATCGTAGAGTTCTCTTGCCTCAATACACGTACGCAGTTGCGTTTCGTCCGCCCCGACCTGCCCTCCGCGCGAGACCAGCAAATCGAATGGCAGCAGGCTGCCGCGCTCCTTCATGAGCAGGTCGAGGTACGACCAGAAAGCATCATTCCCCAGCTGCTCGGCAACGCATTCCGTCGCGATGCCCGAACGATAATCGTTCTCGTTATTGGTGGCAGGATAGTGACGGAACACCCAGTGAATACGGTCACTGTTGGCATCGAAAAACTCGTGCATCTTCTGATGGATGAGCTGTGTGTAAAGACTGGTCAGTGCCGCGTATTCCACCACGGTGATCTTCGTCCGGGTGTCACCCAGAATGTGCTCATCTGACTCTACATCCGTGAGAAAGAGCAAAAGATCCGGCTCGGTCGGTAAGGGTTTGCCACCCGTGTACTGCGCAATGTCTTCGTACTCCTTTAACGGAGGTTGTGCGATGGGAGCGATGAGCGGAACGGGTGGTTGCTCGGGCGCAGCGCCGCGAAACTGCTCTCGCCCGCCGATCAACCATTCGGCGAAGAAATAGCCTCCCACCAGCGTAAGCAGGCAGAGTGCAACGATGAACCAGACCTTCGACCGATCCTGAGATTCCATCATACGCGGGCAAGACTACGAGAACTTGATGAACTCGCCTAGTCCCCATAGCTTGACTGCAGAGAAACCTGTCGATGAATAACATTCACATCCAACGAGGACATAAGAAAATCAATACGCAATCGAATGCAACCAATGCAAGGAAACTCATGTGCGTAGTGCAGCAGAGCACTGGTAGTCTTACGCATAATCATGCGACAACTGTTGGGACGCATCACCGTCGGAATCGCACTCGGTATCGTGCTGGTTCTCGTACTGCAGCAGAATGTCACGCAAAACGCCAAAAGAAACGATAATCTCTTCGCCGAACTGGTGAACGTGACAGAGTGTCCACCCGGGACACACGTCTTCCACTGTAAATGCGATGCATCAGCGATTGCAGCGAAAGAAGAAATCTCGCCCGAAGAAGCAGGCAATAAAAATGTGTACTGCTGTGCAAAAGAGGAGGCCGATTTCTTGGAGCAAATGAAATCGACCGACCCCAACGAAGCCAATGCCGCATACGAGGGCCTTATGTCATTGCTGCAAGGTTACGACGCAGCGAAGGGAGGCGATCTCGAAGGTTGGCTTCAATCCAACTGCACCGAAATAAGCTGTAATGAGTGTAATAAATACATCGACCTCATCACGGGAGGCGGAAGCGCCGGCTCATCGGCTGACAGTACGGGCAGTACAGGTGGAGGAAGTGAGGGAAGTGAGGGCTCAGGCGGCAGCACCGGCTCAAGCGGAAGTAGGGCATCGGGTGGCGGGGGAGGTTCGGCCCCGAGTGCCAGCGCAAGCAGCGGCGGGAGCGAATCATCTGATACAAGCCAATCCTCCGACTCAAGTGAGTCTTCAGGAAAATCGAGTGAATCTTCTAGAGAGAGTTCGGCAAGCAGTGGCGGTGGAGCATCGGTTGTCGGCGGAAGTTCCAGTGCGAATGATGGCTCCTCATCAGGGGGATCTGAGAGCAGTGAAGGTTCTTCCGACAGTAGCGAGGATTCTTCGCAAAGTAGCGGCGGCGGATCGTCAGACGGGCAGAGCTCCGACAGTTCCGACAGCAGCGACTCATCCTCTTCGTCGAGCAACGCCTACTACGTCATCTGTGACAAAATCGATCCCAAAGGATACTGCTGTGTCGCCACAGACTCGAAGGGCGGCATGAGATGTGACGCTCTTGTAAGCGCCGATACGTGTTACGGCCTTCCGGACAGGACCCCGGGCAACTGGTACCTCGCCGAAGTGCAGCAGCTAACCGAGGGCGTAAAAGCTCGTTGCGAGAGCGAAGGTGGAGGAACCGACGAGAGCGGCTCGCCAATGGCCTGCGCAGGCACCTGTGGTAATGGTGCGGTCGAGGCAGAACTAGGAGAGGAATGCGACGAGGGCAAAGCAAATACAGATGACCCTCAAGCACAATCCGTCGATGAGGCTCCCGGCTGTACAGGAGAGATGTGCGGCAACGGTCTTGTAAATATTCCGCGTAGTATAACCAATGCTCGAAAACTGGATTTTAAGCCAATTCCGTGGAGCAAGGCATGGGATAAGCAGGTGGATGGAAGCAGCTGTCGCGCCGACTGTAAGATTACAAAATGCAGTACTATCAGGAAAGAAGAAGCAGCCATGCTGGCTGCAAACGGTTGCCTCAAGCTCCAAACCACAGGAGGGGGAGGAGGAGTTGTGCGTGCTACGACCACCCTCGTTGCCTCCGTACTCACCGCACAAGTCGGAGGTGGTGGCGGGGGGGCCGGGCACGTTTGCGAACCCATGACGAAACAGACGATCTTCGGCTTGAAATATCTCATTCCGAAAGCAGGGGTTGCCCCCGGAGAATCTCCCACTCTGGACAATGCGGAGCATCAGTTTGCGGCCTGCCCGCTGCAGATCGGTCGCGATACCGACTACCCGCAGTTCAGAGTCGGCGGCGGGCAAGACATCAACTTTCCCATTGAGAATGGACCGTACGATGAAGACGGAAATTTGACCGCTCAAGGACCCGATGATGTTCTCTCACCCCTGCTCGCCTCACTTCTGCTAGCGCAAGTCATAGTAAATAATCCCGGCCCTGCCGGCTGCATAGCTCCTGACGTATGGGCAGCGCAGGATCATCCTGCTGTAACGGAAGAGGGTGCTGAATGCGGACTGCGACAATGCGTAGAAGCGGATGGAACCACCGAAGCAGCCAAAGCTAACGGCATTCCCGCTGGGAGGTGCAGCATAAGTGGAGACTGTAAGAGCGGCACATGCTATTACTTTGACGCACTGGGTCATAAAAAGCCGTGTGTAGCCGTGAGACCGGAAGGAGTCCCTCCTGGTACTCCTTTAGACCCCGACCCCAATTGTGCATTCAGCGCTGGGCAGTGTGCTACAACACGTACCTACCACAACACGCAGGTGTGCGGTAAGAAAGAAGCTGCCCCCGGCCCGCTCGGCACCGATCCTCCCGAGAATGTAGGCAACCAAATGTGGTGTGTAGATGGCCACTGTAAAACCTATCCGGTTCGCGAACCCCGGACCGGTGACCTCTCTGACGACACACCCTTCCCATCGGGAGGTATAGGAGGCATGCCCGGTGGCGGAATGCCCGGAGGAGGAGGCGGTGACCCTGGTGGAGGCGGAGGAAGTGGCGGCAGCGCAGGTGGCGGCGGTGGCGGTGGCGGAAGTGGCGGAAGTGGTGGTAGCGGAGGCAGTGGGGGCAGTGGAGGCTCGCAGAGCGCCAGTAGAGCGAGTGTCAGTCGTGTATCGAGCAGCCGAATCAGCACACCTGGTCGTTCATCCAGTATAAAAAGTAGCAGTAGTGGCGGAGGAGCAGGCAGCAAAAAGAGTAGTTCCAAAAGCAGCTCACGAAGTTCTTTGTCAAAGAGTGCTAGAAGTAAAGAAAGCGGGGGCGGAAGCAGCGTGAGTAGTTTCAAACGCAGCTCACGAAGTTCTTCGTCAAAGAGTAGTAGTAGCCGAAGTAGCAAGAGCTCAGGAGGATCGAGTAAGAGCAGTAGCGGCTCCGGTGGCAGTGGTGGTTCGGGAGGATCGGGTGGTAGCGGCGGCTCAGGAGGATCAGGCGGCAGTGGTGGATCCGGTGGCAGTGGTGGTTCGGGAGGATCGGGTGGAAGCAGCAGCTACGGCGAGTGCTGCAAGTACCAAGCACCCATCTTCAATGCCGAAACCGGTGACCTTTCCTGCAAGGCCGGTACGCTGCAGGATGACGGGCGTTGCCGTGACTGCAGCGCCTGCTACAGCAGCAGCCGAAGCAGTAGCATCAATGAATGTTGTAAGTACGAGAACTCCGTGTACAACGCAGAAACCGATGATTGGTACTGCAAGAAAGGCGAGCTCCAAAATGACGGACGTTGCCGTGACTGCAGCTCTTGCTACAGCAGTAGTAGCAGAAGTAGTGGTGGCTCTGGTGGAAGTGGAGGATCAGGACAGAGCTCCTGCGGTTCCCTATGTTCACGCAGCTCTGCATCCTCCCGCTCCGCCAGCTGTGGCAACGGCCGCATTGATATGGGCGAAGACTGTGACAATGGCGGCATGTGCCAGGCGGGCCCCCGTCAGTTCCAGGCCTGTTACTCGAATGCCGATTGTTTTGAACCTCAAGGAGAGTGTCAGTCGGGCTGGTGCAGCGACGGACTCCCCTGCTTCAGCGATTGGGACTGCGTCGACCTCTTCCAGTGTGTCTACAACACTCTCGCCGATCCTTCGTGCTCCAACAGATGCAAGCGAAGCTCGCAGTCTTCGTCGCGAATGAGCAGTCAATCAAGCGGTGTCAGTGTGCAATCCAGCGGTGGCAGCCAATCGAGTGGTGGATCCGGGGGAAGCGGAGGAAGCAGTCTGGGAGATTGCTGCAAATACTCCACCCCCATCCTCAACGGTGAAACGGGTGAAATCTTCTGCAGAGACGGCACACTGCAACCCGATGGTCGCTGCCGCAATTGCGATGCCTGTTACAGCAGCAGCCGGAGCAGTCGCAGTAGTCAGACGGAATGCTGTAAGTTTGAAAATTCTGTCTACAACGAAGAAACAGGAGAGTACTTCTGCCGCGACGGTGAGTTGCTACCCGATGGCCGGTGTCGAAATTGCGATGCCTGCTACAGCAGTAGTCGTTCGTCCCGCTCCTCTTCAGCCAGCCACTCACGCCAGTGCGGCAACGGCCTGCTTGAAATCGGCGAGGATTGCGACAACGGCAGTATCTGTGGCGCAGGAGACTTTGCAGGAAATCGTTGCAGTGGCAACAGTGACTGTACGGCCTTCCGCGGTCCATGCGTCGCGGGTGTGTGTTCCGCCAAGCCGGCGGTATTCTGCTCAGCCGACTTCAACTGCTACGAGGAATATCAGTGCGTGTTCGACTCGGCCTCCGATCCCACGTGTTCTCTGCAATGTAAGAGGATCACTAGTTCCTCCCGTTCCTCCACGCACATACAGTCATCGGCATCGTCTTATTCTTATTCTTATTCCTACTCCTACTCTTCTAGTAGCACTTCTCCCTTCTGCGGCAATGGTGTGTTGAACTCCGGAGAGCAGTGCGACGACGGCAACCTGTGGGATGGCGATGGCTGCGATCGATTCTGCAATATTGAAGTTCCGCGTGTCTGCGGCAACAACCGTGTGGAGTCTCCGGAGGAATGCGACGATGGTAATCGCACTGCCGGTGATGGATGTTCCCCATCCTGCACGAGAGAGCAGACCATCGCGTTCTGCGGAAACGGCATCATCGAATACTCTGAAGAGTGTGATGATCTCAATACCACGGATGGCGATGGCTGTTCGAGCTCATGCAGGATCGAACGCCCATGGGGATGGAGCTCCAGCAGTCAGGGTTACGTTCCGGGATCATACGTGTGCGGGAACAACATCCTCGAACCCGGCGAAGAATGTGATGACGGAAACCAGATGATTGGAGACGGCTGCAACGCTTCGTGCCGCAGAGAGCCTTCTACGGGCCTGCCCGAGTGCGGCAACGGCCTGAAGGAAATCTATGAACAGTGCGACGATGGCAATCAGCAGTCCGGTGACGGATGCGATCCGGCATGTCGCCTCGAATCTACGATCATCACCGGAACGAAAGACTGCGGCAACGGCTTCCTCAATTCGGGTGAGGAGTGTGACGACGGCAACCGACGTGACTTTGATGGCTGCTCTGCAACGTGTTTCCTTGAAAAAGGCTCATGTGGTGACGGCATCGTTCAGCAAGCGCTTGGAGAGCAGTGCGAGCCTTCGCTCTCGCGTGAGCCCGACCAATCCATTCCGTACGGCTGCGGCCCCAACTGCCGCTTTACCCTGAATTTCTGCGGTAATGGTCTTCTCGATCCGGGCGAAGAGTGCGATGCAGGATCACGACTCAACAGCAACGCTCCTGATGCGCTCTGTCGCATCGATTGCTCTCGTCCGAAGTGCGGAGACCGGATAGTGGATAGCGGCGAGCAGTGTGACGATGGCAACGCAGCGAATGGTGACGGCTGTGACCGATTCTGTCTGCGCGAAGGCGGCGCTCCGTCTACCGGAAATGTCTGTGGCAACGGTCGCCTGGAAGCCGGAGAGGAGTGTGACGACGGAAATCGCACGATTGGCGATGGATGCAATAGCTCATGCCGCAAAGAGCCTCCCTGCGTTCCCACGAACTTCATCTGTGGAGACGGCATCAAAGGCTGTCAGGAAGCCTGCGACGACGGCAACCGCGTAAGTGGCGACGGCTGCTCTGCCGACTGTCTGCTCGAAATTCCCGGTGGCGGTTCGCTCATCGGCGGCCTCACTCCAGGGCAACCTGGCCTACCAGAGCAACCGGGAGAAACAACGGGTGGCGGTTTGTCTTCTCCGGCCTCGCAATTCGCGATTCTCCGTGCCTATTCACTCGCCACATCGCGTTCGCAATCGATTCCAGGGCAAACCGGGCCGGCCGCTGTTGCCGTGATGGCAGCAGGCGCAGCGGCAGGATTCTCTTGGATGCGTCGCAGGCGAAAGCGGTGAGTGACCAGGTACCCTGATCTGTTTCACCATGACGACATCCTCTTTCCTCCGGCGCGTATTCATTCCGACCATCGTGCTGGGAGTGCTTATTGGCATTCTCACGTGGGAACCCCCGCAGGCTCCTCGTTTGCAAGGGCAGCTCACGAGCTCGGTTTCAAGCGGAACGGGCTCAATTTCATCATCACTCTCTTCCACGGGCGCCGTTCTCATCACATCATCCAGCTCGTCTGTAGCATCACCGCTGCCGGCCGCGACGAGTTCTTCATCTGCAACCGAGCAGTCTTCCTCCGTTATCGTCGTGCAATCCTCATCCTCTTCATCGGCCGCCGTCATTCAGCAGAGCTCCTCGGCGCGATCTGTCGGTCCGGGCGGAGTGATCGGGCTGGAAGCCGGCCTCTGTGCACAAGTGAAACCCGATCCCGAAACAGGCAAGAAACTGGTCTACTGCTGCTTAGACGAGGGCTTCATCTATCAGAAGGAGGCAGCTCAACAGGAATTTGAAGCATTCATGTCGGTTCTTCAGCGACTCGAAACATTATCGGCTGCGGAGGCGACGCCCATTTTCGAATCCCCGTACGACGGCAGCATTCATAAAAAATACGGCTGGACGAATCTTTGCGGAAACCAGATTCCCTGCGACGTGTGCTCTCAGGATCACATCTGCGGCAACAGTGTGGTGGAAGCGGATGAGAAATGTGACGACGGGCCGCGAAATTCCGACGAAACCCCCGATGCCTGCCGATCGGACTGCACATTCCCGAGCTGCGGCGACAGTGTCATTGATCGTCAGCTGGGTGAGGAATGTGACGACGGCAATTTCAACGGCAATCAGCCGAATCACTGTCGCATCGACTGCAAACTCCCGATATGCGGTGACAGCATTATTGATTCTCTCTACGGTGAATCTTGTGATTCCGGCGACCAGAATTCCGATACCGAAGCCAATCGCTGTCGCACCGTCTGTCAGGCGCCCCACTGCGGCGATGGCGTAAAGGACTCTGCCGAAGAATGTGATGACGGCAATCGTGCAGACAATGACGGCTGCTCCTTCTACTGCCAATCGGAGCAACGACAACAGGCCAGCTCTTTTGCGCCGCCAGCCACGTGGTGCGGCAACGGCCTGCTGGAGGCCGGCGAACAGTGTGACAACGGGGCTGATAATGCGAATATCCCCAACCAGTGCCGACAAAACTGTGTGTTCCCGCGCTGCGGGGACAATATCAAAGATGCCGGAGAAGAATGTGACGATGGCAATATGGCCAACGACGACGGTTGTTCCGCACAGTGCACCCGCGAACTGGCCCTTTCACTCACGTATGTCTGCGGCAATCAAATCATCGATGAAGGCGAAGAGTGCGATGCCGGCACCGGCAACGCCAACATTCCCGATCACTGTCGTTTTAATTGTCGTTTTCCCATTTGCGGTGACGGCATCAAAGATACGAGTGAACAGTGTGATGACCGCAACCACACAGACGGTGACGGCTGTACGATGAATTGCTTCAGCGAATTCTGTGGCGATGGGCTTCGTGAGATGGGTGAAGAATGCGACGACGGCAACCTGATCAGCGGAGACGGCTGCAGCCGTTTGTGCCAGCGGGAGGTAGGCACATCCGTTTCACCGCTCAGCATGATGAGTGGAACGATTGTTCCGGTGAATCGCCCTCCGCTACGTCCTGCTGCAGGTTCGAGCGTTTCGTCAATACATACGACGGAACTCGCTCAAACTTCATCATTCACTGCAGGCGCCCCGACCTTCAACCCATCGAATGAGCCCTCACGCACGCTTCCAAACACTGCGTTCGTATCCAGTTCTTACGCTGTCTATGTCGACGGCGGCACGGCTCCGACAAATGCCGCAAATGCCCAAGTGATTCCGTTTCCCACCGAGAATCCCATAACAGGAGCACCGACAGGCTCTGCCCTGCCCATTTCGTCATACTACTTCCCTCAGCAGACATCCGTTCCGTACGGTCCTCTCAACGATACTGGTCCCGCCACCTTAAGCATTGTCGCCATGGGTTCTGCAGCAGGGCTGGCTTGGGCACGACGAAAGCGAAGATCGTAATACATATCTCGTTCGTCATATCGTTCGTAATCCGTAGGTGTGTCTCTCATGAAAATCACCATCTTCCTCCTGCCCCCCCTCCGCCGAATGAGCCTCCTCCAAATCCTCCGAATCCCCCTCCGCCTCCTCCTCCGGAACCGAATCCTCCCGATCCCCACCCACCCCACTTTCCTCCACGCCCCCGTCGCGAAGAACGCGTACGATAGGTTTTCGAAGCGATAGAATCGATCAGCAATCCCAGGAAAAAGAGCAACGGAATGCTCCACCACCACGAGAAGATCACAACCAAACCAAGCCCGCATACGGCACCCAGCACCCCGCCAAGCCACCACGATTTCGAGCGGCCAAGAAACGCAATCAGCCACTGCAAGAGAAGAATTCCGGCAAAGAAGAGAAAGCCTGCAAAAGCTCCCGGCCCCGTGCTGCCGGAATCGTACCGGTCTGCCGTGTACTCTCCACCAATATGCTTCTCAAGTGCCGCAATACCGGCCTTCAGGCCACCGGCGTAATCTCCATCGCGAAACTCAGGCAGGATTTCTTCTTCGATAATGCCCTTGGTCACAATGTCGGGTACGGCACCCTCGAGCCCGTAGCCCGTAGCGAGAAAGATTTCGCGATCCGTGTAGGCAACGAGGATGAGAATGCCATTGTCGTTCTCTTTCGTTCCCACGCCCCACTTGCGTCCCACCTGCACGGCAGCATCCGCAATCGGTTCACCTTCGAGCGAATTGACGATGAGAATGGCAATCTGGTTACTGGTTTCCTGCTGATACACGCGAAGTGTTTCTTCCAGATCCGATTGCTCTGCAGCCGAGAGAACGCCGGCCGTATCCGTTACATATCCGTCATTGGCAGGAACATCCAATGCTGAAGCGCCTTGTGCCAGTCCGAAGACCGCCATAACACCGGTGAGGCCGGCAAGGACAAGCCGACAACGCATCAGAGCGTGAAATCAACGGTGGGAGCTATTTCTGCACCCTCAACTGCCTCAAAAGGTGTCTCTTGAGCAAAACCGAAGATCCGTGCCAGCAGCATTGCCGGGAACCGGCGAATCGCCACGTTGTACTGCCGAACGGCGTCATTGTAGTCCCTGCGGGCGACAGAAATGCGATTTTCGGTGCCTTCGAGCTGCGTCATGAGGTCACGGTAGGCCTCGGTGGCCTTGAGCTGCGGATACGCCTCAACGGTCACCAGAAGCCTGGCGAGAGCGCCTTCCATACCCTGGGCAGCTTCGAGCTTATCCTGACGCGTTCCGGCGTTCTGCCACTGCGTGCGCGCCTCTGTCACTGCTGTCAGGGTCGACTGTTCAAAATCCGCTGCGCCCTTGACGGTATTGACAAGGTTCGGAATGAGATCGATGCGACGTTGGTAGGTCGTTTCGACTTGGGCCCACGAATTCTTGACGTTTTCTTCTTGCCCGACGAAGCCGTTATAGCCGGACCACGCCCAGCCGACCACGACGACAATGACAACGAGAAGTGCGATGAGCCATGGCTTCTTAATCATGATTTTAGGGGAAAACGAACCAAGTATAGCAGAATATTCGGAAAATGAAGTTTGAATGGTCGGGGCGGCGCGACTTCCCTCGGCAGCGCTCGGGATAAACTTCTCGTCGCGCCTCATGGAAGTTGCACAGGGGAACCTATCACGACGTAGCTCCGTGAGGAACGGAATCGAATGGTCGAGCTCACCCAGCTCAACTCGAACGGTGGTCGAAGACCATGAGCGAGCGAAGCGAGTCGAATGGTCGGGGCGGCGCGACTCGAACGCGCGGCCTCCTGCTCCCAAAGCAGGCACTCTAGCCAACTGAGCTACGCCCCGGACTTATAGACAGGATACATCAAAACCATCCGTCGTGGGCTAGAGTGTTATGGCGGTTTTTTTGCTCGCCTCGCATGCGCGATTCTCGACAGCCAACTGCCCGCTCTCCGAAGTCCCGCGAACGCGGGCGAAGGAGGGAGCTACGCCCCGTAGGCACTTTGAGGATACACTAGGAAACAGTGAACTGCACTGCATTCATCCCATGAAGATTCCGACAGTATTCATCTTTCACGGCGTCGGCGGAAACGCACAGGAAAACTGGTTTCCGTGGCTCAAGGAGCAACTGAAGGCGCGGAGCTTTCGGGTCATCGTCCCTGACTTTCCACATTCCGATCATCCCGACCTCACCGAGTGGATGGAACATTTCTCGCAATGGAATGATCAACTGAACGATCAAAGTATCCTCGTCGGTCACAGCCTGGGCGGCGCCTTCGCTCTGCGGTTGCTGGAAAAAGTGCGGCAACCGGTACGTGCCTCTTTTCTCGTCGCTTCGGTGTGGGGCGTGATGGGCAACCAATTTGATCCGCCAATGAAAACATTCACCGTGCCTCCCTACGATTGGAAGACGATTCGAAAAAACTCCAAACACTTTTCCGTTCTTCATTCCGATAACGATCCCTTCATTAAGCTGTCGCAAGCACAAGCACTGGCCAGGCATCTCGAAACCAGAGTGACGCTCGTCCGAGGAGGAGGGCACATCAATGCAGGCGCCGGCTTCACAACATTCCCGTTCCTGCGGGAACAAATCACCGCTACCGCGTAAACCGCCGCTCATAATCGGCCTTCTGATACTCCGTGCCCGACTGCAGTTTTTCCTTCTCCGACCGATTGATCTGCTCCTGCCTGTCCCACTGCGCCTTCTTCGCGCACCAGTTGCTGAACCGCTGTGCAGTGAAGATGAGTTTCCCCTTGCTCATACACCAGTCAATGCAGCGATCCACCTCGGCGGTCATCCCCTGCACACGACCGTAGTAGCGATGCACCGTCAGATAGAAATGTTTGGGATCGCACTTCTGACACTTCAAATCCACGAGTGCACACGCATCTTGCGCGTGCTCTGAAAGCTTCTCAGCAAGACTGATCTCTGCGCTCGAAAGTTCGATCGGCATAGGCGCCGAAAGTGTAGGCAAAGCGCTCGCGCTAAACAAGCTTCACACGCCGTATCTGCAACATGCATAGTCATTTCGACGCTCCTCTACTTCACTTTGTTTCATTTCTGAGCACAAGTGACATTCCGGAAATGCATCGTACAATCCGTAGTCAATACGTTCCCCTCTCTTCACATGAAACGACTGTTCTCTTCATTCTTCCTCACGGCCCTGCTGTCGACGCTCACGCTGCCCGCACTTGCTGCAACATTCAAGGCGGGCGAAACGGTCAAGGTCACAGCCCCGCTCAATGACAATGCTTACATCGTGGGCAGTCAGGTGACCATTGATCAGCCGATTCAGGGAGATTTGATCACGGCAGGCGGCACTGTTTTCGTGAAGACATCGATTGCAGAAGACCTGTTTGCGGCAGGCGGCACGGTCTTCGTGGATGGAAACATTGGTGGTGATCTGCGTATCGCGGGAGGCAACCTGGTTCTGCACGGCACGATCGGCGGAGATCTCGTGGCAGGGGGCGGAACCGTAACACTGCTCGACGGGTCTTCGGTGAAGGGTGATTTGATTGTCGGAGGCGGAGACATCAATCTTGGCGGCACTGTCGGCGGGAATGTACAGGTACGCGGCGGACAGGTACGCCTGGGAAGCATGGTGAAAGGCGATGTCGACATTCAGGCGGAAAACATCACGATCAATAACTCCGTCGATGGCTCCGCGCTGCTCGTGGCAAAGACCATCACGCTCGATCCGGGAGCCAAACTCATGCGCGACGTGCAGTACTGGAGCCAGATGGGCGATAAACAATTTGCCGATGCAGGTACGCAGATTCGCGGCAAAGTGACCTTCGATCCCGATTTGCAACCCCTGCGAGAGAAGAAATTCGACGGGGCAGGAAAAGTGGCGGGCGCCGGTATTCTGGCGACGATTATCGGCATTGGAGGATTCTTACTCTTCTCGGCTGCTCTCGTGATCGTACTTTTGGTACTGCTCACGAAGAGCTTCTTCATGGATGCCGCCAAGTTTCTTTCGAAGAAAACGTGGACGAGTTTCCTCTACGGGTTCCTCTTCTTTGCGGCTACACCCGTTGCGGCCCTTCTCTTTCTGATCTCGATCATCGGCATTCCCGTCGCGCTGTTCATCTCTACGATGTACTCCTTTGCGATCGTCTTTGCCAAGCCCGTCACGGCCATCGTGCTCACGCGCACACTGGAACTGCGGCGCGGATACAAGTGGGGCAAGCCCATGATCATGCTTGTGAGCGTGCTCTTCTACGTTGCACTCAAAATCGTTGCACTCATTCCGATTGTCGGCTGGATGGTCTGTCTTGTAACCATTCTGTTCGCCTACGGCGCGGTGGTGGCCACCAAGTGGTCCAAGATTCAGAAAGTACGCTGATGTATAGCTCCACTGAAAAATGGGCGGTTTTCTCCGCCCTTTTCTTGATACGTTGGTACTATGTGCCCCATTCTCAATTATCCATGGTCTCTACAGCTCTCCCTTCTGAACGTATCAATCCCGGCCAAGTCGTGGCGGGTCACACGGTCATCAAGGCGTTCGACATCCGCTTCTCAAAGAAAGAAGGGAGCAAATTCGAAGCGAAGGCCCTGAGCTGCCGAGGGATAGGAGACACGATTGAACAGGCGAGATATCACATGTTTTTGGCAATGCAGACAGATCTTGCATACCTTCCCGTTGCTGAAGAAATCGGCGATCGCCCTGAGCATGCCGAACCGTACCGCGAACACTTTGGAGGATTTCCATCTCGACCTTCTTAGGAACCATCAACATGATGACGACCGTAAGTGATGGAGCGCTATCCCCGCAGCAACAGCCACGTTGAGGGATTCTTTTTTGCCGTGCATGGGAATATGCACGATTGCATCGCAGAGTTTGAGGAGCTCTTTCGGCACGCCCAGTACTTCGTGCCCGGCAATCAGGCAAACTTTTGGAGGAGATGCAAATTTCTTGAGATCCACGGCTCCCCTCGCCTGCTCCAACGCCACGATTGCGTAGCCCTGCTTTTTGAGTTTCTGAATCGCATTCTTCGGATCCTCGCACTGTTCCCATGAAACGCTCTCTTCGGCACCGAGAGCTGTCTTGCTGATCTCACGCCTCGGTGGAACCGCCGTGTAACCCGTCAGGTAGATTTTCTCGACAGCAAACGCATCGCTCGTACGAAAGAGCGATCCCACGTTCCAGAGGGAGCGAACATTGTGCGCGAGGAGGATGATTCTTTGGGAAGGCATAGCACTGTTATGGTGAGCATGTCATTCCGAGCGTAGTCGAGGAACGAACCATACATCGAATTGTCACCCTTCGACTACGCTCAGGATGACAATCTTTCTAACGAGCTCGCATGCGGATTGGCGAAGACTTCGAGCACCTCACGCTTAAGAAGCTCTTGCTCGGCAACGCCACGGCAGACGTAGCAAATACCCGTCTCACTCCCCTTCCCTAATGCTGCGCCACCCGTATCAGGCTCGTCTCTGCGCAGGAGCACGGTCGCATCTGCCAACGGTGATTTTTCACTCTTGAGGAGCTGCTTTGCATCACTGTCCCAACGGTAGAATGCGCCATTCTGCCGCACCATGGCTGTCTCTTTGTTGGGATTAAAGAACGAGAGCCGCGACAGAAGCTCTTCAGGTTTGGCGCGCTTGGGCGCGATGTACTTGAGCTGCAACAGCTTAAGCCTGGGAACACTGCGGTGCGCCGCCTGCTCCACGGTACGCTCCTCGTTGTTCGTAATAATCGTGCCGACGAAGATCTCTACCGGACGAACGATCCGCGCAGGAACAGCCCACTCCCCTCCTGCCAACCTCTCAGGCTTTCCTAACTTCTCCAGCTTCTGCAACCTCTTCCCTTCAATCCACCGCTTCATCGAAGCGAAGTAGGGCGCACCATTGGGGGTGCGCTCGGGATGCGGCATGAGGGCCACCACATTGCCGGCAGGGTTGCAAAGTCCCGCGATCGCAAACACGGAACCGTTTGGCGTCGTTTCCGGATCATCCGAAACTTTGCCGTCGGCATTACAGTATGAGAAGGCCATCTGATCATTTTTCTTGAGTTTTTCCCACACATCTTTGTCCTTCGTTGTGAATCTCCCCTCTCCGTGCGCGATGGGTAAATGCATGGTTCGATTTCGCCTGCCCTGAGCGCCGTCGAAGGGCTCACCACAAGTAGCCCCTTCCCAGTCGGACGTTGCGCAGCGATCGCGCTTGCACGTGGATGTAATCCACACCCACTCATTGATGAAGCCGACAGCTTCCTGCCCAAGCGCGTTGCGAGCGAGGCTCATCTTCAATCCCTGATCGAGTGGGATGAGCCCGCTCTCGACTAAGATCTGCGCGCCGTTGCAATGACCGATGATCACTTTTCCCTTTTCATTCTCTTCATGCAGAAAAGTGAGTAATGGATCGCGCGCCGCCACCATGCCCGACCGTCCACGATCCTCGTACGAAAATCCTCCGGGAACCAAGTAGCCATCGATGTCCTTCAGCTTCTCTTTCGAATCATTCCAGCGAAAGAACACCGCCTCCATGCCGGCCTGTTTGATGGCACGCAGACTCTCGACTTCGCAGTTATTGCCGGGGAAGGACAGGACGGCGATACGAGGCTGCATGAATGCAGTGTATCAATAAATCGTCCTGATGCGAAAAACAGCAGAGAGAAGAAAAACACACACAGAAACAAAACCGGTTGGAAGGGTGGGATGGGAGGGAGGGAAACCCGCGGGTTTCCCTCCCAGCTTGGGTTAGGAGGGTAAAGGGGGTGTCGGGGGGCTTAGGGAACCGAACAAGGTGCCCTAGCCCCCTGACGGAAGAAACAGATGCATACCTTCATCTGCGAGGGAATGATCCCTCGAACAACTTCAAACACTTCGGTACACTAAATCCAGTGCCCCCGTAGCTCAGTGGATAGAGCAGCAGGTTTCTAACCTGTTGGCCGCAGGTTCGAGTCCTGCCGGGGGTACCATTCGTCGGCTTCACCTCCTCATGGCAAGCCATCGATTGCAGTTCGAGCTTGCCCTGAGTCTTAACGAAGGGTCCTGCCGGGGGTACCATTCGTCGGCTTCACCTTCTCATGGCAAGCCACTTTTTCCATAATCCCTCTTTCTTCAGCCCCCCCTCACCCGCTATACTGCCACCCAAGATGAAGTATAAAAGAATCATGCTCAAGATTTCGGGCGAGGCACTCGCCGGAGACCACGGTTTCGGAGTGGACCACAAAATCCTGCAAAAGATCTCCAAGCGCATCTGCGCGGTCGCCAAGAAGGATATCGAAATCGCCGTCGTCATCGGCGGAGGCAACATCTGGCGCTACCGCGACACGAAAGAGAGCGGCATTGAGCGTACCTCAAGCGACGCCATGGGCATGCTGGCCACCGTGATGAACGCCGTCGCTCTGCAATCGGCACTCGAAACGCAGGGGTGCTACACGCGCGTTCTCTCGGCCGTAGATATCCCTCAACTGGCCGAACCCTACATCCGCCGCCGCGCCGTGCGGCACCTCGAGAAAGGCCGCATCGTCATTTGTGCAGGCGGCACGGGCAATCCCTACTTCACGACGGACTCCGCAGCGGCACTGCGTGCTCTCGAGCTCGACTGCGACATTCTGCTCAAGGGAACGAATGTAAAAGGCGTGTACGACAAGGATCCCCGCAAGTCCAAGAATGCCAAGCTCTACAGCGAACTCACCTACCAACAGGCCATTGAGCAGCATCTCAACGTGATGGATCAGGCCGCCTTCTCGCTCTGTGCCGATGCCGATCTTCCCATTCGTGTCTTTGACTTCAACAATGAGAGCAACTTGCTCAAGGCTGCCTCAGGTGAGAAAATCGGCACTCTCGTCCATCGCTGAAACCCCCCTATCCCTAACCCTCTAACCCTATCCCTAATCCTATCTATGTCCTCCCCCCGCGTCGCCGTTTTCAATGCCGAAGCCGAAAAGGTTCTCCATTTTCTGCAGACCGAGTTCAGCAAGCTTCAAACCGGCCGCGCATCGGCAGCACTTGTTGAACATATTGATGTGGAGGCTTACGGCCACCATCAGCAGCTGCGTACTCTCGCCGGCATCAGTGTGCAGGACGCACGTACCATCGTCATTCAGCCGTGGGATCGCAGCGTGATGTCCAATATCGAGAAAGCGCTGCAGGTCGCCGATCTTGGCTCGTCTCCGGTGAATGATGGACAGGTGATTCGTATCAGTTTGCCCCTCATGACCGAAGATCGACGCAAGGAACTCACCAAGTTGGTTCAGAAACTGGCAGAAGAAGCCAAGATCACCGTGCGTCAGCACCGGCAGGCGATCCTCGACAAAATCAAGAACGAAGAGAAAGACGAAGACGTGCGCTACACACAACAGGATGAGCTGCAGAAACTCGTCGACAAGACCAACCAATCCATTGAAGAGCTGCGCAAGAAGAAAGAGGAGGAGGTGATGACGGTCTGAATCCAAAACAGGAATCCACTTGCGCAAGCGACTGTGCTAGAATAGGAGTTCGCATGGAAGCCCTGACCCCCCTTCTCGGCTGGTGCATCTTCATTCTCGTTGTCGAGGGGCTTCTGTGGTTTCTGTTCAGTCGAAAATTCAAAGAGATCTGTTTGCCGGTACAGGGTGAGGAGATTTTCTTCCACTTCTTCACGGTGGGACGGTTGCGACTGTTCGTCATCATCCACACGATTGTTCTGCTCACCTGCGTCATGATTGTCCACCTCTTCCTGTGGCCATGACAGAGAAATCCGCCACTGTCGGCTTCAGCTTTCAGGCCAAAGATCGCGACGAGATCTTTCAGTTCTATTTTCACCAACACTGGATCCGCCTTCTCTGGCCTCTCGTTCGCTTAATCATTTGGAATCTGCTGATTATCGGTGCGACACTGACGATCGCAACGGAAGATATGTTCACCGAACCGCGCACGCGCCAGACCATTCTCATCATTCTCACTGCTTTCTTTCTGCTGGCACACTTCGAGTTTCTCGCTCGGTTCTATCATTACCTGCTCTACGTCATCGTCGTGACCGATAAGCGCATTCATCGCATCAAAAAGACACTGCTCACCATGGACGACCACGAATCGACGGATCTTTGGGTGTTGCAGGATATTCACAGACGACAGCACGGTATCGTTCAGAATCTCTTCGGGTACGGCACCCTTATCCTGCAGGCACAAGAAACAGTCGTGCGGGTGCACTTCACGCCGAAAATCAATAAGCGTTACGCCGCACTCACGCACTTGCGTGAACGGGCGCGCGCCGTGATCAGCAGCCAGCAAGGCGCACTCTGGAAGACGGCTACAGAGTAGGGATTTACCAGAACACAACCACGCCGCTTAGTCAGCGTGCGATACTTCACAAATGGGGATGAGAGATGGTACAACTTCGCTCCTTTGCGTAATGCCATCATGAGCATCGGCCTTGTATTTCTGCTGACGAGCGGCACTGCACTTGCAGCAACGAAGGATTGCCCCGGTGTGCAGCAGAAGAGCGGTGGCGCCGCCTACCAAAAGTGCCTCTTCGACGAAGAAGAGGATGTCATCAAGCGGCAACTGGCTTCGTACAAAATGATGATCGATCGCAACAAAGAATCGATAAAAGCCCGATACGATGCGGCCATCAACGAAGAAACCTTTTCGTGGAAAGATATCGATCTGAAGATGCAGATTGAAGAAGCCAACCGCAAGCTGCGCATCGAACAACTGGGCTCGAACAAAGAGAATGCGGAGCAGACGCAGATCGAGAAAAACCTGCTCTCACGATTGCAGAAAATCCGCTCGCTCACCTCTTCCGTTCACAGCAAGAAACTGAGCCGGCTCAAGAAGTACAAAGAGCTGGAATTGACGGATTACGATAACGCCCTTGTGCAGTACGAACTGCAGCTCAGACGCCAAAAGATGCCAACACTCTGAATCCTTAAAGCATTAAAACACATCAATTTGACCAGTCCACCAGTCTACCTTGACGCATAGATTCAAGAAAGGGATCCTACTCCTCCTCACTTCACCTCTCTACCTATGAAGAAACTCCTTCTCTCCACACTCGCACTGCTGCCCCTCGCGCTGACCGCTCCCCGCGCTCAGGCACAGGACTACAGCTACGACTGTCTCTGTCTCTATTCCGATCCGCGCGGAACCTGCCGCGAATACACCTGTGATGCCTATCAGACCCGCCGCAGATCTTACTACAACTACAACAACAACCGCGTTTGCGATGGTCGTTACGGCACCAACTGTGGATATAACGACACGTATCGCCCCCGCTACTGGAATTCATCAGACTCGTACTACGACAGCCGATACGACTACGACTGGTACTACAGGCGGTACACGACGCAACCGAATTACTACAACTATCCGAACTACAACGATCGCCAGTACGGCTACCCCTATTACTACTGAAGAAGATCTTTAAGGAGGAACGACTGCCCCATGCCTTTGTTCGCAACGGCGTGGGGTTTTCGCGTGATTGAATGAAATACTGATATATGGTATAATTACATATTGGGCTTTCTACCGGCTGTTTTGCTACCATTCATAGACACATGAATAACAGGGAACAAATCCGCAAGCTGACGAAAATCGTCTGTACGCTCGGCCCTTCCAGCTATTCACTCGAGCAACTGAAGAAATTGGCTCAGGCAGGCATGAACGTCGCACGTATCAACCTGTCGCACGGCTCGCGCGACGATCATGCAAAAGCCATTGGCGTAATCCGCAAACTCAATGAGGCAGGCTATTGCGTTGCGAGCCTTCTCGATACGCGTGGAGCAGAAATCCGCACAGGAGTGGTTATTCAGCCCGTTGCAATCGAAGTCGGACAGGAAATCGTCTTCTCATCGAATCCTCAATACGAGGATACGGCTGGTCGCACCGTCATTGAAGTGAACTACGACGGATTTGCGAACGATGTGCGTGAAACAGACGCAATCATCATCGATAACGGGGCCATCTCTTTCAAGATCGTCACTATCGCACCCGATGGAACCGTGGTTGCGAAGTCGCAGGATGCCGGCTTGATCGGATCGCGCAGGCACATCAATCTGCCCGGTGCTTATATTGATCTTCCCTCACTCACCAAGAAAGACTGGGACGACATCGCATTCGGCGCAGAGCAGGGAGTGGATTATGTGGCACTTTCCTTTATCCGAGACGCAGAAGAAATATCGGAGGTACGATCTTTCTTAAAGAAGAAGAAAAGCGACATGCAGATCATTACAAAAATCGAGACGCAGCGCGCCGCAGAAGATAATCTCACAGATATCATTGCCGTCTCGGACGGCATCATGATCGCACGCGGAGATCTGGGAACCGACATTCCCATTGAGGAGCTCCCCGCCATTCAGGACGGCATCGTCGTCCGATGCCGTGATGCCGGCAAACCCGTCATCGTGGCAACGCACATGCTCGAGAGTATGAGCACGTATCCCCTCCCCACTCGAGCGGAGGTCACCGATGTCGCCCATGCCGCAATGACGGGTGCCGACGCCACCATGCTCTCGGGAGAGACCGCCACGGGTAAGCACCCCGTAAAGTGCGTCGATATGATGCATCGAATCTTGCGCGCAACGGAGGGGCATGAAGCACGTCTGCGAGATCGCTTTGAGGGAGTCGTTCACAACGAACGTGAGGCCCGTGCGCAGGCTGCCGTGACACTCGCTCACTCCACCGATGCCGACGCCATTGTCGTGATCACCAAGTCCGGACGTACGGCGCGTGAGGTGGCCAAATTCCGTCCGATGATTCCTGTCATCGGCTGCACGGCAACTTCTTCAGTGCGCCAGAAGCTCTCACTTATTTACGGCATTCTGCCCGTACTGGCGTCATTCACCGACGATACCGAGGCGACCATCGAAACGGGCATCACCACCGCCAAACAGGCAGGATTTCTCACAGCAGGCATGCGTGTGGTGCTGATCTCTGACGCCCCCGCCAAGAACCATAACGTGAGCACCATCCAGGTCCGCGAAATCACATAAAAAATAGCGTCTACGCATTCCTCTCTCGCGTCACCAATGAAACAAATGCGCGAAGGCGAGCTTCGCTTGCCTGGAGCGCATCCGCTTAGGGAAGGGTGGGTTCGTGGGAGGGACACCGCAGGTGGCCATCCCACGCCTTTCTATTTCCACTTATGCCACGGCATCTCCAGCTCATCGAGAGGAATGTCGTCGAGTGAGACACCGGCGCCCAAAGAAGTTTTCTGCGAGAAGGAGAGCAGATGGACGAGGCGACGACGGAACAATACACCGGCCACCATGAGCAGAACCGTCACCGCAATGCCGACGGAGCTCAGCGCGGCTGCGTATCGCTCAATGAAGGGAATACGCAGGCATTCCTCCGTACAGTTGTTTCCGCCATCACACTCCTCAGAAGAATCGACAACGTGATCGCCGCAGAACGGCTTGCTGCATGCGACTCTGCAGGCATTGGGGAGCGTATCGGAATTGGAAACACCATCATCACACTCTTCTCCTGTCTGCAGTACGCCGTCACCGCACTTTTCGAGACGACAGTCGGCACTGCAACCGTCACCGTCTTCAGTGTTTCCATCATCACAGCGCTCGCCCGCCTCAAGGACTTTGTTACCGCACGTCGGGTACCGACAGGTATTGGGGCAATCGTCATTATTCATCTGATTTCCATCGTCGCATTGCTCCTTTCCCTCAACCAACCCATCGCCGCAGATCGGCAATTTACACGAGCTCGGGCAATCATCGAAGGAGTTGCGATTGCCATCGTCACATTCCTCGCCCGGCTGCATCACTCCGTCACCGCAACGCGCCTTCTGGCATGAATTATTACACGTATCATCGTTCAACCGATTCCCATCGTCACACTCTTCGCCGGCCTGAACAACGGCATCACCGCAGCGGGCTTTCTGACATCCGTTTGTGCACGCATCATCGTTGACCTGGTTACCGTCGTCACACTCTTCACCGCGCTGTGTCACTCCATCGCCACACAGAGGAAGCGTGCAGCTGTTTGAACAGGTATCGATATCGCTGCGATTGCCATCGTCACACTCTTCAGTACCTTCACGAATACCGTTGCCGCACACGGGCAGACGACAGTTATTCGGACAAGGATCCCAGTTGTTGAAGTTTCCGTCGTCACACTGCTCACGCCCCTCCATCACGGCATCTCCACACACAGATAGCTCACAATCGTTGGGGCAATCATCAATATTACTGTGATTGTCGTCATCACATTCCTCAGTCACCTGCACCACACCATCGCCACAGCGTGCCGACTTACACGTGTTACTGCACGCATCATCATTCACACGATTGCCGTCGTCGCACTCTTCGTTCTCCTGCACAATTGCATCGCCGCAACGCGGTCGTGTACATGCATGAGAGCAGCTGTCTTCGTTCACGCCATTGCCATCGTCGCACTCCTCACCTGTTTCAACGACGCCGTTGCCGCAGATCGGAGCAGTCAGCGCAGAGGAAGACGAAGAAGAGGCTGCCGGATGGAACTCTTCAGATGAAATAGAGCTGCTTGTCGTATCGACTCCAGAGACGGAAGAATCCGAAGATACTGAAGATGACACGGACTCGACGGGCGAAGATGATTCGGAGGGCACAACCGCCGCGGCACTCGAAGACGAGGGGCAAGGAGGCTTAAATTTCCATTGGCAACCCCCTTCGCACAGACCTTGGTCATCACAAGTTGGTACGGCACAGGTACGACCGCATGAATTTTCCAGATACTGAATTTTTGTCGTCAGCAGATTCGTTTTGGAATCGAGAACGTAGACTTCCTGCATCGAAGGTTCACATTCCTCCCCAAGATAGGGCGTAATGATGTTATCTCCGCAGAAAAGGGCCGTACACAGCAGCGAACAGGAGCTCAAACCATTGAATCGGCCAAGGTCGCACTGCTCTCCTTCTCCGGATTGTACGAAGTTATCGCCGCAATGCGGAGGCTTACTTTGCGCGGAGGATGAAGACGAGCGCGTCGGGCAACCCGGCGATCCGTACGGCAAACCAATGCATTCATCCGTAAGGTCCTGCGCCTGCGAATCGGTACGTAATGCCGACATCAGGGCGACGAGGCCCACCGCGCAGAGCAGTACTGCCAGTACATTGGTATTTCTTTTCATGTTTCTGACTATTCTACCACATTTCGGCCTATGCCTCATCCCCTCAATCATTGCAATTAATCCATGTAATGTTGTTATTACTATTGGCCTTCTTTCTCAAGAGAGGCAACTGTTGTGTCCTCCTGAATGTAGGAAGGCCGCTTGAGGGCAACCATGGCCTGTACGACGGGGTCTTCGGAAAGTTGGTGAAGTGCCTGCGACTCGGCCACCTGCATGTTAAGAATCTCCTCCTCCAACAGCAGCTGTGAGCGCTCACGTTCCAGATTGCGCAGCTGGTAGCCCTTGGTCGCCGTGGCATTCTGGTGAAAAAGGATGAAGAGAGCGAGAAGCAGGATGAGCGAACCGATACATACCATCAATAAAATCGTGCTCTGGTTCACCATGCGACCGAGACTGGCACGGAATGTCGGGGCCGAGAGTGAGGCGGTACGATCGAGCACGTTGACAATGCAGTGTAACAGAGAGGCGAAGGAATCACGATGGCGTCGAGACGCTTCGCATGATGGCACGTAACTTTGCGCTGCGCGAACGCGGATTAAGGGTCACTTCGTCTTCCGATGGCACAATCGCCTTGCGAGTGAGGAGAGTGAAGAATGGTGGGTGCACATTCTGACCGGTTTCGGGATGCTTGGGCGCCTGCGAAAGAACACGAAACGTCTGCTTCACGCGACGATCTTCAAGCGAGTGGTAGCTGATGACCCCCATACGTCCTCCGGGCCTGAGAAGAGATGGCCCCTCATGCAACAACGTTTCAAGCGCACCAAGTTCATCGTTCACCGCAATGCGCAAGGCCTGAAAAATCTGCGGAAGAACCGCCTTGGCGCGCCAGCGATACACCGACTCTGCCGCAAGGACGACTGCCGTCGTGGTGGTGGGTTTGCGCTCTTTGAGAACACGTGCAAAGCGTTTGGACGAAGGAAGTTCACCGAACTCATGAAGGCAACGTGCCACTTCTTCTTCGGGAACCTGCGCCAACCACGCGGCAGCAGAAACACCGTTCGTACGATCGTAACGAAGATCCAGCGGCACCTCTTCACGAAAAGTGAATCCGCGCGCGGGATCATCCACATGCGGAGAGCTCAAACCCAAATCGGCAAAGAGAATATCGATGGGAGGAAGATCGAGATCGGCAATAGCCGAAAAATTCGCATGACGACAATCCGCGCGACCGGACAGAGCGTGTAGTTTGCTCTCGGCCAATCGAAGATTCTGCACATCGGCATCGAGTCCGATGAGCACACCGTTTACGCCAACGAGTTTGAGAAACGCCTCTGCATGACCGCCTAAGCCGAGTGTCACATCGAGCACCGTCTCGCCAGCCCGGGGATCGAGAATAGTAAGCACCTCCTGCAGCAGGACCGGTGTGTGATGCGGTAAGGACACAGTCGAAGTGTAGTGAGGACACTGCACGTTTCAACGGTTTGATCTTGCGCGTATCCGCACAGGAGTTTCATGTATACAAAATTTATACGATTCTGAGTATTTAATGGTTCTCTGAAACAGGATATATGGCTTTAAAACAGTATATAAAGGAGAATTGACACATATATATATGTATCTACAATACTTCACTTGATTCCGCTCATCCCCATCGTGCTGGGCATCTCTCTTGCGTTGAGCCCAACCCCATCGGCCCCGGTTCTCACCTTCGTCCCACAGACTCAGTGGCGTGCCCAAATCGGCGACCGCATCGTAGTCGATACGCAAGCCAACGAGGGATTTCTCATGCACAGAGACGGGCAGACGCTGCAATTCCCCGTTGCCACGGGACAGCGACGCGGTGTGTGCTACATCGGCCGCTGCTACAACGCCACAACACCTCAACGCACGTGGGAGATACGATCGAAGGATATTAAAGGTGATCGCATCACCTTCGGACCAAGCGGAAGATTTTTGCGACTCTACTGGGATGGTGAAAGTACTCCCTACGGATTTCACGAGTTCGCGTACGAAGACCGGATGTTCGACGATCAACCCCGTTACAAGAGTATGGGCTGCATCATCGTGAAGAAAGATGTCATGGAGATTCTCGATCTCACATACGCCGTAAACGAGGGAAACATTTCCGTTGTCACGAAGTACGGAATTGAGGAGCCTGTAGCACTCGCTTTTGCCCCGCAGGAGTGACCCCTTTTCCACTGGCGCCTGACGGATGAGCCTCTTATACTTTTTTTGCGTGGAGAGGTGGCTGAGTGGTCGAAAGCGCCACACTGCTAATGTGGTATACGGGCTTCAATCCGTATCGAGGGTTCGAATCCCTCCCTCTCCGCCACAGGTGAATTCGAGCTGAGTACGAGCCTGAAGGGCGAAGTGTGAAGCCGAAGATCCTGTGTCCCCGAAGCGATAGCGAAGGGGGCATTCATCGCATCTTTCCCAACCACAACTATGAAAGGCTACGTCACCAACATCGAAAAGGCCTCGTTGGACAATACCACGTTCCGCACTGTTCTCTACACGACAAAACGCACTCAACTCGTCGTCATGAGCATCCCTGTCGGGGAAGACATCGGCATGGAAGTGCACGGAGATCATGACCAGTTCATTCGTGTGGAGCGTGGAACAGGCAAAGCTGTATTGGATAGCGTTGAGTACCCGCTGGAGGATGGATCGGCCGTGGTGATTCCGGCTGGGACACAACACAACATCGTCAACACCGGCAAGGACGACATGAGGCTCTATACGATCTACTCCCCTCCCGAGCACCGCGATGGCACCGTGCATCCCCTCAAGGCGGATGCAAAGGAGGAGCACTTCGACGGAAAAACGACGGAGTAAGATCTCTTGAAACTGTGTGGTAGAGTGGCCGTATGCCTTCAACGACGCTCGGCATTGACCTTGGCGGGACAAAACTGGCCATTGCGCGATTCGAGACTTCTTCATGGAAGCAACAGGATGCTCGGGTCACCTCTACGGCCGATAAGACATTCCCCGTGATTGCCGAAGAGCTCCTTTCTCTTATTCAGGAATTCACCACCGAAGACACGCAGTCCATTGGTATCGGCGTGCCCGGCCTTGTGGAACGCTCGGGGCGCATTCACACCACGCCCAATATTCCCGAGGGTGAGGGGTTCCCCCTCTCAGAAAGACTGAAGAAGAGCACCGGCCTTTCCGTCGTCATTGAAAATGATTCTGCGTGCTTCGCTCTGGCGGAGGCACTGCATGGAGCAGGGAAAGACGAGCATGTCGTTGTCGGTATCACAATGGGCACAGGTGTAGGCGGAGGAATCATCGTTGATGGAACGATTTTCAACGGCCAACACGGCTATGCTGCGGAGTTCGGTCACATGCTCCTCATGCCCGGTATATCACCGAAAGGACTCACCGGAGGACGCGGTGAAATTGAGGAGTACCTCTCGGGTACGGCACTGCGCAAACGCTGCCCTGCCGCGAAACGCCCTGAAGATACGCTGACAGGCCCCGCCTGCATGCACATACACGACACCGTTATGCGTGAAATTGCCTGGATGTGTACAAGCCTGATTCACTGTATCGACCCCGGCACTATTGTCTTCGGCGGAAGCGCCGGACGAGCCCTGAAACCTCATTTGCCAAAAATTGAACAGGAACTGAGACAATGGATGCTCCCCAACAGCAACCCTCCAAAGCTCGTCATTGGCGAACTCGACAATGCAGGAACTCTGGGGGCGGCACTGCTGACACGAACTCTCTAGGATTTTTTTACCTTCTCCCAGTCATCCATAAAGCGCTTGATCCCCGTATCCGTCAGCGGATGCAGAGGCAGCTTTTTGAAGACCTCGTACGGAATCGTGGAAATGTGCGCACCAAGACGTGCCGCTTCGATGACGTGATCAGGATGACGCACGGACGCCACAAGTACCTCCGTGGAAAACTTGTAGTGCGCCCATGCCTCCATAATCTGCCCGATGAGCTCCATACCGTTCTCTCCTATATCGTCGATACGACCAACGAAGGGGCTGATGATTGACGCGCCGGCTTTGGCGGCAAGGATCGCCTGCGGCAACGAGAAAACAAGCGTGGTATTGGTTTTGATCCCCTTCTGGGAACAGAATTTCAACGTCTTCAGACCTTCTATCGTCATGGGAACTTTCACGACGACGTGTTTGTGCCACTTGCTGTACTCGATGGCTTGCTTCTGCATCCCCTCCGTATCGGCGGCCGTCACCTGCGCGCTGACGCAGGGAACGAGCGCACACATCTTGAGAACGGTTTCTTTGAAAGTTTGTGGTGAGCTTTGCGAACCATCCTTTCCCTCCTTGGCCACGAGGGTCGGATTGGTGGTGACTCCGTCGAGCACACCCCATGCCGCAACTTCGGCAACATGTTCTACATTTGCTGTGTCTAGGAATAATTTCATAGAAGAAGGGGAACAAGGCGGCTTGCCCTGAAGTCACCGAAGCGTAGCTGAGGCGTACTGCAGGGTATCGAGAAAAAGCTTCATCGAAAGCAGTATGCCAATCATTGGAGCACTACACCAGAGAGAGCTTTATTCTCTCGGATCGTGCACCGCATCGCGCATCTGCGTGACGAGAGCTTCGACAGCATCGCTCTCCTCCTGCGAAGCGAGAGGAACTTCAACGGCACCCTCAGGGTCGAACTCGTTCGTTTCAGCCGGGGGGACGGGACCGCCAATACCTCCAATGGAATTTGAACCGTGAGACATAGGAGTTTGGGAAGGAAATGGGTGACAGGCTCGTAGCCGTCCCTGCACAATGCGAGTGGTGAAACGAACAGTGTTTTACATCGCGCTTTTGCTGCTTACAGCCTGCTCCGCATCGCCGGAGAAAGCTCCCTCACCCGCTGTTTCGGCATCTTCGGCCTCCTCTACTTCCTCTGCTTCTTTTGCTTCCTCATCTTTCGCTTCGTCCTACCCCCTACCCCCTAACCCTAACCCTAATCCTAATCCTAATCCTGTCCCCTACACCGTCCGTCTCTCCGTCCCCTTCTCTCCTCAGGCCCCCTTTGCCAACTGGGATCAGCTCCACGAAGAAACCTGTGAAGAGATGAGCCTGCTGCTCGTGCATCACTATCTGAAGGGTACAAACATCACGCGTGAACAAGCGGAAGCGGAACTGTTGGCTCTCGTTGAATGGGAAGAAGCACACGGTTATCCGCAGGACGTGACGGTGGCGGAACTTGGGAAGATTGCCGAAGAGTATTTCGGTTACCATGCACGCGTCATTCCCAATCCGACCGAGGAGGATATGAAGCGCGAGCTGGCAGAAGGCCACCCGATCATCGTGCCTGCGGCAGGACGCGATCTGGGCAACCCCTACTTCTCGGGCGATGGCCCGTGGTACCACATGCTGGTGCTCACGGGGTACGGTGAATTCTTCTTCATCACCAATGATGTCGGCACGAAACGCGGGGAAGGATACAAGTATCGCTTTGATACCCTCCTGAAAGCGATACACGACTGGACGGGCGCGAAAGAAGAGATCCGAACCGGAGCGAAACGGGTGCTGGTGATTGAAAAATAACTATTGGCGATTTGGGAATTGGCAATTGGTGAAATAGAGAAAATAGGCGTAGTGGACAATTTTGCAGGCTGAAATACTGCTCACTTCGCTCGTAGGAACTCCTCAATCATGGGTAGTTTCTGATCGATGCGGAGTCCGCCATGGAGACGAATATTCTTCTTGATGTGTGTGAATATTCCTTCCAGAGAATTGCTCGTGTTGGGAATGTTCAACTCTGGATGTCGCAGGTAGGTGAACAGGTATGGAAGATTCCTTTTCACACTGTAGTAGGCACTCCGAATTCTGCGATGGGTGTAGTGCCAGTGTCTCGTATTC
>MNWP01000037.1 GCA_001872575.1 Candidatus Peregrinibacteria bacterium CG1_02_54_53 | reverse complement strand
TACGAGACACTGGCACTACACCCATCGCAGAATTCGGAGTGCCTACTACAGTGTGAAAAGGAATCTTCCATACCTGTTCACCTACCTGCGACATCCAGAGTTGAACATTCCCAACACGAGCAATTCTCTGGAAGGAATATTCACACACATCAAGAAGAATATTCGTCTCCATGGCGGACTCCGCATCGATCAGAAACTACCCATGATTGAGGAGTTCCTACGAGCGAAGTGAGCAGTATTTCAGCCTGCAAAATTGTCCACTACGCCCATTCATATTATGAGGGGAAAGGGAAAAGTATGATGGGGCAAGGGACGACCCTATTGCGCCCTGCTCCCTTCCATACCCTTCATACGTACCCCTTACCCCTTTATCGGGCTTCCGTCTTTCAAGAAGAGCAGCAGGAAGCCCGCGAATACCGTGAGGACCAGTGACAGCAGGTACGGTGCGCCCAAACCGAAACGATCCCACAAAACTCCTGCCAGAAGCGAAGCAGGCAGACTCGTGAGGCCGATAACCATCTGGTAGCCGCCGAGGGTACTGGCCACAAGATGTTTGGGAGCGAGTTCCGCGGCGAGAGCTTTCTGTACGGGTTCTAAGGAAGCGATGTGCACGCCGTAGAGAGCGAAGGCCGCAATGACCACGATGGGCGAACGGAAGAAGAGGAAGAGCAGTGCCACGACGACCCAGCAGCCGTACGAGAACAACAATACGATTTTGCGTCCCGCACGGTCAGCCAGTTTGCCGAAGAAGAGCGAGAACGCGGCGGCAATGGCGGTGTAGAGCAGGTACAGTACAGGCATCGTACCGACCGAAAAGCCGAGTGCCTTGGCTGAGAGCAGCAGAAAGGAGTAGCTGAACGCTCCTAAACTGAAGAAGGCGCTGAGGACGATGTACAGGCGTAAATCTCGCGAAAGATCTTTGAGACGAATACCCTTGAACACCTGTGTGCCATTGTGCTTCTTTTCGTGGTACACGCCCAATACCAGCAGCACGGCAAGCATGGAGGGGATTGCCGCAATCATGATCAACGTGCGCAGAGGAATGAGTGGCACGAGAACGATGGCGGCAAGGATGCCGGCCATGGCACCGGCGTTGTCCATCATGCGCAACATTCCGAAATGTCTTCCGCGATTGTGGTCGGTCGAGAGATCCGAAACAATGGCATCCCGCGGGGCGCCGCGCATTTTTCCGGACCGGTCCAAAACGCGGAAGGGGATGACCCAGTGCCACGTGGGAGCCAGTGCGTAACCGATTTTCGCAATACCGCCGAAGAAGTAGCCCATCCACACGAACGGTTTTCGTTTGCCCAGACGGTCCGACAGGTAACCCGCCATCGCCTGTGCGATCGAAACGAATGCGTTTCCCAGCCCGTCGATCAGCCCCACCATGGCCATATTCGCCCCCAACACCGTCGTGAGGAACATCGGCCAGATTGCGAAGATCATATCGGCACCCATATCGTGCAGAAACGATGCACTCGCGAAAGTCCACACGGTGCGTTTGACGTATCGGGAATCGTGGGGAGCAGACTGCATGTGCATATCATGGAGGATTTTCACATTGCGCGCCACTTGAGACATGTGTGTTCCTGCCTCCAGGCTTGTACACTTATTTCCCTTTTCCCATTGCTCCTAATGACCACCAAAAAAGTCTTCACTACAGAACAGGCACGCAGCGTCGGCGAACAAATCGGCCTTGTCTGGGGCAAAGAGCCTTTCGATGTCGGGCAGTTTCGTATGGGAATGGATGTGGAGTTAGAGCACGGCGCTGTCGATTCACAGACGGACGTAACGAACGATGATCCGGTGCTCACTGGCAAAATCGCCCTGGCGCACCTGCGCGAGATGGCCGACTATTACACCCGTCTCTACGAGATGGAAGAGGAGGGCGAAGCCTACTGGGAGGCGCAGAAGAAGTAATGGAAGCCGTTCGTGTAGGTCTCCTTCGAGGATTTTCTCATGCGTTGGCTCGCGGACCGTTTTCCACAAAAAGTAGTCTCTTTACCCCTTTGCATGCGAGAGTGTCTATTCTAGGATGGTTCCACTCATTTTTGATTCCCTCTTTTGTATGCCAGGTTCAATTTCACAAGTGATGGGTGCGGTGGTGGACTGTGTGTTCCCCAGCGCTGAAATCCCGTCGATCTACAACGCGCTTACCGTTCCGTGCGGTAAAGAAACACTCACCCTCGAGGTGCAACAACACTTGGATGGCGGCGCCGTACGCGCTATCGCCATGGGTCCTACCGATGGCCTCGCTCGCGGCACAGCCGTGACGGATACCGGTACTCCTATTTCGGTTCCTGTGGGTCCCGAAGCGCTCGGACGCATGTTCGACGTATTGGGCAATCCTCTCGATGGCATGCCGCCGATACAGACGAAGAAGCGGTCTCCCATCCATCGTGCCGCTCCCGCTTTCGATGAACAATCCACCGAAACCGAGGTGCTCGAGACGGGAATCAAAGTCATCGATCTCATCTGCCCGATCTTAAAAGGAGGCAAAGTGGGTCTCTTCGGCGGAGCGGGCGTGGGCAAGACCGTGATTGTGAAGGAGCTGATCCGCAACATCGCCACCGAACACGGCGGTTACTCCGTGTTCGCCGGAGTGGGGGAGCGCAGCCGTGAGGGAAACGACCTCTACTACGAAATGAAGGAATCGGGCGTTCTCGCCAAGACGGCTCTCGTCTTCGGTCAAATGAACGAGCCGCCCGGGCCGCGCCTGCGCGTGGGGCTTGCAGGTCTCACGCATGCCGAGTATTTCCGTGACGAGGAGCAGCGCGATGTGCTGCTGTTCATCGACAATATCTTCCGCTTCACTCAAGCCGGTTCCGAGGTTTCCGTTCTGCTCGGACGCATTCCGTCCGCTGTGGGGTACCAGCCCACATTGGCCAACGAAATGGGAGCGCTGCAGGAACGCATCACGTCCACCAAGAAAGGATCCATCACGTCGGTGCAGGCGGTGTACGTGCCGGCAGACGACTTTACCGATCCGGCGCCCGCCACGACCTTCGGCCACCTCGATTCCACTCTCGTGCTTTCGCGCGCATTGTCCGAACTGGGTATCTACCCCGCCGTCGATCCGCTCGATTCCACGTCCACTATTCTTTCAGCCGAAGTGGTCGGTGAAGAGCACTACCAGACGGCCCGTGCCATGCAGAAGGTGTTGCAGCGCTACAAGGAATTGCAGGACATCATTGCGATTCTGGGCATGGAAGAGCTCTCGGACGAGGACAAGCTCACCGTGAAGCGCGCCCGCAAAATTCAGAAATTCCTCTCGCAGCCCTTCTTCGTGGCCGAGACGTTCACGGGTATTCCCGGTAAGTTCGTGCGCCGCGAAGACACGGTGCGCAGTTTCAAGGCGATTCTCGACGGCAAGTACGATGATGTGCCCGAACAGGCCTTCTACATGAAGGGCGGCATCGAAGACGTGAAATAAGTATGCAGTATTCAGTATGCAGTATGGAGGGAACTTCAACCCAACAGGCTCAGAAAATTCAATCCTTCACGGATCTGGTTGCATGGCGTGAGGCGCACAAGTTATCCATTACGATCTACAATGAAACAAAAAGATTTCCGAAAGAGGAGCTGTATGGACTTGTGAGTCAGTTGAGAAGAGCTGCTCTCTCTGTCCCATCCAATATTGCCGAAGGATTCAGTCGTCATTCTCTGAAGGAGAAAATTCAATTCTATTCCATTGCATTAAGTTCTCTGAGGGAGGTACAGAGCCAACTAATCTATGCTCGTGATATTGGATTATTGCCGAAAGACAATTTTCCATCTTTGGCCGAACAAGCCATTTTGATTAGTAAACTTATGAATGGTTTGATCAAAAAACTTTCGTCCTGAATACTACATACTGTCCCCTGCATACTCATGTCGCTCCGTCTAGAAATAACTACACCGGACCGCCCCATGTTCGATGGGGAAGTAGAGTCCGTCTCGCTCCCCACGCCGCAGGGGGAGATCACGGTTCTGCCCGATCACATTCCGCTCATCTCGATCGTTTCGCCCGGGGCGATTACGATTCGGCAGAAGGGCAGTGAGCAGCTGCTGGCGGTTTCACGTGGGGTGGTGGAGGTGGATGGACGATCGATTCGTGTCATGGTCGATACGGCCGATCGTGCAGAGGAATTGACAGAAGAAGCGATTCTCAAGGCGAAGGCCGATGCCGAGCAACTCCAAAAAGATAAACGCGAAGACCGTGAGGGATTTGCAGAGGCTACGGCCATTCTCGAGCGCGAACTCGCGCGGTTGCATGTGGTGCGCCGCCGACGCGGGCATCGTAGTTCAGTTCCCCCGCCCGACATTGGCGCATGATGCTTTGTCACCGGCTCGCAAAGATGCGAAGCAGATGGGGCTCTTTTTGAGTCTACGTCTCGCGTGGAATCTGGGGTTTATCATCGCCATTCCTGTGGCCGTTTTCGGCTTCGGGGGGGCGTATATGGATAGGATATGGGGCACGACGCCCATCTTCATCATTACGGGATTCGTGATGGCGGTGATCCTCTCGGGCGTGGGCGTGTACCGCAAAGTCCGCGAGATCTCCGATGTGTCGTAATGTTCCATTTTCTTGATTTTTTCCCACAACACTTCGTACCCTCCCTCTGATGTCCGGAATTGAAACCCCACCGCTGGCCTCTGAAACGATTTTCCACCTCGGATTCTTCGAAATCCGCAACACGTTGATCATGTCGTGGCTGGCGATGATTGTGATTTTCATTGTGATGTTCTTCGCCTGGCGCACGAAGTACAAAGAGGTCCCCGGTCGCTTTCAGGCCTTACTGGAACTGATTGTTGAGGGTCTTTTCGGATTCTTTCAATCGGTGATCGGCGACAAGAAGCAGACGCGGACGTTCTTTCCGCTCGTCGCCACGATCATGATCTTTCTCATGCTTGCCAACTGGATGGGCATTCTGCCCGGGGTGGGGAGCATCACGATTCTGGGCGAGCACGAGGGACACATGCTCAATCTGCCGATTTTCCGTTCCATGAACGCCGATGTGAACATGACGCTTGCGATCGCATTGATTTCGGTCATCGCCACGCAACTCTTCGGTATTGCGGCGCTCGGTGTCCTGCCGTACGCAGGCAAGTTTTTCGTGGCTCCGTGGCGCGATCCCATCGGATCTTTCGTCGGCATTCTGGAGCTCATTGCCGAGTTGGCGAAGATCATTTCATTCAGTTTTCGTCTCTTTGGCAACATTTTTGCAGGAGAAGTCCTGCTCGTTGTCATCAGCTTCCTCATGCCGTACTTCGCACCCATTCCGTTCCTCGGGCTCGAGATATTCGTGGGGTTCATCCAGGCACTGGTTTTTGCGCTACTCACAGCGGTGTTCCTCAAGATGGCTGCCACGGCGCACGGAGGGCATGAGCACGGTGTAGAAGTGGCCCATGCCTGAGTGAGGATTTTGGGGTGAGGCAAAAAAATACAACCAAACAAAACATCAACACTATCTGTCAAATTCACGAAAAGCGCCCGCTAAGACCCTTGATTGTCTCTTGTGGCATCCCTACAATCCGCGCGCTTTAACCATTTCATCATTTTTCCCCCGTTTTTATGGAAGTTGCAGAAGTTGCGAAGACCACAGTGTCTTCGATCGATAAGAATCTTCTCGTCGCCGCAACGATGGCGTTCGGTGCGTTCATGCCGGCATTCTCTATCGGATGGATGGGTTCCAAGGCCATGGAGGCCATTGGTCGCAACCCCGAAGCTGCGAACCGCATTCAGACACCGATGGTGCTTGCCGTCGCCTTCACCGAGGCTATTGCGATCTACTCTCTCGTGGTCGCTCTCATCATCAAATTCGTTTGATCGGGTGGTCAGCGTTGAGCGATCAGCCGACAGCACGAATGCTGATCGCCTGCCGTTGGCCATTGATTTTCTTTTCCCTTCACGTTCATGGAACTGCTCGCCAAACTCGGCATCAACTGGGGGCTCCTGATTGCGCAGATAGTGAACTTTCTCATCGTTATGGGAGTGCTCGGGTTCTTTCTGTACCGACCGATCTTAAATCTCCTCGACGCTCGTACGGAGCGCATTCGCAAGTCGATGGAAGATGCCAAGCGCATCGAGCAGCACGCGCAAGAGTTGGCCAAGCTGCGTGAAGCAGAGATGAAGCGCCTCGATCACGAGAGCGGTGAACACTTCGAACGTATTCGCAAAGAGGCGCAGGCGCTGCACGAAGAGTTACTTGCCAATGCCAAAAAAGAGGCAGAAGCCACGCTCCAAGGCGCACTCAAGCGCATCGACGAAGAGCGTCGGATCATGATGGAAGATGTCATGAAGACAGTGAACAGTGTGATCGTTCGTATGACCGAGAAGCTCCTTGAGCGCGAGTTCACTCCCGATGACCAGAAGCGCATTCAGGAGCAGCTCATTGCCGATCTTCCCAAGAGTATCCGGTGAAGATGACATCTGATTCCCTCGCTCGGGCCTTCGTGGACGTCGCCAAGACGCTCCCGCATGACGAGATTCCTGCACTCGCAGAGACAGCGGCACACCTGCTGTTGCAGCACGGCTTACTGAAATCCGCACACACATTTCCCCGTTTAGTTGAGCGCGAGTGGTTCCGCAGCACAGGAGAAGTACAAATATGCATCACCACGATGTCCGGCCATGCAGGCACGCTGAAGAAAGACATCGCACAGATCGTGGAGCAGACGCTTAAGCGTTCGTGCCATATCGAGGAGCAGGCCGATGCCTCTGTGCTCGGCGGTGTACTGCTGCAAATCGGTGACGAGCGTTACGATGCCACCTTGCGCGGTGCGCTCCAGGGTCTCTCGACGCAACTTGCGGCTCCCGTTCCGCTTTCTTAAGCCCTAACCCTATCCCTACCCCCTAGGAACATGTCTCTCAATCAGACTCTCCTTAAAACGCTCGAAGAACGTGTCGCATCCTATCGCAAGGATGTGAAGCACGAGCACGTCGGCACGGTTCTGTCGGTCGGCGATGGTATCGCCACCGTTTCGGGTCTCTCGAAGGTCGGCTCGGCCGAAATGATCGACTTCGGCAATGAGATCATGGGCGTGGCATTCAACCTCGAAGAGGATCACGTGGGCGTGATTGTTCTTGGCGATGACAGCAAGATCAAAGAAGGCGACACGGCCAAGGCGACGGGTCAGATTCTCTCTGTTCCCGTTGGAGAAGCGCTGATCGGACGTGTGGTGGATCCGCTGGGCAATGCCAAAGACGGCGGATCCGCTGTGCAATCGACAAAGCGCTATCCGATCGAGAAAATCGCCCCGCGTGTCATCGAGCGCAAATCGGTGACGATGCCGTTGCAGACCGGTATCAAGGCGATCGATGCTCTCATTCCTATCGGACGCGGTCAGCGCGAGCTCATTATCGGCGACCGTCAGACGGGTAAGACCGCCGTAGCGATCGATGCGATCATCAATCAGAAAGAGACGCAGAAGAGCGATCGCCCCGTCATCTGCATTTACGTGGCTATCGGCCAAAAAGAGTCAAAGGTCGCAAAAATTGTCAAAGAACTCAAGAAGCACGGAGCCATGGATTACACCATCGTCGTGTCGGCCGGTGCCTCGGAGCCTGCGTCGCTCTCGTATATTGCGCCCTTTGCCGGATGTGCCATGGGCGAGTACTTCCTTGATCAGGGCAAGGACGTGTTGTGCATCTACGATGACCTCAGTAAGCATGCGTGGGCGTACCGCCAGGTGTCACTCCTCCTCCGTCGTCCTCCGGGACGCGAGGCGTATCCGGGTGACGTGTTCTACCTCCACTCTCGTCTGCTGGAGCGCGCCTGCTGCCTGGATGACAAGCAGGGAGGCGGCAGTCTCACGGCTCTGCCGATTATCGAAACACAGGCCGGTGATATCTCGGCGTACATCCCTACGAACGTTATCTCCATCACCGATGGTCAGATCTTTCTCGAAGCCGACCTCTTCTACAAAGGCGTTCGTCCGGCGCTGAACATCGGTCTCTCCGTCTCGCGTGTGGGATCCGCAGCGCAGCGAAAATCTATGAAGAAAGTGGCGGGCCGACTTCGTATCGACCTTGCCCAGTACCGTGAGCTGGCGGTGTTCGCTCAGTTCGGATCCGATCTTGATGCCGATACCAAGAAACAGCTCGATCGTGGTGCGAGGCTCACCGAACTTCTCAAGCAGGAACAGTACGTGCCGGTGGCGGTGGCGGAGCAGGTGGCCATGCTGTACGCGGGCGTGAACAGCCTGTTGGACGACGTGCCTGTTGATCAGATTCGCCGCTTCGAGAGCGAGTTCATCGCATTCCTGCAGAGCAAGCACCCGCAGGTGCTCAAGGAGTTGACGGCCGAGATCAAGCCCGAGACCGAAGAAACGCTGAAGCGCTTACTCTCCACGTTCAAACAGGAAGCGGGATTCGTTTCTCCTCCCGGCAAGTAGTATGCAGTATTCAGTATTTTGAATGCAGGGAGCCGATTACAGTTTTCCTTCATACTGCATACTCCATACTGAATACTTCGTCCCTTTCCTCATTTCTCCCTCCCGATTCGTCCCATAGCAAGAAGTCTCCGCGATCTCCGGCGCAAGATGAAGGCTATCAAGGCCACCCATCAGGTGACCAAAGCCATGGAGCTCGTTGCGGCATCCAAGATGCGCCGCGCCGTTTCGAATGCGCAGAAGCTGCGCCATTACGCGTTTCTTGCATGGCAGGTCCTGCAGAAGCTGGCCGATGTGCATCCGGAGCTCCACCCGTATCTGCAGCAGCGTGAACCCAAAAAAATTCTGGCGATCCTCTTCACGCCCGATCGCGGCATGTGCGGAAACCTCAATGCGCAGTTGCTGCGCACGACCACGCAGTACATTCAGGGCTTAAAGAAGCTCCCGCATTTTCAGTCCGTCGAGTTTATTGCCGTGGGGCGCAAAGGTCAGCAGTTTCTGCCGAGGCTCAATCAGAAGATCGTTGCCGCATTTCCGGCGTTCTCGAGCTACCCCACGTTCAAAGATGTACTGCCCATCGTCCGTATGGCCACCGAGGGATTCCTGGCGGGTACCTATGATTCGGTGTCGCTCATCTATTCCGACTTCGTTTCGGCGCTTGTGCAGGAATCGACGGTGAAGGTGTTGCTGCCGTTCTCGCAGACGGATCTGAAATCCATGCTCGAGAGCCTGCTGCCCCGCAAGTATCGCAAAGAGACGCAGATGGCGATGAAGGCGGAGGTGGGGGAGTACCTGTTCGAGCCGTCGGCCGATGCGATTTTGCAGACCATTCTGCCGCAATTAACCGAAATACAGGTGTATCAGGCCATTCTCGAAGCCGGTGCATCAGAACACTCGGCACGAATGGTGGCGATGCGCGCCGCCTCCGATAACGCCACAGACCTTCTCGATGATCTCACCATTGTCTACAACCAAACGCGTCAGGCGAATATTACTGCGGAGCTGGCCGAACTCTCGGCGGCCAAGGCGGCGTTGAAATAGGGTGAGGGTTAGGACGCAGGGTTAGAAAAATGGCTGTCACTTTTCTGTGCATTTACGCATTTCCGATCCCTAACCCTAAGCCCTTTCCTTACGCTCCCAGATTACATCGTTCGTCCATGCAGCGGACGAGCACTTTTCGAACGGGCATCTTTTCCGTTGTTTGAGGGACCTGTCGCTCGATGACGCGGATGTTCATCCCTGCCGCTCGCAGTTCTTCCACTTTCTCGCGTACGGCCTGCACGTGCGCGGCGCTCTTGGCCTGATCGGCATCCGTGTACACAAGGAAGGTGTATGGGGATTCTGTCTCCTTGAGCAGATTGCCGTAGCCATGCCCGTGCTCTTCGAGCGGCTTACTCGAAATTTGTCCTGCCGTGAGAGCTTCAAGAGGGAAGGCATCGGCATCGGGCGAGCTCAAGGCGAAGCTGTTGAACGGAGGACATTGCATTCTGCTTCCTTGTGTCATATCAATCGTCACGCCAAGAGCATTGTGCACAGAGAGGCCGTTCATGGGTGATCGCTGCCTGGGGCAGGTGGCATTGATGCCGAGTGCCTGCAGTTTCTGTGCGATATAGCTGAACCAAAATAGTTTGTCATATACCGCTTCCTGTGATAGGGTACGGGTCTATGGCTTACTCACTCGATTTCCGCAAGCGCGTCTTCACTATCAGGGAGAAAGAGCAACTGACCTTCTCCCAAACGAGCAAGCGCTTCCACGTGCCGATGCGCACGCTGTTTCGCTGGCAGCGACGGATTGAACCGAAGACGACACGGAACAAACCGGCAACGAAGATTGACATGGAAACCCTGCGGAA
>MNWP01000011.1 GCA_001872575.1 Candidatus Peregrinibacteria bacterium CG1_02_54_53 | reverse complement strand
AACGGCAGGGAGATCTGCTGTCATCAGAACATCACCGAGGAATTGGGGATCACGGTATACTGCGCGCGTCCGTACCACGCCTGGGAACGAGGACTCAACGAGCATACGAACGGACTGTTGCGGGATTTCTTCCCGAAGGGGACGGATTTTCGTGCCATTTCTCAGGAAGAGCTTGATCGAGCCGTTGAGCTCATCAATACTCGTCCTCGCCGATCCCTCAACTACCGGACACCCGCAGAAGTGTTGAATAGTGTCATTTCAACACAATTATGCGTTTGAGATTACAGACTAGGTCGCTGATGCCGATACATGATGACAGCGCTTTCCCTTTGACACCTACTCATATTCACCACTAGTCTCTCGCCCTGTACCAGGTGCTTCGTTCCGGTACAGGGCAGGCACTGACTTATTCCGCCTCAAGTCCTTCTCGAACTTCTACAATCTTTGATGCCCTCTCATCTTGTCATTGTCGAGAGTCCTACGAAGGCCAAGACCATCAAGCGTTTTCTTGGTTCCGACTTTGATGTCGAGGCGAGCATGGGGCATGTTCGCGATCTGCCCAGCGGAACGCTCGGTGTCGATACCGATGATTTTTCGGCCAAGTACGAAGTACCCAAAGAGAAGGCTGCGGTCGTGAAGAAATTACAAAAGTCACTCGATAGTGCCGCCGATTTATGGATTGCGACTGACGAAGATCGTGAAGGAGAAGCCATCGGATGGCATTTGGTTGAAATTCTCAAGCGCAAGAAGAAGCAACCGGTGAAGCGCATCGTGTTTCATGAAATCACCAAAGAAGCGATTGATGCGGCCGTCGCTCATCCCCGAAAAATCGACGACAAGCTCGTCGACGCCCAGCATGCGCGGCGCATTCTCGATCGTCTCGTGGGTTATACCCTCTCACCGTTCCTCTGGAAAAAAGTCTATCGCGGCCTCTCGGCCGGTCGCGTGCAATCGGTGGCGGTGCGCATCATCGTCGATCGTGAGCGCGCCATCAAGGCGTTCAAGCCGGAGGAATACTGGACGATCAAAGCCGATTTCCTTAACGAGGCGGAGCAACCGTTCGTTGCACAGCTTAAGCAGAAGGATGGCAAAAAGTACGTGCCGGTGAATGAAGAACAATCGCAGAAGGTGCTGACGGATCTTAAAGATGCGTCGTACGTCGTGCAGACTCTCGAAGAGAAAGAGCTCAAAAAAACACCGTCCCCTCCGTTCACCACGTCCACTTTGCAGCAGGAGGCCGGACGCAAACTGGGATTCTCAGTGAAGCAGACCATGATGGTGGCACAGCAACTCTACGAAGGCGTGGATCTGGGCAAAGGCGAGGGGCAAGTGGGTTTGATCACCTACATGCGTACCGACTCGGTCAACTTAAGCGATAAAGCACTCGCCGATGCACGCGAGACGATTGAGAGAAGTTTCGGACGTGAATACATTCTCAGTTCCCCGCGTCGCTTCAAGACCAAGAGCAAAGGCGCACAAGAGGCGCACGAAGCCATTCGTCCCTCCGAGATGGCGCGCGTACCCGCATCACTCAAAGATGTTCTCGATCACCAACAACTCAAGCTCTACACGCTGATTTGGGAGCGGGCCATCGCCTCACAAATGGCCGAGGCCCAACTCAAGCGTGTCGGGGCCGATATCACCGCCGATGTCTACACGTTCCGTGCAACAGGCCAGACCATCGCGTTCGACGGCTACTTGCGGGTGTATCTTGAAGGTCGCGACGAGCCCGAGTCCGGCGCGAGCACGGAGGATGAGGATAATGCGGGTATTTTGCCGCCCCTGAAAGAGGGTGAAGCGATTTCGTGTAAGGCCCTGCTGCCGGAACAGCACTTTACCAAGCCGCCGCCGCGCTACACCGAAGCAAGTCTGGTGAAGCGTCTTGAAGAAGAGGGCATCGGCCGCCCGAGTACGTATGCACCGACGATCTCGACGATTCAACAGCGTGGGTACATCAAGAAGGAGGGCAAGCAACTGCAACCCGAAGACATTGCGTTTACGGTGACCGATCTGCTCACGGAACATTTTTCCAACATCGTTGACCTGGCATTTACGGCAAAGATGGAGCAGTCGCTCGACGATATTGCCGAGGGCGATGGAAAGTCCGTCACCTTTCTCAGAAGCTTCTACAAGCCGTTCCACAAACTCATTGAATCCAAAACTGCCGAAGTGCAGAAAGGTGATGTTCTCAAGGATCGCGTGCTCGGTATCGATCCTGAATCGGGTCTCGAAGTGCTGGCGCGCACCGGCCGTTTTGGTCCGTACATTCAGCTGGGACGTATTGAGTTGAAGAAAGGGGAGAAGATGAAGAATGTTCCCAAGCCCAAGAGCGCATCGATCCCCAAGACCGTTGGCAAAGACGCGATTACTCTTGAGCAGGCTCTCGCGCTCCTCGCTTTTCCTCGCACGCTCGGCGACAAAAATGGAGAGAACATCGAGGTGCATCTGGGACGCTTCGGTCCGTACATCAAGTGGGGCAAGGTTACCGCGAGTCTCGGCACCGAGCTCGACCCTGCAAAAGTGACGAAAGAAGAGGCGATTACCCATCTCGATTCGGCCAAGGAGCGCAAAACAAAAGCAGCCGAGCCGCTGCGAACACTGGGCAACGACCCGGTAACGGGGGCAGAGATTACCGTAAAGACCGGCCGGTATGGCCCCTACGTGACTGACGGTAAAACCAATTGTTCCCTACCCAAGCGCTTCACACCCGAAGCGGTGACGCTCGACGAGGCCTCGGACTTGCTTGCCAAAAAGCGGGCTCGCGGGCCGAGCAAGTGGAAAGGGAAAAAATGGGGAAAGAAAGGCGCATAGCTCATCATCGTCGAAGTGGTTTTCCTCTCTATCGTGCATGCAGAGAAGCCGATAAAATAGAAGAGGTATAGGCGCTTAGCTCAGTTGGTAGAGCGTCGGTCTCCAAAACCGAAGGTCGTAGGTTCGATCCCTACAGCGCCTGCCACAATATCATTGATGACCGAAGGTCTCTCGGATGATCTCGAGCTGAGCGCAAGCGAAGCCGAGAGTATGCGATCCCCTGCAGTGAGCGCAGCGAGCGCAATGGGGACAAAACCGAAGGTCGTAGGTTCGATCCCTACAGCGCCTGCCAAGTTGGACACATGACCGGTCTGCCTTCATGGCACAATGCTTGCACATGTCTATATCTAAGATGAAGTACAAAGAACAGCCCGATCTTTATGAAGGGGATGACATAGCCCGATTCATTCTCGGGAAGAAAGGCAAACGGCCACTTGTAGTTTTTGGAATTAATCCAAGTAATGCCAACAAACAGCAATCCGATAGGACAATCAACAGGGTCATCCAACTAAGTCAGCAACATGGTTTTGACGGATGGATCATGCTGAATCTTTATCCTCAACGGAATAAAGATCCCAAGAAATTGCATAAAGTATGCGACCAGCGTTTGCATGAGGAAAATATACATTTTATCTCTTTGATTCTCTCCGATTACCCCGAAGCAGTGCTCTGTGCTGCTTGGGGTAACAACATTGAGAACCACCAATTTTTGAGACAGTGCCTTCGTGATATTCAAGCGCTCACAGATAAGAGTCATTTTGTCTGGAAAAGCATCGGGCCGCTCGGCAAGAAAGAACACCCTAAGCACCCTCTTTATCTCCCATCTTCGTTGCCTCTAATAGGATTCGATATAGAAAAATCCCTCAGATGACTCGCAAATTGTACTTCTTGTATTGATTACCAATTTAAACACGATTAGGTAATGTTTACATTTGTTACATGCCAAAATTTATCAACCTATTGCACGTTACTATAGATATATATAAATCATGCAATCATAAATTTTTTATAGTTTATCTTTATGCTCAATATTTTTGTTCCAAAATATGCTTGACATGCCAAATTGAGGCATTTATCGTGTAACGATTACTCTATACAACTTTCTATGCGCTCGATACCTGTCCTACTTGCAACCATTAAGGAAGCCACACAAGAACTTGAGGCAGCCTTACAATCGAAGGGGAGCCATTCCATATCACAAAAAGCGCACCAAAAGATAGAAACTGACTATTCTGGACCTAGTGGGGGTATCAAAATGTTGGTAAATAGTGGTTTCTTTAAAAAACCAAGGTCCTTAGGAGAAGTAATACAGGAGCTTAAGAAGGAAACTTATAATTATCGCAAAGAAGTTATTTCGAATGCTTTGATTCGTCTTGCTCGTCAGCGAGTTCTGGTACGGGTAAGTTCCGAAAAGGATTCTCGTGAAAAATGGAATTATGCCGAACGCAAGTAGATCAATCAAAGGCCTGTCTCTAGAAAAACTCGACGCTCGGATAGCGCGCCTCGAAAAGGCAGTATTTAACAATCAAAAAACCTTCCAGAGGAATACGACTAAAATAGGATCGCGGAAAGGCCCCACAGATGGAATTATGACCTTGATTCAAAAGGGGTTCTTTGACTCTCCAAATCGTCGAACATTGGGTGATGTAAGAGAGCACCTGACTAAAATTGGCAAAGACTATAGCAGCCAGGCTGTTTATATAGCTTTGATAAGGCTCTCAAAATCGACTGGCCCTCTTTCACGCCCGAAGGCAGGCGTATATGTTGCAAGAAAATAATATGAAATCTACTCAATCCACCATTGGAAAACTGCAACGCATTATAGATTTGGCAAATGAGGCATTGAAAGAACTTAAGCATCCTGCGAGTTCAAATCAAAAGCATGATCGCATAATTAATCAAAAGAAGGGGCCACAGTATTTCATAGGTGAATTAATCGATGATGGCTTCTTAAAACAAGGTAAGTCCATAGAGCTTATACGAAAAAAACTCCAGGAAGAGGGGCACAATTATTCTCAAGAAGAATTAGGCACCCCCTTAAGAAGATTAGTGCTGCAAAAGCGACTGAAGAGAGAGAAAGTGGGCCCTCAGTACCTTTACCAGCAAAGATAATCCTATGAAAGCAGCTGCCCAATGTTCGGATATCAGCGGAACGTTTTCTGGTCTTGATGAAGGACTGAGGCATTCTCTCGCTGATCTTCGAGTTGGCAACCTCGTTCTTTGTTTACTAGCAATAGCTGCAGACAAATGTGGCATTGAATATCTGACATTGAGACAAATATTAGATGCGGCTGAGGCCGCATCCATTTCTGTTTCAGATGAGGGAGTAAGAATCGCTTTGCAAAGAGCAAAAAGGAAAATCCAATTGAAGAAGATTGATGGAAAACGTTGTTATAAAGTTAGCATGTTAGGAAGGCGGGAGATTCAAGATTTGCTGTCCAATGGAAATCTGCACATACTCTTTATAGAAGGCAATAAGCCACGAACGGATAGAAAAAAACTATCAGGTTTACTCTCTGAGCTATCAGGAACCATTAGAGTTTGTGATCCATACTATGGTGTAAACAGTCTTGACGCCTTGGAGATGTTTTCGAAGACATCCAGCGTACTTGTTCTGACGGCACAGGCTGATTCAACGGCGACGCGTTTTTCTTCTCAGTTAAAAGGCTTTAGGCAAGAGTATCCAAACGTACAGCTACGCAAATATCCTCGTCAGCAGGAATTACACGACCGCTATATTCTGACGGATGATCAATTGCTAATCATCGGACACGGACTGAAGGATATTGGAAATAAAGAGTCATTCGTAATTGTGATAAAAAAGACACTTGCTCCTGATCTGTGGGCACAAGTTCTATCAAATTTTGATACAAAATGGCCGCTGGCAGTTCCTATGTCATAAACCGCCTTGTCGTATTCTCTCATCTCTAAAATCCAACCCTCAACAGTCTTACTGAGACTTATAAAAAGAATTTTGTTACGGCCTCTATTGCTTGTTTACGAAAGTGACAATGTGCCCTCGCAGCGCAGCAACGAAAGCTGCAAAAGAGAGATCTTCTGCTGGTTGCGTAACCCGTGTGCGTTTCGAGTTCGTGGACATCAGCAAGCACGCCGCTGTGTAGAGGCGTTCGCGCATGAGACGACGTCCTAGGAGCTCATATCTCTTGCTGTATGACACGTCTTTGAAAACGGGATCAACGTGGAAATAGGGTTCGCTGTTTTTCACTGGTCGATGAACTGCCGTACAATCTTCAAGGAGAAAAAGATAGCCGAGGAAGGGAGCTGGCCCATCCCCAAAACGCCCCTCACGATGGGCTACCCAAATATCACTTGCGCTTCCAATTGCCTCCTCCGATCTGTTGTTGAAGTTGTTTCCGAACGACGGTCCGACCTGCGACTTGAATTCCATCGCCAATACCAGCTTGTTCTCCGAGACAACGATGAGATCCCATTTTTTCTCCGGTCGGTAATAGCCTGGCAATTCCAGAGCCGTTCTCGTCTTGATATGTGTCTCCTTCAATCCTGTCTCTACGAGAATATCGCGGATGAGGACTTCCAATGCACCCATTTGCGTTCCCCCTGTAACCGCCCCTCTCGTGCCCGCATCAATCTTTCCGCTTTCAATTTGCTTCTTCTGTTGCTTTTGCCGAGACAGCCAGAACTGCTGCACAGCATGTTTCAATCGTGATTCAATATCAATTGGCACGTCGATAGTGTGCCACGCACGCCATATTTTACAAAGCACTCACAAAGATAGGATCAGATCACGCTCTTCGGATGTAAAGTGATAGAGCTGCATTACTATTTCTGTCGCAAGCCCGACATCTCGCTTTGCGAATGCTTTTCGCAGCAGCTTCTGCTGATCCTTTGAAATGGCAGTCGGATCGGGAACTCTAATCCGCCGCAGATACTGTGCTTGGAAACGAAGATACCCACCACGCATCCGGACTCCATAGCATTCGATGAAGAACTGACCGATCTTTGAGAGGAGAATGCCGCCGAGGACTTCTAAATCCCATGTCTCAGAAAAGACGACATACAAATTGTGATGTGGGTAGGTCGTACCCATATCAAGTACAGGATTGAGCGTATTTTTTATATCGGGAATGTATATCTTTCTCCTCCTGAAGAGATCGAAATTGACACGGTCAATTGTGCGATACCATCCGAGGGGATTTTTCTCTGCCGTATGACGTTCCTTTATTTCTTTTGCATGCTTAGCGATGTATGAACTTAGACGCGGAAATTCATCGAGTTCCACTAGTCCTGCTTCATTCCAAGGATTCACGAGGTAGTGTTCTGACCATTTTAGGACACCTTCGAGAGTGTCTGATGCCATGGCAAGCGGCAACAGGCGAGATTCTTCCACCACATTCTTGTCGGTCGTGATGAATGCATCATCGAGCCCTGTTGCTATGCCAATACTCACCTTGGTAGCAGTTTCTTTTGATTCGAGGGGTTGAAATTCCCTCTCAAGTCGGCGAAGAAGTGCTAGCCGCTTGGGAGAATTGCAAGGCCAAGGTTCCGTTCCCTTAAACCAGTCCTCTATTGTCGAGAAACTCACGCCTTTGGCATCCCAAGTGCCGTCACGAAGCGAAGCCTCAGTAATTTTCGTACTGGAAGCAACACTTGCCACAACTACCTTGTGCTGCTCTGCGCTACGAATGACGGTAATTGCGGGATAAGCGCTAACTTCGTCCTCGAACGCATCTGCATTGTGCATTTCAATAACTGCTTCCACGCTGAATGCATCGGTAATCAATTGCCGCAATTCAGCACCGTACTGATTCAACATCCATCGATCTGCACAGATATATACACATACTCCATTGGGTTTGAGTTGCCGCAATGCCGCCTCATAGAAACCAATATAAATGTCCGCCCTACCCTTCATAGTGGGATAGAGACTTCGATAATGATCCGCGACAATTTCCGGAATATTTTCCAATCTCACATATGGAGGATTGCCGATGACATAGTCAGCTTTAGGCAGCTCCTTTGCATCAAGTAAAAAATCACCAACACGAACCCACGATTTTGTTAGATATTCTGCTTCTTTGGGATTCACTTGTTGCAGAAGTAATTTTGTAAGCACAACTGCTCGCAGTTGTGATGCCGTGCTTTCATCGATCTCGTAGGCAATAAGAGAGTGCACGCAATCCATTACAGGCCGTCGCTGTAGGTGACAGGATTCAAGAAGCCGCTCGATCATGGTAAGCAAGAAAGCGCCCTCTCCCGCAGCAGGTTCTATGGCTACTGCATCCACTAGATTTTTGTTGGCTGAATATCCACCAAGATTGAGAATCAGGTCCACGACCCATGTCTTTGTAAAAACCGCCCCCCGACTCTCGTGTGAGAGAATTATATTGTCCTGAATGGGAGCAAGGACTTTCATGGAAGTAGAATACTGTAATTTAAGATAATTCGTGGGACGTTTTCCAAGAGTGTAATTGCTCTTGATCAAGGTGTCAATTCGTACACCCATCATCGTTGCATCTCACTCTGCCCTTCTGAAGTACCAACTTGTTCTTCAGGCTCCCCAGCAACCCCCTCTTCTCCTCCATCGTCCCATTCTGCAGAACGTATTCCACGTACTTTCTCTGATTGATTTTCCTCGCTTTCTGTTCGTCCATGCCAAGGACGTTTGCCGCAAAACGTGAGAACTTTTCGAAGTCCTCATCGATTTTCCTCCTAACTGCCGAGGCGTTGAGCTGAAGACCGTCGAGCAGTGCGATCAATTGTTCGATCAGGGGTTCTTCTTTGATCGGAGGCTCTTGGCAGTGGCGGTTTCTGGTGTGCGTGCAGCGGTAGTAGACGTGACGGCTGATGGAGCCATCCTTGAGTTGTTTCTTCTTCTCGTCAGCGGTGATGCCCGATCCGCAGGTGCCGCAGATGAGGAGCCGCGTGAAGGCAAATTCCTTCGCTCCCCATTCGGGGAAGGGAGACCGTTCCAAGGCTCTTTGCGCGTCATCGAAAAGCTGTTGGCTCACGAGCGGTTCATAGTCTCCGCGGTACCAATTGCCACTCCCAACAGGATATTCAAACCTTCCCGTGTAGTACGGGTTATGGAGGACGATGTAAATCATACTGAGGGAAAGACGTTTGCCTCCTCGGGAGAGAAAGCCCTGCTCGAAGATCCAGTCGTATAGCCATCGCCCGCTCCGGCGTTCACATGCGACCTTCTCGTAGAGCTGCTTAATGAAAGGAGCGCGGACTGGATCGGGGACGACTCTGCTCTTGGTTTCTCCTGGCTTTCGTTCTGTCAGATAGCCGACCGGAGGAATGCAGGGGCGGTATCCCTGCTCCGCTCTCGCCCGCTGTCCGCGCTTCACATTGAGTCCACGATTATCGTTCTCGAGCTTGGCCTGCGAGCAGAGGATCATAAGAAGGAACTTCTCGTTCGGGTTATTGGTGAATCGCTGGGAATGGCAGCGGATTTCTTTTAGGAGAAGTTGATCCATCAGATCCACAAGCGATCCCAAGTCTCCGGCGTTCCTCGAAAGCCTGTCCGGTGCCCAAGTGAGAATGCCTGTGAACATGCCGCTACGGATGTCGATCAGTAGTTGGTTATAGACGGGTCTCCCGCTTGAGGCCTTTGCTGAGTGACTCTCACGTCGAACTTCCGAAACCTCCAGCCCTTCACGGTTCGCTAGCTCCATCATCTCCTTGATTTGGGAGTCGATTGAGAGTGCCTGCCGCTCGTCATCCTCGGACGATTTCCGTGCGTAGAGACAGTAGCGAACGGGAGAAGTATCCGGTGGCTGCCATCTTTCTCTTTGGCATGGAGTTGATGGTAAGGCAAATGTGGTACGTGGTGCTTCTTCTAGAAGGGTTGGAATGGGAGACATATGGAACAAGGGGGTATGTCTCAATCAATGCCGGAGCTTTTCGCAAAGGCCAGCGCAAATATGACAAAATGGAACACGAAATGAGACCCCCCTGGGTACTGTTCCATTTGTGCCAAACGGACCCGAATTTTCGCCCCGCCAAAGGGCGCTTGGGGAGCTTCAAAGTACTGTCACATTTGTCACATTCAGCACCCTCAAAGCACTGTTCGGTTGTGTTCGGATTACCCCCTATTGAACTGTCTCAAATGTCTCATTTGTCAGCCCCCACTACTGTTCGGAATTGTTCGGATTACTCCCCTCAAAGTACTGTCCAATTCTGTCCGATTCACCCCGACCGGTCGGCCCTCATGTCCGGTCGACCTCCCCCCTCAAAAACGCCCTCCGGGATTCAAAGTCCAATCATCACGTCCGAGCCGCTCTGCCACAACCATTATTGACGACCGAAGGTCTCTCGGATGATCTCGAGCTGAGCGCAATGGGGACAAAACCGAAGGTCGTAGGTTCGATCCCTACAGCGCCTGCCATATCAGATAAATCTGACGTGACCTGCCAAGGACCAACCTTTCTTGACGTTCAAGCTTCATCTAGAATGATCCTGTGGCTCAATCGGCACTCATCACAGGGGCGACATCAGGAATCGGCAAAGCCTGCGCCCTTCTGTTTGCCCGGAACGGATATAACGTGATCATTACCGGTCGCAGAAAGGACCGTCTTTCTGTGTTGGAAAAGGAACTGAAAAAGTGTGATGTGCAAGTCTTGTCGCTCTGTTTCGATGTTTGTGATCGGAAGGCGGTTTTCAAAAATTTAGAATCGTTGCCCAAAGCATGGCAGAGCGTGGATGTGCTGGTGAACAATGCCGGTCTGGCGCTTGGTAAATCTCCGATCTATGAGGGCGAAACGAAGGATTGGGATGCAATGATTGATACGAATATCAAAGGGTTGTTGTACGTCACGAGAGCCATTTCTCCCTTCCTTCTCAAAAGGAAAAAAGGGCACATTATTAATATTGGTTCTATCGCAGGAAAAGAAGTCTACAAAGGCGGCGCGGTATATAACGCTACAAAATTTGCCGTCGATGCTCTCACCAAGGCGATGCGCATCGATTACCTGGAGCACAATATTCGTGTGACGAGTATCTGTCCGGGGAAAACCGAAACAGAATTTTCCCTTGTGCGCTTTAAGGGAGATGCCCAGCGTGCCAAGACAGTTTACGAAGGATACAAGCCGCTGACTGCGGAGGATATTGCGGAAGCTGTGTGGTTTGCCGCTTCGCGACCTGAGCATGTCACGATCAATGACATGCTGATCATGCCGACTGCGGAGGCAAATACCGTGTATTTTCATCATTCTTGATGCCAGGATAAATGGATTGTCAGGTGAGCCCAGGCGAATGTGCCTTCTTCAATACATTTCATTTGTGAAACATATTTCGTAATCTTTCTTAATGTGCGCTACAATCCCCGATTGTTCCTTCCCCTTCTTGTATGGACATCATCATCACCCTCCGGGCGTTGCCCCAGGCGGTCTTCACTCCGGAGTTCTTCATGGTTTGCGTTCTCGTGTTTTTCATTTGCGAGGCGCTCTTTAAGATTCCTCATCTTGCAAAGATGGCATGGGGCAAGCCGGTGACGGCGCTCGTTATCGGTGCGCTTTTGAGCATGGTGCAATTTGGCGTTTCGCCGGATGCCATTCTTGTCGGTGCCGTAGCAGGCGGCGTTACGACGCTCGCCGTGGGCCGACTCGATCGCTGGTTTGGAAAAAAGAAGAAATAGGTCTGATTGAGATATTCAATTTAGCCCTTCTCTTGGCGGGAAGGGCTTTATTTGCGTAAATATAAAAAATATGGGCGTAGTGGACAATTTTGCAGGCTGAAATACTGCTCACTTCGCTCGTAGGAACTCCTCAATCATGGGTAGTTTCTGATCGATGCGGAGTCCGCCATGGAGACGAATATTCTTCTTGATGTGTGTGAATATTCCTTCCAGAGAATTGCTCGTGTTGGGAATGTTCAACTCTGGATGTCGCAGGTAGGTGAACAGGTATGGAAGATTCCTTTTCACACTGTAGTAGGCACTCCGAATTCTGCGATGGGTGTAGTGCCAGTGTCTCGTATTC
>MNWP01000036.1 GCA_001872575.1 Candidatus Peregrinibacteria bacterium CG1_02_54_53 | reverse complement strand
TTCTCTCCAGATTTCTTTCTTCTTCGACGGCGATTTCTGACGGAATTGTTTACCGCACTCCGTACATTTCCATAACTGCTTTCCATATCGAGATCCATTCTTCTTCACTGATCGTGAACTGCAATGAGAACATATTTTTCATGATGCATTGGGAAAAATCTGAGCATACTTTGGCTTCCAGAAAAGGAAAGATGCTCATTTCAGCCTGCAAAATTGTCCACTAGCCCGAATATGCGTATTGCCGAGACTTTCGAACACGAAGATATTCGCATGGCATTCCCGACACAGACCGTTCATCTCATTCGGGAAGGGGACGCGTCATGATTACTCGTCGATGTAGAGAAGGGGGTTTTTCTTGACTCCTTTCACACGGACTTCGAAGTGTATGTGAATACCTGTGGAGCCGTACACCAAGCCCGTATTACCCATGGCAGAAATGAGCTGCCCGCGCTCAACCTGATCGCCCACCTTCACGTAGAGCTCTTTGTTGTGACCGTAGAGCGTGATGAGTTCATTGCCGTGATCGATTTCGATGACGTTTCCGAAGCCGCCGTTCCAGCCGTAGTCGGCGCGTATGACTGTTCCCGCCTCGGCGGCGTAAATCGGGCCTCCGCCCTTTTCCTGCATATCCAGTGCGTAGTGACCTGCATGGAAATACTGTGTGATGAAGCACGAAGCGCTGCAGGGCTTTTGAAGCAACCCCGATGTGGGAGCCGTCGTCATCGCCGTCATTTCATCCTTCTTTGTGGGAGGCGGCGTGCGACCGTTGCCATTTTGCACCGGAGCTTTTGAAGAGGTCGATGCGGCGGCAACCTGCACCGGTTTGGTCACGATGGGTCTGCCTCCGGGAACGATGAGCTCCTGGCCCGCCATGATGAAACTGCCTTTGATTTTGTTCTGCTGGGCGATTCTGTCGGAGGGCACATCATAGAGCTCTGCAATGCCCAGCAGCGTCTGCCCGGCCTTCACCGTATGCAACACGCCATCGACGGGCAAAATCACGAGCTCGTCGCCCGGATGAATGGTCGCACCCTCACGAAGATTGTTCGTCCACGCGATGGTTTCTTTGGCGATCTTGTATCGCTGCGAAAGCCGCTCGAGACTGTCGCCTTCCTTCACTTTATGAACAATGGACTCGGAATAGGCACGGCGTCCTCCCTGCTGCGTGAGCGAAGAGGACTTCATGAGAAATCCGTCCTCCACAAGCAGAAACTGCTGGTCAACGGAGCCGACTTCTTCGAACGCCATAGCCGGCTGCGGAACGTAGGGAGGCACCAGCAATGAGATCAGCAGTGCAACCCCGCATGCGAGACGCACTCGTAGAGACAGCCAATGCATGACGGATTCTTGAGACATTGCGCACTACATCACGGAGTGAGACCGGAACGCGACGTGCCGAGCGCGGGGCAGCCGCCACCCTGTGCACACTCCAGATCCTGCACGGGTGCATCGATTGTTCCGGATGTTCCAAAGAGACTGATTAAGATCGCCTGCATGTCGTCGTATCGTTTCTGCGATCGCAGCAGCACCACAACGTACTCATGACCGTCCTTTCCCACAACGGAAACCAGACATTGGCCTGCGGCATTCGTCGTGCCGGTTTTGCCCTCTTCAACAAGCGAATTGCGTGCGCGCAGAAGAGCATGCGTATGCGTGAGGGAAATGGCCTGGCCGCTCCTGCCGTAAATAACGGTTCCTTTGAGCGCCATGCGTTCCCGAATGGCAATTTCTTTTTGAACGAACGCAGTCAGGCGGGCGATGTCACGCGGCGTGGACCACTGGCGCGGATCATCCATGCCTGATGCATTGGCGTACTGCGTTCCTGAGAGTCCTAGCGATTTTGCGCGAGCGTTCATCTCGGCAACAAAAGCCTCGGTCGAGCCGCTGTGAAATCGTGCCAGTGTCACGGCGGCATCATTGGCCGATGCGATGAGCAGTGCCGAAAGCAGGTCGCCCACGGTAAACTGCTCACCCGGCGGAAGGTACGCCACGCTGCCGGGCGTATTGGCAATATCTTTGGGAACGGTAACCCACTCCTGCAAATCATGATTTTCAACGGTCAGCAGCGCCGTCATGAGCTTGGTAAGACTGGCCATGGGGCGCTCGATATCGCTCTGAATGCCGAAAACCGTCTGCCCCGAAGCAAGATCAACAACTATCACCCCCGAAGCGGAAAGGCGACGTTTGATGACAACGCTCTCCGCAGGTGGCGCAATGGGCACCCCCACGAGGGAAGCAAGAGGCGGTGAAGGGGGTGGGATGTCTGCCGTCACGGGGAACAACCCCAAGAGGAGCACAGACAGCACCGAGCTCATGAACATCATCTTCAGCATAGCCCAATGCGACGATTGTCGGAAGCAACAGTAGGAATTTTGTTGGGTACTTTATGACCAAAAATCAATACCGGCAGACAGGAAAAGCTGTAGACGCCTGATCGTATTCCTCGTGCGACACTCAGCGGTAAATCACGCGATCTGCAAGCCGCAAATCCACATACACTTTCGCTTCAGATAGACCGACCGAGCGCAGGAAAATACGATAGCGCACCAGTTGTTCTTCAAGGGAACTGCGCACATCAAACCATAAGCTGACCTTGTCGACTGTCAGATGAAATTCCTGCGCACGAATGAAGGCAATCCGTCGCTGAACTTTCTGTCCGAATTGAGTACTGAGTGTTTCAACTGCCTGCTCCATACGCGAGAGAAATTCCTGCGACAGAATGGGCGAGCCCGGCTGGGGACGCACGCCCCAATCGACCAGATCGACAATCGGTAACGTCGCACCGTCGGTGAATCCCGGAAGAACAACGGCAAACGTTCCACGGTCGGTGATGAATGTCATCAGCGAACCTGAGCCCTGCACGGGCAAATTCTCTTCGCCGGGCGCCAACACGCGCGCACGGGCGACGAGCGGGGCCAGCTCGACACGCACAAAGAGCTGAGAAGGATGGCGCTTGTTTACGGTAACCGTGCGGATGTCCATGATCCTCTGTTCGAGCATTCCGCGGATTTCTCGGCTCGAAACCGTGATGAGCGAACGTCCGAACAACGGAGTGAGTACCTGCTGCACCTCCTCGATATCCAGTCGTGGATCCGTTCGTGTCACACGGATTTCTTCGACCTGCCCGATCGGAGAGAATGCAACGATGCCTGCGGCAAGGAGCGCCAATGCGACCAGGGTAATGGCGGACCACTGAATGACGGACCTGCGCCAGCTTGCCGCGTTTCTGCGTGTGGCGTGGACCCAGCGACGCCAGCGCACCGCAAGGCGGCTCCTCAGCGAGGTTGAGTGCTTGCGCGCCACGAGGCGCTGCGTGCGACGACTGACGGGCCGATTGAACCGCCGGGGCAGTCTTGAGGCAGGACGGAGGGACACGGGAGCGCAGTATACAGGGATCAGTATTCAGGATGCAGGAATGATGGAAGGGATTGCATGATCTGCACCAATCTCTGTTCCCTGCATACTGCATACTGCATACTGCATACCGTTATGAAGCTCGCTCTCATCGCCGACTGGCTTCCAACATTCGGAGGCGCGGAACACGTCATTGCGGAGTTTCATACGCTCTGGCCCAAGGCACCGATCTTCACCACTGTCGCACGTCATGGACGGCTTGGCCCACTGGATCAGGCAGATATCCGCGTGAGCCATCTGCAACGATGGTACCGCCTTTTGGGACGTCACGAAGTGTTGTTGCCATGGATGCCGCGCGTCATTGAGGCAATCGATCTGCGGGCGTTCGATGTCGTGGTGAGTTCTTCACACGCCGTAGCCAAAGGAATCATTCCCCCACCATCCGCCGTGCACGTGTGTTACTGCCACACACCCATGCGTTATGCGTGGGAAATGGAAGAGGAATATCTGCACGACTTCCGGGTACCGGCTCTTCTGCGACGTCCCGTCAAACGCATGCTCAAACGCATACGTCGGTGGGATCTGACAACGGCCAAGCGCGTTGATCATTTCATCGCCAACTCCACGACGACACAGGAACGCATCAGTCGCGTGTACGGGCGCGAGAGCACCGTCATTCCTCCGCCGGTCGGAGAACATTTTTTTGAGCAACCACTTGCCGCAACGGCGGACCGTAAGGGATTGCTCGCCATCGGACGTCTCGTACCGTACAAGCGCTTCGACCTGCTCATCGAGGCCGCAAATGCATTGAAACTCTCCCTCACCATCGCCGGAACCGGCAGTGATTTCGCCCGACTCAAAACACTCGCGGGGCCCACAGTCACTATGCTCGGCTACGTTGCCGATGCCGATCTGCCCGATCTCTACGGTCATGCGCACGCACTCCTGTTACCGCAGATCGAAGATGCAGGCGTGGTACCGCTCGAAGCGCAGGCCTGCGGCACGCCCATGATCGCCCTCAGGCGGGGTGGCGTGCTCGATACTGTGAAAGAGAATGCGACGGGCATCTTCTTTGAAGAGCAATCCGTACCGGCACTGCACGGTGCGCTGGAACGTTTCGAACATGCGACATTCGACCACGATGCCATCCGGGAACACGCACGGCAGTTTTCGAGCAGTCGCTTTAAAGAAAAAATAGCGCAAGCTGTGCATGATGCCGTGGCACGGCGGGCATGAACGCATTTGCTATACTCTCGACATGGACCGATTGAAAGATTCCCATAAAGGCGAAAATGGAAAGGTGGCGGTCATCGGCGGTTCGGCGACCATTCATGGCGCGCCACTGTTCGCGGCACTCGCCGCAGAGTCGAGCGGAGCGGATCTGCTCTTCGTGAGCGTGCCTAAGTGCCATGCCGAAGCAGCAAAAACAGCATCGTTAAATTTTCAGGTGCATCCCTTCGGGGGCGATGATCTGGCGGCAAGCGACATACCTGCAATCATGGAGCTGCTTGCCACCATGGACTGCGCGGTCGTGGGTCCGGGTATCGCCCACGGCAATGCGAAGAGTCTCAAGGCGCTGCACGACATCATTACCGAGTCGCCTTGCCGCCTGATCCTCGATGCCGCCGCACTGCAGCCTGACACGCTCGAACTCGTGCGCGGCAAGGCCGCCGTTATCACACCGCACCTCGCAGAACTGGAGCGCATGCATCTGACTCCTGCTGACCTCGCCACTCAGGCAGGTAATGCCGGCGCAGTGATTTTTCTCAAAGGTCCCATCGACACGATTGCAGGACCGGATGGATCAATCACGGAACTCAAAGGCGGCAACGCCGGCCTGACCGTGGGCGGCACGGGCGACGCCCTTGCGGGGCTCATCGCAGGGCTCATGGCGCAGGGAATGGAGCCGCTCGATGCGGCAAAGACTGCAGGCACGGTGATGAAGCGCGCGGCAGAAGAATTGTTTGCCGAGTATGGCTATGCCTTCGGGGCACGCAGGGTGATTGAAGAGATGCCTAAACTTTTGAAGAGGGTTTGAGGCCCGGCACATCTTCCGGATGTTCCAGCGCAGCCACCAAGGCAAACCGGAGCTCAGGATCTCTGGAAAATAATTCCCGTACCTGCTGACGAAGCACCTCCGGATCAGAGCTCGATTCCTCAATATTCGCATGGAAATCGTCGGAATGCGGGTAACGATCGATCATGTGGGCAATGATCGCTTCGTTTCGTCTGATGAGCTGAACGACCTCATCGTCCCCCATGCCTTCGAGTGCGCCATGGTCACGGAAACCCATGTGCCTCATCCAAGCGCGGGCATCTTCATCGGGCAAGGCAGACAATTGCGATCCCCACTTTCGCCAAAGGTACACACCAAGCTCCGCGCGGGAAAAACCGTGAAAGGCGTACCTTCCCAAGAATAATCTTTCATCGAGATTATGAGCGGCCTCTGCCGCCTGTTCAGGGCAAATGGCATGGGCCAGCCGCGATGTTTTGAGGTGGTCAGGAAGCGAAGCCCACGATGGCTCTCCTTCGGTAGACATACCCACAAACTATCGCTGCCCAAAGGGCAAATCAAACGAAATCCCCGTGAGATCCCCCTCTCCCCGGCCCTCTCCCAACGGGAGAGGGAAGCCTGTTGTTACTCAAGGGGCATTCTCACAGAAGGACAGCCAGAAAACTCTTCAGAGTACCCCTCCCCCCACGGGGGAGGGTCAGAGAGAGGGGTTTGCTACAATGCCGCTTCATGTTCCGCACGCCGTTTTCACTGTTCGCGCCATTTTCCGACCGGATCGGAGTGGTCCTGTGGACGAAGGCGGATGCCAAACCACATGATGTGCGCGGAATGCTGGACGCGGAAAAAGAGGCCTCTGCCGAACAGGTGCACGGAGCCAGAACAGCGATCATGCGTGATGCCATTGAGAACGCGCCGGGAGCGGATGGGCTTGCCACGGATCGCAGCGGGCTCGCCCTCTCGGTTCGCTGGGCAGACTGCCAGTCCTTCATCGTCTACGCACCGGAAGATCACGTCCTCGGTGTGCTGCACGTGGGCTGGCGGGGACTCAACGCCGGAGCGATTCCTGCCTTCTTCGCAACACTAAAAGAAGAGTGGGATATCGAGCCACAAGATACGTACGTTGCCGCCGGGCCGTCGCTCTGTGCCAAGTGCGCGGAGTTCAGTGAACCCGCGCGCGAACTACCATCAATCGACCCCATGTTTTTCGACGGACGTCATGTCGATTTGCGCGGTCCCGCAGATGCGCAGCTTCTTGCACTTGGAATCCCGCGCGATCACCTGGAACGCATGGCCGACTGCACCTGCTGTGATCCCGAAACCTACTGGACCTACCGCGGAGGCGACCGTGAAGCGGTGAAAGCGGGTGAACGAAACTTACTCGCCTGTGTCCTTAGGCCAGTGCTACGCTGATCCCTGTCTGGACGGCACGTCAGGGCTGGTACGTTTCTTCTCTAACAGCTTGTGAAGGGAGACTCAATCGTCCGATGCTGTGGTGTCGGGCTGCGGTCACCCACCTGGACTTCCAGGGACAAGCGTCTCCGGCCCAACGGCTGTTTGGACGTGAGGAAATCGGCTCTGATCTTCTGCTGAAAGAACCTGTTTGATTGAAATCCCACGCGCGCCTGCTTCCGCTTCAAGCCAGTGCATGAACAGTTGGCGAAAAGATGCACCGGCAGATGAGTAGAGTACCCTCTCTAATCCCTCTTTCGTCTGCTGCATGGATGCCGAAATACGTGCCGCAGAAAGATCTGGTGAAACTCTTTCGAGAAGTTTCTGTACTGCCGCGGCAATCGCCGGAATGACCTGTTCGTTTTGGATCATGTATGTCAGCTCATCTTCGTTGTAACCGACTCTTGGCAAAACTCTGTCACGTAATTGACGTGGCGAGTATTCTGCCGACCCGGTTTTCGTTGCAGGAATATGACCAGGATTCTGCATCACCTGAAAAAGAGTGAAATCGAGGGGAAGGTGACGAAGAGAAAGTCCTCTACCTGCAGTATTAGGCTCTATTGGCGTATCCACAGTGACAACGAGGCTGGCTGTACCGGCCCTATGGTCAATCTGTATTGATCGTATTTCGATAATGTCACCGGGAAGAAATTCTTCGTAATGATCTTCTATCCTCAGAAATTGCCCGACACAGAGTCGGAAACCACCAACCGCCTCGAGGGCAACTACATCGGATCCCAAAAAATACACATGTGTAAAAGCGTAGTTCTGCCCGAATGGAGAAGCTCGAATGATTTTTCTTCGTTCCAGCCGAAGTGTCACTTCTCTAGAATCACAACGGCTGTTGCGTTGATCAATCTGACCAGAAGGAGAAAGCTCCCGGTAGTGAAAGCCGCGGTCTTCGGGGTGCGCAAAAAACATGGATGATTACTATAAACTATATTGTTATTTTTTCAAGTAACTACCGTTGCTAATCACAATTACCGTTTGAGGTTTCATAGATGCAGAGAAAACGAGGGTACACTGATGTCTCTCATGAAGACCCTGTCAGACCGTCTTAAGCAGGCCAATACCCTCCTCGCCCCCTACGCAGTGCCGCATGAGGGAACGCTGGGACGAGAGACAAAAGAGCCGGATGACGAAACACGGTTCCCCTTTCAGCGTGACCGCGACCGCATCATCCACACACAGGCGTTTCGCCGCCTCAAAGGCAAGACGCAGGTCTTCGTCGCGGGAGGATCGGACCACGTACGCACGCGCCTGACGCATACCCTCGAGGTGGCGCAGATCAGTCGCGACATTGCACGAACACTGCAACTCAATGAAGACCTTGCCGAATGCATCGCCCTCGCACACGATCTGGGGCACCCCCCCTTCGGCCACGCAGGCGAAGAGGCGCTGGATGCGTGGATGCAGACGCAGGGATCACGATTCGAGCACAATGAGCAGTCGCTGCGCATCGTCACGCTACTGGAGGAACACTCCTCGCTTTTTGCAGGGCTCAACCTGAATCGTGAAATTCTGGAGGGAATGAAAAAACATTCCACACCGCACGACGAGCCCGAAGCCTCCGCAACAGGTCACATTCCGACACTGGAAGGACAACTGGTGAATCTGGCCGACGAGATTGCGTACACCGCGCACGACTGTGACGACGGACTGAGTGCGAAGCTCTTCACATTCGACGAACTTACGGTGCTCCCTCTCACCACGCAGGCCGCAGCACAGAGCGCTGTGCGGGGAACATCACTGCGCGGAGCACTCATCCACCTGCTCGTAAAAGACCTGTATACCGCCACGCAGCAGGAGCTTAAGACACAGACAATCCGCACGCAGAAAGATGTCTCTGCCGCACCGGCCTCCCTCGTACGCTTTTCGGATTCCATGCAGCAGGAACTGAAAGAGCTCCATGATTTTCTGTGGCAGCACCTCTACCTTCACCCTCAGGTACAAGCCTGCAACACTCGCGGCCAGCACATCGTCACCGCACTGTGCCAACACTATGCGGAACACCCAACGGAGAAAATTCAGGCTCTCATGCAAAGATGTGTAACGCCATCACATCATCAAAATAGTCGTCGCGAAGCCGTGGGTGGCTCCGCCGGGACCCATGGCTGGCCGAAGGTCCCCCGAGGGGGAATCGACACCACTGAAGGGAAAAAGGTGTCCGTGAGGGGAAAACCGCAGGTTTGCCCATCACGAATTCCCAGTGGAACCCTGCCCGAAGCCATCAAAGACTATGTATCGGGCATGACAGATGCCTACGCTCTTGCGCAGGCTCGGGAGCAAAAACTCACTGTCGTACAGAACGCACTCCCGGACGCGCCGGCCCGCCCTACCGAACGGTCGTTCGGGCGGGAAGAACCGTGAGCGGATCGATGCGCTCGCCCTCAACGATCACTTCGAAGTGCAGGTGAGGCCCCGTCGTGAGCGTGCCCGCGCCGGGTGTGCCGGGCATGCCGCCGGATGCGGCGAGCACATCACCCTGACGCACGGTGTCACCCTCGGCGACGAAGAACACACTGGCGTGTCCGTAGAGCGTAGCAAATCCATCATGCTTCACAATTATGTAGCTGTATCCAAGACCGTTATCGACGATCTTGTCGACGACTCCGTCGGCGGCGCTGCGAATGGCCGAACCCTGCGGTACGGGGATGTCGATGGCGTTGTGCGGAATGCCGAACCGCTGTTCGTAGCCCGCATCGAGGAACGTGGCTGATAACCCTTCGTCAGGTTCCACCGGCCAGAGCACGTGCACATCACCGGGGCTACCCACGGCAACCGTCGCCGTCAGGCCTTCCGCCTCCCACATTTCCCTTAGCGTCTGCAGCAGGCGCTCTTCGGCGGTGCGCTCATCGGCAAGAAGTGCGAGGAGCTTTTCACGCGCCGCACGCACCGAGACGCTGTCACCCGAACGCGCTGCGGCATCTTCGATCACCTTCAGTTCGTAGCGTAAAATTTCCTCGCGACGTGCGAGCACCGCTTGCTCGATGCGAATGCGACGTGCTTCGTCTTCGGCACTGCGCACCGACAGAACGCGTGCCTCACGATCCGCCCCGCCGTCGCCAAGTCTTTGGCGGGCAGGCCCGTCGGCAGGTTCCGCATTTTGATATACGGGGACCATCGATGCCCGTGCCTGATCACTGCGCGGCGTATCCCACGACATCCAGAGCCAAACCCCTCCCGTTGCAAGAAGAAGGAAGAGCGTTTCGACCGGATGAGGGATATCGATTTGAACGCGGAGCATCAGCAAATAATAGAAAAGATATTAAGCCATCACTTCTTGTTTTAGCTCATCTCGACCCAATACGTTTCCTTGTCTCCTCTCCCCTCGATAAGGGGGAGAGGGTAGGGTGAGGGGGACAAGGGCGAAATGCAGTAACAATAAAAACTCCATATCGGAGTATTGTACCAAAAATCGCCCGGTTGAGCCATGCTGAACCACACCAGAAAAAAGGAGGACCGCCAGTGTGGCCGATCCCCCTCCTTTGTGAATAATTGCTGATCATTAGAGCGCCTCTGCATCCACGAGCGGCTCGGGGTACGCGTCAGGATCACCTGTGAATCCCTTGGGGTCCGTTTGCGACCATCCGCCGGCGATTAGTGCTGCGCGCACGGCCGCAACATCCGCGGCGTTGGTCGGCTTACCGTGGACGAGAATGTAGAGCGCAGCGGCGCCCGCCACATGCGGGCTGGCCATGCTTGTACCACTCATGATGGCATACTTGCCTCCTTTGTAAGTGGAGAGAATGCACACGCCCGGAGCGGCAATATCCACCACGGACCCGTAGTTACTGAAATCCGCGAACGTATCATCCTGATCGGCACGGCATGTCGCTGCCGCTCCACCGCCCGGCTGGCCGTTGAAGTCGGCAATGGCCGAAACCGTGATCACGTCAGGGTGATTGGCCGGACTGTCATTTGCAGCGTCAATCGCACCGTTGCCTGCCGCCACCACGTACACCACACCCGCCGCCACCGACTGACTGATGGCGAGATCCATCGCTGTCGTTTGGCATCCCGTGCAACCCAGACTCATGTTGGCGACGTCGATCTGCGCGGCGTGTGCCGTAACGTAGTCGATGCCTTCGATCACATCCGAGAGGTACCCCGAACCTTTTCGGTCGAGCACCTTCACCGACCAGATGCGCGCACCGGGTGCGACACCCACCACACCCGCCGTGTTGTCTTTGGCAGCGGCGGTGCCCGCCACGTGCGTGCCGTGACCGTTCTGATCATCGGTCGATCGCTCGCGCGTGAAGTTGGCCTGCGTTACCACATTGAGATCGGGGTGCGACTTCTGCACGCCGGTATCGATGACGGCGATGTCGACATCCTTCGTTTGATCTACGTTGTCGATCTGCGCCGTAGATGAGAGATCGGCATCCATGCGATCGACGCCGGTCGGCAGCGTCTGCACCGAAGGAGCGGAAGATGACGATGACCGGGGAGGACGCTTGAGCGCCTCGACCACGTAGTCGGGCTGGATCACGATCACATCCGGATCAATCTTGAGCGCCTGTGCCTGCGCATCATTCAATTGCGCGGCAAACCCCTTGAGCGTGCCGTAGTGCTTCGTTTTCTTGGTCACCTTGTGGCGACGCACCACTTGATCCACCCTGTCGCCCTTGGTGAGCACGATGTACTGCCCGGGCACGACAGGCGATTTACGCCCGTTTTGGGCAGCCGAGAGCAAAAACGGCGAAAGCAGCAGAACCGCAGAAATCGTCGCGAATGCGGCGTATGAGATCGTTTTTCGCATATGCGTGGGGGAAGGAACGGCCACTATAGGCGGCACCATGCCGTTGCGTCAATAACCGGAGAACACACCTTTGGGTCGGTTCGTCGCAGCCCGTGTGCCATACACGGCTAGGTGCTGCGGAGAACTTCCTCTCACGCCGTGTCCATAACCGGGAGCAGGGTGAGTTGTGGTGAAAGGCGGGGCACGAGATCAGGATCACATTGGCGCTGATCGGCACGCAGGCTGTCTCCGATGTGATCGGCAAGGAGGTACGGCGAGAGAATGTGCGTGTCTCCCTCGATGCTGCGGAGCAGGATTTCCCGAAGACTCGCACCGATGGG
>MNWP01000035.1 GCA_001872575.1 Candidatus Peregrinibacteria bacterium CG1_02_54_53 | reverse complement strand
TACGAGACACTGGCACTACACCCATCGCAGAATTCGGAGTGCCTACTACAGTGTGAAAAGGAATCTTCCATACCTGTTCACCTACCTGCGACATCCAGAGTTGAACATTCCCAACACGAGCAATTCTCTGGAAGGAATATTCACACACATCAAGAAGAATATTCGTCTCCATGGCGGACTCCGCATCGATCAGAAACTACCCATGATTGAGGAGTTCCTACGAGCGAAGTGAGCAGTATTTCAGCCTGCAAAATTGTCCACTACGCCCAATATTCCAATTTCAGCTCTTCACCGCTAATCTGACCTCACATGAAGATCCCCGCGCGCATCCTCATCCCCGTTCTCTTCGCACTCCTCTGCGCCGCTGCGCTGCTGACATTTTTGTGGTGGCAACTCACGGCTGCATCACATGCCATTTTGCAACGGACGCAGGACCCCATTACGCAAACCGGCTCCCGGATGGAGCTGCAGAACACCGACAGGCAACTCGCACCATCCGACTCGCGCGATCTTTCACTGCTGCACCTGCGCGAAGGCGACCTCTTCGCCATACGTGGCGAGTGGGCAGAAGCGACCAAGTCGTACGAGAAGGCCGTCAGTTTCGATGGAGGGCTGCCGGCGTTGCGTAAGCTGGCCCTCTCCCAATTACAACGTCGCGATATGGGCGGATTGCAAGAGACGATTCGAAAACTGAAGGCTGCCGGAGCGCGTCCTGAGGATGTCTCACTCATTGAGAATATTGTTCTGCTGCGCACCGGCGAGCTCTCGTCCGCACGCAAGCGTCTTGAGAGCGCCGAAGATTCACCGCAGCAACACTACGCCCTCGCTCTCTTGAGCATCATCGAAGGCAACCACACCATTGCCCAGCAGGAACTCGGTATCGTGACCACGGGATGGGAACCGGTACTGCGTACCAACGCGCGCACGCTGATGGGAGCATACGAAGAATTCGCGCTCTTTCCCGAGAGCACCGATCTGCACCTCATCACCCTGCTCTCGCGCGCACTGGCACAGGTGCAGGAGTGTGAGCTTGCCCTGCCGCTGCTGACACAGGTGACAAAGGAAAAAGAGGATTACCGGGATGCGTGGATCGTGCAGGGCTACTGCGAACTCACCACCGAACGACCGCAGCAGGCCCTCACCTCTCTCGAGCGTGCGTACAACCTCAACCCCGAAAAGCCCGAAATCCAGTACTTCCTCGCCCGAGCGCACGCCGCACTCAATCAACACGACAATGCCATCACCTTTCTCGAGTATGCGCTGCAGAACGGCTTCACACCCAAAAGTGAGATCCGCCGTCTCATCGCCTCCGAAGCGCTGAAGAAGGGCGATGCCGCGGCGGCACTGGGCCAATACAAAGCCCTCGTCGAGGAACCGGATGCGGGAATTGAGGCTTTCGACGGTGCCGTTTCGACGGCCATCGCCCTCGAACGTTTTGATGAAGCCATCGCGCTGGCTACCCTGGGCACGCAGCGCCTGCCGCAGGTCGCACGCTCATTCGACCTACTGGGATGGGCCTACGCCGAAGCGGGAAAAACCGAAGAAGCCCGCGCAGCCATCACCAAAGCTCTGGAAATCGACCCGTATCTGCTCAGCGCAAAGGAGCGGTTGGAGAAGCTGAAATAATGATTACAGGGAGCGGGAGGCCAGCGCGCACATCTCGAGAACCGGCTTCTGCTCAGAGAGAAGAGCGGCCCACCACGCGCATCGACATCTCCATGCCAAGATTGCCGGCCTTTTCGCCATCCACACTAGAGTGACTGTACTGCATTCCTTTTCCACCCCTGCCATGGCCCGCAACGGCTCAGAGCATCTCTTCAATCCGCCAATCACATTGTACAAAGAATTCGATACCCCGGACGGCCAAGACCTCAACGTAGTCACGAGATGGGCTAATGGCGCGGATCTGCAGCAATTCAGAAAGGGCATGGGCAGCAGAGCATGCCGGACGGCCGGCATCGCGGCATTGCCCATGAATACTCAGGAAACCAGTGCCCCTGCGATCCTGCATCAAGAGTGAATAGTGTGATCTCCGGACTTTGATCATGTCCATTAAACAATCGAAGTGGAAGATATATACTGACATCGCATGCATGGTTCGGTTTCGCTCACCCCAGGGAAAACCTGCAAAGATTGTGGCCAGTCCTTTGAGATCACACAGGACGATCTCGCGTTCTATGGCCAGGTCTCACCTGTGTTCAATGGGAAAAAGGAAATAATCCCGCCGCCAAACCTTTGCCCGGATTGTCGTCAGCAACGCCGACTCTCCTTCTGCAACGAATTCAATCTCTACCCCGGCATCTGCGGTCTCTGCAAGAAACGAACCCTCACACAGTTCTCTCCTAATAGTGGAATTCCTTACTACTGCCGCGAGTGCTGGCACAGCGATCGTTGGGATACTCTTTTATATGGCCGCGATGTCGATTTCAAGAGGCCGTTCTTCGGGCAACTGCGGGAACTGAAGGTCTCTGTCCCCTCTCTTGCGCTGGATGTCCAAGGTGAATTGCAAAACTGCGACTTCGTCCACTATGCCGGCTCCTCCAAGAACAGCTATCTCATCATGCACGCGGATTTTTGCGAAGACTGCATGTACGGGTACGGCTTCAAGCATAACCGGTCGTGCGTCGACGGGTTCTACAACCTCAAGTGCGAGCTTTTGTACGACTGCGTCGACTGCCACTCCTCCTACGGCCTCATCCACTGTCAGGATTGCATCAATTGCCATTCCAGCGCCTTCCTGCGCGACTGCATCGGCTGCAAGAGCTGTTTCCTCTGCGCGGGGCTCCGAAACAAAGAACACTGCTTCGAGAACGAACAACTGTCGAAGGAAGAATACGAGAAGCGTGTACAGACCATCGACCTACGTTCCTTCGCGCAGTACCAGAAATGCGCCGCCCGGCGCCGCAAGATCGAGAAGAACCATCCATTCAAGGAATTTCACGGCCACAACACCGAGAACTGCAGCGGGGATTACCTCGTGAACTGTAAAGACACCTACGCGAGCTTCGACTGCGAGAACGTGGAACGCGCCAAGTTCTGTTACCAAGTCGTCACGGGCGCGAAGAACCTCTACGACATCTACCAGTACGGCCTCAACTTTCAGGAATCTCTGGAATGTACCATCTCCGGTGAGAACAGTTACCACCTGCTCTTCACACTTGGGGGCAATGTGAGCTGCTCTGACCTCCTCTACTGTTGGTACATGGAAAACTCAAAGAACTGCTTCGGCTGCGTGAACATGACGCACAAGTCCTACTGCATCTTGAACAAACAGTACACCAAAGAGGAATACGAACACCTGGCCCCGAAGATCATCGGGTACATGCGGCGCACCAAAGAATGGGGGGAATTTCTTCCTTCGCCGCTCTCCCTCTTCGGCTACAACAAAACATCCGCGCAGGTGTACTATCCCTTGAGCGAAAAGGAGGTGCACATGAAAGGCTGGAAGTGGGATCAGGAGGAATCACCTGCGCCGGAAGTGAAACGGACGATCGATGCCGCGCAACTCCCCGACAATCAGAAAGACGTTCCGGATGACATTCTGAACTGGGCGATCCGATGCGAAGTCACCGGCCGCCCTTTCAAGATTCAGGCGCAGGAGCTCGCCTTCTACCGGCAGAACAATCTGCCGATTCCCCGCCGCCACTGGTATCAGCGCCATTTGGACCGGTTCCATATGCGCAATCCCCGCCGATTCTGGAAACGGGTTTGCGCCAAGTGCGCAAAGGGTATCGAGACGACGTACAGTCCGGAGAGACCGGAGACCGTGTACTGTGAATCATGTTACCTCAAAGAAGTGTACTGAATACCTTCACAGTTCTCCCCACATAAACGCTACACGATTCGCCCTGCCTGCCCGTCCGTAGCCCGAAGGGCGAAGGCGGGAGCGAGCGCAGCAAGTCGAATGGGCGAGGAGTGTTATCTGAAGGAGGTTTACTAAGCCCGTCGCGCAGCGACATAAACAAGCCATCGCGAACCCCGCACTTGCTGCGAGGTGGAGCCGCACCCCTTAAGGGAAAAGGTGGCCCGTGGAGGAAAAACCGGCCTGTCGGCCGTAGCCCCGAAGGGCGAAGGCTGAAGGTTTCCCACCCACGCCTTGCAAAAAAGACCAGAAGTAACCTCTGGCCTTTTTTGTGTTTGTTTCGCTTCCCGGGCTATCGATCACGCCTATGGGTGACTGAGCCGAATGACATGGGAAGGCGATGCGATGAGGTGCTCGCGGTTCTCTGCCTTGCTCTGGTGTCTTGTTTATCCTCGCAACCGGACGAGTTCACCGTACCGGCTCGCTTAGAACCCCGCATGCGCGGGGGGAGCACTGGTGAGAGGGGGTGAATGTATGTCGCAGATTCACCTCGTTTTCCGCGACACAACGTTGCAGAGCAGAGAGGAGGATGAACATAGGGTTAGGGTAAGGGATAGGGCGCAGGGCGAAAAATGGTTCAAGTTTCCCGTGGGTCCCCGCCTGGAGGACTTGGGTGGAGGATGTGCATCCTCCTCTCTACGGAACCGATGGTGACAAAGAGCGGAGAGTGCCTGCCCCGGGGCAGACGTTTGTGCGTGTCTTCGTATTTCTCTGAAGGGAACGAGGCCGCAGGCCTTGATTTGCTATCAGCAAATCGGATCATCGTACGTCATAGAAGATCGGCCTTCAAGGTTTTACACTGGCGCGATAGATGAGATTGTTTTATGAATACATTTTTTACTCGCAGAACTCTGCATATCGCCTCTCTCATGAAAGTGCCTCTACAATGACCGTACTCTGAAACGCTCACTCTCCCTGCTCCGCGCCACCATCATCACGCTGCTCGCACTGCTCGGCGGAGCACTGATCGTGAGTGTGACCACGCTGATTGTCACTTCTCTGAAAACCTACACTCTCACTCCCGCAGATCTGCTGCCAGCACAAGGAACAATCGCACTCTTCTCTTTCGCCGACGATGCGCTCCTGCGTCAGTACGCACCGTGGCTGCCTATTCTCAAAGACCTGCCGCATGCAGAAATACCGCGAACCGTCGCCGTGGTGGATACACCGCAGACGGGGAAAGTCCTGATAGTATTCGCCAGACGGCCCGTCATCGCAGATGCGCTGCCATCCGGACCGCTCTGGGCACAGCGCGAGGTCGGCCCGCTACTTGTTGCAGCTTCATCGCCCGAAATATTCACCGATCTCGATGCGAGCGCAAACTCGATAGGGTCGTCGCAGGCATTCACGCTGCTCTCGCGCTCTGCGACCGAAGGGCAACCGTGGATTTTCATTGATCGTTTTCTGCTCCCCCACTCAGATTCGCTCACCGATGTCATCACCGAGAATATTTTTCTGCGTGATGCAACGCATCTCGGCATCCTGCCCCGCATCGGAAGCGGCATGGTCATTCGCGTCTTCCCGGCCAATACGCAACGAAGATCTCTCCCGCTACCACCCGTCATCAACAACTCTACGTTTTCTCTCGCGCTCGCCCGACCCGAATCGGCCTTCGGCGATCTGTATGCAACGCTGTCGACGGATCGTCAGGCCATGCTCGATACCAACATCCTCACATTCTTCGCTTCGTCCTTCGGTGATGATGTGAGTTTCACGTACGACTTTCTGCCGTTGCTCATGCGGCCTGCGCGTTTTTCGATTGCGCACAATGCTTCGGGCTCCACGGTACTTTTGATGCAGGGCAGCGCCTCGGATGCCGCCGATCGTATCACGCACCTGCATGAAGTTTTTCGCGGCAGCAAAACCATCGCACGAACGGTGACGCGCGTTTTCGAAAAAGGTCGCTATACATTCCGCAACGTTCGCGACGACGAACATATGCTCACAGACGAAGAAGCCTCTGTAAGCGGAATGCAGTTACGCAAAACGATGCATGCTATTCAGGGCGAATTTTGTTCCGCAGTGCAGGGAGAAGAATTCATGATGGCAACGGACTGCGAAGCGCTGGAGCGTGCAATCCTCGAACGCCCACAAGAACCCGGCACCTCCGCGATCGCCACCGGGACCCTCACGCGCGGAATCCTCTCTGCAATCCCCTCTCTTCTCTCACCGACATCACCGCTTGCGTCATCGGCACCGGATAGCCTGGAATGGGCACTGTCGCGGCAGGGCGATATCCTCACACTGACGATCTTTCCGCGGCGCTGACAGGGCCGAAATTTCCTTCCATCTTCCCGCCTTCTTTCTGGATTCGCATGATATAAACCGCTAGGCTCGTCGCTGAATCCCTAACCCTAACCCTAATCCTAACCCTAACCCTAACCGTAACCCTCATCGCATGTCTCTCATCAAGCTCTCTAGAATCTTCCTGGTATTCTCGGCCGTTGCCGTGATCGGCAGCATCGTACTGCTCATTGTCCCCGGCCCCATGCTCAGCATGGAATTCACCGGTGGCACACTTATGAATATCACCCTTCCCGAAGGAACGACAAAGGCCGACATTCAGGGTGCCATCGACGGTTTTCGCGATGCAGAAGACAAATCGCTGGGGTACTTCACGCTGTCGATGACACATGAAGGCGGCCTGATCATCCGTTCACGCACCCTGAACAATGAAGAGCATCTCGCGCTGCTCGCGCATCTGGAGAACGTAACCGGCAGCACCATCGAAGAGAAGCAATTCACGACCATCGGCCCCACCGTGGGCGAGACTCTCAAGCGACGTTCTATCGAGGCGCTCGTTGTGGCCTCCATCGGCATCGTGCTTTATATCGCCTTCGCTTTTTACCGCGTACCCCGCAAACTCTCGCCATGGCGTTTCGGCGTCTTTGCCGTGGTCGCGATGATCCACGATCTGCTCATCACGACGGGGATCTTCGTTATTTTAAGCCGCATCACGAACTTTGAATTCGACACACTCTTCATCACCGCACTCCTCACCGTTCTCGGATACTCCGTAAACGATACGATCATCATTTTCGACCGTATTCGCGAGAATGTGGCCTACGCACCCAAGAGCGAGAATTTTTCCATCACGGCCGAACGCAGCCTGCGCGAGACCATCGTACGCACGATCAACACCTCCATTACGACCCTCATCATGCTCTTCTGTCTGTACTTCCTCGGTTCCGAGAGTGTGCGCTGGTTCATTCTCGCGCTCATCGTCGGTATCGGCCTGGGTAACTACTCCTCATATTTCGTCGCCACTCCGCTGTTAGTCTTCCTGCGGAAGAAGGAGTGAGCCTCCCCCCCCGCACCACTCATGACCCATCCCCCGAAAATCGAACGGGAGAAGAATGGCCGCATCGAATGCACGGTGGAATTCACCAAAGAACAGGCCGTCGCCGCCGAAGAGAAAGCCCTGCAGTCTCTTGCCGAGAAAGTGAAGATTCCCGGTTTTCGCCCCGGCAAGGCGCCACGCGATACCATCCTGCAGAAAATCAATCCCGATGACCTGATGGAGGAAACGATCCACCGTCTCTTGCCGGAAACTTTGGAATCACTCGTCAAAGAGCAGAACATCCGGACGATCATCTCGCCCAAAGTCTCACTCAGGAAACGTGATCCCCTCACGATCAGCGTCGTCTTCGTCGAACGACCGAACGTGACACTCAAGGGTGTCGACAAGATCAAGATTGCAAAAAAAGAGACGAAGGTCGAAGAGAAGGATATCGACCGCATGGCGGAATTTATTCTGCGAAAGCATGAAATCGCCACCGAAGTGGATCGGCCCGCACAAGAGAAAGATCGCATCACCATGGATTTCTGGGGTGCGGACAGTGATGGAAAAGAGATCACCCCGATTCGTACCCAGAACCACGCCGTAGTACTGGGCAGCAAGTCGCTGATTCCGGGATTTGAAGAAGCGCTTTTGGGAACGAAGAAAGGAGAAGAGAAATCTTTCACGCTCACATTTCCAAAGGAATATCACGCCGCCGAACTGGCGGACAAACCCGTCACCTTTCATGTGACCGTGACCAAGATAGAAGAGGTGAAGATGCCGGAACTCACCGATGCATTCGCCAAGGAGCATCTGCACGCGGAATCCTCCGCCGCCTTCCGCGGAGAGCTGCAGAAGTCCATGGTCTTGCAGGAAGAACGTCTTGATCGCGATCGACGAGAGCAGGAATTAATGGAGGCGATTCGCAAAGCAACCGTCGTGAATCTTCCGAAAGAACTCGTTGAAGAAGAGGAACGCGGCATTCTCGCGGACATGGAGGAGCAACTCAAACGACAGGGAAAATCCCTGCAGGACTGGATGCAGGCAACCAAGAAAAAACCGGAAGAGCTGAAGAAAGAGCTTGAAGATCGCGCCACGCAACGTCTGTCATTACGGCTCGGCATCCGTGAGCTTCTCGAAGAAAAGAAAATCGAGATCAGTGACGAAGAAATAGCCACGACGGTGCAGGGTATGCTCGCCCCTCTCTCAGAACAGGAACGCAAAGAAGTGGAAGGAGCCTACGCCAAAGGCGGACAGGCCTACGACCAACTCAAGTGGCAGAAGCGCGTAGAAAAACTGTTCGAAACGCTGTTGGCCGCGTGATCTCTACATTCGCCATCGCACACCGACGCGTCTTTCCGGATTGCTCTGCTTGTACATGCCACAGCGTTCGCGGTGCACCATAATCGTACCCATCCGATTGATGACGCCGCCGATCTTCGTACGGGGCTCGTTCTCAGGAGAACAACACTTGGCATAGCACATGGGCATCGACATGCCCTCCTCGACGAGGATTTCGTTATCCTTGCGCTGAAGCCTGCTCGTACGCTTTTTGGGCTGTTGTTCCTCCATGGTCACGACGCCGCGCAATGCCTCAAGGCGGCGGAAAAAGGAAGAGGGTTTTTCGGCACCCTGGCCGACTTTCATCAACAAATCCTCACGTTGCTGCATTGAGAGCTTTTCGCCGTTGCACACTTTGAGAATCGTAAGATCGGTATCGAGTGGCGAGAGGCGGTGCTTACGCAGTTCCTCGTTGAGCAATTGCCTGCCCTGGTCGATAAAGCGCGGCCGATCCTGCGCGGCAAGATAGCGCTTCAGCTTGGCGCGGGAAGATGCCATTTTGAGCAGTTGCATCCAGCGTGTTGAAGGGCGGGGCGGGTTCTGTTTTTGAATCTCGACCACATCCCCGTTTTCCAGATTGTACGACAGCGGAACAATCGAGCCGTTCACACGCGCAGAACTGAATGAAATACCAAGATCCGTATGCACGGTGAACGCAAAGTCGAGCGGTGTGGCGCCCTCGGGCAGTTCCACGATTTCGCCTTTGGGCGTGAGGACGAAAATGTGATCAGCATACGGCGGTACCGTGGTACCGGCGACGGATTCCTGCGAGAGCAGCATCTTCTTGAGTTGCGCATGACGTACGGCTTCAGCCGTCACGCCCTCTTTGTATGCCCAGTGTGCAGCCACACCGTACTGTGATTCGCGGTGCATCGCCTGCGTACGAATTTGAACCTCCACGAATGCGTCGGGTGGCGCACCCGGCAGTTGGATGATGGTCGTGTGCAGACTCTGGTAGCCGTTGGGCTTGGGAAAAGCGATGTAATCTTTGAAACGGTGCGCAACCGGCCGGCCGAGCTGATGGAGGAGCCCGAGCACCTGATAGCACTCCGCTTCGTTTTCGACGATGGCCCGCAGGGCATAGAGATCGAAGAGATCGCGGATATGGCTGATCGCCTTCTCCTGCATTTTGTGGAAGATCGAGTAAATCTGTTTCTTGCGCCATTCAATCTCGACATTCATGCCGCGAGCGGCAAAAAATCCTTCGAGCTCGCGTGCGGCGGCAGGAAGAAAGTGTCCCTTCTCCGAATCGAACTGTCGGATCTGCTCTTCGATGCGCTCGGCATCGAGCGGATGGATAACCGGGAAAGCACGATTCTCAAGCTCATGTTTGAGCGAGTAGATACCCAATCGCGCCGCCACGGGAGCAAAGAGTTGCAGAACATCGTTACACATGGCGCGGCGATCCTCTTCGGGAATGGCATCGAGCATGCGCAAAATGGCCGTGCGATCGCAGAGTGTGATGAGCACCGTGCGAACGTCATCTGAAACGGAGAGCAACATGATCCGCAGATCTTCGATGTGGCTGCGACGAGCACTGAGTGTGACATGTGAGAGCAGGTGCACATTGCTCACGAGAGAGCACACGGCCGGGCCGAACTCCTGTTGTAACTGCGTAAGAGAGATAACCCCGCCATCCAGTGCGTGGTGGAGGAGCACAGCGATGACTGCCTCTGCATCCGGATGGAACGGAGCAAGGACTTCGAGCGTTTCGAGTGCGTGATCCAGAATGCGCACACCGGAATGGTGCATCCGTTGACCATAGAGATCCCGGGCAAACGTGAGCGCTTGTGTAAGGCGCCGCTCATCGAGTTTCGGCACTTCGCCGTCGATGGCGAGTCGCGAGAGTACAGCCGTGAGTTCTGCAGTGGTGACGAGAGTCATCGGGACGCATATTCTAGCACCTCGCTCCGTAGAGAATAGCCCAATAGTGAGGTTTTACGCCGTCAGAGAGGACATCACCAAACCTGCGCGTTTCGCTTTGCTGCGCACGAAATCGTCATCGCTGTTACTTCTCGAGAACCAGCGTCACCGGGCCATCATTCGTAAGCTGTACAGACATCATCGCTCCGAAGACACCCCCCTCAACCTTTCGTACTCCCAGCTCCTTCAACTTCTTCATGAAGTATTCATAGAGCATTTTCGCCTCTTCCGGTCCTGCTGCAGCCGTATAGTCGGGACGATTGCCCTTGGCGATGTCGCCTGCCAATGTGAACTGCGAAACGACGAGCACTTCGCCATCCATATCGAGCAACGAGCGATCATTCACCTTACCTTCACTGCCGTCGAACAGTCGCAGCTTTACGAGTTTTTCGGCCAGCCATTGTGCCTGCAACGACGTATCGCCCCGCATCACACAGAGCAAAATCATGTAACCACGACCGATGCTGCCGGCCGTTTGATCATCAACGGCAACGGAGGCTTCAGATACTCTTTGAAGGACGAGGCGCATGGCGAAAGTGTAGCGGAATTATCGCAATGAAACCTTGCTGCCACTTACCGGCCAAAGATTATAAAAATTAGGAGAGAAGCTCCATCAGGTATCGTCGCATGCCCTCGCTGTCCTTTGGTGTTTCTGCCGGCGCTTGCGGCATGCCGCCGAATGCGCCGAATCCATGTTGAATTTTGTGGGGACGTTGCGTAGGACGAGGAACAAGTGCAATCGGAACGGTCACGGAATGAGGCACATGTGCCTCAGCAACATCGGTCATGACTCGTGAAACAGATGGGGAGCGAAGCGAACCGGAAACAACCAATCGTGGATCACCCCATCGCTTGAAGCGTGCCTGTAATGCTCCTCCAGTGGCATGGGCCAGATCCCGTGCACCGCAATTATCCGTGACCACCTGCACGGTCTGACGTGACCTGTCTTGTGCAACTCTATCCGCGCCGTAGATTCCCACATTACTGGAAATAATCCCCCCTCTTAGGGCATCGAGTTTCAATGAATCCTGCATACGCAGAACAACAATCATCTCGAAGGATTGCGATCCCGGCGGATGCGGATGGCAACTGAGCTGAACAATTTCCATTTTCTTTCCCTCCGCTTCCAGCTGACGAATGACATCCAGCTGCGGTCCGCCCCGTCTATCCCCAACAATACGCAATGTAACCTCCTCTCCACGTTGCGAACATTTGTTCTTGTCTGTTCCTTTCGCCAGATCGTCCACCTCAGGACGAGAGGCGAGACTCTCGTAGATGGGATTAACACGAACGCGGTGCCCCAGGCCATTTGCCGCATGCAGAAAACTCAGTATCCGTTCGACAGTAGAAAGATCTGCCGTGAGTTGAAGTCTTACCTCGCCCTCTTTCTCCACCTTCATCGAACCGCCCAATCTCGTAACGATGAACTTCAGAAAAGCGGCCTGATCATGTTGGCAATTGAGAATCAAGCGCAGATGCTGTCGTGCAGATCCTTGTATATCACGAACGGCATCGACCCCCTTCGTCATACGTACGACATCTTCGGGCTCTCTGAACCAGGGTTGTTCTCGTAACCCCCATGATGGCGGAAGCACTAGCGCCACTTTTCTGCCTCCATCCGGCGCAGGTGTAACAGTAAATTCATCAACACGATGTCCGCGTCCCCGTACCGCGCCAAGTACGTCGGCCACATCGCCCCCATGAAGCGTCGCTTCAAAAACATCCGTTGATACTTCTTCTCTTGGCATGAGAACATGCTGCAATGTTCAGTGCATTCTGTCTAATTTTCTTCCTAGTCTGTAATCTCAAACGCATAATTGTGTTGAAATGACACTATTCAACACTTCTGCGGGTGTCCGGTAGTTGAGGGATCGGCGAGGACGAGTATTGATGAGCTCAACGGCTCGATCAAGCTCTTCCTGAGAAATGGCACGAAAATCCGTCCCCTTCGGGAAGAAATCCCGCAACAGTCCGTTCGTATGCTCGTTGAGTCCTCGTTCCCAGGCGTGGTACGGACGCGCGCAGTATACCGTGATCCCCAATTCCTCGGTGATGTTCTGATGACAGCAGATCTCCCTGCCGTTGTC
>MNWP01000016.1 GCA_001872575.1 Candidatus Peregrinibacteria bacterium CG1_02_54_53 | reverse complement strand
TCAGCCGCCGCGCCAATTCGTGCTGAAATCGGTTCGGATTTTTTCGAAAGCGCTCCACCATTCGTCGCCTTCGACTCCTCATGGCAAGCCATTTAGCCATGGGTTCAAACTTGTCCTGAACGCATATGAAGGATCCCACCTGACCCACCATTCGTCGCTCCGCTCCTCATGGCAAGCCATTGAAGTGAGGGACGGTTTTCGGCTATAATAGCCTGATGTTTCTTTACTGGCGTAAATCGGAATCTCTGCTCGGTGCGAGCAAAGAAGAGCGGCATGAAGCGATTGAAACTCTCGTTTCCACGACAACGTTCCGCCAAGGGTACTACCTGCTCTTAACGCTCTCGGCGATCATCGTCACATCGGGTTTGCTCATTGCCAATATCCCCATCGTCATCGGAGGCATGGTGGTGGCGCCCGTCCTGGCGCCCATTCTGCTCTTGGCCGTCTCGCTCGTATCACACAGCAGACGTGGAATTGTGCATGCCTGCACAGTACTCGTCATGTCGATCCTCATCGTCCTGGCCCTCTCGATCACCCTCACATGGATCGTGGCGTACGCCACACCGATCACCGCCATCATCCCGCAAGAGATCAACCCATTCATATACTTTCTCGTCGCATTCTGCTCCGGCATCGTCGCCAGCTTCGCTTGGGTGAAAAAGGACCTGACTGCCACCATTGCCGGTGTGGCAATCTCGATCTCGCTTCTCCCGCCACTCTGCATTGCCGGCATCAGTCTGGCACTGATGCATGCAGCAATCATGCGCTCCTCATTGATGGTATTCGGCATGAACGTCATCGGCATCCTGCTCGCGTCCATCCTCACGTTCCTGCAATTGGGATTCTTCTCACTCACCAAAGTCACTGAGAAAACCGTGGAAAAGGAACAGAAGGCGGCCGAAGGTGATGCGTAAACACTGTGCGCATGTACAATCGGGACTGATGAAAGTCGCACTCGTCCATGAGCTTCTGACTATGAAAGGCGGCGCCGAGAAGGTGTTGCGCGTTCTTGCCGATATGTTCCCCGAGGCCCCCATCTATACCCTCCTCTACGACGAAAAGAAGTTGGGCGACTGGTTTTCTAAGGAGCGGGTACGAACAAGCGCGCTGCAATACCGCTGGTTGCCGGCTCCGTTCCGGTATAACCATCACCTCTGCCTCAAAAAGTTTCCGGCAACCGTAGAGACGTGGGATTTCTCGGAATTCGACCTCGTCATTTCTGCATCGTCCGCCTTCGCGCACGGCATCATCACCAATGGCAAACCTCGTCACCTCTGTTACATACATTCCCCTGCCCGCTACCTGTGGGACCGCACGCATGATGTGTTGGAACGTGCAGGAAGAGGAGTACTGGGAAAACTGAGAAGGAAATATCTGGAACGCACATTCCATAAGCTGCGCATCTGGGATAGCGAGGCCGCCGATCGTCCCGACACCCTCATTGCCGCCTCGCAAGAAGTGCAACGCCGCATCGAGCTGTACTGGAGACGACAATCCGACGTGATCTATCCGCCGATCGATGACTTCTGGCTGCAATCGCCAGTCGAACAATCCCCGGTTGGTAATTACTATCTCGTCGTCTCCACTCTCGTCCCCTATAAGCGCATTGACGTGGCGATCGAGGCCTGCACCCAACTGAAGTTACCGCTGAAGATCGCAGGAACAGGACCCGATGAGCGGAGACTCAAATCACTCGCCGGACCCACGGTGGAATTGCTCGGCTACGTGACGGATGAGGAGCTAAAGGCGCTGTATAGCGGAGCCACGGCAACGATCTTCCCGGGCGAAGAGGATTTCGGGCTGGTGCCCGTGGAATCGATGGCATGTGGTACGCCGGTGATCGCGCTCAGGAAAGGAGGGGCACTCGAAACTATCGTCGAAGGCGTCACCGGAACGTTCTTCGATGAGCTCACTGCTGCATCCCTCATGAACGTGCTCAAGGATTTCTCGAAAGCATCATTCGATACCGCAGCCTGTCGCGCGCAGGCGGAGAAATTCTCGCACCAGAAATTTGAGGAGCAGATACGACGTGCTGTGGAAAATCTTACAAACGCATGAGCAAATTCCTCATGCTGCAAATAAATTCTTCTGCATCCCTTCCGGCATGTTGATGCCGAGCAGGCCGAATGCGTGCGGTGTGGCCACGCGCCCCTTGGACGTGCGCTGCAGGTAACCCTGTTGGAGCAGGTACGGCTCGTACACGTCTTCGAGCGTCTCTTCTTCTTCGGCCGTAGCGGCCGCGAGCGTCGAGAGTCCCACGGGACCCCCGCCGAATTTCTCGATGATCGCCTGCAGAATGGCACGGTCGGTGCGATCCAATCCCCGATCATCGATACCCAGCTCCTCGAGTGTGGAGCGCACGCGCTCCAGCGAAACGTTCTTCTCGCCCTTCACCTGAGCAAAATCACGGATGGCACGCACAAGCCGGTTTGCAATGCGGGGAGTTGCACGACTGGAACATCCGATCAAATCGGCCGCTCCATCTTCAAGGGTCACCGTCAGAATACGTGCGGATCGCAGAACAATTTGCTCCATCTCGGCGGGCGTATAGAAGGAAAGCTTGAAGTTGTGAATGAAACGATCGCGGAGAGGCGCACTCATCGAGCCCGCTTTGGTTGTCGCTCCGACAAGCGTGAACGGCTTGAGTGAGAGACGCATGGATCGTGCCGAGGGTCCTTTTCCGATAACGAGATCCAATGCGTAATCCTCCATGGCGCTGTAGAGCACCTCTTCAATTGCGGGACGCAGACGATGGATTTCGTCGATGAAGAGCACATCCCCCTGCTGCAAATTCGTGAGCATGGATGCCAGATCGCCCGGCTTCTCGATGGCGGGCCCGCTCGTGATGCGGATCTGCGCACCCATCTCGTGCGCCATAATGTGGGCAAGCGTGGTCTTGCCGAGTCCCGGCGGTCCGTGGAGGAGCGTGTGACCCAGCGGTTCCATGCGGGTTTTGGCAGCGGAAATGTGTACGAGTAAATGACCCTTTGTATCGCTCTGCCCCACGTACTCCACAATCGTCTTTGGTCGCAATGTCTGCTCAAATGACTCACTCTCACGCACGGTCTTCTTGGCCGTAGTGGCGGGAGTAGGCCGCACGTGGTGAGACAGTGCCATGTGGACCTTCAGGGTAGCAGTTTTATCTGGCAAAAATAAGGTACAATTCCGACGAAGTCATGCAACGCAATCATGTGTTTCTCTTCGGCGGCCTGCTCGTGGCACTTCTCTCATTCGGTGCTGCCGATGCGATCTTCGTCGAACCATTTCCCGCCTCCACTGCACAACAAACATCATCAGAGCCCCCCACCGACATGCCTCCAGAGGAACCCCTATCGCCTCCGTCCGAGGAACCCCCCGCCCCGCCACCCGAAGAACCGATGAATCCCCCGCCCGAAGCACCCCCTCTCGAACCCGTCGACACTCCCACGCCACCGCCATCCACATCCGAACCCCCGCCCGCAGGAGCAGTCGTGAAGCGATCGGGTCCCGACCCCATTGCCATCGCAGAGCAACTGAATTTCAGTGGCGAAGAAACGGCGCAACAAAGCCTCTTGTCGGCCATCGTGAGTGATCCGTCACGGGTCACAACCCGCGTGCTCCTGCTCGATGGTGATCGCGCCGGGCTGCTCTCGTGGATCGAAACACCCAACGTCAAACAGGTCTTCATGGCTCTGAAGGAATCTGTCTCGACGCTCTTTTCGCCCGATGTGCGTGATCTGCTCGATGAAATGCAGTCTCCGGCAGGCAAGCCACCGCGAAACTTTCTCACATTCCTTGATCCTTCTTTAAGTGAAGAGCGGTTCGTCTTCGTACGCATCCGCGAACGTCTCTACGAATTTCACATCGCACCGGGCAAAGACGAAATGATGTACAGATTGGTGGAGGAACTCACAAAATAGGATGAGGGTTAGGATTGAGGAGGACTTGAACAAGTTCTCGATAATGCATAGCACCTCACCTAATCCAAGCCCTAACCCTAACCCTTTCTTCTTCATATTTATTGACGTTCCGAACCCCGACACATAGAGTATCGCGGCTATGGCAAAACAAGTCGCAAAGGTCATCAAAGCGCAGGCGCGCGGCGGGCAGGCAAACCCTGCACCTCCTCTGGGGCCCGTACTCGGTCAGGCAGGCATCAACATTCAGGAGTTCTGCACGCAGTTCAACAACAAGACGAAGGACCGTATGGGTCAGGTTGTACCCGTGGTCATTAAGGTCTACACCGACCGCAGCTTCTCATTCGAACTGAAGCAGTCGCCCGCATCCGCTCTGATTTTGGAGCGCACGAAGCTCGAAAAGGGAAGTGGCGAGCCGAACAAGAACAAGGTGGGCTCGCTCACCAAGGCACAGGTGAAGGAAATCGCCGAGACCAAAATGGCAGATCTGAATACCAAGGATCTTGAGGCTGCAATGCGCATTATTGAGGGAACGGCTCGCAGTATGGGGGTGACAATCGAGTAGTTTCAGAAAGAAAACTGCAGAACCTCCTACCATGTTTAGATCATCGCTTTCGTTGTTCCGCAATGGATTTCGCGTGCGATGGGTAATTGCGAGCCGTAGACTTTACCAGATTCCTCCCCAATCCCGATTATGTCCGCCGCCTCTCCGCTCACATTCTTCATGAGCCCCGTCGGCATGTTCTATTCTGTGACGGCACCGTTTCTGCTGCTCCTGCTCCTCACTCTCCTGCTTCTCGTAAGCACATCGACACAAGGCGCAAAGGCGGGGCAGGTCACGCGTGCCGCATTCCACTACATCATGCAGGGCATGGGTATCGTTCTCATGACCGTTGGCGCGATCCCGACGCTGACAAGCGTACTGGGCGGGCCTCCCTACCCGGGCCGCATCTACATGAGTTTGCTGTGGGTGTTCCTCGTGGGAGGAGCACTGTTCCTGTGGCACGAGCAGTGCGCTCAACGCATTGAGCGCGCCTCGCTCACCGTTGTACATGCCCTCTTTGTGACCACCGTGAAAACCGTGGGCTACATCGTCGCACTTTTCTCGGGTCTCACTCTTCTCATTACGGTTGCCCTGGGTCAGTACAGTCAGCGATGGTGGGTCTCGCCGGTCATCATGCTTCTCTACGGAATTTTGCTCTTCTGGAGCGCTAAAGAGAGCGAGGCTGCCGATCCTTCCTTCCGTACTGCTCCTCTGCACGCCAAGGCGGGCAAAAAAGGCAAGAAGCAGCGCAGGTGGTCGGGTCTTCGGCTGCTCGGCAAGCGAGCGTAAATCACCGAAATCAGCAGAATATTTGTTGCGATGCCCGACGAAGGCGGGCAGACTCGTGCCCGCATTTAGAGGGAGCCCTTCGACCCGTCCGTACCGGACAACATCCGGGCGGGCTGCGCTCAGGGCGCCTGCACCTCTTCCCCTTTCATTCCATGACCAGCAAACGCACTCCCCTCGCCCGCAAGCGCGGTAAGAAATATGCCGATCGTTTTGCACTGCTCACGCAGCCTCGATACCCCTTGGCAGAGGCAATTGAACTTTTGCCAAAGCTCTCGACGACGTCGTTCGACGCCACCGCAGAAGTGCATGTTCGCATCAATGCCGATACCACACAGGCAGATCAACTTGTTCGCACAACGGTTGCTTTGCCCCACGGAACGGGTCGCGCAGTGCGCGTCGCCGCATTCGTCCCCGATGACCGCATTGCCGAAGCCAAGAAGGCCGGAGCCGACCTCGCCGGCAAGGAGGATCTGATCGCGAAGATCGAGAAAGGCGAGATCGAGTTCGATATCGCTGTGGCAGCCCCCGAAGTCATGAAAGAGCTGGGCAAGGTTGCCAAGATCCTCGGTCAGAAGGGCCTCATGCCCAACCCCAAGTCCGGCACGGTGACAACGAACATCGCAAAGACGATTGCCGAGCTCAAGAAAGGCCGCATCGAATGCAAGATGGATAAGCAGGGCATCATCCACACTGTCTTCGGCAAGCTGTCATTCGGACCCGAGAAGCTGAAAGAGAACCTCGAAGCTCTTCTGCACGCCGTAAAAGAAGCGCAGCCCTCGGGCATCAAAGGCGAGTACATCGCCTCGGTGACTATTGCTCCCACAATGGGCCCGGGTATCAAGCTGGAGCTCAAGAAGTAGCTTCGACGATATTGCGTTCTCATGCACCAAGAATTTTTCGTGCATCTTCCAGCGTCTCCACACGTACCAAGCGAGCGCGCAGCTCTTTGGCGCCTTTGATGCCTTTGACATAGTGCGCCAGATGCGTACGCATTTCGAGCATGCCCTTACGCTCACCTTTGGTCTTCACGGCGAGTGCGCAGTGCTCGAGAATGAACGGAATTTTCTCGGCAAAGGTCATTGAGTCTTTTGTTGAATGCACGCCTTTGCCTGCAAACGCATCACAAATATCCCGGCACAGCCACGGATTGCCGATCGTTCCGCGCCCCACCATGATGCCATCGAGGTTCCCGATTCGATCGAGCGCATCCTGTGCGATGAGAATGTCGCCGTTGCCGATGATCGTCACCTGCGGCAGTGCTTCCTTGAGGTTATAGATCGCCGACCAATCCGCACTGCCCGTGAATTTGTCCGTGAACAGACGGCCGTGGACTGCCAATGCCTGCGCTCCGGCTTCGATCAAGCGCGTACAGAACGGGATGAGTGTCTCTGCGGTATTCCATCCCAGTCGCGTCTTCACGCTGACGGGTATCGAAACGGCACGCGACGCCGCATGCACCAGTTCCGCCGCGAGTTCGGGTGTCTTGATCAGTGCGGACCCGTGGCAGGACGAGACGACCTTGGCCGCCGGGCAACCCATGTTGATGTCGATACCGTCAGCCCCCATCTGTTCCACGACTTTTGCCGCTGCGAGAAAGTGTTCGGGCTTCTTGCCGAAGATCTGCACAATGAACGGTCGCTCAAGATGTGGATCGAAATGCATCATCGCCATGGTTTTCTTTCCGCTGTAAGCCAGTGCATCTGTCGAGAGAAATTCAGAATAAACGATCGCCTGGGGCGCGAGCGTCTTGATCAGTTGCCGATACGATGCATCGGTCACACCGGCCATCGGCGCAAGCGCCACAATCGGACGGAGAGCAGTTTGCCAGTGAAAGTCGGACGAACCTGACGCCATAGAGGGTAGAAGACCACAGATTGAGAAAACTGACGAGACTAAGTTGCGGCCACTCTATCGCACAATAGGGTACTTCTGCAGCAGAATAGGAGAGTTATGGGGATTCCCACCGCCGCAGCGCAGACATTGAGCCTGATTCCGGAGGGAGGAGTCGCCGGTTGCGATTTTGCCTCCGGTGACCTGATGGCTCGCTGTGTGCCGCTCTTCATCGCACATGTCATCAAGGTGGTATTCGGATTCGTCGGCGGGGTCTGCTTGATTCTCATTCTCATTTCCGGATATCGCATTCTGCTTGCCGTCGTCTCAGGAGGAGACAAATCGACAGGCTTTGAGATGCTGCGTTGGGCTATCATTGGATTCATCACCTCCGCGCTTACTTTCTTCATTATCGATTTCATTATCTCCACCATCGCAGGTATATGACCCCTCCCTCTCAGTCCGACGCATTCTCGTCGTTCCGCATCATAGGCAAGAAGGCCCAACGACTCTTCGAACGGGCACGGAAGGGCGTGGATAAGTCAGGCAAGAAGCAAAAGTCTCATGTGGGCAAATTCCCCTCCTCTCCAAAACATCAGGAAATGACGGCACACCTCTCTGTGTCGAGCATTGTGCGTAGCGTCTTCGTTCTATTGGCCATTCTGCTGGGAGTGATGCTGATCTACCATCTGCGCCACAAGATCATTCTTCTCTTCATCGCAACATTCCTCGCCGTCGTGATAGATCCCAGCGTGCAGGCCATGCACCGTATGCGCATTCCACGCGGTGTGGCAGTGCTGCTGCACTATCTCGTGGCGATCTTCCTCATGATCCTTCTCGTCGTCTCATTCATTCCGATCATTGCCGTTCAACTCCAGCAAATCTCGCTCTTTCTGAGTACCGAAGTAAACATGTTCCTCTCTGACCCGCAGATCCACCTGCCGCTCGTCACGCCGGACGTCAATCTGCGTCTCACTTCTCTGCTCCAAACATCGTTGGAACAACTGGCGATTCACGACTTCACCGGCGCCATTGAACGTGCAGGCTCCAACCTGTCGGAGTTTGCCGGTGGCTCGTGGGAAGTGGTTAAGAGCGTCTCGGGATCAGTCGCCTCGTTCATTACGAACTTTATCATTGTGCTGGTCCTCGCATTCTTCATGCAGATGGAGAAAGAAAAAATCCTGCAGTGGATGCGCGGCTTCCTGCCGGTGCGCTACCGCAACTACACCAATCTGAAACTGGAGGCCATCCATACCAAAATCAGCCAGTGGGCACGCGGAGAGCTGCTGCTCATGTTCAGCATCTTTTCACTCACGCTTGTCGCCCTGGTGATCCTGCGCATGCCCTACGCTCTTACGCTCGCCGCACTCGCAGGCTTCTGCGAATTCGTGCCGGCTGTCGGCCCGTTCATCGCGGCGATTCCGTCGGTGCTTATCGGCGTCACGCAAGGAGGGTTCATGTGGGGCGTCGTTCTCGTTGCGGTCTACTACGTGATCCAATGGTGCGAAAATAACCTCCTTGTTCCGCTTATTATGAAGCGCGCCGTTGGACTCTCGCCCATCGCCATCCTCTTCGCTTTGCTGGTGGGTGTGAGTTTTCCCGAAACGATTCATCCTATTCTCGGGGTTCTTCTGGCGATCCCGGCAACCACGGTGGTCGCCATATTCCTCGAAGATCTACGATCCGCTCAAGAAAAGCGAGAATGATAAGTATCATGGACATCTCGTCACAAGACCATGTTCTGAGTGAGCCCACTACTGATCGATGGAGATTTTTTTGGTAGAATAGCCAGAACTTCCGGACAGATTGGCACTCAAAAACAGAGAGTGCTAAACTGACTCCTCGAAGTCCTATCGTTCTCCCCCTTCTCTCATGCATCCCTTCGGCCCGACTTCGCTTCTCTCGGGCTCCACCGGGCAAGTCGCTCCCCCACTCTGCTATGCACCCCTTCGATAGATTTACCCCCAATGCAAAACTCGCCCTGCAGATTGCCGAGCAGGAGGCAAAAAATCTGAAGAGCGCATACATCGGTACGGAACATTTGCTTCTGGGCCTTCTCTCGATTCCCAAGTCTTTGGGATTTTCCATCTTTACGGGAGCGGGTGTCACACTGGAGAACGTTCGCATCCTCCTCAAGGCCTCAAAGACACAGAATATTGAAGGAGTTCAAGTTCGTCATGGCCTCTCGGTCTTTTTACACAACGTCATCGAACAGAGTGTGATCACCGCGCACAAGTTCCGCCATGCGAATGTGGGTACGGAGCACTTGCTGCACTCGCTCGTCTCTACGGGCAAGAACGCCGCCACCGTTCTGCTTGCCGAAATGCAGGTTGATCCTGATGACCTGAAGGCACGCGTCGAGGAGATGTTCGGTCAAATCAGCCAGTTCAAGCAACAGACCCGCAATATGGAGCAATCGCTCGAAGCGTTCTTTCAGGGATTGCAGGGTGCGATCGTGGGTATGCAGGGCGCAGGCATGATGATGGAGCCCGAAGGTCTCAAGCGCCGCAAGAACGGCGAACCCAAGAGCAAGACTCCCGTGCTCGACTATTTCACCGATGATCTGGTCGAGAAAGCCAAGCAGGGAAAAATGGATCCCATTATCGGTCGTGATCTCGAGATCGAACGACTGATCCACATCCTGAATCGCAAAACAAAGAACAATCCGGTCATCATCGGCGAGCCCGGCGTGGGTAAAACGGCCATCGTCGAAGGCTTTGCACAGCGTATTGCCTCCGGAAAAGTGCCGGTGAGCCTGAAGAACAAGCGCGTCCTTCAGTTGAACATGGGCTCGATTATCGCCGGAACGAAATACCGCGGTGAATTCGAACAGCGCTTCGACGACATCATCAAAGAGGCTCTGGAAAGCGAAAAGGAAGTCATTCTCTTCATCGATGAAATTCACACCGTCGTGGGCGCGGGCAGCGCCGAGGGATCATTGGATGCCGCAAACATCCTCAAGCCGGCTCTCAGCCGCGGCGCAATTCAGGTTGTCGGAGCAACGACGATCGAAGAGTACCGCACGATTGAAAAAGATGGCGCATTGGAGCGTCGCTTCCAATCCATATTGGTGGAGGAAACGAGCGTCGAAGACACCATCAAGATTCTTCAGGGCATCCGTCCCACGTACGAAGAATTCCATCACCTCTCGATGACGGACGATGCTCTCGAGAAAGCGGTCGTGCTGAGCAAACGCTACCTCGCAGATCGCTTCCTGCCTGATAAAGCCATCGATCTCTTGGACGAGACTGCCGCCGGCAAGAGCATTCAGCAGCACATCTCGCCCGACTTAAAGAAAATTGAAGAGAAGCTCGAAAAGATCGTCGCGCGTCAGCAATTAGCCGTGAAAGAGCAAAAGTACCATCAGGCCCTCAAGCTGAAGCAGGAACAGCAGCAATTGCAGGAGAAGCTGAAGGAGCTGCAGGGGCAAGTGGATGGCGATCGACGCTCCCCCGTGCAAATCACCGGTGATGACATCGCACATACACTCGCACGCATCACGGGTGTTCCCGTCACGAAGATGCTTAAATCGGAGAGTAAGCGACTGGCCAACCTTGAACTCGTACTCAAGAAACATGTGATCGGACAGGACGAGGCTATTCAAAAAGTCTCTCGTGCCATTCGTCGCAGCCGCGTGGGAATTTCGGACGCACGTCGTCCGATCGGATCGTTCCTCTTTCTCGGACCTACAGGCGTGGGAAAAACAGAGCTCGTGCGAACCATTGCGAGTGAGATCTTCAATCGCGAAGACGCCCTCATCAAGATCGACATGTCGGAATTCATGGAACGCCACAACGTCTCACGCCTCATCGGTACGACGGCCGGATACGTAGGTTACGAAGAAGGCGGACAGCTCACCGAGGCCGTCCGTCGCAAGCCGTATTCCGTAGTGCTCTTCGACGAGGTTGAGAAAGCGCATCCCGAGTTCTTCAACTTGCTTTTGCAGATCATGGAAGACGGAACACTCACGGACGGACAGGGTAAGCAGGTAGATTTCCGCAATACAATCATTGTCATGACCAGTAACATCGGCGCCGAGAAACTCACCAAACAGGCGGCGAAGATCGGCTTCAAGCTGGAGAATGAAGCCGGTGCAGAAGAGAAGAGCTACGAAGAGAAGCGTGAGGAAGTCATCACGGAACTCAAAGACCGTCTGCGCCCGGAATTCCTGAATCGACTCGACCACATCATCGTGTTCAATGCGCTCAATCAAGAGCACATCCAGAAGATCGTGAAGATGCATCTCGACATGCTCACGACACGCCTTAAAGCCCAAGGTATGACGCTCAAGACAGACCAGAAAGCCATCGCCGTTCTGGCAAAGCTCGGCTTTGATCCTGCCTATGGGGCCCGACCCGTACGACGCGTGATACAGGAGAAAGTGGAGGACGAAATCGCCGAATCCATGCTTAAGGGTATCTTCCGCCAAGACGACACAATCGTGATCTCACGTCTCGATGACGATCACGTGACTATTCTTCCTGGCAACACAACGAAAACTGAGAAGAAGATGCCGTCTGAAGAGGCAAAAACGAAGGTTGCATAGTTCATTAATTATCTTCTGATCGTCGATTTGCGGTTGAATGAGGATAAGTATTTCCATGCAATACTGTTGCAACACAACATTGTTGTAATTGAACAATGCTCTGAAGGGATTCAGTAATATCGAAAAATATGGTAGAATAATGAGATTTATGCCTATCGAACCCGTCAAGATTCCGCAGAACGTCTACGTCGAAGACCGCATTGTCGGTCCCGTGACACTGCGACAGCTCATCATTCTGCTCGGTACGGGAGGATTCAGCTACGCCATCTGGACCGGCATCAAGAATCAGCTGGGGGCAGCCAGCCTGCCGATCACGATTCTCTGCTGGATTCCATTTCTTATTGGAATCGTATTCGCATTCGTACGCATCCAAGGCATCGGCCTCATGCGCTTCATTCTGCTCATGGTTGAAAAACTTGAAAAGCCGTCGATGAGACAGTGGTCTCCGCGTCGAGGTATCACCATCAACTTTCAGTATTTCAAAGCGGAGGATGAGAAGAAGAAACAAGCTCCTGTGCAGCCACATCGCGAAAAGCTGGAGGAATTGAGTGCAATGCTCGACCGCGGCCCCGTAGCAACGGAACAGAATGATCAAGACCGTGCAGATACATTGCCCGAAGTGAATACGCCTTCCCGTCCCGTCGACAAGGATCGCATCCAAGCAGAAACTCCCGAGAGCTCAATGTCCTTAGACGATATCTCCGCTCCGCAGAAACAGCCCAAACCGATGCAGACGTCATCCGACGAAACAACGCTGCGTGACATTCTTCCTCCTTCTGGCCAACACGCATGACTCCCAATTCCTCCGATCAAACGGCACCCGTAGATCAGACGGCTCAGACACGAACGGGCAAGAAGCCAAAGGATACCGTGCGACGTCGCAAAGGTCTCTCCAAGGCCGCCACACAACGGTTCCTGCCCATCTCGGAAATCCGCAACGACACCGTTGTGTTGAAGAATGGAGGACTGCGAGCGGTATTGGGCGTCGAAGCGCTGAACTTTAATTTGAAGAGCGAAACGGAGCAGAAAGGTATCATTGCGGGCTACCAGTCATTCGTGAACACGCTCAACTTTCCGCTGCAGATCGTTATGCGTTCGACGAAAATCAATATCGATCCCTACATCGATCAGCTCCGTGCGCGAGCGAAAGACCAGCCGAATGAACTGTTGCGCGATCAGACAACGGAGTACGCCACCTTCATCGAACGCATCGTCGAAGCGGCTGATATCATGCAGAAACGTTTCTATGTCGTGATCCCTCTCGATGATCACCCCAAGCGCAAGTCGCTGATCGCCACTTTTCTTGAATGGATCGGCATCAATGATTCTGCCGGCAAAGCCATGGCACGGCATCGGTCGTTTGAGAGACGAAGCACGCCACTGCGCGACCGCATCAACCTGATCGAGGCAGGATTGAATAACATCGGTCTCACCACGCGACGCCTTTCGACTCGCGAACTGCTCGAACTCTACTACCGCGTCTACAATCCCAGCACCAGCCAGGAGCAGAAACTCAGCAACATCTCAGACTTAAACACAACGGAACTCGTGCTCTAACGCAAAAACCCGATTTCCATAAATATCGAAAAGGGCCTGTTTTCTTGACTCTCCTATAGGAGGATGCGAAGCTGTAACTCGACGTCATGGCTCGTGCGGGCGTGACGTTCTTCTCATTACTTCTTTCCCCCGCACCCCCTCTTTCGTATGGCACGCCCTGCTCCCGTCGTTAACTCCATTATGGAACAGCTTCTTGAGTCCGGACCGCTTATTGTGCGTGTTCACCCCGGCGAGCTCGTTGAAGGAACGGTTGTCTTCAAGGCCAAGAACAAACTGCTACTCGATATCGGCGGAACACAGACCGGTATCGTCTCGGGCCGCGAACTCCGTGATTCTTTCAATACATTCCGCAGCCTGCACATCGGTTCGCCGGTCACTGCACTCGTATTGGAAGAGGAAAACGACGAAGGAATGATCGTTTTGAGCCTGCGCATGGCCAGCCAGCAAAAAGCCTGGGATCGCTTCCACAAACTCGTGGAGTTCGATGGGGCGATGGAATTTTCGGCACAGGAGGCGAACAAAGGGGGACTGCTTGCGAACATGGATGGCATCCGCACCTTCCTGCCCGTCAGTCAGCTCGCACCGGCAAATTACCCGCGCGTCAACAATGCAGATACCGGTGAAATCATTTCGAAGCTCAAGAAGTTCATCGGTCACTCTTTCACGGTAAAAATCATCACCATGGATGAAGAGGCCGGAAAGATCGTCGTCAGTGAACGTGAAGCCATGGCCGAAGAGCGCGCCAAAGCCCTCGAGAGTCTGAAGGTTGGCGATGTGAAGGACGGCATCGTAAGCGGCATCGTGAAGTACGGCATCTTCGTCTCGTTCGACGGTGTTGAGGGCCTCGTACACATTTCTGAAATCGCCTGGGGGCATGTCCGCAATCCCGCGGAGCACGCGGAATTGGGCGATAAAGTCACGGTGAAGATCATCGGAATGGATGGTGACAAGATCTCGCTCTCGGTTAAGCAACTGACGAAAGATCCGTGGGAAGAAGTTGCCGAACGCTACCCCGTAGGCAAGCGCGTGCAGGGAACGATCGTCCGCTTCACTGAGTACGGCGCCTTCCTCAAGCTCGAGCGTGATATCAACGGCCTCGTCCACCTGTCGGAAATCGCACACCACAAGGTCACTGATCCTTCTGAGGTGCTGACCATCGGCCAGAAGGTGGATGCACAGGTCATCAACATCGATATCGACGAGCGCCGCATTGGCCTGTCGATCAAAGCGCTATTGCCAATTGATAAAGAAACGATGGAACGTCTCAAACGCGAGCGTGAAGAAGAAGAAGCCGCCAAGGAGAAAGAGACAAAGGAGCAGAGCGGGCCGAAGGCAGAAAAAGCCGCCAAAGCCGACAAGAAGTCCGCTCCGAAGAAGGAGGCAAAAGCCAAGCAAGAAGCCCTCTTCTCGGTTGAGGAGCCGTTAAAGGAACAGAGTTCGCCTGCCCGCCGTAGCTCCGAGCGCAGTGAGGAGCGAGGGTGGGTCGCCTCGAAGACCGGCAAGAAGTTCTACGCCCTCGACTCGGCAGCAGGCCAGAAGATCAAAGAAGAAAACCGCGTGTACTTCAAGACCGAGAAAGAGGCCGAAAAAGCCGGCTTCAGCGCTTAGTCATCTGCCAACTTCTGCTCACTGAGAAAGTGCAGATGCAAATAAAACACCTCCTGCCCCCCGCCCTTTCCGACATGAAACTTCAGCTGGTAGCCGGTGATACCGTGCTCCTGAGCGAATTTCTGCGCCTTACGGATGAGAAGCCCGGGCACGTGAGCCGTCTCTTCCGTGAGATCGTCAATGGATGGAACGAAATCTTCATCCTTCTTCGCAATGAAGAGCAGGTGTGTCGGCGCTTTGGGATGAATATCTTTGAACGCCAGCACCTCGTCATCTTCGTAGACGATACTCGCAGGAATCTCCTTATCTCTAATTCTGTGGAAGATTGTTTTCTCCGTCATAGCATGAATGGGAAAAGAGTTGCCTGCCCTGAGTGAGGAGCCTGAGCAAAGCGAAGGCGACGAGCCGAAGGGTGGAAGAGAGTATTAGTCATAGGGTGGAGAATAGCCGTATCACTATACCAAGCACCATACTCGGGGATGAGAGTACCCTTCCAATCTTTGACTTTATCGCCATTTTGCGAGATAATAGAGATGATGGTTGCAGGCAACACTCCAGACAGACACACCGAAATCGCCCCGACTGCACCCAAGCCGGTGCTCACGGTGACTCAGCCGGCCACGGTCACTAGTTTGCTCGATGTGCTCAACCTCATGGATCAGATGACTGAGCGCATTGGCGAAGACAAATCTGGAGATGGCACGAGTACCGGAGGAAGACTTCAGACAGGCGCCTCCGGCGCAGTACGTGCAGCATCTCCGCGCGATCAGGCAATTGCCAATTTGCCAAGTGAGCAAGTGATGCAGAAGAAACTGCAAGAGAAGATCCGTACCGAAGTGCGACTGCTTCGCAAACAAATTCGCTCGATCCCCTCGTCAGGAAAACCTGGAGCCGCGTTCAAGCTGAACAAGATGTACGCGCGCATTCGCCTGCTCAATCGTCTGCTTGCCACCCTCCTTGAATCGTCATTCGACGTTGTGAAGAGGCTTTTCGTTCGAATCTTCATCGACGAACAGCCGATTTTATAGGAGAGAGGATTAGGGATAGGGTTAGGACGAATGTTTTTTTGCATGTTGAGTAACAAAAATTGACCCCTGATCACCGAATCCTAACCCTAACCCTATAACCTAATCCTTCCTGTTGTGTTTCTTCTTGGTGTGCTCAATCGTATCAAGCACCCACTGCAGAATGGCATCAACCATTGAAATCGGCTTCATGAGAACATCTTCAAGCTCCTGTGTCATTTCCTCCACACGACGCATCACTTTGCGCAGGTCCACCACAATGAAAATAACGTGGTAGAGCACGATGAGAACAAGGATGGCTATGGCGAATTCCATCCCGAGCAGAAGATCACTTGCAGAAATCATGGGCAGAGGAGAACGTAGGGCGTAGCCTATCGTTCTCGATCCCGATGCGCAATCCCCTCGTCGTTGTCTGGCTTCTGCCGCGTACGATACTGATCACTGCGATCACGGCATACCAGCAAACGCTTTCACCTGATCACGGACCTCTCAAGCATCTGTGGCAATACGGCTACTGTCGCCATGCGCCCACGTGCTCTGAGTATGGCAAACAGATCATTGGCGAACGTGGCGCGATCATCGGAGGTCTGTTGACCCTCAAAAGACTTCTGACGTGCCATCCTTGGAGAAAACCCGACCCTCAGAGAATCATGCGGGTCTCGCATCAAAACCAGCGCTGAGCACCTTCACAAGAGACGATCAGCCCACTATCCTCTGCGAAGACCTTGCTCCATCGCACCATTGCGGGCGTCGTATAATGGCTATTACCCCAGGTTTCCAACCTGGTGACGGCGGTTCGATTCCGCTCGCCCGCTCCAAAATTGCCTCAGCAATTCTGGAGCTTTCATGCGATGAGCAAGGAACAAAGTGACGCAGTGAATCGGATGAAAGGCAGTACTGAGGCCGCAAGCCGAATGTGCTCGCCCGCTCCAATCTGCATTTTGCAGGTTGGAGTGTTTCATGCCGCGAACAACGAGCGAAGCGAGACAGTGAGCAGGATGAAAGGCGGTGCAGAGGAGCGCAGCGACGTGATGCTCGCCCGCTCCACGTAGTACACGTCGCTTCGCTCCGTGACTACCTGACACCGCCACAATTTCCGGACTCCAATACCGCGCATGTACGAAGTGCCTTGTAGCGATACGAACTTGCGAGTATCTGCTACAGGGAACAGCCACAATTTTCGAACTCCAATCCCACGACGTGTACGAAGTGTCCTGTAGTGTTGCGAAGCAACTACTACTGGGGCACAATCGCGCACCATGTATTTTGTCTATGTCCTCCAGAGTGCAGCCGATAAGAAGTTGTATGTTGGTTATGCATTGAACTTGGAACAACGAATCCAGGCTCACAACCAAGGCAATGTCGCATCAACAAAAAACAGGAAACCACTGAAATTGATATTTTACGAATCTTATACAAACAAAGGAGATGTCCTTCGACGTGAGAAATATCTCAAAACCACAGCAGGAAAACGGGCATTGAAGTTCATGCTAAAGAATACGCTGTGCTCGTGAGCCGAACGTGCTCGCCCGCTCGACTATCCACGACACATGAAATCTCTTGCGCTATGCTTTGAAAGCCTGATGCGCCAACGCACACGCAGACTTCTGTCGGCCTTTGTTAGCCTTCTTCTCCTGCTCATTGCCGTGTGGGCGATTCGCAAGGCGCTCGCCGGTCACCATCCCCGTGAGATTGTGCGAAGCATTATGGAAATCCCCCCTTCGCAGGTCGGGTGGGCGCTGCTGCTCATTGGGGTCAATTTTCTATTGGTGGCGGCAATGGATACGATTGCCGCTCATTTTGCAGGAAAACGCGTGAGCTATTTCCGTATGTTGGTGCCGTCATTCATCGGTATCACCATTCAGTACAACGCCGGCTTCTTCGGCGGATCCGCCATGCGCTATCGGCTCTTTTCTCTGTTGGGATTGAATGCCAAGCAAATCGCAAAGATGTTCTTGCTCTTCTCGCTCGCATTCGGAGTGGCCTTCTTTCTGCTGACGGGCGTTTCACTCCTGCTCGATCCGATGGAAGTCTCGGAACATATGGCATGGTGGCCCAAAGCCATGGGCGTGATGCTGCTTGCAGGATGTAGCATGTACTTCGTGCTCTGCGCACGTCAGAAGACATTGCGTATATTCCACTGGAAATTCACACCGCCGCACCTGCGCGCAAGCATTCTTCAGGTTCTTCTGGGATCCATCGATTGGATCGTCGAAGCCGGCATTTTGTATGTACTGCTCCCGCACGAGGCACGTATGTCCTTTCCGATCTTCGTGAGCGTTTTCATGCTTGCCCATAATCTCGGCGTGCTGAGCAATACGCCCGGCGGACTGGGCGTGTTCGAAGCTACCATTCTGCACCTGCTTCCGACCGAAATTCCCGCATCCAAAATCTTCGGCCTCCTGCTGGCATACCGAGGCTTGTATTACGTTCTTCCTCTCTTGTTGGCCGTGCCGCTCCTCGGTGAGCAAACCGTCGCCATTCGCTCATTTCGGCATGATTCTGGCGAAAAGAAACGATGACATGATTTCATCAGAGTTCCACGGTATTCGTGATGAGCCTTTTGACAGAGACGACACGCCATGGCAGCATGACATCGTGAATTCTGCGTACGTCCTTTCCTGCTCCCCTGTGTCCTCCTGCTGCTCCTTAGCAGGGGGTATCAGCGCATGATCGAACGTCCGTAGATTCCATGCACGCGTCACCCCCGCCGAAAAACCGGGGGTGATTTTTTATTTATTTTCCCTCTTTCTTCCATGGTGACCCAAGCTCCACAGTACCGCGGCGATATCGCGCCGGACGGCAACATCGTCCCCTTTCCGGTCGAGCCGCGCGATGTCACCAGCCCGGCGGCAATCGACAAACTCGCACAGGCCTCCGGCGTCGAAATCACGCGCGACGCGCTTCGGGCACGCGGCGTGCTCATTCGCAGCGATAAGAAATCGCAATTCCTCGAAGATCCGGATTTCGATGAACGGCATCCAAACGTCGAAGTGATCGCCCGCGCGGGCGTGGGACACGACAACATTCACAAAGGTCGTGCTGCACGAAGAGGTATCTCGACCGTCAGTACACCCGGACCCAGCTCGGAACCCGTCGCACAGCACGCACTCATGCTGCTGCTCGCCCTCGCGCGCAAAATGCCGCAGAACATGCAGCATCTGCGGAAAGGTGAGTGGGCCAAAAAACTGCCCGAGGTGAAGCCGCTCAATACCAAGACGATGACGCTCGGCATCATCGGGCGCGGACGTATTGGTCAGACGCTGGAGACGATGGCTGGCCCGCACTTCAAAGATATCATTTTTGCCGACAAGCGCGATTTGCCCGGCAGAGTGAGTTTGGAGGAGCTCATGAGCCGGGTCGACGCCGTTTCCGTTCACGTGGACGGGAAGAAGCCTGTTGTCACGCGCGAGCTCCTTGCACTGGCGAAACCGGGGCTCATCATCGTCAATACCGCGCGCGGAGCGGTGGTGGATACCGAAGCACTCGTGCAGGCCATGACAGAGAAAGGTGTGCTCGTCGGCACGGACGTGTTCCGGTTGGAAGAGAAAGATATGTTCGAGAAAGATCCGGCGCTTGCAGAGCTCGTACGGCATCCAAATTTCTTCGGTTCGTGCCACACAGCAGCATCGGATGATGCAACGGAGGAGGCACTGGGGCTGGAAGCGGCGCAGCGCGTGATCGAATTCGCCCAGCAGGCGACCGTCAATCCGGAGAATATTCCCGGTCATACCCTGCCGCGGCTGAAACCGGACGAGGAATCGGGGGAATTCGGCAACGGCAACGGAGAGCACCATACGCCGATCATCCGCATGGCTCTCACGCACGAGAGTGTTCCCGGAGTGCTCGCAACTGTCACGGGCATTGTCGCGGCACACCACGTGAACATCGCGAAGCTGACCAATGTGGAAGGAGGGCAGTTCGACGATCACCAACTGGCGATGACGGTCGCGGACATGGAGAAGGCAACCGAGACGACGGCCCTGAAGATACGAAGGGCCATTGAGGAGGCTCTCCATCCCTACAAATCGCGCCTGCTCACTTTCGCAGACTGAGAGTAAAAAGGCGGCCACCCTTCGACTGGATGCAGGGCAAACGGCCGCCTTTTTTTGTTGCAGGAGGCTCAGTAGATGACTTTCCCCTCCTCCTGCAGCGCCGTCTCACCGGAGCTCACCACCCTGTCCTGACCCACGGTGAGGAGCGAGCCGCCGATACGCACAATGCGCTCGATATCTTTGCCGTAGAGGTAACTGCCTGATTTCATGATGTCATCCTCGCCGTAGTGTGTGACCGTGCCACGAAGAGAAAGTCCGTTCTGTAGGTCGACGTTGTAGACGTATGCCCCCTGGAACACGGTGTCGCCGTATGCGGGAAAATCCCACGACCCTTCACGCTTCACCGAATCAGAGATTTTCGCCACCGATACGGGGAAGGCCAGCAGGTTCCGCTCGCGGTCAAAGAGAAGTGCTTTATGATTGTGCAGGAGCGGACTCTGCGTGCCGCGATCACCGATCACTACCTTACTCATCTCCAGAGGATTGCCGGGATCCGTGACATCGAAGAGCGCGACCTTCATGCCCTGATACCAAGCGAAATTCCCCTCTTTGGAATCCACAGCCTCCTTACCGAAACCGAGGATGTGCGTCTCGTCGTAGGGATGCAGGTAGTCGCTGTAGCCGGGAATCTTGAGCTTACCGAGAATACGGGGATTACGCGGGTCACCGGTATCGATCACGAAGAAAGGATCGGTATTTTTGAACGTCACCATATATGTACGGTCACCCATGAACCGTACGGAGTAGATCTGCTCGCCGGGAGCGATATTCTCGATGGCTCCTACACGCTCAAGGTTCAAATTGAGAACGAAGAGATTGTTGCTCGACGGATGTGAAGAATCCCACAGCTGCCCCACGGTGGTGGCCACGCGAAAACTCTGTTCGTGCTGATCCATCGAGAACTGATTGAGAATGCGTCCGGGCACGGCACCCTTCGCCTTGAACTCCACACCACCGGATGTGAGGGCAAAGCGGTAGAGATGTGTTTGCTCGTCAGAATTGCCGCCGCCATCGCGCCAGAAGTACCGCCAATCGGTCGAGGAAACATAGAGATTGTCCGTCGAGACGTACAGATTTTGCGCCGAGCCGACCACGACCTCTTTCTGCACCTCCGCCGTGGGGCTGCCCAACGGCACCACCGCCACAATCAGGTACTGCGGCTGCGGCGTATGCGGCAGAATCGTCACATCGCCACAAAGTGAAACGGGCTGGTCGGTTACGTTGAGCGCCGAATCGGTGTAGAGCGGCACAATATCCGTATCCTTCGAAGTCCCCTCAAGAGGCTGAATCCACTGAAAACCCCGATTCATCACCAGGTACATGCGATCGGCAATACGTCGGCTCGAAACCAATGATCCATCAAATTCCAGTTCTCGGCTCAATCTCGGATTCGCGCGATCAGCAACATCGTAAATCCTCACTTGGGTACGCTGACGACCATACGGGTACGGATAGATGTCCGGCATCATCGATTGTTGCATGATGCGGAATGACCGCTCGCGCCAGGCGGACCCCAATACCACCAATTGATCGCCATCTACGTACAATTCCGTAGGCGAAAACGTCGCATCATGGAGATCCATGATGCTCACCACCGCCATCTCGGCTGCAGGAACCGCACGAATGATGCGAATGACATCGCCCTGCACGGCATAGAGATACGTGCCGTCGGTCTTCACGATATCCGATTCATCCACTCCTGCAACCTGCACGTTTGTCTGTGAGTAGTCGGCAGATTCGGCTTCGTTCAACGTGGCCGCCTGCGGGGGCATGGCACCCGATGTCGGCACCGCCATGCCATCCATCATCATCCGCTCACCCCCCCACATGCCCGAACGCTGCGACTCCTCGGCAAACGCCTCGAGATCGGCACAGCTCTTGGCCCTCTGCGGTTGTTCCGAAGAAAGATTGATTGCAAGAGACGGATACTTCACGTTCAAAAATCCCTTGGTCGGCTGATCGGTGATCCCTTCCGTGAGTCGCCACATCATTTCCGCCATCTCACCGCGTGTCACCTGATTGGTGAGCCCTGCCACCGATGTGGGGATGGCCTTGGAACTCTCGAGTGCACGTGCATAGCCCTCGTACCACTCTCCGCTACTCTGTACCTGCTGCCTGTAAGCCAGCGAGAGAATCTTCGCGGCCTCAACAAAGGTGATGGTCTGCTCGGGCCTGAATGTCCCATCGGGATATCCCTCCACAATCCCTTCCTCTTTGGCCGTACAGACATACGGGGCAAACCACGCGTCGTACACATCGGGGAAACAATTGGCGCCGGAAAACTCGCCTCCGCGACTTTCGAGAATGATTTTCAGGAATTCAGCGCGGTTGATGGTAAGTGAGGGCTTGAACGATCCGTCGTCGTAGCCCTGAATCACTCCATCGGCTTTCAGTGCCTCGATCGCACGGGCGTACGGTGTGACCCCCGATCGCACATCCGTGAATGCCAGCGCAAACGAAGAGGACGGTGCGCTCGCAAACAGAATCGTACAGATCACGACACCGGAAAGAACTCTGCGAGAAATCATCATAGAGAATAATAGGAAGAAGAAGCGAAAGTGTAACACACTCATGTCCGAGACTCTTGCAGCGCCTCACGAATCTTCCTCTTCGTCAATCGGTGCCTGCATGAAGGCAACCAGGCGGCAGCAACCGTACGTCGCCGTGCAAACGACGGTTCCACAGTGTCTCCATCGCGCAAAGGAGCTCCAAACGGACGTCGTCTGCCATTGATCCTTAAACCGGAAAGGTGATGTAGCCTCTTCGAAAATGCAAGACAAACAAGATCAAGCGCCGTGGCGGGACTCTTGAGGTGAAAAAGATTATTGTCTCCATCGAATACCGCGAGATGATCCGCACGAAAATAATGCCGCAAGACCTTCTCAAACTGGAGCGGAGACCTCGCTTCGGAACGCAGGGCCTCAAGATTGGTCAATAGATGCACTCTGGCTGATCCGGTATCAAGAGAATAGAGAAAATGCTTATAGTTCCCGTGCGAAGCGGGTCCGTGCTCGCAGAGATCATGCATCTCTTGGGTACGAATTTGAATCTCCATGGGTTGCTCCGTTACGCCCGGAAGTGGATACACCACGGTGTGAATTGATTGGTAACCGTTCTCCTTGGGAGCTCCGATGTAGTCCTTCAATTTGCCCGGAATGGGATGCATAAACCGATGTACAACACCAAGCGTGCGATAGCAATCCTCTATCCGTGGAACAACGATGCGTACGGCCAGGCGATCGGTGAGCTCTTCGAATGACCGCCGCTTGAGCACCATCTTGCGATAGGTTGAATAGATTCCCTTCTTGCGGAAGGAAATCTTCATAGGAATGTGGCCCTTGCTCAAAACCCGCCGCAAAAATGCACTCGTTTGATTGAGGCACACATCATCGATCACCCGATAGGATGAATATTTGCGTTCCAGACTGCGAGCGATGCGCGGATGGAGCAATGCGAAACAAATATCCTCCATCTCCGTGCGCCAGGCATGCATCCCGATCCGTCCGGCGATCGCTGTGTAGATATGTAGAGTCTCGAAAGCGATGCGGCGACGAAGAGCCGGCTTAAAACGCTGAAGGTTTCGCACATCATTGAGACGATGCGCCATTCGTAGAATCAACAAACGCTCATCTTGAGAAAAGGCGTGCAGAAACGCATCAAGATCGCGCGTATTTTCATCCAGATGCAATCGACGCAGGGCATGCATCTGCTCGGCAAGCTTGCGTTCTGTGGGCGTGAGCGGCGACTGGAGCAGGTAATCAGGGCCAGAGGGATCCAGAAAGGCATCGTGAAGAAGTGCCACACAGAGCAGGGAGGGATCGGCATCGGCCTCGCGGAGCGTGAGAGCGACTTCACGACCATGCTGGGCGTATGAGTCGCCGCTGCGCCGGTCGATACGCGAAAGATGGGAACGCGCAAAGGCCCATACCGACCGAACGCGCTGCGCTGCTGGCGACGGAAGTCCCCGGAGGAGTCGCGAGAGGGCGGCTCGGTCGGTCACGGTTCCATCGTAGAGAAACCCTGAAAAAATAGCGAGAAATCGGTTGAGTCGGCCTCTGACACGAGTATCGTGACCATTCCCCTATGGCTTCAGAAAGCCCAACAGATCAGATCGAGGCACTGGACCCCATCTCCGCCCTGGCGGCACGGGGGGATTTTGAAGGAGCACGGGAACGTTGTTCACAAGTGATGGCAGGTGGCCCTCTGAACTCTTGGCTGAACATTATTGATCAGGCAGAAGCATGCGATCGTAAATTACATGACCGCGATCCCCGTAGTGCAAAGGAAATTGCAAAGAAGATCGAAATTGATGGACTGCGAAAACACTTTATGTCTCGCATTCAGATCCTCACCCAGCAACTGGAACAATCGAGTCTTACTCTGGCACAGAGCGGATATCCCAATCGGGCGGACCGTGTGGCACAACACCTGCCCAAAAAGCCGCGAAAACAGATCCGACGCACTCTCAAGCAAGATGGCAAACATGAAAAAGCAGAGCAGCAGGGCGAAAACAGTCCGGTGAAAGAGATTCTTGATGCCGTCGACACACAAATCAAAGCAGCGCACTGGAACACAAAGAAACCTGCAGGATTGAGCGGACAGGAACGGGCCGTATTGAGCGCCATTGTTCAGGCACATCTCAACAACGAGCCTCACTTGACGCGGCAGGCAGTCGGGAACATCACCGGACTCAAGAACGGAGCCGTAAGCAAGGCCATGCGGAACTCCTGTAGTTACCGTTTAAAGGATACGAAGTGGCGGATAGAAGAACAGGGCGAAGAAATAATTTTTTCTCCCTTGGTAGAAGACTGAAGCAGATGCTTGTGCAGACGCAGTACAGCCGCCATGCTATTACCGATGTCCTTTGTCCTTCTCTGTACCGAAGACGGGGTGATCACCGGCACTTCCGACCGTGCCGAAGCCCATGCGTCACCGGGAATGCTCCACCGCGCCTTTTCGGTATTTGTTTTTCGTAAAGGAAGACAAGAGCTGCTCATTCAACAACGAAGCAAAGAGAAGACGCTCTTTCCGCTCATCTGGGCCAACACCTGCTGCAGCCACTTACAAGAAGAGGAAGTGCTGCCCGATGCCGCACAACTGCGGCTGCACCAGGAGCTCGGATTCACCTGTCCGCTCACCGAGGGGCCCTCGTTCGTCTACCGCGCCGATGATCCCGGAGGACGAGGCACCGAGTACGAGTACGACACGATCCTCACCGGATCCGTTACCGGAAATCCACCTCTCAAAGCCGATCCCGCTGAGGTGAATGAAGCAAAATGGATCACGACGGAGGAACTGACGAAAGACATGCACACGGAGCCCGCGAAGTACGCACCGTGGTTTCATCTGGCCTTCGCCATGATCATGCGTTCCCCCCGTCGAGATGGCAAAAAATCCTGAGACTATGCACGTGGCCATCATTCCCGACGGCAATCGCCGCTGGGCGAAGGCGCGCGCCTGGCACCCATGGCAGGGGCACGAGAAAGCTGTTGAGAACTTCCGCACGATAACAGACTGGTGTCAGGCCGATCCGCGCATCGGCGTCCTCACCGTGTGGTGTTTTTCAACCGAGAATTGGAAACGCGACCCGAAAGAAGTAAGCAAACTCATGACGCTATTAGAGAACTACATTCAAAAAGAGCGTCCCACACTGCAAAAAAAAGGGATCCGTCTGCTGCATTCGGGACGCACAGACCGCATCCCCCCTTCACTTGCAAAACTGATCGAGGAGGTATGTGTAGAAACCGCCCATTTCACAGAATTCTCATTGCACCTTGCCATCGATTACGGCGGAAAAGATGAGATCATCCGTGGGCTCGCCAAAGTCAATAACCCGATTGCATCCGAGCAGGAGCTCCGCGCGCTTCTCGATCATCCGGAACTCCCGGACTTAGACCTCATCATCCGCACCAGCGGGGAACAACGCACGTCGAACTTCTTTCTCTGGCAGGCCGCTTATGCCGAGTGGGTGTTCTTGGATAAATTCTTTCCCGATTTCACAACGGACGACCTAAGGCAGGCCGTGGACGGTTTCACCAAACGTTCCCGGAGATTCGGCGGATAAAGAAAAGGTGTCACCCTGAGCGTAGTCGAAGGGCGACACGGACAGTATGGTTCGTTCCTCGACTACGCTCGGAATGACACGCTCACCATGACAACCTTCTACAGATGAAGCATACATCCATCGCCCACGGCAAAATCATCCTCACCGGCGAGTATGCCGTGGTGTTCGGCCAACCGGGAATCGCCGTGCCCGCCCCTATCGCCATGCAGGTGACGTTCGAGGGAAATCCATCAAGTCGGGCACTGACGCTCAAGTGGCTCGGCATCGGCGGCGGAGAAGAGTGGGAGGACTACGCCCAAAAGATCATCCTGCATCTCGAGCAAGATCAAGCCGCCTCCTTCAGGGGAAAACTTATTATCCGTAATCAGCTGCCCCTCAAAAAGGGTATGGGCTCCAGTACCGCCCTCATCATCGCCCTTACCCGCTGCCTGCTCGGTGAAGGCAAGCGTGCCGAAGCTCTGAAGGTGGAAGACGCCATGAACCCGGGGCACAGTGGCATCGACTTCGCCGTGATTTGGGAAGAGAAACCCATTCTCTTTCGCAAAGGATCGGAACCTCAGCACATCGCGCTGCCCAAAGATATTCTGCGCGGTGCGCTGTTGGCCGATACCGGAACACCCCATGAATCCACACCTGAGCTCGTCGCATGGGTGAAGGAGCGTTCGGATGATCCCCGCGTAAAGCAGGCCCTCATCGCGATCGGCAAGTGCACCGAACGACTGAGGAAGGGCGAGGACATCCGCACGGTCTTTCGTGACCATCACCGCGCACAGGTGGCGCTCGGCGTCGTACCCAAACCCGTGCAGACACTTATTACGGAAATCATGCGACTGGGTGGAGCAGCCAAGGTGCTGGGGGCGGGTGGAAGAACAGGTGGAGGAGGGACAGTGCTGGCACTGCACAAGAACCCCAACCTGATTCTGCCGGTGATCCGCAAAGGAGCACAGAGCGTACTCCCTCTGCTCAGCGTTTGATGCCTAACGAGAGAGCAGCGCCCTCGTGATCTGGCGAATATCCTGAAACACCCTATCGACAGAAGGATCATCGCAGTCTTCGGCTGTCGTCACGCCGGTGAGAACCATCCATCCTTCGGCGTTCCATCCTGCACTGCGCAGGTTATCGGCAAGACCCATATCTTCCGTCAGATTATCGCCAACCACCGCAATGCGTGCTTGGTCCTGTGTCACATTCATTCGCCGCAAAGCAGATTCAGCCATTTCCCTATTCGGTTTCCCGACGACAGCAGCCGGCTCTTTGCCTGTCGTGGAGAGGTACGCAAGTTGCGCCCCATTCGCCGGCAGCATCGCCCCTGCGGCATTCCTGTACGAAACATCCCCATTGGTGTGAATCCATCGGGACCCACGATGAATGGCATTCCATGCCGGAGCCATCGTGGTCGCATAATCCATCTTCGTGTTGAAGCCCACCACGACATCCGTCGGCAGGCCGGACCATTGTTGCCCATCCCATTGATCGTTTGCCAGCGCAATGCCCAATTCCTGCAGAGACCGGAAAACGCCCTCTTCACCGACCGCAAAAACACGCATGTCTTCGAGCCGATCGGCGGAAGGATTGTGCCGAATCCATGATGCGGCCGCCTCAGCGGATGTCATCGCCTGATCTTTGCAAAAATCCTTCACACCGAACTGTTTCATTTGCCGAACGAGCCCATCGGAAGTCACTCGCGAATTGTTCGAGAGCAGGACATTGCTGATCCCCCGCTTCTCCAGTTGCGCGTAGAGCTCCACCACTCCCGGCAATTGCTTCCCCTCGCGCCGCAGAACCCCGTCATTATCGAGGATCATCACATTGACATCATGTATCGGCATAAATCGTAATGGAAAAGGATGGAATTATAGAAAAAAAGCACTACGCTGAAAGAGGTTTTCCTTTCTTTTATGCAAGCAAAAGCGCATTCAACGCCCAATATCGCCTTCATAAAGTATTGGGGCAACCGCAGTGAGGAGTTGCGCCTGCCACAGGCCGCCTCGCTCTCGATGACCCTTGACCGTCCAACAGTGGAAATCGTCATACAGGAAGCAGATGCGTTTTCCGTTCGCTCGTTTCTGGCGGATGGCGGAGAAAAAGCGCTGAGGGAGAAGGACATCGAACGCTTTCGCAAGGTCCTCTCGCTCATGCGCCGTTATCTCGAAACACTCCACGCAAAAGATGCCCTCCCGGAGCACAGCGCAATCACCGTCCGTTCCCACATTCCACCCGCAATCGGTCTCGCATCGTCTGCCGCGGTCTTCAGCTGCCTTGCAAAAGCCGTGGCCGGATTGGTTGCGGAGAAAATCACACTCACCGACATGCAGACGAGCATTCTCGCGCGGCTGGGATCTGGCTCGGCGGCACGGAGTATCTTCGGCGGATTTTCGACACTGGAAGAAGGCAGCGGCATGGAACTGGGGAGCTCGTGGAGCGAGCAGATCGCGGACGAACGTCACTGGCTGCTCCATGACATCGTTTTGATCCCTGCTCTGGAAGAGAAGAAAGTCGGCTCTACAGAAGGCCACGCCTTGGCCTCTACAAGCCCATTCTACGCTACACGCATCGAAACGATTCGTTCGCGACGCCAACAGGAATGCATCGACGCCATCCGCATGAAAGATTTTGAGAAACTGCAAAACGTGACGGAGGAAGACTGCCTTGATATGCATCACGTGATGGAAACATCCTCGCCCTCGCTGCACTACCTCAATGAAGACACACATCGCATCGTGAATGCGATCAAAGGATTGCGATCGAAGGAACACATCCCCGTGCTCTTCACGATGGATGCGGGACCAACAGTCCACCTTGTGTGTCCAGATGAGGCTAAAGATGCCGTTCTCTCCTTCGCGAACGCGCAGAAAGGATGCACGATCTTCAAAGCAAAGGTCGGGCCGGGTGCCAAGATCATCTAGGAAAGTAAAACAACAAAAAAACACATACCGAAACAAACAAAATCCCGGAAACGCGCCTATGTGGCGGCGATAGCGGAGGGGGTCATAGGCGGCCTGCCCGTCCGTAGTCCGCCTTGGGTGGACGAAGGCGGGAGCGCTTTCTTTCGTCCTTTCTTTGTCGCGCCTGACAAAGAAAGGACAGAATGAAGAATCTTAAGCTAATAACTGCGGTACAATGAACGTAACATGGACCTTCGCAATCTCCCCGACGGCTTGAACGCTCAAAAGCGTTGTGATGAACGACGTAAGCGCGTCGAGGATGAGACTGGAATTGACCTTACTTCTCTGGCAACGGAAGAGTCGCGCATCGGTCAGGCCGATGAAAAGAATTGTGAGCAGATGATCGGCTCGGTTCCCTTGCCGATCGGCATTGCGGGACCGCTTATGGTCACCATGAGTTCGGGCGAGAAAATCGATATCGTTCTTCCACTCGCCACCACCGAAGCGGCACTCGTTGCGAGTATCAATCGCGGATGCAAAGTAACAGCGCAATCCGGAGGCGTACATGTGCGATCCGTCCTTCACGGCATGTCCCGATCGATTGTTCTGAAGCCAAAAAATGGAAAAGAACAATCGTACACCCTTCGGCGCTCCACGCCTCAGGGCAAGCCCTCCCTCGCCGCAGAAATCCGGAGGTTCGAGCCTAAATGGAAGAAGGTCAGTGAAGCAACAAGCGGACACCTCAAAATTCTTCGCTATGACCTCGATGAATCTGACGAGTACACCTTCCTCACAATTTTCTGTGACACATCCGAAGCGATGGGTATGAACATGGTCACGATCGCTGCGCAGGCAATCGGCGACTGGCTGGCCGAACAATTGGATGCACTACTCATCACGATTGCCGCCAACGTGGACAGTGACAAAAAACCAAGTCGGCGCACGCATGACCGTGGGCGCGGATACGAGGTCACAGCCAAGGCAAAGATCCCCTCTTCCGTCATTATGGATGTTTTGAAAACGACCCCGGAACAATTGCTTGCCGTTGCCGATGCAAAACTCAGGGTCGGCTCGTCATTGGCAGGAGCAATCGGCAGCAACTTGCACGTCGCCAATGTGATCGCGGCCTTGTATCTGGCAACGGGGCAGGACAGCGCGCACGTGGTCGAGGGATCGCTCGCAGATACGACGGTTTCTCTTGCTCAGGATGGAATCACCATCCAAACCCGCCTCCCCGCTATTCTCGTCGGTATTCGCGGTGGCGGCACGGCGCTTCCGGCACAGAATCAGTGCCTTTCGCTTATTTTAAAGCCCAAAACCTGCCTGCGTCCCCCACAGCAACTGGCAGAGAGCATCGGCGCAGCCGTCCTCGCAGGGGAAGTGAGTTTATTGGCATCTCAGGCAACGCAGACGCTTGCTTCTTCACATAAGAAGCTGGCACGCTGAGTGCATGCAGGTCATCTGCAAGAACCACCGGTGCAAGCAAAGCTTCGAGATCACCGATGGTGATCTCGCGGCATTGGAAATGGTTTCTCCCATCATTGCAGAAAAGAAGTACTCGATTTCTCCACCCACGCTCTGCCCCGATTGCCGGCAGCAACGTCGTCTCGCATGGAGAAATGAACGCTTTATGTATCGAAGAACATGTGATTTCAACCGAAAGGAAATCATCTCCATGTATCCGCCGGATTCCCCGTTTAAAGTCTATGAGCAGGAAATCTGGTGGTCGGATAAGTGGAATGCACTCGACTATGGACGAGAATTCGATTTCAATCGCCCTTTCTTCGATCAGTTTCGAGAATTGCAACTTGAGGTGCCCCGGGTTGCGCTGGTGAACAAGCAAAGTGAAAACGCTCACTACACGAATCACTCGGGAAAGAATAAGAATTGCTATCTATCCGCCGTCACATTCGAGAGTGAGGATATCTACTACTCCGATTGGGTTATTGATCACTGCCGCGATTGCGTAGATTGCTCCTACTTAAATGAAGGTTGTGAGCTCTGCTACGAGACGTACTACGCATGGGGAAGTTATCAGGCATTTTTCTGCGACTTTATTAAGCGCTGTCAGAACGTCTGGTTCTGCTATGACTGCATGAACTGCAAAGACTGTTTTCTGTGTTGGAATTTGCGAAACAAGCAACACTGTATCGAAAACAAGCAGTACTCACCTGAAGACTATCAACGGAAAATACGAGAAATATTTCCACTCAGTTCTGCCGTACTGAAAAAATACAGAGAGAAATATATTCAGACGAAGGAGCGCATTGCACTCCATCCTGCAATCTATCAACTGCAATCGGAAGGATGCAGTGGCGACCTCCTCTTTTTCTCGAAGAACTGCACTGAGTGCTTCGACTCCATCAAAATGGAGGATTGTCGGCATTGCGTCGATGCTATCGACATCAAGGATTCACTCGACGTTTACCACGTCGGCTGGGCAGAGATGATGTATGAGTGCCATGCCATCACCAATGCGTACAATCTGCTCGCCTGCCATTTCACCTACGACAACAAAAATGCGGCGTATTGTGATTGTACGCAGAACTCCCACGATCTTTTCGGTTGTGCGGGCATCAATCACGGCGCGTTCTGCATCCTGAATAAACAGTACACGCAGGAGGAATATAAACATCTGGTTCCGAAAATTATCGAACACATGCGCAAAACCAGGGAATGGGGGGAGTTCTTCCCTTTGAGCTTTTCCCCGTTCGGCTATAACCAATCTCGTGCACAGGAATACTATCCGCTGACGAAGGAAGAGGCACTTGCGCGTACTATCCGATGGTCGGATTACGAACCTCCTGCGCCCAAGGCGGCACGCAGTATTGCTGCTGTTCGTCTGCCCGAGACCATTGCAGATGTACCCGACGACGTCCTCAATTGGGCCATCAAATGCGAAGTGAGCGACAAGCCTTTCATCATCATTAAGCAGGAATTGGATTTTTACCGCCGAACGGGCCTGCCTTTGCCGAAAAGGCATCCAAATCAGCGATATTTGGATCGCATGGAGCAACGTCGACCGAGAAAACTGTGGAAAAGAACATGTCAGAAGTGTCAAAAAGAGATTGAAACGGCCTACCAGCCTTCGCGACCGGAAATAGTTTATTGCGAACAGTGTTATCTGACGGAAGTCTATTGAACTTTGGGAACGCTACGGCCGGCAAGCGCTCCCGATCGCCCAGAAGTCGTGTACTGTGAAAATTGCTACCTCAAAGAGGTCTACTGAAGCAATTTTCACCCTGAGCGAGAAAAGCGAGTCGAATGGGCGAAAATTGTTATTTGAAAGAGGTCTATTGAGCGAGTATGCAGGGATCAGTATTCCGTATACAGGACACATCTATGACCTCCTTCATACTGCATACTAAATACTGCATACTTTCCCAACACCAGAACTACAAAAGGTATACTCAACACACTTCATGCCTCATTCCCATTCCGCCATCGTCGGCTTCGGCATGTTTATCCCCAATAACCGTATCACGACGGAGGAGATCGCCAAGCACTGGGAACGTGACCCGCAAGAAATCATTCGCGGGCTTGGCGTGAAAGAGAAAGCCGTCGCCGGGACAGACGAAGACAGTTTCACGCTCGCCTTTGAAGCCGGAAAACAAGCCATCGACATGGCGGGCATCCAATCGTCCGAAATCAGTGCCATCTTCGTCGGTTCCGAAAGTCACCCCTACGCGGTCAAACCCACGAGCGGCATGCTGGCAGCGGCTTTGGATCTGCATCCCTTCTCATACTGCGCGGATCTGGAATTCGCCTGCAAGGCGGGCACCGCGGGTCTGCAGATCGTGGATGCATTCGTGAAATGCGGGCAGGCGACATACGGCATGGCCATCGGAACTGATAAAGCGCAGGCGAAGCCCGGCGACGCACTGGAGTACACGGCGGCAGCGGGAGCTGCTGCATTGATCGTTGGTCCCGATTCCACCGACAACGCCATTTGCCGCATCGAAAAGACCATTTCGTTCACAACCGATACACCCGACTTCTGGCGCTCAGCCGGTGCCCCGTACCCCGAACATGCAGGACGTTTTACGGGGGAACCCGGATACTTCCTCCATGTGCGGCAGGCGCTCACCGGCATTCTCTCTGTTACGAAAACGAAATTAAGTGAAGTCGATCACATCGTGCTTCACATGCCGAATGCCAAGTTCCCGAGCAAGATTGCCAAAGAATTCAAAATGTCAAAGGAGCAGATGCAAACCGGATTCATCGTGCCACACATCGGCAACACTTACAGTGCATGTTCGCTCCTCGGACTCGTACAAGTGTTGCAAGAAGCAAAAAAGAACCAAAAGATTCTCTTGGTGTCGTACGGATCGGGAGCGGGGGCGGATGCCTTTCTGTTCACGATGTTGCGCGACGGTCCCGCACTGCCCGCAGACGAACGATCATTGCACTACGTCTCCTACGGAGAATATCGACAAAACTACGAGAAATCGCCAGTTTCGTGAGAGCCGGAGAGCGTGTAGAATCCTCCAGACATTCCATGCAGAAGGACATATCGCTTATTGGAATCGGCCAGACCAAATTCGGAGAGTGGTGGAGCAAGAGCTTGCCCGCACTCATCGAAGAAGCAACAGACGCCGCCATCGCCTCCGCTCCCTGCTCGGCGCTGGATATCGATTTCATCGTCGTCGCCAACATGCTGGGTGAAGCGATGAGCGGCCAGGCGCATCTGGGTGCCATCGCCTCCTCTCTGCTCCCTCACCGACCGCCGGCCGTACGTGTCGAAGCGGCATGCGCCTCGGGATCCATTGCCATGCACACCGCATGCGCTCTGCTCGAAAGCGGGAGGGCCGAAACCGTACTCGTGGTTGGAGCCGAAAAGATGACCGATTCCTCTTCAGACGAAATCGCCTCCGCCCTCATGGGCGCTGCAGACAGCGAAAAAGATGCTCCCTCGGGGCTCACCTTTCCGGGCATCTTCGGGCTTATCGCGAAGCGCTACATGTATGATTTCAACCTCACGCGTGAGCGTCTCAATCTCGTGAGCGCCCGCCACCACGCCAATGCCGTCAATAATCCCTTCGCGCAATTTCGTCAGCAAATGACACCGCAACAGATTGGCGCAAGCACCATCGTGGCCGATCCCCTGCGACTGCTCGATTGCTCACCCGTAAGCGACGGAGCTGCGGCCTGTTTACTCTCGACCAAACACCGCTCTGATATTCGCATTGCCGGATCGCAGACAAGCACCGATACCGTCAGCATTACCGACCGTCCCATTATCACCTCCTTTGGAGCCACCAAAGATGCCACGCAACGGGCGCTGGACGAAGCGAATATTTCGACGAGCGACATCGCTCACCTCGAACTGCACGATTGTTTCTCCATCGCAGCACTCATCGCCCTCGAAGATCTGGGATTTGCAGAGCCGGGCGAAGGAATTCAGTGGTACGAACAAGAACAATCAATGACCGTGAACCAAAGCGGAGGCCTGAAAGCCTGCGGCCACCCGGTCGCTGCAACGGGCATCAAACAGATCATTGATGTCAGCAAACAGCTGCAGGCTTCCGGCCGGCGATACGGCCTCGCACACAACTTCGGTGGCGCCGGTGCCACATGCTGCGTGCACATTCTTCATCACTCTCCCGAACATGCGACTACCTGATTCACCCGCCGTCGCCGCCCGAGCCATCCGAAACCGAAAGGAGCGGATGCTCCCCGGTACGCTTCTCTCCTTCACAATCATCACGCATCCGCCGAAAGGATTTTCCGATCGGCCTCACCGCATCGGCCTCATCGAACTCTCTGATGGTCAGCGCGTCCTTGGCGCACTCACGGGTATCGGCGAGCCTGTCATCGGCCAAGTTGTTCTGCCACGCATGCACTTGAGCCGCGTCAATGAAGCGGGCCTGCGGCTCTACGATATTGCGTACGAAATGACGGAACGTATTGCTCAGCCGAAAATTGAAATGCAAAAGTTCCCCGGCTACATTCTGGCGTTTACCGGCCCTTCAGGCGTGGGAAAAACCACCGTCTCACTCCTGCTGACGAAGATGTTGGGCGACTTCACGGCAAAAGTACCCATCGTCACCAGTCGTGCACCGAAAGACGGTGACGATCAGGAGTACGAATATGTATCGCAAAAAGAATTCGATCGGCTGGAGAAAAGCGACGCACTCGTCGCATGGACGCATCTTCCCTCGGATTCCGAGCAGCGCTGCTACGGGTATCGAAAGAGTGATATTGAAACCATTTGGGAACAAGGAAAGCTTCCCGTCGTCGTCACCGAAATGCACCTGCTGCGCAGTCTTGCGGCACACTTCGGTCGTCGCTCCATTCTCTCGTTCGGCCTGTTGCCCCCCGGTGCGAGCAAGCGCACCATGCTCAGCCATCTCCTGCACAGAATGCGTGCACGAGGACGCGAAACGGACGCACAAATTGAGGAGCGGCTGATCAATGCTCAGGCGGATTTGGACTTCTTTACGCGGGCCTCGCACCTGTTCGATCACATTCTTGTCAATGAAGACCTCGACAGCGTTTTACAGGTCATAAAGGGACACGTTTTAGCGCTTTCTGAAGCCTAGAAATTCACACCATGATTCAGAGCCCCGACAAGGGGCTCCCCTCTTTAATCCGACGCTAAATTGTGATATAATCACCTGATGTGCGCGCGCGTGTATGCACGTAAAAACAAACACTGACATCCATGCCTATTCACTCGCTCATGTTCGGCTGGGAATACCCCCCGCGTCACCTGGGAGGTTTGGGCGTTGCATGCCAAGGTCTCGTGCGAGGACTGCTCTACAACAACGTAAAAGTGACACTCGTGTTGCCGTTTGCCGCGGGGGGGTCGGAAAATGGAGTCGATGTTCTTTTTCCTCAGGATAAGCATATCCAAAAGATTCGCATTGCAAGCATGCTCATCCCCTACGACTCACCCGAGCTGTACGCGCAACGCATTCATGCCGTGCCCCGGGAAACCTCGCAGATCTATGGCGAAGATTTGGGGCATGCCGTGCACGTCTTCACTGAAACAAGCGTTGATCTCACCAAAGATCTCAATCCCGATGTCGTGCACGCACACGACTGGATGACCTACGAGGCAGCGGTGCGTTCCGCTCGTCATCACGAAAAACCGTTCGTCGCTCACATCCACGCCACCGAACTGGACCGCACGCACTTCCATCCGAACGAATGGATTTACCAACGGGAGCGATGGGGATTCGAACAGGCAAACCACGTCATTGCCGTGAGCAACTATACGAAGAACATCTTGGTGGAGCACTACGGCATTTCTGCAGAAAAGATCTCTGTAGTGCATAACGGAAGCAGCGAGACACATGATGCATCGCAGTTTCATCAACAGAAAATCGACCGGAGCAAAAAGAGCCCGATGGTGCTCTTTCTCGGACGGCTCGCCATTCAAAAAGGACCTCTGCACTTCCTTGAAATGGCGTCCATGGTGCACAAATTCAAACCGGATGTGCAATTCGTCATGGCAGGCGACGGTCACATGCTCCCGTCACTCGTGGACCACGCAATCAAACTCGGTCTGCAGGACAACATCATCTTTGCAGGAAAAGTTACGAGTGCGGAGGCTCGCAAGCTCTACGCTCAATCGAGTTGTTTCGTCATGCCCTCGCTCTCCGAGCCCTTCGGACTCGTGGCACTCGAGGCCATCGCCAACGGAACGCCCGTAATCCTGAGCAGACAATCCGGAGCGAGCGAGGTTATCGGTCACGCATTCAAAGTGGACTTCTGGGATACCGAGAAAATGGCGGACTGTGTGCTCACCGTCTTGCGTGAGACGCCGCTCGCCATGCAACTCACGATCGAAGCACCGCGCATTTTGCAAAAATTGACCTGGGAAAACCAGGCCGAAAAAGTCTTCTCCATCTACAAAAATCTTCTCAACTCCTAACGTTACCCACCCTCGTATGACTCCTCTCGTTTGCTTCTACTTCCAGGTTCACCAGCCCTACCGCCTGCGCGATCTGCGGATCACGGAGATCGGCAAAGATGGCGGCAAAGATTATTTTGATCACACGAAGAACCGTGCAGTATTCCGCAAGGTGGCTGAGAAGTGCTACCTGCCTGCCAATCGTTTGATGCTTTCGCTGTTGGACAAGTATCCCGACTTCGCCATCTCGTACTCTCTCTCGGGAGTGTTTCTCGACCAGTGCGAAGAGTACGGAGAAGATGTTCTCGAAAGCTTCCGGCAGCTTGCCGCAACGGGACGTGTGGAATTTCTGGCCGAAACCTACTACCACTCCCTCTCATCCATTCAAGATACCGAAGAATTCTGCGAACAAGTCACGCTGCACATCCGTAAAATTGAAGATCTGTTCGGTGTGACGCCGCGCATCTTCCGCAATACGGAGCTGATCTACAGTAACGAGCTCGCACAAACGGTACGGCTGATGGGATTTGCCGGTATCCTCGGAGAAGGAGCCGATCATTTGCTGCAGGGCAGAAGTTCAAACCTGCCGTACATGCCACCGCAGTTCCGTCTGGCTCGCAGCAAAGAGATGCTCATCGCCCGACATCGTCCCCTTCCGAAGCGCTCGGAGAACATTGCGGTTTTGCTCAAGAACTTCCGCCTATCCGATGACGTGGCGTTTCGCTTCTCCGACAAAAGTTGGGTGGGATTCCCCCTCAAAGCCGAGACGTTCACCGATTGGCTGCTTGGCGGAGGAGGGCACAGTGTGAATCTCTTCATGGACTACGAAACATTCGGCGAACACCAGTGGGAAGACACCGGCATTTTTGAATTCCTCCGTTCACTCCCCGAAATTTGGCAGCAACGCGGCGTGAAGTGCGCGACCCCTTCACAGGTCATCGACGCATGGCAGCAAAACAAAAAACCGGTATACGACGCTCACAGTTTGATTTCGTGGGCCGATACCGAGCGTGATATTTCTGCATGGCAGGGGAACCAGATTCAAGTGGCAGCCATGCAGGCGCTCTACGCACTGGGCCCGCTTGTGAAAGCCACAGGCAACCCGGATCTCATTCGCACCTGGCGACGCCTGCAGACATCGGATCACTTCTACTACATGTGCACCAAGTACTGGAACGACGGAGATGTGCACAAGTATTTCAGTCCCTACGATTCCCCTTACGAGGCTTATCGTCGTTTCAGCCATGCTATTTGTGATCTAAAAACCCGCGTTGAGGAACCGAAAAAGAAGCACAGGCTGACAAAGAAAACCTCTGCCCATCATTCGTAATGCCCAAATCACTCATCATCGGCAACGGCCAGGTTCTTGCGGCATTCGATGCACAGCTGCAACTGCGCGATCTGTATTTTCCTCACGTGGGGATGGAGGATCACACGGGGTACGGCAACGTTCATCGCACCGGCATCTTCGTCGAAGGTCGTGGAATGAAATGGTTTTCTGATCCTTCGTGGAACATCGAGCCGCAATACCGCCTCGACTCGCTCGTCGGCGAATCGAAACTGCGCAACGATGCCCTTGGGCTTGAGCTCATCGCCGAAGATTACGTACACCCGTTCTACAACATTCTCATCCGCAACTTCCGCGTTCGCAGCACGGATAATCAAGAAAAGAAGATTCGCTTCTACTTCAATCACAACCTCTTCATCTACGGAGACAAACAGAAAGATACGGCATTCTACGAACCGTACACGAACACCGTAATCCACTACCGTCAGACACGGTACTTCCTCGTTGGCGGTGAAACGAGTGATCCGGATACGTGCGTGACTGGACGCGTGGGGACAGGAGAGTATCAGTCTGTCCTTCACAGCAAAGAGCGACTGGGCAGCTGCGGTATCTGCAGCTACAGCATCGGCAAGTCGAACTACCAGGGATTCGAAGGCACCTGGAAGGATGCAGAGGATGGAGAGCTCAGTAATACGACAATCGATCAGGGGTCGGTCGACTCGACCGTGGGTGTGCACGCCATTGTGAAACCCGGAAAAGAAACATCCGTGACTCTCTGGTTGTGTATGGGCCGGGATCTGGAAGAAGTAGTCAATCTGCACCAAATCGTAATTACGGAGGGAGAGCAGCGTCTGCAGAGCAACTGCCATAACTACTGGAAGAGCTGGGTGCACATGGCACGACAGAACTTCGGTTCGCTCAGCACACGCCTCGTGGATCTCTACCGCAGAAGCCTGCTGCTCATTCGCCTGCACGCCGATAATGCCGGTGGCATCGTGGCTGCAGCTGATGAAGACATTATGGCCTTCAATCGCGATACCTATACGTACGTCTGGCCGCGAGACGGCGCATTCATCTCACTCGCCCTCGACGAGGCCAAAGTGCACGAAGTCACGCGTCGCTTCTTCGAATTCTGTGCACGGATGCAAACTCCCGACGGCTATCTGCTCCACAAATACAATCCCGACGGTTCATTGGGATCCTCGTGGCACCCGTGGTACCGCAACGGGCAGGCACAGATGCCGATTCAGGAAGACGAAACCGCACTCGTGATCTACGCGCTCTGGAAACATTTCGAACGTGTGCAGGATTTCGAGTTTCTGCAGCAGATGTACGAGAGTTTCGTGAAACGAGCCGGCCAGTTTCTGACGGAATTCCGCGAGAAGGAAACGGGATTACCCTTCCCCAGCTACGATCCGTGGGAAGAGCACCGCGGTATCTTCACGTACACCGTGGCTTGCGTCGCCGCAGGTCTGCACGCCGCGGCACAGATCTGCCAGATTCTCGGTCATCACACGCATTCCGAACGCTTTCACACTGCCGCGGATGAAACACGACAGGCACTGCTCTTTCACTTGTATGACGACAAAGAAAAACGCTTTGTGAAGATGATTCGACGTGAGAATGGCCGGACAACCGAGCGTGACCTCACCATCGATGCGAGCATCTCGGCCATTTGGAAATTCGGCGTGCTTCCTCCCGGTGATCCGCGCGTCGTTTCGACCATGCAACAGATGAAACAGGCACTCACCGTACACACGCCCATCGGCGGGCTCGCACGATTTACGAACGACGTCTATCACGCCAAAGTGCATCCGAGCGCGGAAATTCCCGGAAACCCCTGGATCATCACCACGCTGTGGAATGCCCAATGGCTCATCATGCAAGCCAAGACCCTCGAAGATCTCAAGCCGGCAAGAGAGATCCTTGACTGGACGGCAGACAGGGCTTCGAGCACCGGAATTCTGGCGGAACAAACCCATCCCATCACCGGTGAACCGCTTTCGGTGGCACCGCTCGCATGGAGCCACGCAACCTACGTGGAAACAGTGCTGCAGTTCATCGAAAAAGAGCGATCGTTGAGCGGATCGTGATTCGGCATTCATTCGTGCTATGATGCACGCAATGCGTTCACTCATTCTCTCGATATTCGTCTCCATTCTTCTGATGCCTGCGGTTCACGCACAAGAGCAGTCTTCATCTGCAAGCAGCGAATCATCCGGCAGCGGGGCAGTTGTCGATATCTGGACCGAGCGCGCAGAGCGCGCGGAGGGATTCTCAAGCCAGTGGAGTAGATTTGCGCTCGTACACTCGAGCTGGATCGCCAAGTGGCAGAAAGTGCGCGGCAAGCTGCTCTTGCACATCGATCGTTGCCACGATGACGTACGCAGTGCAAATCGCGACACGCTTCTGCCCGTTTCTCTACAGTGTTATCGAGGGCAGTTACTCATCGAGCGAGACGCACTCAAGAATGAACGAGATGTGATCGATCAATGGCCGGGCCTCTCAGCAGAACTTAAAACTGCCATGCTCGCGCGCATCGATGCACTGCAGGGCGCTCTGCAGCCTATTATCGATGCAATCGATGCCAAGGTGTTCACGACGCTGGATGCATTCCGTGACGTCCGTGAAAATTTGCGGACGCAGTATCGACAACCCTATTGGTTTGCTGCCGCTCAGGTACGCAACGGCACGGCTCTCACGTGGCTGGATGCGCTTCTGCTCTCGCTGAAATCGGCGAGTGAAGACACCGGGTTTTCCGAAGAAGTGCGACAAAAGATAACAGATGCCCTGGAATGCTATGCCATTGCAGAACCGTTTCTGATTCCCTCTGAGACAATTGATTCACTCGAATCCTTGCGAGAAAATCTTGCGAAAGCGAGCGGGCAAATCGCGTCGTGTTCCCCTGTACTCTCAGAGGCGCAGGCCTTGCAGCATTCTTCGTCTTCATCCTCTTCTCTCTAACACCATGCACCGGGACGATGAAAACAACAACGGCAAGAATACCCCGCCCGTCGCACCGGCTCCTGAGCAGCCGCTTCCGCAGCAAGATGATACGAATCTTGGCGACGATTTTACGAAAGCGGGCGAAGGCACGGACCTGACGAATGACCAACAATGACCATGGCATCTCTCGACCTCACACTCGCGCTCGACCTCGCACGGCGTGCAGCGGAAACCGGAGCACAGATTGCCATGCAGAAGCGCCAATCGTCCGAAGAGCTCGTCATCGATACCAAAGAAGTAACGGACTACGTCACCGACGTTGATCACGCCGCTCAGGCCGCCATCGTCAGCATGATTCGAAATGAATTTCCGAAGCATCGCATTCTGGCGGAGGAAGATGGGGCAGAGAATCTGGGTGATCCTTCTTCGCCGTACTGCTGGATCATCGATCCCGTCGATGGCACAAAACCGTACGTCCACGGCAAAGACGAATTTGGCTGCCTCGTTGCGCTGCAGCAGGACGGAACGACGCAGCTCGGCGTTATGGTTCTGCCGGCCAGGAACGAAACCTTTTGGACTCAACGTGGAACCGGGGCGTTTCTCAATGGAAAGGCCATTACGCATCTTCGCCAAACACGCGATCTGGATGATGCGATTCTGTGTACGAACATCGGAGGCAAGTCTCGGGGTACGGACAAAATCATGACCGTTACGCATCCACGCTGTGCCTCGGTGCAGAACTACGGTTGCGCTGCCGCAGAAATCGCCGAGATCCTCAAGGGCAGGAATGACGGAGTCTTCTTTGACGGTGTACGGCTGTGGGATGTCGCCCCCGGCTGCCTGATGGTCAAAGAGGCAGGCGGAAAATCCCGCACCGAGCTTGCGGACCCGCAAGACCCCCGTGGACGCGTGCGCTGCGTCGCTTCCACTCAACCGATCTTTGATGAACTGTGTCGGTTCGTATTCAAAAAATAATTCGGTATTTGGTATCACGTATTCCGTATAACATATGACATACCAAAGTGTAATGAGTAAAACAACAAGATACGTAATACTTCATACGTTATACGAATACATTCCACCCCGCCTTCCTCATTAGCTTTCCCAGTAGAAACACGGGCAACCCCACAATCCCCGACCAGTCCCCCTCGATCCGCGCGATCATGAGCTGTCCGGGCCCGTCGATTTGAAACGACCCCGACCGACCCTGCCACAATCCCGTGCCGATCCACCATTCGATCTCCTGCGGCAAGAGTTGTTTGAAGGTGACCGAGGACAGAGACATGCCTTCGTACTGCTTGCCGTTCGGTGCGATGATGCAGAGACCGGAGTGAACGAGCGACGTCGTGCCGCTCTGCAACCGCATCATTGTGCGTGCCTCGTCGCTATCCGTCGGCTTCTCGAGAAGCGAGCCATCAAAAGCCACAACCAATGTGTCACAACCGATGATCCAAGCCTCGGGATGCGCCGTATGCGCATGCTCCGCCTTCAGATGCGCGAAGAATTGCGCCCGCTCGACAGGATCACGATGCGTAACATCGCTCTCGTCCTCCACGTCCGTAACAAAAACATCGAATGGAATGCCAATCCCCTGCAAGAGCGTTTTGCGCTGCGGGCTGGCCGAGGCGAGGATGAGCTTGGGATACATCAAGATTCATGATAGCTCATCGCGGATGTATCCTCTTTCACTTTCATTGCCTTTATCGCGCTACCGGCTTGGTTATCTCAATACGATCCTTGAGGGTGGATGGCTGCGAAGAACGCTGCTCGGAACGGATCTGCTGCTGATCATTCGTCAGTCCTGTGGGCGCAGCCCGTTGATTTTGCCCGACGAGAGAAATGCACAACTGATACATCGCACGCGGCAGCTTTTTGGAACAATTCTGAACACGAACTGCGCGACGAAGAATATTCCGATCGGTCGTGGAGAGATCATTGAACGTGGTGCCAGCGGCCTCTTCGCTCTCAATGGAACTCGAGCTGGAGCCGGACGATGTACTTGCCTCATCACCTTCAGAGGGAACAGGCTGATTCATGTCGAGGGCACGCTGAATTCTCGAGATTCGAACCATGTCATTGATCGAGGGGCAACCCGTGTTCTGAAAGTATTGGAGCTGCCGATCAAAGCACTCCTGTTGCACGATCGCATAGGCACGACACGCGGCATCCTGCACTTCACCGTTGCGACCGCATCGGCCGTTCAATCGCGTGAGTGCACGTCGCGCAGCACGGAGTTGCGGTTGATTTTCGATCGCCTCCTGCTGGAGCGTTGCACTGTAGTGGCCGCCATCCTCCAGAAGGGCCGTGGCCATGGGGATCAAAACGGCGATCGTCAAAACGCCAGTCGTTGCGTACACGGAGAGTCTGCTGCGCTTCATATGTGTGTGAGAAGGAATCACTCCAGTATACCAAATATCGACTATTAGAGCAATCCTACGGCTTTTCGTACTCTCTCCATGGTTTTGACTGCAATGGCACGAGCACGCTCCGCGCCCTCGCGGGCAACCCCGTCAACCAGCTTGGATTTTTGCATGAGCTCCTCGCGTTTCGAGCGCAGCGAGCCGAAATGTTCCATATATGCAGAGAAAAGCATTTTCTTCGCTTCACCGTATCCCAGACCCCCCGCACGATACTTCTCGACAAGTGCTTTGGTCTCGGCCTGAGAAAGAAAGAGCTTATGCAACTGAAAAACCGTGCACTTCTCAGGATCCTTGGGTTCTTCGGCTCCCTTCGAATCGGTCACGATGCTCATGATCGCTTTTTCAATCTTCTTCTCGTCTCCGAAAATTGGAATCGCATTGCCGTAGCTCTTGCTCATCTTCTGGCCATCCGTGCCCGGAACCACAGCCACTTCGGCACGGATCACCGGCTCAGGAACCACCAACGTGTCGCCAAACGCGTTGTTGAACTTGATCGCAAGATCCCGAGCGATTTCGACATGCTGCTTCTGGTCACGCCCAACCGGAACATGCGTGGCATCGTACAGAAGGATATCCGCCGCCATGAGGACGGGGTACGTAAAGAGTCCAACGCTCGCCGCAATCCCCTTCTGCACCTTCTCTTTGTAACTGACTGCTCTTTCAAGAAGGCCCATAGGAGCCACAGTGGAGAGAATCCAACTGAGTTCCGTATGCTCCGGCACATCGGACTGGAAGAAAATGATGGCCTTGGCGGGGTCGAACCCGCATGCCAAATAATCGAGGATAATGTCATGACGAGCCTCGCGCAGCTCGTCGGCATCCTGAACCGTCGTGAGAGCATGCAAGTCGGCCACAAAGAACACGCTCTCACCGGCCTTCTTCTGCTGTTCGAGATTCGGCTTGATGGATCCGAAGTAATTACCGAGGTGAAGTGAGCCGGAAGGTTGGATGCCAGAGAGAACGCGAAGCCTCGGCGAAGATGGAGACGAAGACGGGCGCATGGTAGAAGTGTAGCATTCGGCAACGGTGACTGGGAATGTCACTTCCCACACCTTTGGGTCGGTTCGTCGCAGCCCGTGTGCCATACACGGCTAGGTGCTGCGGAGAACTTCCTCTCACGCCGTGTCCATAACCGGGAGCAGGGT
>MNWP01000025.1 GCA_001872575.1 Candidatus Peregrinibacteria bacterium CG1_02_54_53 | reverse complement strand
GTCCGTACCCGCCCGAACGATTCCGTTCGGATCGGGCGGGCCGGACAACATCCGGGCGGGCGCTCGGGGTGACAGGTTGATTATGTTTCTTTGGTGATTTGGGGTAACCCTGAGCTTGTCGAATGGGTCATGAGCTCTCTTTTCCCTTTTAGCGGTGTCGCTTCCCCCTCGGGGGACCTTCGGCCAGCGCGGGAACCCACGCCTGCGTGCCGTAACGCCAAGATCCCGTCCCTCATAACAGCACTTCGGCGTGCAGGCACGAGACCCGCGCTTCGCGACGGATTTTTGTAAACTTCTCATTCTGAGAAGGGAAACTGCTGCATACTGCATACTGTTCCCTGTATACTGCGTCCGCATGTTCGATACAGCCATCATCGGCCTCGGGGCCGCCGGGTACACCGCTGCCATTTACAGTGCGCGGTACAAGCTCACAACACTTCTCGTCGGCGAGGAGGAGGGTGGTATGGGCAACACGGCCGCCGAAGTGGGTAATTGGCCGGGTGACATCGATGTGACGGGGCCGGAGCTTATGGAGCGCATGAAGAAGCATGCGACGAGCTTTGCCGAGGTAACGCTCAAACAGACGCGGGTCACGAAGGTGGAGAGACTGGGAGGTAAGGAAAGTAAGGAAGGTAAGGAAAGTGGTTTCCGTCTCACATTCTCGGATGGCAAGACCGACGAAGCCAAGACGATCATCTTCGCCACGGGTTCCAATAAGCGGCATCTCAACGTTCCCGGCGAAAAAGAGTTGGCCGGAAAAGGCGTGTCGTACTGCGCCACGTGCGATGCCTTCTTCTTCAAGGGCAAGACCGTGGCTGTGGTGGGGGGAGGGGACAGTGCGGTCGAGGGCGCGGCCATCGTCGCACAAGTGGCGAAACAGGTGTATCTGATTCATCGACGCAACGAATATCGGGCTGAACCCTACTGGGTGCAGAAGCTTCAAGAGAAGACGAATGTGACCTTCGTGTTCGAACGACAGGTGAAAGCGATCACCGGAGATCATGGTTCGACCGGGCTCACCACAGGAAAGGTGACAGGCATCACCCTCGACAAGTCCTTCGAGGGATCCGATCAACTGGCAGTAGACGGTGTTTTCATCGAGATCGGTGCAACACCGGCCGTCGAACTTGCTGAGAGTATCGGCTGTGCGCTGGATGAGCGCGGTCATCTCAAGGTCGATGCGTCGTTGCAGACCACGATTACGGGTGCATTCGCCGCAGGAGATGTATCAGGGGGGTCCAATCATTTCGCTCAATTCGTCACGGCGGCGGGAGAGGGGGCGGTGGCAGTCAGCGGGGTGTTTGGGTTTTTGCAGAAGTGAGAGAATGTAAGAAGTCTTGAGTTTTGAGTGTTCAGTCGTGAGTGTAGCTTTTCGCATTTTGTTTCAACATATTTCTGAGCACGCATGACTTACAACTCATGGCTCTCAAACGTGAGATTCCGCTTGCATCCAGCGTTCCGCTCCCTTACCCTTCCCCCGTTATGCCGAGAGGAAAGCGCACCGTCTTCGCCGTTACCTGCCCCGAATCGGGCGGACGCATCGGAACCATTCGTTTCCACAAGCAGGATAAAATGGGCGTGGCCTGGAAGGAACACGCGGGCAAACTCATGAAGTACTGTTCGGTGTGTCGTAAGCACGTGAAGCCGAAATTCAAAGAAGAGCGACATTCGAAATAAGGGCAGAAAGGTAAGAAACGTGAGGAAGGTAAGGAAGGTTTTTGCCTTTCCTGCCTTTCCTTACCTCTCCCCATTCGATCATTGCAACACTTCCCTCTATACTCTCACCATGTCAAAAGATGTCTACCGCCACTGTGCGTCCGTTGTCGTTTTTCGGCGTGCCCCCAATGGCACAGAGGTTCTTCTGTTGCGCAAACCACGGAAGAATGATGCTTGGCAATTGCCCCAAGGCGGGGTTGAATCGGGTGAGACGACGGAAGAAGCCGCACTGCGTGAACTGCACGAAGAGGCAGGAATCACGGCACATCTGCTCGGCACCAGTGCTCGCATCTATCAGTATGACTACCCGCCTTCATACCGTCGTTTCCGTCCCGACAATGTGCGTGGGCAACGAATCGCTTTCGTCTTTGCCGAGGCCGAAGAAAACGTGCAGATCACCGTGGATGGCAAAGAGATCAACGATTTCATCTGGGTGCCAAAGACGGACTTGCCCAAATACATCAAGCGCAAGGAATATCGGGAGTTGATTCGCGCCCTCGTCGATGAAGGAGATCTGCTACGCTAGTCCCCCATGCGACTTGCTTCTCTCACGCTCGAACAGTTCCGATCGTATCTCGGGTTAACCATGCGGTTCGGGGACGCGGATTTGCACGTGTTGCAAGGCCCGAATGCCGCCGGCAAAACCAATATACTCGAAGCTCTTTCGATTCTCTCGAGCGGACGTTCGGTTTTGGGTGCTTCCGAAGATGATCTGATGACATGGGGGCATGACCACTATCGTATTCGTGCCCAAGCCATCTCTGATGATGCAAAGGAGCAGTCACTCGAGATTGTGAGTCAACGCCAGCCGCGCCGCGCCCGCGTGGGTTTTCTTAATGACGTACGTTTGCCGATCGGGCGGCTTACGGGCGCATTGCCGGCTGTGATATTTCTTCCGCAGGATTTAGAACTCTTTACGGGATCTCCGTCGCGGCGGCGGGATTTGCTCAATGATCTGCTGGTTCAGGTCTCATCTGAATTTTCTGCAAGCCTCTCGGCTTATCAGAAGGTACTGAAACAGCGCAACGCCTTACTGCGCCGTATTCGCGAGGGTACAGGACGCCAGCAGGATCTCTCGATCTGGGAGGAAGGCCTTGCGCGGGAGGGTGCGGCCATCACGCTCGGACATCTGGAATTGCTGCAAGTGCTGCAGTGTACGCTCGCAGAAGAGTTGCAGGCGTTGGGTGAATCGTGGCGCAGTGTGCAACTCGTTTACGATCGTCACGGATCTGCCACGACCGCTGAGTGGATCGCAGCAGAACTCATGAACGATCTCGTCCACTTTCGCGAGCGCGATCTGGCGGTCGGTTCCACCACCATTGGTCCGCATCGTCATGATTGGCACATTGAAGCGGACGGCCGGTCGATTGCCAGCTTCGCCTCGCGGGGGCAGCAACGCACGGCCGTGCTCGCACTCCTCTTTCTCCAAGTGTCGTTTATGGAGGTGCGACGCGGTGAGCGGCCGCTCATTTTGCTCGATGACGTCTTCTCCGAGCTCGACACCATGCACCAGGATCGATTGATGCAGTCACTCAAGGGACATCAGGTGTTGCTGACGACGACGCATGTCCCCGATCGCCTTGCCGATGCGGTACTCTGGACCGTCGGCGATGGAGAAGCGGTGAAGTCGACGGTTACGGTTTGATGACGCTCCGTTGCAATGCTCCGAATACCGCCAATGCCAGCGCATCGGCAGCATCATCGGATTTGGGGGCCTCTGCAAGATTCAATGTGCGACAGAGCATGTCCTGTACCTGACGCTTATCGGCGTGGCCGTCACCCGTGATGCAGGATTTCAAAGAGAGGGGATTGGGCTCCATCACTTCGATGTCGTGAGCGGCGAGCGTAAGCAGAATGACGCCGCGGGCATGAGCAACATCGATTGCCGTTTTGACATTGGTCGAGAAGTAGAGCTTCTCCACGACCGCGAGATCAGGCCTCTCCTTTTTCACGTAGGCGGCGAGATCGCGTTCAATCTCTTCGAGGCGCTCGGCAAGCGGTAACCCGGGCTTTGTCTGAATGGTGAGCCACTCGAGAGCCGATAGTTCCTGCTGACCGTTGATGGCCACCAGCCCAAGTCCTGTCGTTGCCAATCCGGGGTCGATGCCGAGGATTTTTCGCTTCTGCTCCACCCTTTGAGGGTGCAAGGTTTGAGGCATTCCCGCAAGGCCTTTGGATTGAAGAAAACGCTGATTTCTGCTATTCTAAAACGAAATATAAACATCCTTTTCATGCCACAGCGACCCCGACACCGGCACCTCGTCGCACTGCCCTTGTTCCTCGCGGTCTTGGGACTCTCGTTCATCCCAACTCTCTCACATCCATCTTCCCTGAAGGCTTCGATGGCGAATCGTAATGACATCGTCACGCTCGCTGACGGCGTGCAGATGTTGCTCGACGAAGGAGGTGATATCGATACATCAGGGCCGGTCGGCATACTGCATCGAGGCAATGCGTTGATTCGTTCGGCGGGGATTGTGCAGCTTCGCACATCCGCATGCGACATTCTCGCAATGGCGGGGGCGTTTCACGTGGTGGCGGGTGACAGCGGGATCACGGTCTCGGCGATTTCGACACCTGTGCTCCTCTCCACATTCGGTCGTCGTGCCATTGTTCCTCCCGGCCAACAGATGCGCATTGCCGGCCCATTGGTTGGATTAGAGGCCGGAGTTGCATCGTGGCAGAACGCGCGTGAGACAGCATCGTTGCCGGAATATTTTTTCAAAGAGCAATTTCATAAATTGCAGAAATTCCCCCCCGCAGTGCAGAATTTGCCCGCGTTGCAATCGGCTATGCCGTCCGATGAGCCGGTGATGCCGGCCGTGCAGCTGCCGGCGGCACAAGAGCGGGCCAAAGAAGCACGGCGTCTCGAGATCCTCAGAGCTCTGCGTGGGCAGATTGAACAGCGGAATGACGACGGCGCGCGGGCAATTCTCTCGCGGCCCGCATTTCGCACGGCACTTGCCGATGGTCGCGGCCTTTCCGTGCTCGTTACGCTGGCAGCACAAGTTGAAGACGGTGCAGCGGGACTGAGGCCGCTCCTTCTGCAGTTTCTCGCCGATCGTCATGATCTGTGGCTACTCGCCGCCCTCCATCCGATGTTGCATACCGGTGCATGGGTGTCGGGGTTACCTCAGTTGACCCAGGAAGAGCAGTTGCTATTGGCATTCGATTTGCCGAAAGCCGATCGTTCGCCGCAGGGATTCTCGCCCGTTGTCACGCGTTGGTGGGAGCACGCAGTAAGCGCACTCATTGCGGAAGAGCACGAACCTCTCGCACTGGTCGAGCCGCTCCTCACGGCACTCCTCCCTGTTACGGAGCAGGATATTGTCGACGGCTATCCCGAACGCGCTCAAACACTTGTGCGCGCACTCGAAGTATTCGCAGATCCGGTTCGTGATCAATTGTCTCCCAAACTCAAGAGTTCTCTTTCGGATCTTGCTCAACGTATCGTTCCGCACGTCGAGCTCTTTCCTTCGGCCTCTTTCAACTCATCTTCCTCAATTTCTGCCGAATCCTCGGCTTCGTCCGCCCCATCGTCATTTGCTCCCATTGATCCGCAGCAGCGGGTGCAGACGGTGGAACTTGCTCTCGAGCAGGCAGGAGCACTCTTCTCGCTCCAGACCACACTCAAGCCCCTCGACGACGGACAGAGTGTCGCCGTGCGCAATATTCTCTTTTCCTCGTCCAAAGGAGACATTCTCTACGCATTCGATGTGAATGTGCGCACGAACGAAGTTTCTTCCATTGTGCAGGATGGAACAATCAAACCGTATCCGATGAAACTCGAAGCATTCCTGCGGTGGGTGCGGCAGTGATCGTGGAGGACAAACCTTCAGCCTTTGCCCTTCGGGGCTACGGCCGACAGGCCGGTTTTTCCTCCACGGGCCACCTTTTCCCTTCAGAGGTGTCGCTTCAGCGATGGGCCCTTCCAGAGCCACCCATCGCTTCGCGACGAGTTATGTTTAACTGACAATCTCTGTTTTCGGTTCGGGCAAGAATGAAGGGAGCATTATGACATTCTTTTTTGTTTGTACTCCGTGTTGGTCATAAGTAAGAAGATCGTCGGCAGAATTCCCGCGGAATTCACCACGAGCAGTGCGATGAACCACCACTTCTTGCCCATCCGTCCCGCGCGCCACAGCGCCCAACCCTTGAGTACGAGATCGACGATGGCGAGAATAAACAGCAGGCCCAGCGCACCATTCAGATTGTACGCACCCATCATGAAATTGCGGTTCTGCCAGAGAATGTTGAGGTCGTTCATCATGGGAGAATGGGGGATGGTGAGAGACAGCCTAACAGATACTTCCTGTTCCACATACCGCTAGTCCTTGAGAAAAAGATGGAATTGGTGTGTGGGCCCCAGTTAACGAAACGCACCTCCAAAGTGTGGATCTAGGAGTTGGATGTACCTATGGACTGGACTCAGGAGAAGGCGGTACCAGTATTAGAGGGATCCAAGGGGTAGAACCTATTGAGCCAGCCGAGCACCGATTCGGATGAAGTGTGGTGTTCCATGATTGCATAGAACGCCAATGTGCACGGTGGTCAAAGGAAAAGACATACGTTAGGCACTGAGATTGCGAGGAAGATTCTGGACAGGAAGAGAAAAACAAGGAAGATGGCACCCTTCGGTCCTGTCGCGTGACAGGAGCCACCGAAGGACGGGTTCCTCAATTGCTCAGAAAGGAGATTCCCATGAGCAAGAAGAGTCACCCCGGTGATGGTCAGCATGGTCGAGGCGTGAAGGGCGAGCAGAGGCCGTTTGATGAGGTCTTCGCTCCCAGCCAGCAGAAGCCTACTCAAGAGGCGAATGCTGACGCAGCGGACAAGAAGTAGCGCCGCTCCATCTGATCGTTACCCGCCCCCTCGCAACCGTTTACGGACGCGAGGGGGCAACTTTTGATACAATGGCACTATGAAGAATATCTCCATTATCTGCGTGAACGAGCATGCGGCGCTGGAGACCGTCGCGCTGCGGGGGGTCCTCGAGTACATCGGCTACGTTCCATCCGTTCACTGGGTAGGAAGTGTCTGCCAGTTCACATCCCTCCTCACCGAGGGCAAGAAGAGACTCTCCGATTGGATCGTGCTCTCTGCGCATGGTTGCAAGGAGGGCTTCTATGGAACTGGCAATGAGGTGGTTCCACTAAAAGGACTCACGATTAAACTTCCGAAGGCGCATGTCCTGTCTCTCGGTTGCATGACCGGTTCTGAGCCGTTTGCAAAGGCTTTCCTGAAGGGGGGTGTGGAAAACTACATCGCGCCATCATCGTATCCGGAAGGGAACAGTGCACTCATATTCGCATTGCTCCTGCTGTGGCGGATTCATGAAGGAAACGACGTCACTTCCGCGTGGAAACAGGCATCCTCCCTCCTTATGGACGCCGATGACCGTTTTCACTTGTTCCAGAAGACGAAGAGCGGAATGTCGGTAGACGGCAGGAAGGGAACTCTTCTGTAGTCGCTCGCAGCCACAGCTCGGTGACAAGAATGCTGTCGAGCCATGGAATCAGAGAATGCGCGTCGTTGTCTGCATCTGAGAGGAATGCCGTTACTGCGTCGGCGAACTTGGTTCGGTCGAGCGCGCCGATGTCACACAGGATGACCGGCTGCGCGAGCAGCGCCGGGAGTTCCCGGCTAAGACGCCGGTTCACGGGCGAACCGTACGTTTCTTTCTGCTGCGAGCGGATCACCTTTGCAGGCACGAGCTGCCCGAATGCCTGACGCTGGAGGAACTTGCGGCAGCCATAGTGCGACACGTTGCTCTCGTGAATGCGGAACTTGTACTCCGGAGGCACGGTGAGGCCGAACTCCACGACGCGCCGGTCCAGATACGGTAACCGCATCTCCACGCCGACGGGAACTCCCTGCCAGACGTGGTTGGGTGGGAACATCAGCTCATGCTCCAGTGTCTGCGACCAACACGAGAGATTCTTCCGTTGCGCCAGTTGTGCGCGTTGATCGCGCAACGTGTCCATGAGCTGCGCATGGAATGGATCTGTGAATAGATCAGGTATGCCGTCGTTGACTGTGGACTCGTAGTGAGCGCGGAGGTAGGCGTGTCTTCCCATGCGTCCGGGGAGCAGTGTCGGCCCTGTACTCTGCAGGATGTATCGCAGTGCACGTCGGAAACCGCTGCGTCCGCGCAGCACGGTAAACGCCCGAAGGCACTCACGGATGTTGCCCCGTTTGATGAGCGAGTCCCAGATCATATCGGTTCCCTCCAGGAACCAGTCCGCGCCTTCCCCACTCAGGAGCGATCGGGCTCCATCCTGTTCTGCCCGTTGCGCCAGCTCCACGAACGTCTCCGGCAGATTTTGGCGTGATGGATACGCCGTGGTCCGAAAGTCATGGAACGGACCCTGTTCCAGCAGACCGATGCGCTCGTCGCAGCGGACCACGTTTCCGGAAACATTGGGGTAACGCCGGAAGATGGACTCAACTCGCCCTCGCTCCGATGCACTCTGCGTATCGAAAACGGCTGTGTAGGTACGTATGGGTTTTCCTTTCTTTGCCAAAAGGTGCCCTGCGATACTCACGTTGCAACCCGAATCGATCCCGCCCGAGAGCTCCGCTGCGATGCCGTACGGGGTATCGAGGTGTTCGGCGATGACCTGGGTATAGAGCGCACGGAACTGCTCTGCGCATTCCTCCGGCGATCGCCAGTCGTGCCCGAGGTGTTTCGGAGGGTCCCAGTAACGGGAGACGCGTGGCATACCGTCCGCACTCACTTCCATACTTGATCCGTAGGGTACGGAGCGAATGCCCGTGAACATCGTGGAGTCCGGGTCCGACCACCCTTCATCGATCAGGTACATGGGCGAGAAGACCTCGAGCAGTTTCTGATCCGAGATTTCCGGCTGTATTCCATCAACTCGCAGGATCTGCCTGGTATCGGATCCAAAAAGGATGCGTTGGCCATTCAGGGCATAGTAGAGAGGCCGTAGAGCGATAGGATCACGGAAGAGCCGCAGCGTTCTGGCACGCGTCGAGAACATGGCAGCGGAGAAAGGTCCGCTGATTTCCCTGCAGAAGCCCATACCTCGTGCATCGAGGCCTTGTCGGAGGATGGAGGCATACCCAGCCTGCTGATCACTCCGCAGGGAGGCGATAAGTTCCGTTCGGTTATCTATTCTGCCCTCCACGGCAATTGTGCCTGCTTCATCCTGATCCACGCAAATACCTTCACGTCCGGTCGTGTTGTATCCATGCTGACCGATGGCGTACGAGGGTCCGAGTACTTCCTGATATTCCCCATGCCCCGACAACGCGCTCTTCATGCGCGCGAAGTCCGCTCGATTGATTTCTCCGTCGTCGAGACGAACGATGCCACAGATACCCGGGGAAAGAGGCATAGCTGTATATCCTATGAATTTGTTTCTTGGCAGTCAATGTGGTGGGCGATAGTGGACTTGAACCACTGACCTCGACATTATCAGTGTCGCGCTCTAACCAGCTGAGCTAATCGCCCGAGAGAAGAACAGTGAGAGAAAGATCCAGTGGCAGTATATCGCGAAGTCCTGAGCCCGCCGAAGGGCTGAGCTAATCGCCCTTAGGGATTTCCGGAATCTTCTTCCGGCTGCGGATTTAAGATACTTTTCTCTTGTTCTGGCAGCAACTTTATTTGCACATTCTTCACGGTGTACCAGTTTCCATGGCCGCTTATATCTTGTCGAACGTGCTCTGCCATTATTGTGTTCTGAAAGTCGAATATAAGGATGTTTGGACATACCGACGTATTCTGATCCATCGCACGCACTTCGCAGAATGTAAACAAATATCACTGCCATGTCATTGTGGTGTCGCGCTCCCCGCCCGAACGTACCGACGTTCGGCCCGCCCGGCCATTGGCCGGATCGGACGGGTACGGGCGGGTAACCAGCTGAGCCCCGCCCGATCCGTATCGGATCGGTACGGGCGGGTAATCGCCCTTCTAAACAGTGAAAGGGCACGGAGACCCTCCCTTTTGGTCAACCATTGTACGCTTATCTCCCGTAGATTTCTGTCACGCTTTCTCCTTTTTCGATATGCCGGATCACCTCGGCCAGCAGCGGGGCAATGGGTAGAATCTTCAGTCCGGGAAAGGCGGTACGCTTGACGGGGAGGCTGTCGGTTACGACAACCTCTTTGAAGGCTGCTTTTTTGAAGTTCTCGATGGCCTTACCTGAGAAGATGCCGTGCGTGGCGGCGGCGTAGACATCGGGATGTGCTTTGCGCTTGATCAGTGCCTTCTTGGCCGATAAGAGACTGCCTCCCGTGTCGATCATGTCGTCGAACAGAATGCAGCTTCGGCCTTCGATCTCACCCACGACTTCGATGATCTCGGCTTCATGGTGGGCGGGCCGGCTTTTATGCATGATGGCGAGATCGGCACCCAGCATGTCGGCAAACTTCTTGGCGCGTTTGGCGCCGCCGGCATCGGGTGACACGATGACGGGATCAGTGAGCTTCTTATTTCTGAAGTACGCGGCAAAGAGGGGACGGGCATCGAGGGCATCCACGGGGATCGAGAAGAATCCCTGAATCTGGTCGGAGTGCAGATCTAAGGTAATCACGTGGTCCGCGCCAGATTCCTCGAGCAGATGCGCAATGAGTTTGGATGAGATGGGCTCGCGTGGTGCGGCGACACGATCCTGCCTTGCGTAGGCGAAGTGCGGCATGATCACGTGTACGGTATTGGCGAAACTCAACTGCGCCGCCTGACACATGAGAAAGAGCTCCATCAGACACTTATCAGGTTCGCAGGTGGCAGTTTGCAGAATGTACACATCTCTGCCGCGAATGGATTCGAGAAACCGTACGTAGCGCTCTCCACAGCTGAAGGCCTTGAGCTCTATTTGCCCCAGCGGTTCCTGCAGCTCTTTTGCGAGTGCAGAAGCGAGAGAGGAGTGAGAGGATCCGGCGAAGAGGTGCATCAGGTACAATCGTAGCAGATGCAGTTACGTTTCTCTACGTGTATCGGCATTCCCGTCATTGCGGAGAACACGGAGGAGGTCGTCGGTGTCGTGGGCGGAATCCTGCTCCATCCCGATCGCAGTACGATCGAGGGGTTCTTCATGCGTCCTGCGGGATTCTTTTCTTCCCCGACATTTTTCCTCTCGTCATTCGACATTGTGCACTTCGGGCACCGGATTCTTGTACGTGATCACGACCGCGTCGGTCCGGTGGAGGATTTTCTGCGCGTGCAGTCTTTGCTCTCGGATCCTCGCACCGTTCTTGATCAGCGTATTCGAACGGAATCCGGACTGTCGATGGGCCGCTGTCGCGACGTACAGTTCGATACGAGCACCTTCCGGCTGACGTGGATTTTCCCCAAGCGATTATTGCGATGGAGAGACCCCATTTCTGCACGGGATATTCTCGAAGTACGCCCCGAAGCGATTATCGTGCGCGATCCTCCGGCAATGGCACAAGAGAAGATGCTGAGAGAAGAAGTGAAGGCCCCGCTCGTTCCGCTGCTGCCGGAGCTTCCCGAGAAGGCGTGAAAAAAGACCACCCGCGGTTGCGAATGGTCTTTGAAGACTTGTGTACGAGGGATCAGAACACGCCGATCACGAATGTGACGATGGCGCGGGCGATCAGGATGATGACGAGACCGATGACCACGTAGATGATCATCTTCTTTGCCTTGTCCTTCTCGCTTTCTTCACCCTGAGAGATGATGTAGCGGATACCGGCAATGACGATCATCACCACGGCGACGAGTGTCATGAAGTCGAGCACTTTCTTGATGACGATTTCGATCGCCTCTTTCAAATCACTGGGCCCTCGGCCGACGACGTCAGGCGGGTTGGGATCGAGCTGAGCAAGAGCCTGATAGGGGGTGCTGCACACAACGACTGCAGCAATCTTTAGACCGAGAGAGTGGAGGCGTGTCATGGTGAGGGGGAAGAATTTTCCTTATTGTTATACGGCTTTCGGTGTGTGTGCAAGGTCTTCGAAATATCACAACTACATTCTGAATATTTGGCAAGCTGCTCTAGCCCTGTTCTCTGCCGATGAATCCCGATGCCAGGACGAGCAGAGCGGGCCCTGCAAACCACAGGTCTTGGTAGAAAATCATGGTCGCCATCAGCTGACTTCCTTGCACGATAGAGGCGATCGTAGCCGTCTCGGCGATGGTTTTGCTGAGGATCGGAACATCTGCCACGTATGTCAGCAGGGTCGAGAGCAGCAGCCCTGCGGTGGCGAAGCCGAAGATGCCTGTAAGCACGAGATCAATGGTGCCGCCGGGTTCGCGCCTGAACTCGATTTCGAAACTGCCGCGCACGGCAAGAAAAACAACTGCCGCAACGAAGAGCACGAGCTTGGTGGTTGAGAGAAGCGTGATGTCGACGGTTAATCCAAGCATGGAGAACATGGGTTCCGTGGTCGAGACCCGAGCGAGCAGATTGCCGATACCCTGCACGGCGACGATGGCGATATACGAGGCGATGATGATTTTTGCAGACTCGTGTTTACCGATGATGAAGCTGTACGTCATGACGACGGCGAAGAACACGATGACGAACAGATCCCATGTAAGGGTGAGGTCCATGGTGACGGATTGGAGACTTGTCAGGCATTGTACTCTGGACAAGGACATATCGCCAATCGGCCTATCGCCAATGGTCCATTTGCGATTGTCGATTTCTCGATTGTCGATTGTCATTCTTCCTGTGCATTTGTGCTATTCTGGCCGCCATGCGTCATGGATTCCTCCTCATCGATAAGCCCTGTGGGCCCACCAGCCACGACGCCGTCGCGCAGGTGCGGGGTGTGCTTCATGAACCGAAAGTCGGGCACCTCGGCACACTCGATCCCGCGGCAGAGGGTTTGCTGGTGCTGGCGGTGGGGGCGAAAGCGCTGAAGGTGGTGGAACTGTTTTCCGATCTTTCGAAGGAATACGAAGCACGCATACATCTGGGGTCGACCAGCACGACGTACGATCGTGAAGGCGTGATTGAGCGATGGTCGCCTGTTCCGGGATGGCACGCGCCCGACGAAATCACGATCCGCTCGCTGATCACGAGCCGGTTTCTCGGCACGATTCAACAGGTGCCACCCGCACATTCCGCCGTGAAGGTCGGTGGCGAGCGTGCGTATCGCAAGGCGCGTCAGGGAAGGGGAGTGAATATTCCGCCCCGCGATGTCGAGATCACCGCGTGCAAGATCTTGCACTACGAGTACCCGCACTTGAATCTGAATGTCGCGTGCGGTTCGGGCACGTACATCCGCTCGCTCGCGCATGACCTCGGAGCGATGCTGCAGTGCGGTGGGTACCTCGAGGGGCTTAAGCGCATGAAGGTGGGAGAGTGGTCACTTGACGATGCGGTGAAGCCCAAGCTGGCAACCTGGACAAAAGTCATTCCTCTAAAGGAGGTGCTCACGGAATTCGCCAGGTGTGAATTGAACGACGAAGAGGCGGAAGATATTTGTCATGGTCGTCCTATTGGCAAAGAGGTCGCACCCGATACGATCGCCTGGCACGCAGGATTGCCCATTGCGATTCTGATGCCGTGCCGGGATGGGACTCGATCGAGCAGGGCGAGAAAAGTGTTGTAACTCTCATGAGAGACAAACCTACGGTTTTTCTCTCATGGGCTCTCTTTTCCCTTCAGTGGTGCGACTCCAGCGCGGGAACCCGCAAGACCCGCGCTTCGCCGCAGATTATTTCAATGAAACGAATGGCATTGCGTTGTGCCAACATGGAGACTTTGATACTTTGTCATCACTTCGGGTCAGTAGCTCAGCCTGGTAGAGCAGTTGCCTCTTAAGCAATTGGCCGTGGGTTCAAATCCCACCTGACCCACCAATCACGAAAACCGCGCGAATGCGCGAGCACGCGCCAGCCGATCGCGGCTTCCCACTGCACCGCGTTCCCTTTCAAAACAAAGTTCGTTCCGATCGTTTTCAAGAATGTTGGAAATTCTGAATGATTTTCAGTCGTGAGCAGTTTTTTGGCTTCACGACTGCGGATAATGAGTTCTCGCATGGGTTCGAGCCAATGGATGCGGTTCTGTTCAGCGTCCTTGATGTCCTGATTGAGCGAAACCCTACGAGCCACCAGCACGTTCTTCCGCGCAAGGTACTCTCCGGTGTCGAGCGCACCCTCCAGCCGCAGATCGAGGAGAGTATCAAGCTGGTGATCGATGTCCTTCCGCTCATCTTCAAGTCGCTGGACAGAAGCCCGATGGTCTGACTGTCCTTTGGATTCCTCCTTGTCGAGTTCAATGAGCATGTTGCCCGCCCAGTCATCGGGCAGTGAGACGCGTTCGACGATCCTGCGCACCTCCTCAAGCACCCCCTCCTCACGCAAGTATTTTCGTTGATCGCAGGGGCCGCGCTTGTGCGTGCAGCGATAGTAGTGGTGACCCTTCTGGATTTCGGCGGTAATCGCACAAGCGCAGGCCGCGCAGTGCAGGAAGCCCGTGAACGGGAGCTCGTGTTTCCTCCTGCGCTTGGGTTTGCTCTTAAAGTGCATGACTTCCTGCGCCTCGTCGAACAGTCTCTTGCGCACGATTGGCTCGAACGCGCCGGGGAACAGTTCCCCGTTCATGCTGATGACTCCGTAGTACACATGGTGTTTGAGCATCTTCTGGACATTGGACACCGGCAGCACCTTGCCTTTGCGCGTGCGGAGGCCGAGGCGGGTGAGCTCGTTTCGGAGCGAGAGAAGCGTATGAGCTCCCGTGGCGTACATTTGGAACGCCTTTCGCACGATTGGAGCTTTCTCCGGATCAAGATCGATGTTTCGTTTCTCTCGATTGTTGACGTATCCCAGCGGAGCAGGCCACGTCCACTCGCCTCGGCGCACTTTTTCGCGCATGCCGCGTTTCACGTTCTCGGCAAGGTTGTCCACGTAGTACTTGGACTGACCAAAGGCAATGTTCAGCATGAACTTCCCCTGCGGTGTCGGCTCAAACCAGAAAGTGGGAAACTTGAGCGCTTTGAGCTTGCCGGTGTCCAAGAGGTGAATGATCCTTCCTCCATCCACAGAGTTTCTGGCAAGCCTGTCAGGGTGCCATGCGAGGATGCCTTCTGCTCCTCCTTTCTCTACAATTTCCAACATTCTGGCGAACTCGGTTCGCCCGGGCTCTTTTGCGGTTTTGGCCTCGCGGAGCGAGGCGACGATTTCCAACTGTTCTTTTTCGGCATACTCACGCAGCTCCCGGAGCTGCGCATCAATGGAGAGAATCTGGCGATCATCCTGTTCTGTGGATTTGCGGCAGTAGACGATGACTTTCATGGCTGCAGGGTACCAGAAAAGCCCGCCGCTGGCGGGAGAAAGGGAACGCGGTGCAGTGGGAAGCCGCGATCGGCTGGCGCGTGCTCGCGCATTCGCGCGGTTTTCGTGATTGGTGGAGCGCTTTCGAAAAAATCCGAACCGATTTTCGCGCAAACTGGCGCGGCGGCTGAAAAACCTTCGGGCTGGGGCAGCCGCCGCGCCTGCCGGACGA
>MNWP01000009.1 GCA_001872575.1 Candidatus Peregrinibacteria bacterium CG1_02_54_53 | reverse complement strand
TGTAGCGGTCATACACCAGAGGACGGTTCCGCTTCAGCTCCCGACTGATCGTGGACTGCGAGCAGCCAATGAGCTGAGCGATCTTGGATTGCCTTATGCCAAGCTGGTACAAGACCTCCAGTTTATCGCGCTGGGAACGCGTAATATGGGCCATACGGTAGGTGGGAAAGGGTTAAGCGCCTTCCCTCCTACCGTACCTACAGAATTCTTATGCGTTTCAGGTTACAGTTCGCCCGATGCAAAAGTTGCTCCATTGTGAAAAATGTGACTCAATCATCAGAAGAATCTCTCTCATCTGACTACCTTTCGTACTCAGGTAGTTTGGCTTACTGGAGCCCTAGTGACGAAGTTAAGCGCAGAAACCATCCTCGCGCCAAATTCGTGGCTTGCCTAAGCCATTCCCCTCCGTACACTGAAGACGATTTACTTCTCCTTCCCCCTATCCTATGTCCAAGCAGGACCTCATCAACGCGATTGCGGATGCAGCAGGTATCACCAAGCGTGCTGCCGGCTCCGCGCTCGATTCTCTTATCACGCTCGTCACCAAGGAGCTCAAGCGTGGAAACACCGTGACGATCACGGGCTTCGGAACCTTTAAGGTCTCTAAGCGTGCCGCTCGCATGGGTGTGAACCCGAGGAACCCGACACAGAGGATCTCGATCCCTGCCATGAAGGTCCCGTCCTTCAAGGCCGGCAAGACCCTCAAGGACGCTGTCCGATAATTTCGCATCTGGTTATCAACAAGAGAGCCTCCGTAAGGAGGCTCTTTGCATGGAAGGCAAACCAACGGTTTTCCTTCCATGAACCATCCTTTCCCTTCGGGGGTGTGTCTCCAGCGCGGGAGCCCGCGAGACCCGCGCTTCGGCACGAATTATTTCTGTCGCATCACGATAAAAATGATAACCACGAGCAATCGGGTTCGTTCTATCCAAAATAATCGCGGCGAAGCGGTGGGTGGCTTCAGACGGGACCCACCGCTGAAACCGCAACATTTAAGGGAAAAGAGAGCCCGTGACCCATTCGACAAGCTCAGGGTCGCCCCAAATCACCAAAGAAACATAATCAACCTGTCACCCCGAGCGTAGTCGAGGGGTGAGAGAAAAACCGACCTGTCGGCCGTAACCCCGAAGGGCGAAGGCTGAAGGTTTGTCTCTAGCGATCAGCTCCGCTATTCTCCGATTCCGATGAATGGCTCTCTCATCCAAGACACCCTCGGCCAGCTCTTAACTCTCCTCAACCTCCCGTTCGATTCGATTACGGTGAATGAAACGGAGGGGGAGGGATTCATCCGCGTGGACATTGTTTCAAATACTCCCAGCCGTCTCATCGGCTGGCATGGCGAAACACTCAACTCTGTACAGCATCTGCTTAAGTCCATTCTGCGAAGCAAAGAGAATCTCGAGAAAAGCCCGTTCCTTGTCCTCGATGTCGACGGATACCGACGTGAGCAGGAGGAAAAGGTGAAGAAGATGGCCGAGAACAAAGCGGATTTTGTACGTCGTACGGGAAACCGCGTTGCCCTGGCTCCCATGAACCCGTACTTCCGACGCATCGTGCACCTGCACATCGCCGGCAATCCGCAATTTCAGGATCTCACCACCGAGAGTATCGGTGAGGGTGATTACCGTCAGGTTGTTCTGCGATCAAAGAGCAAGAAAGATCCGACCGTCGGGGAGGAACTCTCGCCGGTGATGGAAGAGGCCGCACCGAGCGGAGAGGGGTTTGAGAACCTGGACGTCTAATCCGTATTTTGTATTCGGTATGCCGTATTTTGTATGGTGCTTGAAAGTGGCACACAAGAAATCAAACACAATATACAAAATACGGGGCGTCTTTATTCGCGCATCTTCCTCCACTCTTCGAGAAGCTTTTGTTCTGCACGTGAGAGTTTTGTGGGGACATCCACATTCACCGTAACGTAGTGATCGCCGGTACGACTGCTGTTGAGCAACGGCATACCTTTGCCTTTGAGGCGAAATATCTGGCCCGGCTGCGTACCGGCAGGCACCTTCAGCGTGGCAGATCCGTGCACGGTTTTTATCGAAATCTCTATGCCGAGCAACGCATCGGCGACGGAAATGGAAACGCTAGAACGCACATCGTCACCGTCACGCTCGAAGGCGGTATCGGGGCGCACGCGCACCGTCACATAAAGGTCGCCCACTTTTGCGCCGCGTACTCCCGCTTCGCCCTCTCCGCGCAAACGCAGCGTTTGTCCGTCGTGTATTCCCGCAGGAATATGCGCCGTAACGGTATCACGTGAACGTACTCTGCCGTCGCCGCCGCAAATATGACACGCATACTCGTGCGTCTTGCCCGAGCCGCCGCATGCCTCACACACCGAAGCCTGTCGAAACGCTCCGAAGAAGGACTGCGTGGTACGCGTGATCTCTCCGGTGCCTCCGCATTCGCGGCACGATACTTGCTTCGTTCCCTCTTTGGCCCCTGTTCCACCGCACTTCTCACAGACACGCTGGCGCTCAAGTGCCATCGATCGATCCGCCCCCTCCACGACATCGACGAACTGCACTTCGATTTCCACCTGCAGATCACGTCCTCTTTGCTCGCGCTTGCTTCGGCGGCCCCCCGCTCCGAAGAATGTTTCAAAAATATCGCCGAATCCGCCCAGGTCTTCCGGATTGAATCCCGAAAAATTGAAACCCCCGAACGGTCCTGCACCGCCGCCCGCCCCTCCGGCTCCAGCCGGCCCGCCCGTCGAGCCGAACCGGTCGTACATCGCACGCTTCTTTTCATCGCTCAGCACTTCATATGCCTCGTTCACTTCTTTGAAGCGCTGCTCTGCCCCCTTGTCGCCCTTGTGACGATCGGGGTGGTGCTCTTTGCTCAATTTGCGATACGCGCGCTTAATGTCGTCTTTTGAGGCACTGCGTTCCACTCCGAGAACGGTGTAGAGGTCTTTAGGCATCCGCCTTAGGATCGCGAAGGAAAGGGCAGGAAGCAAGGGTGGAAGCTGATCTCTTTTTGTGATAGAATAGTCCGATGGCTTTGAATGCTTCACTTTCGCGCAAATTTCTCGGTTGGAGCACCCTTTCACTCGGTGGGCTGAGCATGCTCATCGTGGGATATGCGTTCTTCGGATATGACGCCAATGTGTCCCCCCTCGAAGGTCGATTACTTCCTTCGCAGTATCGAAAAGAAACACGATGGCGCGTGATCAGCCCGGATATGGTGGAGAGTGGTGCCACGATTCCGACCGATACGAATGTGATCTTCGAAATACCGGGTGACGCACCTCCGATTCTGCGACGGATACTTCTGGGTTCATACGATCGGGAAGTTCGATATTGGGGCTACTGTCTGCCTGATGATTACGATCAGACCAAGGCTGTGGCAACCGACCGTCTGCCCGGAAGAGTGTTTCTCTCTGAAGGTGAACGCACGGCACGCGATGATGAATACAAGGAGAATCTCGCCCGCAAGTTCTCAATCCCCAATAATCTCACCGAAGAAGATCTGAACGAACTGCGGGAACGACCGGCAGGACGCATCGAACACGAAGTGGAAACATTTGAACCGGGAAGCATCTGCTACATCATGTCGCAGGTTCCCCTTGCCATCGGTCTCGATCCCGATGATGACGAAGCCAACGACCAAATTGAGAAGGAATACGGCACGGATCCCCATTTGGCCGACAGCGACGGAGATGGCGTGTCGGATGGTCGTGAAATCTTCTTTCTGCACTCAAGCCCCATTCGCCGTGACTCGGATGGCGACGGGTTGATCGACGGCCTCGAAGATGCCAACCGCAACGGTCACATCGACCTGGGTGATACCGACCCCGTGAAATGGGATACCGATCGCGACGGCCTGCCGGACGGACTCATGAAACTCGGCGTGGGTCGCAATATGAAAATTCTGGGAGAGGACCGCAACCTCAACGGCATCGTCGACGAAGGGGAATATGACCCTCGCAAATGGTCTTCATATGGCGACGATATCTCTGATTATGAGCGCTATATGCAGTGCCTTATGACCGGAGGCGACGATTGCTAGTCACCCCCAAATCCTGTATAATGATCCGATGACTCACAAACATCTCCTCCGCGGCTCACTTCTCTTCCTTGGCATCGCAATGGCCCCTGCCGCGCTGGCATATCTTTCGCCGGAGGACGTGCTGCTGAACAAAGAACTGTACCTTCCTCCCACGCAGCGCGAGGCAGCGGACCGCGTGGATGCCCAGACCCGCGAAAGCGCCGAACGCCGGGAACGAGAACAGGAAATTCTCTTCAAGGCACAGCGATCATCCGAGTCCTCCAGCTTTGAAGCGGTTCCCATGCCCGCCGAAGGCAACGGGGCGGCTCCGGAACAGTACACGGGATCCTTCTCGCCCGAAGATCTGCGCCTGTTGCAGACCATTCGCCTTCTCGATCGCGTGCAACGCAATCAGCAAGTCGTGTTGTACGGCGATCGCCTGCTTCCCATGCAAGTCGATACCCTGCACGGAGGCGCACCTCTCGCTCCCACGGGGGCCGGCGGAATTCTCTCGGGCCTGACCATGGTCGGAGCGGTCGGCTGGACGCTGCTGCGCGCACGCAAGGGCAAGGTCATCGTTGAGAGATAATCGCAACGCAGGAATATTGGATCCCCGTTCCTCCCCCTGCTAGGCTCATTTGCCTGTGCAGAGTCTTCTGTCATTAACGGGAAAGCGCTGGATGGTTCCGCAAAAAGCCGGCACAGCACCCAATGCGATCGTGGCACGGCTGCTCATCGAACGTTCGCTCAAGGGCTGCAATTTTCCGTCGCCGCAGATCTTTCCCGACATGCCGCGCGCAGTTGCACGTGTGCTGCATGCCGTTAAGAAGCGCGAGGCGATCTGCATCTTTGGCGACTACGACTGCGACGGCATTACGGCGACGGCTTTGCTTGTCCGCTTTTTGCGCAGACGCGGAATGGAACCGATAGTCCGTCTTCCGCATCGCATTCATGACGGTTACGGACTCAGTGATGCGATCGTAGAGGAGTGTGCTGCGCGCGGCGTGACGCTGCTGCTCACGGTCGATACGGGCATCACCGCTGTTGCACAGATTGCGGCTGCTGCCGCACGCGGTATCGATGTGATCATCACCGATCATCATCACCTGCAAGCAGAAGTGCCAAAGGCACTGGCGCTCATCCATCCGGCACTCGCTGCACATCATCCGTTGCCTCATCCTTCCGGCGCAGGAGTCGCCCTGCAATTCGTGCGCGCACTTGAAAGCACCGGTACATGGAATGACCACGAAACGGACGAGGCACTCGCGGCCATCGGCACCATCGCCGATCTTGTTGAACTGAAAGGAATGAATCGCGTTCTCGTACAACAAGGTCTCGCTGCACTGAACAGTCTCACGGCGGGCCCGCTGGCACAGTTTGTGGCATCCGTACGCAGGCATGGCAGCCCCCTCACGAGCACGGATGTCGCCTTCCGTCTCTCGCCACGCATCAACGCCGCAGGACGCATGCAGGACCCTCTTATCGCGCTCACGGCCCTTCTGGAGGGAGGCGAGTCGCTCAAGCAGCTAGAGCAGCTCAATATGCACCGACAAGATGCGACCGGTGGCTTCGTTGCCCGCGCATGGCAACTCCTCGGCCTCTCATCGCAGCCGCGTGCCGAAGAATTGCGCGGACTTCCTGCATTGCTCACTGTGGCAGGCACGGATTTTTCCGAAGGGCTGATCGGGCTCATGGCTGGCAGACTGACGGAAGTAACGGGGCATCCCAGTATGGTGGTGGCTATTCGCAACCGTCAGTGCACCGCATCGCTGCGCAGTACACGCGCCTATCACGTCACTCAAGGATTGGAAAAGATTGCCGATCTGCTCTCGACATTCGGCGGCCACGCACAGGCGGCAGGATGCACGTTCAACGAAGAACACCTCCCCGAGGTGGTCCGACGCCTCACAGACGATGTCGCTGCACACACAATAAATGAGGATCTGCTGCCAACACTCACCGTCGATGCCCTGCTCAATGTTCGTGACGTGACGCTCTCACTCTGTGAGCAAATGAAACACTTGGAACCTTTCGGGCAGGGAAATCCCGAACCGCTCTTTCTCCTCCACAATGTTTCGCTGGAAAATTCGCGCCGTGTCGGAAAAGAAGGAGCGCATCTGCAAACACGCATCGCCGGCACAAAGGCCATCGGATGGAGGTTGGGGCACCTGTGCGAACACATCGACCGCCCGCTCGATGTCGTCTGCAAGCTCGGCATCGATACGTGGAACGACCGACATGCACCGCAGATCATCATCGAAGATCTAAGAATCGCAAATGATTCGCACAATGAATCATCAATGAACGCCCCGGCAAAGACCGCTGATTACGCGTGAAGTCACTGTCGGTAACGACCAGATGCATGGCTTCGATTTTTTGATGATCATGTGAGGTATCTAAGATTGGTTAAAATCGAAACATGATTCGAATAATCGTCGTGAACCCCGCACTTGGCTAGCGGGGTGCCCGGCCGGCCGATGGCCGGATCGGACGGGGAGCGACACCACTAAAGGGAAAGGAGAGCTCGTGACCCATTCGACAAGCTCAGGGTCGCCCCAAATCACCAAAGAAACATAATCAACCTGTCACCCCGAGCGCCCGCCCGGATGTTGTCCGGCCCGCCCGATCCGAACGGAATCGTTCGGGCGGGTATGGACGGGTAGTCGAGGGGTGAGAGGAAAACCGCCCTGTCGGCCGTAGCTCCGAAGGGCGAAGGCTGAAGGTTTTCCTTTCACGTCTAAACCGGTGCCAATGCCCCCTCCATTTGGAATACATCCGTCACCGATGTCGTGAGCGCTGCGGAGATTTTGTACGCCAACAGCACCGACGGATTCGTCTGCCCGCGCTCAATCGACATAATCGTCTGTCGACTCACGCCCGTTCGCAATGCCAATTCCTCCTGCGTCATGTTCTTTTCGAAACGCAGACGACGAATGCAATTCTTCAGGGCGACAGAAGACATAGAGGGAGAGGAGGAAGATTGGTAGGGGCGCATTGTACTGACGACGCACACAAGATCAAGGTTCGGAGTGTGCACTTCGCTTGCGCAAAAAAACATAGTGGGGTACGACTCATCACGCAAGTAAAAGGACGGCGAGAGGGATGAGGTAGAGCGCAAACCAGGCAAGACTGAATCGGCGCACCATCGCACGCAGAAAAAGTATGGCGATCACACTGGAGCCAAAAGAAGCCAGTATTCCCGCCCCCATGATCGGTAGTGAAGGGAGGGAAACGCCATACAGAAGATCCTTCGTCGTGAACAGCGAGGCTCCTGCAATCACCGGAACTGCGAGAAGGAAAGAGAATTCCACGGCTGATTCACGGCGCCACCCAAGAAATCGGGCAGCGGCAATGGTGAGCCCCGATCGCGAGAGCCCGGGTGGCAATGCGCACGCCTGTGCACATCCGATGATCAGTGCGTGCACCCATGAAATCCGCGAAGTGTCTTTGCGCTGGGGCATTCGTTCCGCCAAAACGAGCAGGACGGCCGTTGCGGCGAATCCTATTCCCACAAACGAAAGCGACCGCAGATGAACCGCGATGAATTGTTCGAAATATCCGCCCGCAAGTCCCGCGGGGATCGATGCAAGCACAATAATGAACAACAAATGACGATGTGGGCGCTCACCTGTGCAGAGCGACTGCAACATGCGCCACCAGAGCATCGGATACGTGAGCAGAAGCGCCAGCAGAGACCCAACGTGCAAGAGGATGTCGAAACTCTGCAGATCGGCGGGAATGCCAACCTGCAGCCAGCTCTCGGCCAGCACGAGGTGCCCCGAGCTCGAAATGGGCAGAAGCTCGGTGAACCCCTGCAATATGCCGAGGAGAAATGCATCGAATGCCGTCATGAATGCATGGAGGAATATTGTCGTCGGCGTCGCCACCGTTTCCACTGCACGTATAACCACACGAGCACAATGCATCCGCCGACGGCCCAAAGCGTGGCCATTTGCGACCATTCGCGAACGAGCTCTTCATTGCCCCCCACGGCGTACCCGATGAGGGCGAGCACTGTCACCCAGAATCCCGCACCCAATCCGGTCCAGAGTGAAAACCGCCACACCGACATCTTTGCAAGCCCGGCAGGAAACGAAATGTACTGACGCACGACCGGAATGATGCGCCCGACGAAGGTGCCGATCTCTCCGTACTCTCGCAGAAAGAGTTCCGCACGCTCGAACTTTTCGGGAGAAATCAGAAACCAATGACCGTATTTGAGCAGTGCCTTGCGCCCAAGAGTGGTGGCGATGGCGTAGTTGACGAGAGCGCCCAAAACCGAACCCGTCGTGCCCGACAGAATCGCCAGACCCAGATGCATCTGCCCCTGCTTGGCGAGGTATCCCGCAGGAATCATCACCACTTCACTCGGAAAAGGAATGAAGGAGCTCTCAACCGCCATGAGCAACGCGATACCGGGGTACCCCACGGCACCAACCGTATCGACTAACCAGTGCGCAAAGGCCTGTACCATGCGCCACAGGCTACAGAAGAAGTTTGCGATTGGCGATTGAAACAATGGTGATTGAAATGGAAAACTGCGCGTGCTGATTCCAACCGCCATTGATTGACAGCTGTCAATTCATCACATCTCTCTTAATGCGCTACCCATCCTCTTTGCGCAGAACTCGCAAAATTCGATACCATTGCCGAAAATGACGCCCTCTCCTTTTCACGGCATCTTCAGTTCGTTCGGATCTCCCGAATGGGATCGCAATGCGGCACCGACGGGAACGGCTGTGAAACCGGTTGCTGAGGAATCGGCACCTGCACGTCAATCCGGCGTGGGACAGATTGCCGTCGACATCTACGAACAAGAAAGCTACTACATCATTCGCGCCCCTCTTGCCGGCGTGAAACTGAGTGATCTCGATATCGAAGTCGATGATAAGGTGCTCACTATTCGCGGCAAGCGAACGGTGCCCGACACCATTCCGCGTGATCAATACTATTTGCAGGAATGCTTCTGGGGGGAATTTTCGCGCTCCGTCACACTGCCGTGCATCATTGACCCCAAACGCGTCAAAGCCACCTTCAACCGCGACTGCATTCTGAAAGTACTCGTTCCGAAAGAAGAAAAGGTGAAGGTCGTCAGAATCAGTGAGGGAGGGTAGAAAAAGAAATAAACTACCGCACAGCAAGCTGCGGGGTTTTGAACCCAAGTGGAATCAAAGAATTCGAGGGAATAGAAGAAATGCAGGAAATCTGTTTCGATTCCCTTACATTCTTCTCTTTCCTATATTTCTTCGCTTTCCTTATTTTCGTCCCGTCTTTCTTCGGCGAATGTTGCGCAGTTTGGCCGAGACTTCGCCACGCATCGTCTTCAATTCGGCAAGAACATCCTCACCACCCATGTAGTGCCAATCCACCTGATCAAGCAGGCGAGAGAATTGCCTCAGGCACTTCTGTGTTTCTTTGCGCCTCTTCTCGTTTTGAAAATTTCCATCGCTCAAATGTTTCCAGAGTTCTATTTGTATCACGTAGAGATCGTGAACCTTGGCGAGTGCGGACTGTGAGACGGTCATGGGAGTTTGTGTGGAAGATTTCGAGACATTGTAGCGGTTTTTGCCATATGGGTCAAACGGGGGCCCGCTTCACACGCAGAAAGAATGGCAAAGAAAGGGCGAAAGAAAGCGCAAAGGTCCACTTTGGACATTCCCGTCACTTCCGCTTCTTCTGCTTCATCAATTTTCTCCGCTACACTGACCTGCGATGAAGATCACGCAAGCCATCCTTCCCGTCGCCGGACTCGGAACACGCTTCTTGCCGTGGACGAAGGCCGTACCCAAAGAGCTGCTCCCTCTCGGCAATCGTCCCATCATCGCGTACATCGTGGATGAATGTTTGGAAGCCGGTATCAACGATATCTGTTTCGTCATCAGCCACGGCAAGGAATCGATTGTCGAATATTTCAAAGAAGATCCCGCGCTTGCAAAGGAGTTGAAGCGGCGCGGAAAAGAAAAGTTACTCGATACACTCAAGCCTTACGCCAAAGTCCGCTTCGGGATGGCGTATCAGGAACAGATGCTCGGCGACGGACATGCCATCTTGCAGGCCGAAAAGTTCGTGAAGAGCCCGATGATCGCCGTGCTCTTCGGCGATGATCTTTTTGTCGGCGACAAGCCCGGAATCGTGCAACTCATCGAAGCAGCCAAGGATATTTCTGAAAAGGAATTCGCCCTGATCGCCGTCGAGAACATTCCTCGCGAAAAGACGAACCGCTACGGCATCGTCGATGTCGACGGAGGCGTTGTCGGAAACGCGCATTTGAGAAAAGTAAAAGGCTTAGTCGAAAAGCCGGAACCCGTGAAGGCACCTTCAACGCTCGGCATCGTAGGGCGTTATCTCATCCCGCAATCCGTCGTGGCATCGTTGCCCGATGTGCGCGCGGGCAAAGACGGTGAAATCCGCCTGATCGACGCACTCATCGCCAAGCTCGACTCTCTGCCGATCTATTCGTTTGAGTGCAGCGGATCACGCATCGATACCGGAACACCCGAAGGATACGCGAAAGCGGTACAGACGCTCGGAATGATCGGTTAGCATCTCAGCGCTGACACTCATAGCCGAATGGCGGCACACGATCATAGCGGGAGAACGTGTAATTGCCACATTTGTAGAGATCCTGCGGAGTCGGCACGGGTTGGTACGAAGCCGGAGGCGGGAACGCATGATAGGTCTTGTAGTAGTTCTGGCGGTGGTACGAGTGCAGAGCAAAACTCTTCGCGCGGGACGGCAGCGTGTAATAGAAGAGTGTGGGATCGTAGAAGTAACTGTTGGAAAAACCGCCATTCGTCTGCTGAAGCCACTCTCTGTCCCAGTCGTACCGGTAATTGGACGAAGAGGCCTGTGCCGGAAGGGCGAGAAGGGAAGAGGCGAGAATGGCTGCCGTCGTGACGGCGAAGCGGATGCGGGTAGGAAGGATGACCATAGAGCGGCGATTCTACGTTAGTTTTTGACTATGTCAATATATTCCCCGATCCTTTTGACGACTTAAACAGAGTCAATCACCCCCTAAAGCTCTTTTTTCAGCAGATCGATTTCGTCACGCAAATCCGCTGCCTTCTCAAACTCCAGATTCGCCGCAGCCAGCTGCATCTGCGCATCAAGCTCTTCGAGCAGGCGCCTCTTCTCGTCTTTGGGAATCTTTGTATGATCACGACGGGGATGCCTGAGCGCCGCCTTGCTGTGCTCCTCGGCAATGTCTTTCACGGCCTTCTCAATGGTCTTGGGGGTGATGCCATGCTTTTTGTTGTACGCCTCTTGTATCGAGCGACGACGATTGGTTTCGTCAATGGCCTGCCGCATGGCATCGGTCATCTTATCGCCGTAGAGCGTCACGTGACCGTGAACATTGCGAGCGCAGCGCCCGATTGTCTGAATCAAAGCATCACGCGAACGCAAAAATCCCTGCTTGTCGGCATCGAGAATGCCGATGAAACTCACCTCCGGCAGATCCAATCCCTCACGCAACAGATTGATGCCCACGACGATATCGATGTCGCCGGTACGCAACTGCCGCAGGATTTCAATGCGCTCCATCGTCTCGATATCACTGTGTAGATACCGAACTTTAAGGTCGGCATCCTGCAAAAACTGTGTGAGGTCTTCAGACATCTTCTTGGTGAGCGTCGTGAGCAAAACGCGTTCCTTACGCCTGAGCGCCTGCTGAATCTCACCCATCAGATCATCGATCTGGTGCTTTGAAGGTTTGACGGTAACCGGCGGATCGAGCAGCCCCGTCGGACGAATGATCTGTTCCACAATCTGATGCTTGGATGTGTGAGCATACTCATACTTTCCGGGTGTGGCCGATGTGTAGATCGCCTGCCCTATGTGCGCCTCGAATTCATCGAATTTCAAAGGACGATTGTCGTGCGAACTGGGAAGACGAAATCCGAAATCAATGAGTGTCTGCTTGCGTGAGTGATTTCCCTCATACATGCCGCCCACCTGCGGAATACTGATGTGCGACTCGTCCACCACGAGTAAAAAATCTTTGGGAAAGTAATCGAGCAGGGTTGAAGGCGGCGTGTCGGGCTTCTTCTCTTCGAGATAGCGAATGTAGTTCTCGATGCCGGTGCAGTATCCGGTTTCTTTGAGCATCTCCACGTCATATTCGGTGCGCGTTCGTATACGCTCCGCCTTGGCGAACTCTTTGGCCTCGAGAAATTTCTGCTCCTGCACTTTCATGTCTTCGAGAATCGCCGCCGTTGCACGGTCGATCTTTTCTTTGGTCGTGACATTGTGCGCAGCGGGGAAGACCGTCACCTCATCGAGCTTTTTCACGAGTTCGCCCGTGAAACTGTCGACCTCTTCGATCGAATCGATTTCGTCGAAGGGAACCTCCAATCGAATAGCCGTATCGCCGCCGGGCGGGAAGATCTCGACGGTATCGCCGAGCACATGGAACATGCCCTGCCTGAATTCGATGCCGCTGCGACGGTATTGAATATCGGTGAGGCGGCGCAGGAGCGTATCGCGCTGAACGGGCTCACCGCGCTTCAGATGGATCGCCAGTGCCTCGTAATCCGACACGTTGCCCAACCCGTAGATGCACGACACCGATGCAACAATGAGTACATCCTTGCGCGTGAGCAGGTTCATGGTTGCCGCATGACGGAACTTTTCGATCTCTTCATTGATACTGGCATCTTTCTCGATGTAGGTGTCGGTAGCGGGCAGATAGGCTTCCGGCTGGTAGTAGTCGTAGTATGAGACGAAGTACGAAACGGCATTATCGGGAAAAAACTCGCGGAACTCGCTGCACAGCTGTGCGGCCAGCGTCTTGTTGTGCGCCAAAACCAAAGTGGGCCGCTGTACCTCGGCAACGACATTGGCGATCGTAAAGGTCTTGCCCGTACCCGTGGCACCGAGGAGTGTTTGATGCTTCTCGCCTTTCTTCAGATTTTCGATGATCCTGGCTATCGCTTCAGGTTGATCACCTGTCGGTTTGAATGGGGCCACTAATCTGAATGGATGATCCTTCATAGGAGAGATAACTGGCTTGCCCCGCACCGGAGCGAAGCGACTGGTGTGGGGTCGCCGGTCGGCTGAAAGGGTGAAACGAGCTTGAAGGGTTTGTTCTCAGACATGTTTTTGGATTGTACCAAGGTGACGCTGCCCGTCCACTCCTTTGCCCCTTTCCGACTCTTTTTTCACGTAACTTGACATGCGTGTATTGCGGCGTACATTCGTATTCATTGCGTTTTCCGCTATGACGGACATTCATCTTACCGGTAACGAGATCGGCGCCCCGGGTTCTGCAGATCACACCCAGCAGTGCATTATCGACGGAGAGCGGATAAGTGTCATCATTCAAGCTGTCGATGGGGGGCAAAAACCGGCATTGTCCCGCGCGCTTGCAGCGACGCTCAATAGCAACCGCTGCGGGATTCGTCGCGTCGTTCTCGAAACCCTTCGTAGTACGATGAATCACGGTTAGTCTTCCGCTACACTCGATTCATGATCGATCTCTTGGACCTCCGCAGCCGACCCGATGTCTACCAAGACGCCGCCGATAAGAAGAACATCAAGATTTCGGTGAAGGAGTTTCTGAAGCTGGATGAACTGCGACGCGAATTGAAGCAGCTGACGGATGATATGCGGGCCAAACAGAACTCGGCGAATAAGAGAATTCCGGGGCTCAAGGGAAAAGAGAAGGAAGATGCGCTCAAAGAGATGAAGACACTCTCGGAGGAACTCAAGCACCGCCTGAGTGAGCTGGAACAGACCGAAGAGACATGGATGAGCCTGCAACTCATGCTCCCGGCTCTCCCTCACGCACGCGTGCCGGTGGGCAAGGGCGAGAAAGATAACGTCGAGATGAAGAAGTGGGGCGATCCGAAAAAACTGCTCAAGGTAAAGGGGCCAAAGGACCATGTTACATTGGGCGAGGCACTGGATATCATCGATATCCCGCGCGGAGTGAAGTTGGCCGGAGCGCGCAGCTACTTCTTGAAAGGGGACGGGGCACGCCTGCATCGTGCGGTACTTCAGCTCGCGCTCGATCACCTCGGCAAGAAGGGATGGATCCACTTCACGCCTCCCTACATGGCGAGCTGGGACTGCCTTATGGGTACGGGGTTTTTCCCCGGTGCCGAGGAGCAAACCTACGCCGTAGGCGCACAAGAGAAGCGGGGCGAAAAGATCGAACCGGATGATTTCTACATGATCGGCACGTCGGAGGTTTCCGTCTGCAGTTACCACAAAGATGAGATACTGAAAGAGAATGATTTGCCCAAACGATACGCAGGATTCTCGCCATGCTTCCGCAGGGAGGCGGGCACCTACGGTAAAGATACGAAGGGCCTCTACCGCATTCACCAGTTCGACAAGGTGGAACAGGTGGTGTTGTGTCCGGCAAATGAAGAGATCGCTCTCGCCCTCTTCGAAGAAATCCGCACGAACGCGGAGGAGGTGCTGCAGATGCTCAATCTGCCCTACCGCGTGCTCGATATCTGCACGGGCGACATGGGCAAGGGCAAGGTGTACATGCAGGATATCGAGACTTACATGCCCAGCCGCGAGAGTTACGGCGAGACGCATTCATGCAGCTACCTCGGCGACTTTCAGGCACGGCGCCTGAATATCAAGTATGAGGACAGTGAGGGCAAAAGGCTCTTCGTCCACACACTGAATAACACCTGCATCGCAAGCCCGCGCATTCTGATTCCCCTGCTCGAGATGAATCAGAATGAAGATGGGAGTGTGACGATCCCGGAGGCCCTCAGACCCTACATGGGAGGGCAGGAGAAGATTGGGTAATACTGGTCACGTTCATGTCTGAATCCCCAGAATTATCGAAAGGCGAACAAGAGATGATGATGCACGCCGCCCTTGCGGAGGCAGCGGCCGCCAAGGCACGCATCGCCGATCAGGAACTGCAAATGCCCGCGGGCTCCGCTCAGGAATCGATGCGGCCCATGGATACAATGCGTGCAGAGGCACCGCGCTCTCAAGAAGTGGAGGAAATGAGGCGCAGATATCCTGAAGAATACAAGGGCTACCTGCGCGCCGCAGTGCGAGCCATCGTTCGGCAAGATCCACTCATGCGTCGTAAGCTCTACGACATTCTGGGCTGCAAGCCCGAGACCGGACCCTCATGAGTTACTTCCGGCGCCGCTGCAGCACGACATCGATGAGGGCGAGCAGAACCCCGGCACCCATCAGACTGTAGCCAAGCAGTCGTTGATCGCCGAAGGCGATGCCTGCAATGATCAGCACGAAAGCAATTCCTGCAAGACGCGAAAGTTTTGCCGAAGATCGTTTTTTGAGAATAAAAAACTTGAAGACCGCAATGAGCCCGATGATGACGATGGTCGCCAGGATGTAGAGCTGCATGTCACTCATGTCTGCACGGGGATAGGAATCAAAAACGAATAGACCAACCCTCATGTTCTCATAGAAGCCGGATGAGTTCCATGTCTATCCGTCACACCTTTGGGTCGGTTCGTCGCAGCCCGTGTGCCATACACGGCTAGGTGCTGCGGAGAACTTCCTCTCACGCCGTGTCCATAACCGGGAGCAGGGTGAGTTGTGGTGAAAGGCGGGGCACGAGATCAGGATCACATTGGCGCTGATCGGCACGCAGGCTGTCTCCGATGTGATCGGCAAGGAGGTACGGCGAGAGAATGTGCGTGTCTCCCTCGATGCTGCGGAGCAGGATTTCCCGAAGACTCGCACCGATGGGACGAACGCCCTT
>MNWP01000031.1 GCA_001872575.1 Candidatus Peregrinibacteria bacterium CG1_02_54_53 | reverse complement strand
GAGGTACATCGAGCACCAGGGAAGGGAGGATGCCGGACAGCATCAGCTGAAACTCGTGTAAGCCACCTGCGTAAGCTGGTGGTAGTTCACATTTTTCTAATAAAAACATTATGGCAATGAATACAAACGGGAATGAGAACAAATCGAATAATCCTGCTCAAAGCCCTTTTTCTCAGACATTCTTCCACGGTACAAAGGCTGACCTAAAGATTGGTGACTCCATCACAATTGGTCTTAACTCAAACTACGGGAGCAGGAAAAATGCGAAATATATCTATCTCTCGGCTACTCTGGACGCCGCTATTTGGGGTGCTGAGCTTGCTTTTGGCGAAGGACGCGAAAGAATATATTTAGTAGAGCCTACAGGTCCAATCGAGGATGACCCCAATTTAACTGACAAAAGATTCCCTGGTAATCCTTCAATGTCTTACCGCTCAAAAAATCCGTTTAAGGTTGTTGGTGAGATTACTCTTTGGCAAGGACACTCACCAGAACAAGTCAAAACAATGAAAGACGGATTAGCCAAGCTTGCGGAGCAAGGGCTTGTTGAGGCGATAGAGGACTAAGTAAAAATATAAAAATCAAATTTTCTTTTAGTATCTGAAATTGGTGAAATTAACCACGAGATAAAAATTTACATCGCACAACACGGCATATGCGATTGCGTTGCTACACCCCCTCCACCCGCAACACTCCAGCCTTCGCACCGCTTCGCGGTGGCTACGGCTGGCAAGCCACCCAAATTCCGCAATGATAGTCCGCCTGTGGCGGAAAATTATATCATTGCGTTACTTCGCATAACCGCAGACGTTTTATCTTCCAAGTAGTATTTGGTATACTTTTTTTATGGAGCAAAGCAAAACCATTAAAATAGCATTATTGATCATAGGTGTACTGCTTTTATTAAATGGATTCGGCAATATAATGGACGACGCTAGAATTCTAACCTATGACATTGCATCAATTCTCTCAGGGATAGGATTTGTCATTGTTAGCAGAAAACAATAGTCCGGAATATCGCACAACACGGCATATGTGGCTCCTCTCTCTACACTTACTTCTTCTGTGACGCCGCACCCGCATCGAATGCCTGTGCTTCTTTGGCAAATTGTGCCTTAGAGAAATCGGCAAGAAGCCACTCAGGATGCTTGAGATACCACTGCACGGTTTTCTCTAAGCTCTGCTCAAACGTTTTAGGATAGGTGAAGCCCATCTCTTTGAGCTTGGTACCGTCGAGAGCGTAGCGCAGATCATGTCCGGGACGACTGCTGTGAAAATCCACCAGCTCGGCTTTAAGCGGTTGGCCGACGACCTTGGCGATGAATTCGGCAAGCGCAAGATTATCGACATCTTTCTCGCCAACGATGTTGAACTTATCTCCAAGAATCTTTACGCCATTCTCATGCTGCCCAATGAGAAAGAGCATGGCCGCTGCCACGTTGCGCGCATGCACGTAGGAGCGAACACCCGCCTTTGTGCGGCTGGGGTCGGAATGTACGAAAAGACGCTCACCGTGCTGTACGGCATTGATGGTTTTGGGAATGAATTTCTCAGGATGCTGTCTCTCGCCAAAGACATTCATCGTGTGCGTGATGACAAGCGGGAGACCATATGTATTGAAGTAGCTATAAGCCAACTCTTCTCCTCCGGCCTTCGTGGCAGCATAGGGATTGCTCGATTTGTAGCGATCCCATTCCTTGAACGCAACGCCTTCGGGCGCAGGACCAAAGACCTCATCGGTGGAGAAGTACGAAAAGAGCTCGAGACCGTCGAGTGTGCGTGCGTAATCGAGCAAATTACCGGTTCCCACAACGTTATCGAGCACGAATTCCATCGGACACTCGATACTGCGATCGACATGAGTGCTGGCTGCAAGGTGAAAGATGTAATTCACCGGCCCGATGCGGTTCGCCACGTAAGGATTGATGGGAGAACGCAGATCGTGGTAGACGAATTCCACGCGACCGGTGAATTTTTTGCTCCATAAATCGATATCGGTGAGACGGTGAAGTGTAGAAGCCGAGTCGATCTTGCTTAAGCCCACCAGCTTCCAGTCGGTATTCTTCAGAATACCCTCGGCAAAATGGTGACCGATAAATCCGTCAATGCCCGTGAGAAGGACGCGTCTCATACCAAAGCATTCTATGCGCCCATATGCTTCTACGAAAGCGAAATCTCCGCTAGTCTTTTACGGATGGTACAGCCGAGAGTCGCCGTATATATGCCGGCCTACGAGGCAAAGAAGGAGCACATCCGACCTGCCGTGGAATCGGTGCTCGTTCAGTCGTACACCGACTGGGCTTTACTCATTAATGATGATGCCTCCGTACGAGAGAATGTGGAATCGCACGTGCAGGATTACCTTTCGGATCCTCGCATCACTTTCTGTCGTAATTCGAAAAATCTAGGAATTGGAGCAAATTGGAACGTATGCTGGCAACAAGACACAATGGAACAAGCGCGCGAAGGCGGGCTTTGCCCGCCTGGAGCGCAACCACTAAGGGAAGGGTGGGTTCGTGCCCATTCGACTACCGCTCAGGGCACCCTGAGCTTGCCGAAGGGTGGGAGGGACACCGTAGGTGGCCCTTCCACGCAAGAATTCGTCGCCTTCCTCTTTCATGACGATCTGTGGGAACCGATCTATCTGGAACACATGCTTGCCGCCCTCGATGCGAACCCATCTGCCGGATTCGCTGCTGCAAACCATTCATACATCAAGGAGGGAGATGTTTCGCGGGCTCCCTTCTACGACGAGCTACGCGAATTCGTACGACAGAATGTTCGACCCGGACTGCATGAGCATCCAAAATTCCTGCACTGGTGGCTGCAACGCGGACTCAAGCCCAATGTCATCGGCGAGCCGAGCTTCGTGATGCTGCGACGATCACTGATGGAACAAGTCGGACCGTTCAATGCATCCATGATGCAATTTCTGGATAGTGAATATTGGGCGCGCTGTCTGCTGCATGCGGACTTCGTCTATGTCGATGAGAGTCTGGGAAAATTCCGCGTGCATCCGGGCGGGATGAGTGCAACGAACGAAGGACAAGGCCGAGGCATTTTTGAGCGTTTTCAAACACTCCAAACCGTAGTAGCAGGATTGCCATCTGAAGAACGAAAATTCGGGAATACGGCAATTGTGCATGCATTGAGTGGCATGATCGGCCAGTACATCTCACGCCGAAAGCAGGGCAAGAACATCAGTCGCCACGGAAGCAACGGACTGAGGAAATTTGTACTGCGACATCCGATCCTCACCCTGCTCGCACTCTTTAAATGGATGATGGGCAAAAAAACGTAAGCCCGTTTCTCACAGAAACGACCGATATACCTCCGCATACCTTTCAATAATTCCCTGCCAATCATAGGTTCGGGCATTAAGCATCCCTGCTTGTGCCAGCTCCTGCCACTGCCGTGGATCTGCAAGAAGTTTTTGCATCGCTTGCGCCGCAGCCTCGGCATCATCCGGTGTCACCAAGATTCCCGTTTTGCCATCTTCAACGATGTCGGGGATTCCGCCCGTTCGCGTTGCGACAACGGCACAACCGGCAGCCTGCGCCTCAAGGAACACATTGCCGAGCGCTTCGCTGCGCGAGAGCCCGCAGAAGATTTGCGCCTGAGCAAACTCATCGAAAACACGGGGAAGCGGTACAAAGCCCGCAAACGTCACATGTTCAGAAAGCTTCAGATCAAATGCCAACTTCTTAAGCACCTTCTCTTCAGAGCCTCGTCCCACGATACGCAAATGAATATCCGGACCTCCGTTGGTGTCTTTACGCATCTCAAGCAATCGCGCGAGTGCGCGTAGTAATACATCCACACCCTTCATGGGCTCCAGCCTTCCCACAAAAAGGATCCGTCCCGGAATTTTCTTCATTTCACCACACGCATGATCGATTGCCGGAACATCAATGCCATTCGGAATGAGAATGACATCCGTTCTGCCGAACGCCTGAGCTCGTGCCAAGAGAGAACGGCTGATCACCGTCACCCGATCGGCCCGCCGATGCATGAACCCGACGAGGAAGGATGTGTTCGTGCTTTGACAGGTAAGAATGGCTTTTGCCCGCGGGTAGAGCATTTTCGAAAATACCATCGCCAGGCCGGCAAAAGATTCGAGTACGCCATGAATGACCTGAGGGCGAGCACGTCGTACGGCAAACGGCGCAAGAAACGGGAACAGCCACTTATCAATACTGTGGCCGACACCCACACGCACTACGCGTGCCTGCCCACGGAACGGATCGTCTTCGGGCAGCTTTCTCGCAAACCTCGCCGTCACAATCGTGATATCGAATTCCTGCCAAAGACGATGTGCGACTTCTTCCGCACACGCTTCGGCTCCGCTGCGCAGCGGAGTGATGAAGGCAGATAGAAGAACAATACGCGGCTTCACATCCCCTATCGTAGAGGAGTCATGTGCTCACTGACCACGAAGAATTCTTTGCATCTTCATTGAACGCTGAGCCGCAAATCATCAGATTCGAGGAGCTTGCGGTACTCTTCCCCAATTATCTTCCAATCGAACGTCTCTACGATGCGCCTGCGGGCGGCTTCACCCAGGGAACGACGCTTGGCGGGATCCTCGAGCAGGCGGCGAAGGTGTGCACGCAATGCCTCACGATCACCGGCAGCAAACAGCAGGCCCGATACGCCGTTCACAATGAGAAAGCGATTTCCACCGACCTCGCTTGCGATGCACGCACATCCGCTGGCCATCGCTTCCTGAAGGGCGTTACTGAGGCCTTCACTGTAACTGGGAAGCACAAAGATATCGGTATCGCGAAGGATATCGGGGATGTCATGGCGCAGGCCCGTGAATGTCGCTTGGCACTCGTATCGTGCAACGAGCGGATGATTGGGTTTATACCAGCCAACTACTTGAATACGTGTTTGCGGAAAATTCTGTAGCACAGACGTAGCCGCCACGAGAAAATCTTCCACTCCTTTGACCGATTCAAGCCGACCTACATATGTCACTGTCACTCGATCGGATGTTTTGCGCCCAACTCCGTATGAAGCAGGATCAATTCCTGTAGGAATCACCTGCGTCTTTTTGATGATGCCAAGACGTTTGAGCAAAGATTCGGGTTGGGGATGGAAGAGAACAACGCGCTTTGCGCAGAGAAGGATGAGCCACCCCAGTGTCCACGCGTAGATGGCGGCACCGATCCGCGGCAGAATTCCCCGTGGCCACCATGTGATGCCGACAAAGGTGTCTGTAAGAACAATGGGGCGACGACCCGACAATGCAAGAGTGATCGCGGAGAGGGATGTCCAGAAGAGCAGCTTATTGATCACAATATGATCAGGTTTCTCGTCGCGTATGACGCGCTTTACGAGCCCCGAAAACCCGAACGCAATGCCATAGTTCCATGGATCCGGAAGAAAAAAATCATTTTTGTGATAGATCGTCAGTGTCGGACTCACCACCTCTCTATCCGTTTTGGAGCCCATGCAGGCAACGATGACGCGGTATCCCAATCGTTGCCACAATTCCGCAAGTTTAACAGTACTCACCATCCACCGGTGTTCCTCTTTCCAGTACGGTGAGATGAGAAGAATGGTTTTCATCGTCCTTGGTCATGAGCTTTTCCCTCGGGGCTCCCTGTTCTCTTGTGATCCAATCCGGCATCTTTGAGTGCCATGGAGCGTGTGAGTTTCGTCTGCCGTTGCTCCAGCTCCTCCAGGCGCACAATGAGGTAAAACACGATGAACGAGAGCACGCCGAGGAATGTGATGAGCAGGGCGTTTTGCCGGTCTTTGAATCCCATGACGAAAGCCAGGTAATCGAGCACCGGCGGAAAGAGTGCGATAACGGCAATCGCCATCCAGAAGAGCGTCCAGAGAGAACCCTCCCAGATCGTCTTCTTCTGTTTGAAGACCAGGCTCCACACATAGAGAATGGCAAAGAGTGAAATGAGCGGCGCGATGATTTGGTACGGCGTAAGGGGCAACATGAGAACTTCAGTTTACCGCAGAAAGGAACGGAGCAGAATCCGCAATGCTGTTTTTACGCCATTGGCAAATGACTGGCCTTTGGCAAGCGTGTACTGCGAGTAGAGCACTTTGATCGGAACCTCTGCCACGCGCCACTGGTGTTGCACCGTTTCACGTACGAGCTCCGTGCAGAACTCGTAGCCGCTCATGCGAATCATGACTTCACGTACGGCACGGGGACCGAACACTTTGAATCCGCACTGGCTGTCATTCACCCAACGTCCGGTTGTGGCAAACGTCACAAGGTTTCCCACGGCATTGAAGAAGCGCCGGATGAAGGGAATGTGGTTCTTCTGACCGAAGCGATTGGCGAATACGATATCCGCCCGACCGGTAACAACGGGCTCCAGGAGTGACGGAATATCGCGGGGGTCGTGCTGTTCATCCGCATCGAGCGTGACGATGACTTCCGCACCCATGGAACGTGCCGCATCAATACCGGTCATTGTCGCGGCCCCGGCACCGCAGTTCTGCGCATGACGTACAACCACGGCACCCGCCTGCTCAGCTACAACGGCGGTTGCATCGGAAGAACCGTCGTCCGCCACAATCACAGTATCCACAAACTTGCACGTATGCTCCACGACACTCGCAATACGCTTTGCTTCGTTATACGCGGGAATGACAGCAAATACGCGCATTTTAGGGCAGAAGAATATACGCAATACCACCATCGGAATCATTCACTTGCGGAACAATTCCAAGAGAGCGGGAATTTGCAAACTCAAGAAATGCAGCGACTTTCTGATGCAACGAACCGTTCTGATCCTTCTCGATTGTCGCAGTATTCGTATCGAAGACAATGCCGTTGAACCCAAGTGCCTGCAGACGCTTAAGCGTGAGTGCGGGATCACGTTCCGCAAAGATGCAATTGAAGAAATCCAATTGGTGATCCGAAATGCCAATCACTTCGAGGTTGCGCGGAATGAAATACGGAATGAATGTGCCGACGCGGTACAGATAGGGCCTGTTCGGCATGGATTTCCCTCGTTCAACAGTCATGAGAGCAATGTCATCGTAGTGTGAAACCGTGCGTTCCTGCAGCGCTGCCGCGGAGATTTTGCCAAAGGGATACTCTAAAAGATTCTTTTGAATTTCGTACTGCCAGAAACGCTGGCCAAAAGAGCACACGAGGGCAACGACAATGAATACTCCTGCCACTGTGCGACTGAACACATCAGGAGAATGGACATAAAGAGCCTCGATGCACACCACAAGACCGAGGAACATGCCGATGCCGTACCACGGAATACCATTGGCGAGAAACATCCACTCAACAATAAGGAAAAGCGTGGCAATCCAAAGCCAGCGCAGCCACCTTCCTTTCCGCATCCAGAAAAAAGGAAGCAGAAGAAGGAGTGGAAAGAGAAAGAGCGCAGGAGACGTTGTGACGTAATACCCGGCAGAATCAAGATTGAGCACCGTCCGCCACGGCAGGGTTAAGTAATGGCCCCATCCTCTTTCGAATCCCCAGTAGCGATCAAGCTCTTCGGTACTTCCAGTCGCTTTACAGGCGGGAACGCTCTTATCCACCTGTAAATCTTTCGGCAATGTTCTATACGGGCGGTCCGGTGTCGGAATCCCTGTGCCATCGATGTCAAAGGATGGGCTGTTGGAATTGGGAACCCCCAGCTCGATCCGCGTGGGAATTATGCGACCACGAAGGAAATTATTGTGGTAAACCCATGGGAAGATGGAGGCAAAAAAGAACGCCATGAACACAATGATTGAAAAAACTGTTGTTATTATCCGATTGCGACGTAGCAATGCCGCAATAACAGAAAGCACCACGCCCAATAGGACAAATAATCCGAGCAGTATTGTCGGGGATATCGACGCAGTACCTGCAACGCGCTGCTCAATGGCAGAAAGATCGAGCGCATGTTGAACAATAAATGCGATGACCGCCCAGAAGACAGCACCCAGGAAGCCAATCCAATGAAGTGACGCACCGATTAATACCGAGAACACCGCCATGAGTACCATGACTGCTGTTGGCTTCATGGAGAAGGCGAATCCTGCAAATACAGCAGCCAGCGCAACCCAGCGCCATGATATGGTCACGCCAGCCTGATTGGCGTCATCCGTACGAGAAAAGAGCGCAATAAAGATGCTCAGCATAGAAAGTGTACCCATCGTGAAGATCGCATTGTCGATCTTCATATCGGCAAACGAAAAATGTCCAATAAGCGGGAGCGTGTAAAACAGAAGTGCAGAGAGAATGCCTGCATGTCGGCCGATGAAGTGCCGCGCAAAGCCGGTGATAGTCAAAACTGCCAGCACTCCCGCTGTCCAGTTAACGGACATGGAGGCGGTGGCGCCAAACGTGCTGCCGTACCCGAAAAGCACGAATCCGAGCGAGGTGAGATACTCCCACTGAAATGGCGCCATGGAGAAAATAAAGTGCCCATAGCTCACCATGAGACGCGGGCGATTGAGATAGCTTCCAAGATCATCCCAACCAATGGGGAACGGACGGACGATGGAAAGAAAATTCAACGCGAGATAACTTAAAAGCAACCACAGAAGTAAAACTTCGCCGCTGAACCATCGCACCTCGCGGGATTCGCGCGGCTTTACCAGCATGCGCGACCAATAGATCACATCCTTGTACGCGACGGCGGGAATGAGAAATACGAATATCCACACGGCAGGAGCGTTGATAAGACTTACAACGGCCAGTAACCAGAGAATCGCTATCCATAGACATGCCCCAAGACCCGCACTGACAGTGAGGTCAACAAGAAAAGAGACGGACGGTACCCTAAGAAGACGGAGAAGCATCCTCCCGGCCACCAGAAACTCGAACAAGAGAGCAAGAACGAAAAGAAAAACCGGAACAACGCGCGTGAGAAACGACTGCTGAATACATCGGATCGCAATGTGATACGCCTTCGCGCCATTCGAAAATGTACCGATTTGGTTCAGGCAACCGCGTTGCTCGAGACTATTGAAATTGTTTCTGAGCTCCTGAAGAACAGAGGGAGATGCATCTGAATAGACCGCTGCAGTGGGTTCGGCAAGTTGGCGCATCGAAGAATTACCCGTCTGTGCCTGACTCAATGTCGTGAAGAGGAGCCAGATCAAAAAGAGGAACCCGAGAATGAGACTGATCGGACGATCATGCACGCGGAGCATGCGCCACGTACCCGTCTTGAACGAAATCACGCCCCATGAGAGCAAAAAGAGAACTGCACACGAAATGATGTAACCGAGAAACCATCCGGATCGCGCAATGGTGAAGGCAATAACGGAAAAGATACTCTGAAGACCGCAGATGAAGGGCGTACTTGCACAAGTCTGCTTTTGGAGGAGTTCTTTGGTTGCGTTGTCGAGAAGCACGGCACCGTGCACGGGGATACCCAAATACACGATTGTGCTGTAGCCCCCCCAGAGCACGAGGCCGAGCAACAGTAAAACGGAGAGAATTTGGATAGTGCGCTTCTGCATACAGGAGTCGAGCCTACCAGAAAGAGCAGGGAAAGGCAGTGTAAAGCTCCGAAATTTACTGCGCTCCTGCTATGCTTTCGCTCTGCGTGTCGCTCGATGTAACCGCCATCCGTCGGCAATTCCCTGCCCTGCAAAAGTCGGAGCAATTTGTCTACCTCGATACCGCCGCATCGGCGCAAAAACCTGAAACGGTTTTGCGTGCAATGGATGCATTTTCACGACAACAGTACGCCAATGTGCATCGCGGACTCTACCCACATTCAGATGAGGCAACGGACCGCTATGAACTTGCACGAGAGTCCGTGCGCTCTTTCGTTAATGCACAGCACCGTGCTGAAATCATTTTCACCAAGGGCACGACAGAGTCACTCAATCTCATTGCACGAAGTTGGGGTCACGCCACGCTCAAGAAAGGAGATGCCGTGGCACTCACTCTCCTTGAGCATCACAGTAATATTGTTCCCTGGCTGCAGCTCAAAGAAGAAAAGGGTATTGAAGTCGTTTGGATCGGAATCGATGAGCAGGGACACGTGGATCGAAAAGAACTGTCACGGATCCTGCGCAAAGGGAACATCCGGCTTCTCAGCATGACAGGACTGAGCAATGTGCTGGGCATTCGTCCCCCTATCGCAGATATCATCGCCGAAGCGCATCGCTCAGAAGCGCTCGTCGCTATTGATGCGGCCCAACTCATCGGGCACCATGCGGTTTCTGTTCAGGAACTGGATTGCGACTTTCTCGCGTTCTCAGGGCACAAAGTTTACGGACCCACCGGTATCGGTGCGCTTTATGCCAAACGCGAATTGCTGCGTAGCATGCCTCCCTTTCTCGGCGGAGGAATGATGATTCGCGAAGTACGCCAGGACGGATTTATCGCTGCAGATGCTCCGCAGAAATTCGAAGCCGGCACGCCGCCCATCATCGAAGCAGTGGGACTGACGGCGGCACTTGAGTGGCTTGGAAAAATACAATGGAAAGATATTGAGGCCCATGAAGCCGCCCTTATGAAAACCGCGTACGCAACACTCAAAACAATCCCCGGCGTCCGTATTCTCGGCCCCCGGCGTTTCGAAGAGGCTTGCGGATGCGTAAGTTTCGTCTGTGAGTCGGCGCATCCTCACGACCTCAGCGAATTACTCGGTCAAGAGGGCTTCTGCTTACGCGCAGGTCACCATTGCGCGCAGCCGCTCCATGAGCATCTGGGCATTCCTGCCTCTTTGCGAGTTTCGCTGGCTCTCTACAATACGGAAGAAGAGGTACGCTCTCTCGGCCCCGCGATCATGCGCGCCGTCAAAACACTGATTGGCTGACCCCCGAATCGCAGCCACAGAGGGCTGCTCTGCATCTCCCTGCCTTCTCAATCCTCCCTCACCTTCCTTACCTTCCTGCCTTTTCTTACCTTCCTTACCTCCCGTCATGGATCTCTACGCCGAGCATATCCTGGAGCACCACCGGCACCCGCGGCAAAAATCGCCGATCGCCAATCGAACAATCGAACATACCGAAAATAATCCCGCGTGTGGCGATGCGATCACGCTGGAACTGAAAATCGTGAAGGAAATGATAACGGACTGCGGATGGGGCGGCAGTGGTTGTGCACTAAGCCAGGCCGGAATTTCGATGCTCGTCGAGAAGCTAAAACAGATGCCGATTGAAGATGCAATCTCGCTCTCGCCAGAAGATATGCGGGCCCTGCTTGGGGTTCCGCTCACCACCCGCCGCCTGCAGTGCGCATTCCTCCCTCTTCTCACGCTGCGCAATGTCATCAGAAAATGGAAAGGCAAACCGCTGCAAACGTGGGCAGAGTTGTTCGAAGAGGATTTGGCATGACTTGCCTTGTCGTCCCTGCAACGAAACTTATACACTCCCCGCACACAGTAAGCCGCCCTAGCTCAGTGGTAGAGCACCTCCATGGTAAGGAGGGGGTCACGAGTTCAATCCTCGTGGGCGGCTCCAGTTTTTTTGATAACCCGCTTGACGGGCTACTTCACGCACCCCTACAGTGCCCACACGATTTCCGTTCATCCTTTCGTGATGCACGGTTCTACCCACAAGTCGTATGCCTACTCTCACGCCCACACCCGAAGACACAGTGATCTACGAATTCTGTGTTCTCTACCCCAGTAATCTTTCGCAAAAGGAGGAACAGACCCTGCTAAAGGGTATTGAAGAGATTTTTGCAGAAGCAGAAGCGAAAGAGCTCTTGCGAGATGCCTGGGGCAGGCGCGGTCTCGCCTATCCGATCAAGAAGCAGACTGAGGGCAACTTTGTCGTTCTTTACATCGAAATGGATCCGACAAAGGTGAGGGAAATCGATCGTCAGTTGCGCATCCTCCCGCACATGTTGCGACACCTTATCGTACGACCTCCGAAAGATTACGAAGTAACAAAGTTCTCCCAGCGCTTCGAACAGTGGCTCAAGGACCGTGAGACTGCGGTTGAGACAGAGCGCAAAGAAGAGGAGAAGCGTCTACAGCGCAAAGTGGTCGAAAAAGCGAAGCGTGAGGTCAAGCGCACTGAAGCGAAGAAAAAGGCGCCCACTTCGACTCTTGAAGAAGCTGATTTGAGCAAGAAACTCGACGAGCTGATTTCCGACGATTCACTGGGTCTCTGATCCTCTGCACCGTATTTCTCCTCTAACCCCCTCTGAATGAAGTACCGCAAGCAACAGCAGCAGCAACGCTCTGACCCCAAGCTGAAGAAGTGCCCCTTCTGCCTGAAAGAGACGAAGTACATCGATTACAAGGATTATCCCACCATGAAACCCTTCGTCGATTACTTCGGTAATATCATGAAACGCTATTACTCCGGCGTGTGTCTTAAGCATCAGAAAATGCTACGCAATGCCATCGAACGAGCGCGATTTATGGGCATGATGGCATACAGGAAATAGGTTTACTGGTTTGATGGTTTGGCGGTTTGATGGTTTACTGGTTTGAGCATGGCAACATTTCATTCGTTTGAAGAGATTGATGCATGGAAGGAGGCGAGATCATTGACAAGGAAAATCCGTGCAATCTGCCGTCGTCCTCAGGCGAAAAAGGATTACGCATTTGTTGATCAGATTACGCGATCTGTTCGCTCCATTGCAGCGAATATCGCCGAAGGGTTCGAATCATCAAGTGTGCTGGAGTTCGTCTCGTATCTCGGAATTGCAAAACGATCTGCAGGAGAAACCCGCGCGCATCTCTATGATGCTCTCGACGAGCACTACATCTCTGCCGAAGAATTCCACGACATTGCGGAACATACGATCCTCATCAGCAAAATGCTTTCCGGTCTCATGGCTTATTTGCGTTCTTCGGGGGTGAATCAACGCAAGAAACGCATCATGAAACATCCCATTCATCCAACCAGTAAACTGGTAAACCAGTAAGCTTCCAAACCCTTCCATGTCTGGACACTCCAAATGGGCAAACATCCGGGTACGCAAAACCGCGCAAGATGCCAAGCGCGGAAAAATCTACACGCGTCATGCTCGTCTGGTCGAAATGGCTGCACGTGGCGGTGCGGATCCGGAGATGAATCCGGGGCTTCGTACGGCAATCGACAATGCGAAGGCGGATGGCGTGCCGAATGCGAATATTGAACGTGCCATCAAGAAAGGATCCGGCGAACTGAAGGGAGAACAAATAGCCGTCGAGACCTATGCCGCATATGGCCCGGGAAACGTGGCCATGGTTATCGAATGTCTGACCGACAACAAAAACCGCACTCTCAGTAATGTGCGTTCGGCTCTGGAGCGACGCGGAGGCAGATGGACGGAATCGGGATCCGTACTGTGGATGTTCAAACAGAAAGGTGTCGTCATCGGCACAAAACCGGGTCTTGCCGGCTCAGAAGAGATGGAACTGCAACTGATTGACGCAGGGGCGGAAGACATTGAATGGTCACCCGATCACGTCGAAGTGGTGACGGACGCGGCCCAGTGGCCTGCGGTTCGCGATGTACTCAAGTCTGCCGGTTGCGACATTTCCACGGCAGGGCTCAAATTCGTTCCCACACAGAAAGTGGCAGTCAGTGATCTCGCCACCGCACAGCACCTCATGAACCTCATCGAGGCCGTTGAGGAAGATGAAGACGTATCAGAAGTGCACACCAACGCCGAAATTGCGGATGAGATTGCTGCACAGCTGTGATACTTCTAGCGCGTCAGTGATGCCTCAAGAAGCAGACGACGAGCGAATGATGGCTGTGACGAAGCAGCGGCATATCGCTGACACACTTCGCGGATTTCATCGTCGGGCTCGGCAAGCATAACCCAATCGGCATCGAGGGGTGTTGCTGCACAAGATTCCAATTGCATCATCCAGCGAAGAAGTGGAGCATTTACAGAAGTGTCTGCAGGTGCGTAGAGAAGGACGATTTTTCTGTTGTTCTCTCTCGCCAGATTTTGCAAATACTCTACGCGTTGCGGATCATCAAGCCCCCACTCGAAGAGCACACTCTTATTTGGAGACCCGAAGAGCCCCGAGTAGTAGTACATACCCCAATCCAGCGTGAGAACCATGGTGCGATCAGGAATCGAACCAGTATTGATGATGCGCTGCACCATATGCTTCTGCGGAGTGTTGTGAAAATTATACGTTTGCGTCGGGAACAAGGCGTAGAGAAAGAGATTCACAACAACAAAGGCAGTCCCCCAGACGAAAAGGATGGCGCGAAGCCAGAAACGAGACGATACGGCATGCGTCAGGACGATACGAAGGGTGGCGAGTGCCGCGAGGATCAAAAAGGGATAACTCAAAATCGCATGATGCATCGCCCACGACTCATACGTTCGAACGATCATCATGATCGTAACCAGAAAACTGACGTAGAGCACTGCAGGAAGAATAAGAACCCTGTAAGACAGCCCCTTAAGAAACAGGACAAAGAGAAAGAAAGGGACAAAGAGATAGTGGATTATGCAGAAGATTCGGGAGAGCGTAGGAGCCGACATCACCTCGTATACGCGTTGCGTGGCTTCAAGAGGATGCAAAAAGGCGTACCACGAAGGTGACCAACCGATCCAGTCGCCTTGCACCATCTCCCGCAGACTGTATGACTGGCTGAGCATGAGCTGTTGGAGGAATGGCCGTACCGTCGGATCATCTGCGGCAGTTGAGAGGAGTAAGATCGACATGAATAGGGCGAGGACCGCGAGAGACACAATGCCTTGCAAAACAAAACGACTGCGGCGCCCGGGCGCGCGAAGTGCCACCCAGTTACGGACAACATGAATCAGTAAAAACAGGATTAAACCCGGACCAAACCAGAAGAACGACGGCTTCGTCCAGATATTTACGAACGTCAGGAGCGCGATAATGACCGCGATATACCACTGCTGTTTTGCACACCATCGATCGAGCAGAACATAGAGCAGGAATACCGAAAAAATCTGCAAACCAACCGGACCCGTATCGACAAGGTGCTGAAACAGGTACGGAAATATGAGCATGAGCCCCAATACGACATTCCTTGGCCGAAACGAAAAGATGCGTGCAGCAATAAACCCTCCGGCCACGAGAAACACCATGCCTAGCAATCGTGCCGCCAACGGGCTGCTCCAGAGCAGAACAATCGGCAAAAAGTAGAGTGCAGGAAAACTACCCACGTAGTCGAAGGAGCGTAAAGGTAGAATGATGCCTGAATTCAGCACATTCAGCTGAAAAGGATCGCACCATCCGTGCAGGTTATTACCGGGATACAGGTGGCAGATTATGGCATCGTAGAAGAGGAATTCATCCATGTTGTACGGTACAACCATCGAAAATCCCACAACGAACGCGATGGCAAAGATGCCCAGCACGATCACATTCCACCCTCGATGGAAGAGGTGCGAATACACGCCGTTTTTCGTCAGTGAAGAAAGTATGTTTTTGTGAAGAAAATCCAGACATTATAGCATTTTTATGGCCGTTCGACAAAGGCCAGTGCCGGCGAACTGTAACCTGAAACGCATAAGAATTCTGTAGGTACGGTAGGAGGGAAGGCGCTTAACCCTTTCCCACCTACCGTATGGCCCATATTACGCGTTCCCAGCGCGATAAACTGGAGGTCTTGTACCAGCTTGGCATAAGGCAATCCAAGATCGCTCAGCTCATTGGCTGCTCGCAGTCCACGATCAGTCGGGAGCTGAAGCGGAACCGTCCTCTGGTGTATGACCGCTACACCG
>MNWP01000001.1 GCA_001872575.1 Candidatus Peregrinibacteria bacterium CG1_02_54_53 | reverse complement strand
GACAACGGCAGGGAGATCTGCTGTCATCAGAACATCACCGAGGAATTGGGGATCACGGTATACTGCGCGCGTCCGTACCACGCCTGGGAACGAGGACTCAACGAGCATACGAACGGACTGTTGCGGGATTTCTTCCCGAAGGGGACGGATTTTCGTGCCATTTCTCAGGAAGAGCTTGATCGAGCCGTTGAGCTCATCAATACTCGTCCTCGCCGATCCCTCAACTACCGGACACCCGCAGAAGTGTTGAATAGTGTCATTTCAACACAATTATGCGTTTGAGATTACAGACTAGGCATCTCCTCCATTTCTTTGCTCTGGGCACTTCCTCCGTTACCATCCGCATCGTGTCTCTCACACCGAATCAGGTTCGGCACATCGCCAAGCTCGCCCGGCTCACGCTTTCAGAGAAAGAAGTGGAAAAGTTCAGCCGCGAGCTGACGGCGATTCTCGACTACGTCGAAAAGCTCAAAGAAGTGGATACGAAGAATGTGGAGGCGACTGCGCAAGTCACCGGTTTGCACAACATCACTCGCACGGACGCCATTGCCGAACGCCCCGTGACAACCGAGGCTCTTCTGAATGTGAGCCCTCTGCCTATTGTGGATCAACAAATCGAAACCCCCTCCGCTCTTTAGATGACATTCTCCCTCACCATTGCACAGGCACACGAACGACTGAAGAGTAAGAAACTCTCGGCAGTAGATCTCACCCGCGCATGCATCGAACGCATTGAGTCTGTTGACAAATCTCTCAATGCCGTGGTGCACCGTAATTTTGATCGAGCCCTTGATGAAGCCAAAAAAGCCGATAAGAAGGGAGTGTTTGATCATCCGCTTGCGGGCATTCCCTACCTCGCCAAAGATGTCTTCTGTGAAGAAGGCGTACCCACTACGGCCTGCAGCAACATGCTGCGCAACAAGGACTTCATTCCGCCGTTCGATTCCACCACCACCAAGCGCCTCAAAGAGAAGAGTGCCGTGAGTCTGGGAAAAACGAATACCGATGAATTCACCATGGGTGCCTCGACCGAGACGAGCTGCTTCGGTGTGACGAAGAATCCCTGGGATCATTCGCGCGTGGCGGGAGGATCTTCGGGCGGATCGGCCGCGGCCGTCGCGGCGGATGAATGCCTGTTCGCCATCGGGACGGATACGGGCGGATCGATTCGCCAGCCTGCGGCTTTTTGCGGTTGCGTAGGGCTGAAAGTCACTTACGGTCGCACCAGTCGCTACGGCGTCTTGAGTATGGCCAGCTCGCTCGATTCGATCGGCGCATTGACTAAAACGGTGGAGGACGCGGCTATCGTGCTCGGGACTATTGCCGGCAAAGATCCTCTGGATGCCACAACCGGTGACGTGTCCGTTCCCGATTACACGCAGATACTGCAGAAAGGAGTGAAAGGCATGAAAATCGGCCTGCCCAAAGAGTACTTCGTCGAGGGAATGGACCCGCAGGTGGAAGCATTCGTACGCGAAGCGGCCAAAGTCTTCACCGCAATGGGGGCAAAGGTGGTCGATGTCAGCCTGCCTCACTCGCCGTACGCCATTGCAACGTACTACGTGATCGTGCCTTCTGAGGTCAGCTCGAACATGGCCCGCTACGATGGAATTCGTTACGGTCATACCGAAACGAATTCCACCCTGAGCGAAGTCGAAGGGCGGCACCCTCTCACTCTCATCGAATACTACGAGCATGTGCGTTCGAGCGGTTTTGGGGATGAAGTGAAGCGCCGCATCATGATCGGCACCTACGCGCTCTCGGCCGGATACTACGATGCGTACTACCGCCAGGCACAGAAAGTTCGCACGCTCATCAAGAACGATTTTGAGGAGGTTTTTAAGAAAGTTGATTGCTTGCTCACTCCCGTGGCTCCAACGCCCGCATTCACTATCGGCGCACATACCGACGATCCCGTGCAGATGTATCTGGAAGATATCTTCACAGCTCCCATCAATCTTGCCGGCATTCCGGGGCTCTCGCTGCCGTGCGGATTCTCAAAAGATAATCTTCCCATTGGCATGCAGATCTTAGGCCCACAGTGGGGCGAAGAGGCAATCCTGCAGGCAGGCAACGCCTACGAAAAAGCAACGGAATGGCACACGAAGAAACCAGCACTCTAAACAGGCATCACGTCGTTTGCAGGGCGTTCTGTGCAGCAATATCTTCAACCTCTTCGACTGCGGCAGTGACACCCTCTTCGACTGCCTGTTCGGTATCAGCTTTGACGACGGCATTTGCCGTTTTGTTATACGCGTCGACGGCTGCTTCACATATACGGGATACATAGTGATCAAGATGGTCGAAATCGATAACAGGAAGTATCCGCTGCAATCCGACATGCGCTGCATCGGCAACATAGCTCGGAATAATGTGATCCGGCCCTTGGCCATGAATATGAGAGAGTGCCTGGTTGATTTTGCCTCGTGCAACCACGCTCCAGTTCACCTGCTGCATGCGGGGCATGAGCGTGGTGGCATCGGGCGATGGATGGACGGATTCCCGTCGAAGGATATGAGGGACGCTGCGCTTCTCATCGGAAGGTTCGAAACCTACATCGGAAAGTTTGTGCTCCATAGAAGAAAACATGGAAAGTTGTGGGGAGGCTACCCATACGCACGGCAAAGACAAGAAGAAACGAATTATTTTTGATCTCTTGCCCCCAGGAACCTTGTTTTCGATGGTAGGAGGGGCGATTATCGGGTGCGACGCTTATGGCATTCGATTCGCCCGTCTTCCTGTTCGGCTTTCTGCCAGTCGTATTGCTGCTCGTTCTGCTGTTACAGAGAGCGGGCCGACTGCACTCGGCCATATTTTTCCTCATCATCGCTTCGCTTGTTTTCTACAGCTGGTGGAAACCGATCTACCTTCTTGTGCTGTTGGGGTCGGTATTCTTCAACTACTTTTGCGGGCTTCTGCTCATCCGGCACCGCAGCAAGGCTCTACTTACTATGGGAATCGCAGGCAATGTTTTACTTCTTGGATACTTCAAGTACCTGGGTTTTTTCGTCGAAACACTGAGAGCATTCGGGGCACCGCTGCACCCTGTCGCGATCATCCTGCCACTTGGTATTTCGTTCTTCACGTTCACACAGATCGCCTACCTCGTTGATGTCTACAGGGGAAAGACGAGAGAGCGTAACGTTCTGCATTACCTGCTCTTCGTTACCTTCTTCCCCAATCTGCTCGCCGGCCCCATCGCACACCACGCGGATCTTTCGCCGCAACTCAAGAGCCCTCCAGGCAGAATTATCAGTCGGAACCTCGCCGTCGGGCTGACGGTGCTGAGTATCGGTCTTTTTAAGAAAGTCATACTTGCCGACTCTGTAGGCGCCTACGCGAATCTGATCTTCAATGCGACGGCATCCGGTACATCTATTGGCTTTGCCGATGCGTGGATGGGGGCAATTGCCTATTCGTTTCAGTTGTACTTCGACTTCTCGGGTTACACCGACATGGCTATCGGCATCGCACAGATGATGGGTGTGCGCCTGCCGCTCAATTTCAATGCTCCGTATCGATCGGGGTCTATCCGCGAATTCTGGCGGCGTTGGCATATCACGCTCTCGCGGTTTCTGATGGAAAACTTATACATTCCCTTGGGCGGGAGTCGCCGCGGCGAGGCGCGCACGCTGCTCAACCTGTTCCTCACCATGCTGATCGCAGGTGTGTGGCATGGCGCGGGATGGACCTTCATTATTTGGGGCGCCTGGCACGGAGGATGGCTGGCTCTGCATCGCGTATGGCTGAAAGCAGCGGCATTCCGATGGCTTCACCCCGTGGCTTCGGTGGTGCGCCTGTTCGCCGTACCACTCACCTTCCTCATGCTCACCATTGGTTGGGTGTTCTTTCGTGCCGCGGATCTTTCTACCGCCCTATCGCTCCTGCAGAGCATGATGGGATTGCACGGATTCGCATTCTCAACCGAAACAAGCTTGCTCGTCACTGCCTTCGCCTGGAAACGATGTCTGCAACTTCTGGCAATACTCTCATTCATCGTCTGGTTCGCGCCCACCACACAGGCGTTTGTTACGGACCTCCTACCCGACCCAAAATCCGAAGACAAACAAGACTCGTTTGTTCCGACAATCCGCTGGAAACCGAACGTTCTGTACGCACTCTTTTCCACGACAATCGCCATGGCGGCTGTCACTACTCTCTTCCTTGCTCAGGAGCATGTCTTCATCTACTTCCAGTTCTAGGGAGCGGCGCTACCTGCTTTGGCTGGCTGTCTTCAGCACACCAATCCTCGTACTCCTGTGTTTAAACTATCTCTTCTTAAGAAATGCAGGGGAGCTCATGCCGATCCCGCAGATCCTCGCCCTCCAACAGGACCCCAGGAGCTTCTGTCTCTATGGCACCGCTCTGTACGGAGATACATTCCGCTACAAGTTCGATGCATTATCATTGAAAAAGCCGGACATCGTGACCATCGGCTCGTCACGCATGCTGCAGTTCCGTGAGCGGTTCTTCCGTCGTCCCTTCTACAACCTCAGTAACACTGTTTCAAACCTGAATGAAGGGCAGGATGTCGTTGAAGGAATTCTGCAAAGCCCATACGCGCCCAAGACCGTGATCTTTGGCGTGGACTTCTGGTGGTTCAACGGCTCTTACATCCCTCCCGTTCCGTACCTTCCCAGAGCGAAGCCCCTGCACCAGTTCGAGGGCTACTTCCTCTTCAAGCCTTTCCTCTGGCTCAAAGAAGGAAAAATCACCCTCAACGATTATGTCAGTACCATCCTCCGCCCTGTCCGCGCAGGGCCATGCAATATCGGTATACAAGCCCTCAAACGTCGAAGCGGCTTTGCGCCCGACGGATCACAGTACCCATCCGTTGATCCGAATGTGGGTATTGTGCCTGCGACCAAAGAGAGTCCCTTCGGTGAGATTCGGCAGATCAGAACAGGACAAGATCGATATACTTACGCAACGCATGCGGATCCCCGGCACATACAGAGATTTCTGCATCTTGTTGAACAACTGCGCAAAGAGGGTATTGAGGTGATCGTGCTCCTCCCTCCATTCGCACAATCCGTTGCCGATGCCCTGAGGCAGGAACAGGATCATTACGGCATTCTCACGGATCTGCCAATGCAGTTGCGTACCGCGGGAATGTCTGTGTTCGATGCAACGAACCCGGCAACATTTGGTTCTTCAGATTGTGAATTTTTGGATGGCGTGCATCCGGGAGACATAGCCGATGCCCGCCTGCTCCTGTGGATAGATGCGGAACGACAGCATCAGGGTTTGTCCGCTCTTGGCGATACTCTTGAACTCCAGCGCATCGTGGAGGAGGAGGGCGGCCATGCCACTGCCTTCGATCCGCGTGTCACTCCCCTGCACGAAGGAGACTTTCTGCATCTGGGATGTAAGAAATGACACTCTTCACCACTAATCATACATAACGGGTGCTCTTGCAGGACCGTAATCTCAGGAAGATGAAATCTCTTCTTCAATACCAACGAACCCGATCAATGTTCCATCTTCTTCTTTCATCGGTGAGATCGTAAGGCGTGCCTGGTACTTCTCGCCGCTCTTGCGACGATTGGTGCACTCCCCAATGAAGGGATTGCGCTCCTCTTTGATGCACCTCCATAACTTGTCGTAAAAGGCACGCGACATTTCACCGCCCTAGAGCCGGGGAGTTTTACCGATCATTTCCTGCTGGCTGTACCCCGTAATGCGCTGCGTGGCCTGATTTGCATATAGAATGACCCCATCGGTATTTGTGATGATAATGTGGTTGTAGGCATTCTGCACCGCCAGACGAAATGCTCCTTTCCCCTGCAATTCAGCCAGCGTTGCCTCCTGCTCTGGAGTGAGAACGTCCATGCGGGGCAGTGTACCCGATACCTGCCAATGTATGCTATGGACGGTAAAGTGGATAAATAAGAGGCCGCCTCAGTGTTTTGAATTCACGAAAGCCTCAGTGTACTGTGTGCTTATTCTGTCGTTCTCTGGATTCTTGGTCTCATTCCATCCCCTCTCATACTGAAAACCATTCTGCTGCTTGGTTCCGGCGAACTGGGAAAAGAATTGGTCATTGCCCTCAAGCGTCTCGGCCAAAAAGTCGTTGCCGTGGATAGTTATGACGGGGCACCGGCCATGCAGGTGGCCGATGAGCACGAAGTCATCAGTATGCTGGACGGGGATGCCCTCGACAGCATCGTGGCGAAGCATAAACCCGATATCATCATCCCCGAGATCGAGGCCATCCGCACCGAGCGACTCTACGAGCACGAGAAGAACGGCATTCACGTGGTGCCCAGCGCACGTGCCGTGAACTTCACCATGAACCGCAAAGCGATTCGCGAGCTCGCAGCGAAGGAGCTCAAGCTCAAGACCGCGAAGTACGCCTATGCAACCACGTCCGAGGAATTTCGGGCGGCTGTGAAAGAGATCGGCATCCCCTGTGTCGTGAAACCGATCATGTCCTCCTCGGGCAAAGGGCAATCAACCGTCAAAGCGGAGAGCGACATCGACAAGGCGTGGGAGTATGCGGTGACGAAAGGCCGTGGAGGCGCGCAAGAGGTCATCGTGGAGGAGTTCATCCGCTTCGAGACCGAAATCACACTGCTGACCGTAACACAGCAGAGCGGCAAAACGCTCTTCTGTCCGCCCATCGGTCACCGGCAGGAACGCGGCGACTACATGGAAAGCTGGCAGCCGGCTGCCATCAGCGAGGCGCATCTGAAAGAGGCACAGAACATGGCCGATACGATCACGAAATCACTCACGGGTGCCGGCATCTGGGGCGTGGAATTCTTTCTCTTGAATGAAAAGGGCGTGTTCTTTTCGGAACTCTCTCCGCGTCCGCACGACACCGGTATGGTGACACTGGCCCGAACGCAGAACCTCTCGGAGTTTGACCTTCATGCGCGCGCGGTTCTGGGGCTACCCATCTTGGAAATCACACAGGAGCGCATGGGCGCAAGTGCCGTGATTCTCGCAACGATAGAGACCAGGGTGATCAAGGATTATGCCGGGCTCGAGAATGCACTGGCCATACCGAAGAGTGACGTCAGGATCTTCGGCAAGCCCTTCACCCGCGTGCACAGACGCATGGGGGTCGCTCTGGCGCATGATGACCTGAAGACAGGCTCCATTGAGGAACTGCGCAAGAGGGCCAAAGAGATTGCAGATTGCGTTACGGTCGTGACGGGACAACGTCGAAAAGAGAGATAACATTTGAATGGAGTGAAGGGACACTCTGAACGTGATTCGAACGCATCTCGGGGTATTACCTGCACAACGAGGATGCCTCGCTTCACGAAAGGCAGGAACCACAATCAACGGTACGATGGCGGGGCTGACGGGACTCGAACCCGCGACCTTCCGCGTGACAGGCGGACGCTCTAACCAACTGAGCTACAACCCCATACAGAGGCGGAGAAAAGGTAGCTGAGGACAGCGCAGAAGACAACGCAAAGAATGAAGAGAACGCGAAAACCAACGGCCTTCCGCGTGACCCGACTTCACCCTTCGTCGCTCCGCTCCTCGGGTTTCGCCGGGCAGGCAGGCGACCGCTCCCTGCCCGTCCGTAGTCCCGCATGTGCGGGACGAAGGCGGGTAACCAACTGAGCTACAACCCCTTGAAAAGCGGAGAAACGGTACAGCAGAGAATATTCCCTGACAACACAAATACGGCAGGAGAAGCAGAGAATGATCACAAAGAAGCCCATTGATGCCGATGATTGAATCCTCACACCAGAATCCGCTACGCTGAGGATTCTTTCCCCTCTGTTTTCATGCTCTTCTCTTCTCTTTCTTCCAAGAGTGCTAACACGCTCTATGTTCTTTTTCGTATTTTAGTCGGGCTCCTCTTTCTGCAACACGGCATGCAGAAGCTCGGCATGCTCGACGGCCAATTCGCCGTGAACGGGTTCATGGGATTCATCGGCCTCTGCGAACTCTCTGGTGGTGCTGCCTTGGTCTTCGGGGTCTTTACGCGACTTGTAGCACTCCTCGGCACGATCCTGCTCATCAGTGCCTATTTCAAGGCGCACTTCAGCAACGGCATGTTGCCCATCCAGAATCGCGGCGAGCTGGCCCTGCTCTACGTCGCCACATTTGCCGTGCTGTTTGCTCAGGGAGCCGGACGACTCAGTTTGGAGCGCACACTCTGGAAACGTGAGCTCTTTTGAGAGTCCTCTGCATACTTAAAGAAGCTGCCCTCCGGCAGCTTCTTTTTGCGTCCGCCGATGATGTTATTCGTCGCCGGTTTCGGGGCCTGCCGGACCGCCGCGGCGTTGGCCACGCATACCATGTTCGCGGAATTCGCCCATCATGCGGCCTCCGCCGACTCCACTACCACGTCCAAGGCCCATGCCGCCCTTGGGGCCCATGGCGCCTCCACAGGCATCGTGTACGGCCTCACGTGCGGCTTCCGTCTCTGCGAAGTTTGCCGGCTTTAAATCTTGCATGGCTGTACGAAAATCTTCATTGGCCTGCTGAACAGCGGCCTGCCGCTGGGTCTCGTCAGTGAGAGTTGCAGCTGCGCTAAGAGCGTCACGATGTGTTTGCATGGCACTCTTACGAGCCACCGAGGTGGCATCGAAGGTACTCAACACCAAGTCCTGCTTCGCCACGAGTGCCTGAATGCATTCCTGCGAGGGAACAGGACGCTCACGGGGAAAATTCGCTGACGTTCCGGAGGCGGATGAGGCCGCCGATGCCAGCAGGGGCACGAGAACAAGTGAGGAAATGCCCACGAGTGTGCCGAGCGAGAATTTATTCATGAGGAGAAAGGGGAATGAAATAAAGTCGCGACATGCTCAGAATAGAGGGTCGATGTTAAGAGCCTATTAAGAGTGCGTTGCGTGGCTCTGCGAGCCAAAGTGCACCGTGAAGGTACTGCCCTTGCCCGAGGTGCTTTGCGCATCCACTGTCCATCCATGGAGCTCGACAATACGTTTCACAAGCGCAAGCCCCAAACCGAATCCTTCTTTGGCGCGCGAAGATTCCGCCTGATAGAAGCGATTGAAAATATGCGGCAGTGCCGACGAGTCGATGCCCACGCCGCTGTCTTGAACAAAGAGCGCCTTTGGAGTGAGTCGCACATGAATCGTGCCACCGGCGGGCTTGCTGAATTTGATGGCATTGGAGAGCAGGTTCTCGACAATTTGTCGCACCAATACGGCATCGCCGTGCACAGTGACGTTATCGTCCAGCTTGGGTTCAATAACGATGCTCCTTTCTTTCGCCAGTGATTGAAATCGTTCCGTTGATTCCTCAACAAGAGCGGTAAGGTCGACCACTTCATCCGCGCGAACGAATTTATCCAGGCGTGCCAGCTCGAGCAGCCGCTCCACAAGCACGGAAACCTGTTTCAGATCCTGCTTGGCCGACAGAATGCCCTCGCGATATTTCTCGGTTTTCAGCGCGAGATCGAGAGAAGAGCTGAGTGCGGCGAGAGGAGTTTTGAGCTCGTGACTCGCATCCTGCGTGAACTGCTCAAGACGCTCCATCATCTGCTCGGCCGGCTTCAGGCTATGACGAGCAAAAAAGAGGCCCACGAAGAACGTGAGAGCCGAGATGGCGCCGCTCACAATCAGAAAGATCAGGCCGCGCTCGGGCAGATCGCCTCGGGGCAACCGGACCACGTCGGCAACCTGTACGAATCCCACCGTTTGACCATTGCGCACAATCGGCTCGGTGAGGATGGCGTAGGGCTCACCCTGCACCAGAACTTCTTCGAATATTTCACCATCCGTGAAGGGGATCTCGTTCATGAGCATGCCCTCGACGATCACCTTACCTTCGGTGTCCACGATGCGCATACGCTCACGCATACCGGGCGGTATACCTCGTGGAACGAGTGGCACTGCCGTATCGAATCGAAATGCAACGCCCTCTGCCATGCGCTCCAGACGAAATCGCATCTGCCGCTGCGCATTACCAATATCGGCAATGAGAAAAATTGCTCCGTTGCTCACGAGCAGCAGAAAAACGAAGGCGGTGAACTGTAGCGCGATGGTGTAGCTGATGCGCTTGAACATTTATGCGGGGTCGGAAGGAACGAGATACCCCTTACCGGGAACCGTTTCGATGACACTCTTGCCCAGTTTACGCCGCAGGTAGGCGACGTGAACGTCCACAGTCTGCGAGAACATCAGATCATCACGGCCGCCCCACACATGTTCGATGATGCGCGGACGCTCCTGCACCGTTCCCTTATTGCGCAAAAGGAATTCAAAGAGGGCGTACTCCTTTGGAGAAAGATCGATACGCTTTCCGTTCTTGCGCACTTCGTGCGTGTTCGTATCGAGCATGATGGCGCCCGCGGTCAGTTGCGGCTGTTTGTCTGCTGTTTTGCGCCTCAGAAGAGCACGAACCCGCGCGAGCAGCTCATCCAAATCAAATGGCTTGCCGAGGTAGTCGTCTGCCCCCAGATCAAGCCCATGCACGATTTCCTGCTGCTTGGTGCGCGCGGTGAGCATGAGAATCGGCATGTTCTTCTTGTGCTGTCGTAACATGGAACAGATAAGGTACCCATCCATGCCCGGCAGATTCACGTCGAGAATGAGCAGATCCACCTCCTGTGTCATCGCTTTCTCGAAACCTTCTTTGCCGTCGTGCGCCACGGTCACGGCGTAATGTTCCAGCGAAAGAAACTGTCGTACGTTCTCTGCCAGTTTCTCCTGGTCTTCAATGAGGAGGATGTGCATAAAAAGTGACAAAAGCGAATGTTGCAGGAAATAGCATAGAGACAGATGGATTAAGGAGAGATTAAGAAGCCATCAAAGATCCTATTTCTTAACAATATCTCGCCTTAACCTCCTCTTAACCATCGCATTGTACAATCGTTAATTCTACACTATTTACTTATTTTGACAATTGCTCGCCATGGAGACATTCCATCTTCTCTCATTCATTCTCGGCCTTGTTTCAGGCTTTCTCGTCCTTCTGCTCGCCGTTGGAGGATTGCGCTTGGTGCGACCATCGAGTCAGACCGCGCTTCCCACGGGCCGTACAAATTTTCAGCAACGACAGGGTAATGCCATGGGAGGACAGAATATCTCGGCCATTGCGGAGCAGCTGGGAATGACTGTCGAAGATCTGCAGAAGGAATTACAGAGCGGCAAAAATCTGCGCGATCTCGCAGCTGAAAAAGGAGTGGAGCTTCCGTTCGGCGGCCGCATCCCCCTTCGCCAAGGCTCCGAGGAACAAGTTCCCGGCGGAAGCGGCACCGTGCTTTCATCTTCCGGTTCATCCGTCGGACCACGACAATGAGTACTCTTGAGATTTCTTCGGCTGACGAAGCCATGCACTCACGCATGCCGCAATGGCTGCGCAATTTCATACGCACCATTCGCATTCGCAGTTATCTGATGGGCCTTACATCCGCAATGGTGTTGGGCGGCAGTTATCTGGCCCTTGCCCAGAGCAACACGCAGTCTAGAACGACAACCGGCAATCTCTCGATCGTGCAGCGCCAGACCATCATTACCTCGGTGAAAGCCGTGGGAACGGTGACCTTCGCCAATGAACAACAACTGAAATTCAACCAGAAGGGCACAGTGGCAAGCGTACGCGTGAAGGAGGGTGATAGCGTGAAGAAGGGTCAGGTGATCGCCGAGCTTGAAAAGACGACTGCATTGGCCGATATCCGGCAGTCGCAACTCTCACTCGAGGCGAGCCGGCTGCAACTGGAACAACTGAAAGCCGACCGTGATGCCGATATTCTGACGGCACAGAACAGTCTGAATTCTGCGCGCCGTGCCGTAGAACAAGCCCAGAATGACCTGAAAGAAACGCGTTCGACCGAGCTGCTCGGCCTCGCATCAACGGCACAGGATATCCTCATTGCCTCAGAGAAATTGCTCGATTCATTCTACGGAATTCTGACATCCGATGCGGCTGCGCGTCCGCCTTCTGATATCACCACACTCGAAATCGATCGTCTTCTCTTCCGCGACTGGTTACTCAAGGATGATGTGGAGCTGAGCTTCCGTTCAGGAGTGAATCAGGCAACAGCGATGCGGCAGACCTACGGAACACAGCTCAACACAGAACGTGACCCGCAGATCGTCCAAAAGGCACTGAGTGATGCACAGGATCTGGCAGAGACACTGCAGCGGCTCAGCGAGCAAACCTACATTCTGCTACAGGGAGCCGTCACGGATTCTATCGAGTTCACCGTGGACGCGTTAAGCACACTCCGCACGACCGTGAACACCAATCGATCGACAGCGGCAGGGCTCGTCGACAGCGCACGCACTGCACGCGCCGGTCTCGTTGCCCTCGCAGAAGAAGATTCGCTGCCCAGCACTACGCTGCAAACCAAGCAGAACACCCTCACAACGAATCAGGAATCGCAACTGGCGAAAGAGGCTGATTATCAGAGCACGCTGAGAGATTTGGACCTGCAAATCAAACTCAAAGAAAACGATGTCGGGCAGAAGAGCGCCTCGCTCACCAAGCTCAACAAGACGCTGGATGACTATCGCATCATTGCGCCGTTCGACGGCATCGTGCGACGCGTGGATTATCAGGTGAGTGACAACCTTCTTGCCGATACCACAGAGGCCAAGTACATCGTACTCGAGAACCCCGCCTATCTGTTGATTACAATCCCTCTGGACCAAGTGGATGTCGTGAAGGTGCGCAAAGATATGCCCGCGCACATCACGCTCGATGCCCTTCCGGGCCGGCAATTTGAGGGATCGATATTCGAAATCAATCCCACGCCCGTTCAGCAATCGGGAGTGGTGTCGTACAACGTCGATGTGAAATTCCCGACACCGGAAAATCTGACCATCCTCTCCGGTATGACCGCTACCGTTGAGGTGGAAACGGCACGAAGAGAAAATGTGCGCGTTATCCCGAATCTGGCTCTGCAGAGAAATGGAGGAAGTGTCACTGTGCAGATGGGTAACGGGGAAACCGTTCAAGTCGAAACCGGGGTCACGGACGGCCGCAATACCGAGATTGTCTCAGGTCTGCAGGAAGGTAACAGCGTGCTTTCGCTGAATGTATCAACGGCCTCCAATCAGACAACCGGCACCGCCACCGACTCGCAGCAGCAACTCATGCGCAATATGGGCAGACTCAGCGGGGGAGGAGGCGGGCCCCGTAACTAACGCCATGATCCATCTGACGAACATCACCAAGGCCTATCCCCTCGGTCAAGAACAGCTCATCGTGCTGAAGGAGATTTCTCTCGGTATCGGCAAGGGGGAATTCGTCGCCATCATGGGGCCGTCGGGCTCGGGTAAATCCACATTGATGAACATCATCGGCCTGCTCGATACGCCTTCGAAAGGATCGTACCTGTTGGAAAAAAAGGAGGTCGCAACGCTCTCAGAGAACCAACAGGCGGATGTACGCAGCAAGCGCATCGGTTTCGTCTTTCAGGCATTCAATCTTCTGCCGCGCATGGACGCCTTGCGACAGGTGATGCAGCCGCTCCTCTATCAGGGTTGGCCGCGAAAAGAGGCGGAAAAGAAGGCTCGAGAGGCACTGCACGTCGTTGGGCTGACGGAGCGCCTTGCCCATAATCCCAATGAGCTCTCGGGCGGGCAGCAGCAGCGTGTGGCCATCGCACGGGCTCTCGTCACCGATCCGGCCATCATCCTCGCCGACGAGCCCACGGGTGCTCTCGACACGCACACGGGCGAAGAAGTGATGAGCATCCTCACCAAACTCAATGCGCAGGGCAAAACGATTGCCATGGTCACGCACGAGGCATCGGTTGCCGCCTTCGCCCAACGCACGATTCACATTCAAGATGGCCTTATTTTCAAACAATGACTCTGACTGTCGTTACTGTTGGCTGCACTTTCCTCACGAAGAATTATGAATTAAGAATTAAGAATGACAGCTTCTTCGTTTCTCATAATTCCTGACTCTTGCTTCTTTATTCCTCTCCGGTTCTCCTCTCTTTTCCACTAACTTTTACTCATGAACATCCTGGAAAATATCCGTAATGCCCTGGGGGCAATCGGAAGCAACAAAATGCGCTCGATCCTCACCATGCTCGGCGTCATCATCGGCGTGGCATCGGTCGTGCTGATGGTTGCCATCGGACAGGGTGCGCAGAAGAGCGTGACGTCGCGTATCGAGAGCCTGGGAACCAATCTGCTCGCGGTCTCGCCGGGCAGCCCTACCCAGACCAATGTGCGTTACGGGGGAGGTGGCGGTGGCAGCAGTGCTCTGCCGAATGAAGATGCCGCTGCAATAGCGCAATTTGTACCGGGCCTGAACGGCATTGCACCGGAACTACGCAGTCGCAGTCAGGCAATCGTGGGTAATCTGAACGTCTCGACGACCATCGTCGGTGCAACCGCCGACTACAGCACGGTGCGCAACACACCGGTTGCATACGGAAATTTCATCACCGAAAACGATGTGACAAATTTCAGCAAGGTCGCCGTTTTGGGCTCGCAGACCGTTGCGTCGCTTTTTCCCGACATATCCGATCCACTCGGCAATGACATTCGCATCGGCAACAACATCTTCACGGTAATCGGAGTATTGCAGACCAAAGGTCAGCAGGGTTTTCAAAACCAGGATGACATGATCATCATTCCGCTCTCGACGATGCAGCAGCGACTGACGGGAACGAGTGAAGTGAGCTCCATCTACGTCTCTGTCGGCAATCAGTCCGATATGGAACACACGCAACAGGTGATTACCGCCGTCCTCTTAAACGAACATCGCATCACCGATGCGAAGGATCAGGATTTCACGGTGCTCAATCAGGCGGATGCCGTCGAAACACTGAACGCGGTCACCAGTATGTTCACGATGCTCCTTGGCGGCATCGCCGCCATCTCACTGCTTGTGGGCGGTATCGGCGTGATGAATATCATGCTGGTATCGGTAACGGAACGCACGCGCGAAATAGGCATCCGCAAGGCCATCGGCGCCAAGAAACGTGACATTCTTCTGCAGTTTCTTGTCGAATCGACCGTACTGAGCGTGATGGGCGGCATTGTGGGAATTCTGATCAGCGCCGCAGGATCGTGGATCGTGAAATACTATTTCAGTTTCGATGCCAGCATCGCCCTGTCATCGGTCGTACTCGCGTTTGCCTTCTCGGTCTGTGTGGGAATTTTCTTCGGCATGCTGCCCGCATGGAAAGCAGCCAAGCTCCGTCCGATTGAAGCTCTGCGATACGAATAGGGTTTGGGTGTGAGAGGAGAACAGTCTCATATGAGCCTGCCCTCCCCTCGCGGAATCTGCCATTAGGCAGCTGGTGCCTCGGGTGCTGCAGGTGCTGCAGGCGTCGGAGCAGAAGGTTCCGCTGGCGTCGGAGCCGGCATTGCCGGGACCGGGGTACCGCCATTCTCACCATCACTGAAGAACATAGTGACGTGGGGAAAGAAGTACGTGACTCGACCCTATAGAACATTGCCGTGATGAGGCAAGAGTTTTTCATGTAATTTTCTTGTGTGCGGAACATGAAACGGGCATTTGTAGTACTGCATGACTGAATTTTTTACAAAATATTTCTGCAGCACTCTATGACATGGCAAAGCATCCTCGATCGACTTCTGGTTTTCTTCTCGCCGCAGACACTTACGGCACTGGCGATATTTGCAGTGACTCTCGCAGTACTATGGATCGTTAAGCGTGTTGTGCTCTCTCGTTTCAAAAAAATCGTCCACAGAATCGGAGGCAGTGTCGGGGATACGGTCGTGCATACCGTGGAACAAATCGGGCCGTTCTTCTACGGCGCGGTTGCCGCAGCGGTCACCCTCACATTTGTTTCTCTGCCGCCAAAAGCAACAACCACCCTTCGCAATATCATCCTCGTTATTCTGATTATTGAAGCAACACGAATCACACAGCGCATTGTGCAGTTTCTGATTGAGCGACGATTGGTTCCTCTTGGCGAACAGCCCAACGAGGGCATTCTCGCGCTGCTCAAAATTGCAACGAAGATCGTACTCTGGGCGCTCGCTTTGTTACTTATTCTTTCAAATCTCGGCATTGAGGTCACCGCACTCGTCGCCAGTCTCGGCGTGGGAGGCATCGCCGTGGCACTGGCCGTGCAGAACATTCTCGGCGATGTCTTCAACTCGATTTCGCTCTATATCGATCGCCCGTTTGAAACGGGGGATTTCATTGTGGTTGGTCCGCACATGGGCACCGTGCAGCGAGTCGGGCTCAAGACCACGCGCATTCTTGCGTTGAGCGGGGAAGAATTGGTCATATCGAATAGCGAACTCACTGCCGCGCGCATCCAGAACTTCAAAAAAATGCGCGATCGTCGAGTGTTATTCACATTCGGTTTGGAGTATGGAACATCGACCGACAAGCTTAAGCGTGCGAAAGAAATCGTCACGCAGGTGATTAAAGAAACTGAAGAGTCTTCGTTGGACCGCGTGCACTTCAAAGAATTCGGCGACTCTGCATTGCTGTTCGAGGTGGTGTACTACGTGCACTCCAGTGATTACAACGTGCACATGGATATTCGTGAACGTCTGAATATGCGGCGTAGTGGACAATTTTGCAGGCTGAAATACTGCTCACTTCGCTCGTAGGAACTCCTCAATCATGGGTAGTTTCTGATCGATGCGGAGTCCGCCATGGAGACGAATATTCTTCTTGATGTGTGTGAATATTCCTTCCAGAGAATTGCTCGTGTTGGGAATGTTCAACTCTGGATGTCGCAGGTAGGTGAACAGGTATGGAAGATTCCTTTTCACACTGTAGTAGGCACTCCGAATTCTGCGATGGGTGTAGTGCCAGTGTCTCGTATTCTCACCGATCGTTCTCTCTTTGAGAAACGTTTCCCA
>MNWP01000004.1 GCA_001872575.1 Candidatus Peregrinibacteria bacterium CG1_02_54_53 | reverse complement strand
AGAGAGGACGAGTATGGAGACATGGAGTAAGGGGTGAGATGCCGTCTTTGAAAAAGCGGCATACCCTATGGCCGACACCAAAAAGTCAAGCTTTACCGCTTGCACATGCGGAAAATATGCTTTGGTTGTAGATCAGATTTAAGCGATGATTGTCGCATTCATGGACACGGAACGATCAGAGATTTTCCTCAGTCTGTAGCGTCATGCCGCACCCGGGCTGCGACGAACCGACCCAAAGGTGTGTTCTCGGAATCAGCACACCAACACTTAAGCATCGGCTTACAGGCCAGCAAGCCATTTTTGGAAGAGACTCCCAGAGGAGAAAAGGAATCTTTTACTCAGAAAGAAGTATTCTTAACGTTTGTGCTGATTTTAAGCCACGTAGAAATAGTAAATGGCGTGGTGGGGTACTGCCTCAGAAGCCCAAATAAGTGACTGAGTTCTGAAAACACCCAGCCTGCGGAGCCATCTCTCACAACATCCCAAAACTCAACGCCACCCTTAACTTCCAGCGAGGCCCTGCGTAGCTACGGCGAAGCGAAGCCGAGCGGAGCACGGGCCGGGGGAGCCAATCTTGCACTTTGTCATATTGCACAGAACGGATGTTCGTCCAGCTTTTCAATCTTATGTCCTCGCATGATCAACCCTACCGATTCGCGAGGTACTGATAGATGGCCACCGCGACGTCTCCGCGAGACAGAGGCTTTTCGGGCGACAGGAGGGACGACTCACGATCCGGGAAGAGATTGTATTCCTGGGCGATACCGGCATAGGGTGCAAACCAACTGTCCGCAGGCACATCGCTGTACCCGTAGTCCATTTTCAACTCCAGTCCGAAGGTGAGCGAGAGCATCTTCAGAAATTCCGCGGTCTTCACCTGATCCGCCGGGCGGAACGTCCCGTCAGGATAGCCCTTAATGATCCCTTTGTTCGCCGCCGTGATGACAAATTTGGTATACCACTGGCCATCAATGACGTCGGGGAAGCGACCGTTGTTGTTCGCATCCTTGACCGTTTCGGAGCGTGTGAGGAGCAAAAACTTCGCGGCCTCCGCACGGTTCACGGGACGATCGCTCTTGAACTGTCCATCGGGGAAACCTCCGATGGCGGCGCGACGATAGAGCTCTGCAGCCGCCTTACCGATGAGCTGATCGAGGTCCGTATCCGGGAAGGGATTCTTGTAGGCTGCAATATCGGTAAGGACATCATCCTCATACTTCGCCGGAGGGAGTGTCTTGTTGGCAACAGTGTTGGTAATGACCTCCTCCTCGAAACCTGCGGGGGGAGGCGTCATTTCCTCTCCCGAGTCGTCGGTGTCCGCACTATCCTCCTCTGTGGAAGCCGAGGAGCCCTCCGGGCATGTGACATAATCGCAGCCGAAGTTCCCGCAGCCCGTGGACTTGTACCTGTTGTTCTGATGGTACGTCGCCACTTGCATTTGATAGGAACCGCCGGGAGTGACCGCACAGAACTTCTCGCCCAGGGCTTCGTAGTCGTCTTGCGTGCACCTGTCGCGGACATCATCGATCGACACGAAGTTCGTCCCCTTCCCCATTTTGACGTATCCGTCCTTCGCATCAGGATCATTGTAGGAGGGAAGATCGGTGTAGGAATCGCGCACGACGCAGGCTCCTTTGAAGGTTGAGATCAAAGAAGACGAGGACGACGCGGGACATTGGACGTACTCGCAGCCGAAGTTCCCGCAACTGTTCGAGTGATAATTGTCGTCCTGATCGAACATCCCCACTTCCCTCTGGTAGGAACCGCCCGGATTCTGTGCGCAGAACGTCCGGCCGAGGGCATCATAATCCGCTTGCGTACACGCCGCGCTGATCGCATTCAACGACGCGAAGTTCGTGCCTTTGTTCACTTTGGCATACCCCCGCCCGGAATCTTCGTCAGCATAGGAGGGAAGATTTGTGTGGCTGTTCCGAACATCGCAGATACCCTTCCAGGCCGTCGACGGAGCGGAGGAAGAGGAAGCCGAGGAGGAGGCTCCCGGGGGAATCTCAGAGCAGTCATACCAGTTACAATCGGGTCCGCAGTCCATGGAATAGAGAATGTACTTGTCATCCTGTCCGTACATTGCAATGTTCTTAAAGAAGTGTGTCCCGGGATTCTGCTCGCAGTACAGCGACCGCAAGGCGTCGTAATCGTCTTCCGTGCAAGCAGCTTTGAGGGCCGCACTCGTCGTGAAGTTCGTGCCTTTTTGCACTTTAGCGTACCCCTGTCCAACATCGGCTTGCGTGTAGGTTTGAGGAACGTCCGGCGCTCCACCCACCCAACAGATTCCTTTCGAAGGTGTCGCTGTCGTAAAGGCCAGGAAGCCGCTCACAGAGGCCCTCACTTGTTCGTTGACATTGATGGCCGCAAAGAATGCGGCGGCAATGGTGAAGGCGATCACGAACAACGGTCGTGCAATTTTCTTTGGTGTGTCCATGTTTGTATTGGGAATTGACATGTCTATTGTACCAAAATTTCAATATTTTGCATATCGTATTTTTTGGCTTTCTCATGCCGAACTTCCATTAGTTCCCACTGCGTTTGCCGCGAGATCCAAATTCATTCGGACAGCCTGAACCACGTCGAGCCATTCCTTAAAACTTCCAATAACCTCAACGCCGCCATTTGCAAGTACCGAGGCTCCGACACGATCGGAACGTTGCGTGTTGCGAGAGCCCCAGCCGTGCCCTCCTGCAGAGGAACGCTGCCGGTCTCCGGTGCCGGTGGAGCGGACAGCACGACATCCATCTCTCAGGGGGGCATGGTAGCACGACTGTCTGCCTGCGCACACGCCCGCCCAGAAACAGCCGCAACCATCACACTCCGTACGCACGCACGGGCGCGTCACGCACACCGGACCGTGCAGGCCACCCTCCCCGCTCACGAATGCCAGCAACACGGCCCCTTGCATGCCTTGCAGTACTGATTGCCGTATTCATGCTGCGGTCCCGCTGTACACGGGGCATTGCAACAAACCGATCGCATATGCGAACGCTGTTCCGACGAAAAGATGATGGCGTTGTCCTTCCCTTTCTGCGCGTGCTTGCGGCAGAACGGCCTCCCGCCTGACGGACTGCGACATCCGTTGACCTTGCAGATGGTGGGCGTGGAGGTGGGAATGTGACAGGGGGGGAAGTGCTGAGGGACGATCATTCTACGTTTCTTTGGCAAATTTTTCAATGGAATGCCCGTTTTTCTTGTGCGCGATGAAATAGGTGATTCTGTCGCAGGGACCTCTGTGACAGCATTGTACGGGTCAAGTATTTTCCACTCGCTTTCGTAGGCGATTGCGGTGCAGAGGACTATCATACGTACTCCTCAACGCACCTCAATGTCAGACATTCCCCAGCCTTCAACACCAAGTTTCCTTGCGCTCGGCATCGCTCCGCAGATCCTCGAGATCCTCGCGAGTCGGAATTTCACAACGCCGACACCCATCCAACAGCAATCGATTCTGCCGGGCATCGAAGGGAAAGATATCGTCGGTATCGCCCAGACGGGAACGGGCAAGACCTTCGCCTTTGGCATCCCCATGGTGCAGCGTCTGGCCCAGAAACCCGGCCGCGGACTGGTGGTCGTACCCACGCGCGAACTTGCCCTGCAAGTGGATGAATCTCTGCGAACATTTGCTCCGCAGCTGAATATCCGAACGGCGGTGCTGATCGGCGGTGCCTCCATGTATCAGCAAAAAGAGATGATCCGCCGCAACCCCCGCATCGTCATCGCCACACCCGGACGTCTGAACGATCATCTCAAACAAGGCACCATCACGCTCAAAGAGGTGAACATTCTTGTTTTGGATGAAGCGGACCGTATGCTCGACATGGGATTTCGCCCCCAGATTGAAGCCATTTTCAAGCATGTGCCTCGTGAGCGGCAGACGATGCTCTTTTCCGCCACCATGCCGTCCGAAATCATGAAGCTCGCCAATGCGCACATGAAATTGCCCATCCGCATCGAGGTGGCGCCTTCGGGCACAACGGCGCAGGGCATTCTGCAGGAGCTCTTCATCGTGCAGAAGATGGAAAAACCCGCTCTACTCGAGACGTTACTCAATGAACATCGCGGATCGATTCTCGTCTTTTCACGCACGAAACACGGCGCGAAGAAGATCACGCGCTCCCTCAGAGCCCTTGGACATGCCGCCGCCGAGATTCATGCCAATCGCACGCTCAACCAGCGACGCGAAGCCCTTCAGGGATTCAAAACCGGCAAGTACCGAATCCTCGTTGCGACCGATATTGCGGCACGCGGCATCGACGTAACGGGCATCGAAGTCGTCATCAATTTCGATCTGCCGGATGATCCTAATGATTACGTGCATCGAATCGGACGTACCGCGCGCGCCGGCAGAGAAGGTCGCGCCATCTCGTTCGCGACATTCGAGCAGAAGGGCTCGGTACGTGACATCGAGCGGTTGGTGCGTTCGACACTGCAGCGCAAGCCCACTCCCTTGCTGCCCAAACGCGCACCCACGACCCCGACAGATGCGACGAATTCGGGCCGCCCGTGGCGACGTCCGGCTTCCCGCCCTTTCCGTACGAATCAACATCGCCGGTCATTCAAACGACCGCGCAGATAGCATGATTCCGTAATGCGAAGCCACATGTCAGCCCCATTGCCCAAGCGACAACCATTGCCTAGCATGAGATCGATGCAGGCGAAGAATGCCGAAGAACTGGCCAACTTCATCACACATGCCATCGGCATCGGCTTGAGTATCGCGGCACTTGCGCTGCTCATTGTTCAGGCATCATTCAACCGCAATGCCTGGCAAATCACCGGCGTGAGCATCTACGGCGCAACCCTCGTTCTGCTCTATCTCGCCTCGACGTTCTACCACGGCACGAAGCGGACGAATGCGATTTTGCAGACTCTCGATCACGCATCGATCTATCTGCTCATTGCGGGAACGTACACGCCATTCACGCTCACGCTTCTCCGTGGCGGGTGGGGCTGGGCCCTGTTTGGCATTCTCTGGGGGCTTGCTGCAGTCGGCATTGCCGCTTCAATACTATTGCCGCGCAAATACCCTGTTCTGCGCTGCGCACTCTACCTCGCCATGGGGCGGCTGATCGTGATCGCACTGGTCCCTGTTCTTCGCACCATTCACCATCAGACGATTTTCTGGCTGCTGACGGGAGGTCTGCTGTACTCCGGTGGCGTGGTGTTCTTTGCAAGCCGCCGCCGCTTCGCCCACACCGTCTGGCACATGGCCGTGCTGGGGGGCAGCATCTGTCACTTCTTTGCGGTACTCACCGTCGTGCACCAATGATCCTGGGCCTTCTTGCACGTAGAAAAACGGAGCCACGCCTGATACCATGCAGGTAATCATGGAAAACACTCCATCCCGCTCGGTCACCCTCGCTTCGCGCACCGGAACACAGGGCGCAGTCGTATTGCCCATCGTCGCCTTCGTAGTCCCCTTCTTCGTTTCGGGCCCGCAATGGCTCACCGGCACCGCCGTAAACTGTCTGCTGGTTTTAGCCGCAGCACGACTGCCGAAGCGTCTGGTCTGGCCGGTCATTCTGTTGCCGAGCATCGCCGCCGTTTTGCACGGTGCGGTCTTCGGCCCGTTCACACACTTTTTGCTCTACTTCGTCCCGTTCATCTGGACGGGAAACTGGCTATTCACGACGTCGTTCATGCGACTGCGATCCTCTTCGGCATTTCTGGCGGTGTGCGTTGCAGCCCTGATCAAAGCCGCATTCCTTGCCCTGCTCGCCCTCGTGTTCTTCCGTTTGCATCTCGTGCCGCAGGTCTTCATCACCTCGATGAGTGTGCTGCAGTTCGTCACCGCCGTTACCGGAGGAATGCTTGCCCTGATGATCCTGCAATTCCTCGAAACATCACATGAATGACATTGAACGCTGCATCGCTCTCTTTGAGAAGAAAGCGCCGCTTGTCGCCATGCTCGCGCCGTCGTTTCCTGTCGTGTACACGTATCCGCAGATCGTCGCGCGCTTAAAGACGTTGGGGTTTAAAGCGGTACTCGAAGTTTCGGCAGGGGCGCTGAAAACCAATGAGCAGGTGATTGCGCTTCTCAAAAAGGATCCGAACGCGCGGTTCATTTCGAGCCCCTGTGCCGGATTCGTGCGCATGGTGCGCAAGAGCTACCCGCAACTCATTCCCTACCTCGCCTTCGCGGCCGACTCCCCCATGATCGCCACGGCACGCATGGCCAAAGAAAAGTATCCCGATTGCCAACCGATCTTCATCGGCCCCTGCTTCGCCAAGAAACTGGAAGCTTCGGAGGACTACCCGGATCTGAATATTCTTGTGCTTACGTTCAAAGAGCTCGATGCGGTATTCGAACATTTCTCCATCGGAGAAGACATCGATGCATCCAAAGCCACATTCGACATAGCCGCCGCCAAAACTCGCATCTATCCGATGGATGGCGGTCTCACCATCACCAGCGGACTTCAGGGCGTGATCAAGCCCGAAGAAATCCGCATCATCTCGGGCTACAAGCAGATCCCCGCGGTACTGGAAGAATTTCAGAAGAACCCCAAAATCCGTTTTGTGGATGTGCTCTTCTGCGAGGGCGGCTGCATCAACGGGCCGGGAATCATCTCGACCCTCTCACTCGACGAACGAAAAAAACGGATACAGGACTATCAGCAGACTATGGACGCAGCACATCTTTGAGCTTCTGAAGTTTTGGAGGAATATTCAATCGAAATACAGTCAGTTGGAGACACGATGTCTCCCCTCTCCCATCGGGAGAGGGTCAGGGAGAGGGGATTTGATTTCTCAGTAAAGTCCCATCTTCTCTGCAATGCAGATCAGCACTGCGTCGCAATCTTCGATCACCGATCCATTTCTGAATCGCAACACTTCAAGACCCTGTGCGCATAGAAAATTTTCCCGCTTCCGATCTTTTCGCTCTGCGTCAGGCTGGAAATGTGAGTCGCCATCGATTTCAATGACAAGCTTCTTCTCCACACACAAAAAATCCACGATGTATGGACCTACAGGAACCTGCCGCCTGAACTTGAGGTGATGAAACCGTTTTGAGCGCAGATATCGCCAGAGCTTCTGTTCGCCCGAGGTCTGCTGCTTGCGCAAACGACGGGCAAAGTGGATTTTCGGCGGGTGCGTGCAACGAAGAAAATTCCGAAGCATAGCGGAGCAGTGTAGCACCGTATCAACCCCCTCCCCTTTATCCCCTCCCGATGGGAGGAGCACCACAGAAACGAGCCGTTTCTAGCAGAGATACTGAGAATCTATCGATGCAAGACATCTTTGAGCTTCTTCAGCTTCGGTGCGATGACAATCGTGCAATAGGAATCTCCTTGATTGCGATCGTAGTACCGGCGATGTTCCGTTTCGGCAGGAAAGAACTTTTTGAGGAGCTTCACCTCGGTGACGATGGGAGAGGAAAACTGTGTCCGGGCTTTCTGAAGCACCGATTGAACACGCGCTTCCTGCTCGGTTGTCGTACACAGAATGATGGAACGATACTGCGTGCCGCTGTCCGCACCCTGACGGTTGAGCGATGTGGGATCGTGCATGGCGAAGAAGACGGCGAGAATCTCTTCGAGGGTCACGCTGTCCGGATCGAAAGTGACTTCCAGCACTTCTGCATGTCCGGTTTGACCGGTGCAGATCTGTGCGTATGTGGGGTTTTCGACAGTGCCTCCCGCATATCCCGGCATCACCGCGGTGACCCCCGGCAGTCGTGAAAAAACCGCCTCGGTGCACCAGAAACATCCGCCGCCGAGGATGATTTTCTCAGTCTTCATGCCCGGGAATGAAACGCATCGAGAGGGAGTTGACGCAATGACGCGTATTTTTTTCGGTGAGCTGCTCCCCTTCAAAAACATGGCCCAAATGTGCTCCGCACTGAGCGCACTGAATCTCGATCCGCAATCCGTCGGCATCGGGGATTCGCTTCACTCTACCGGGAATCTCGTCATCGAAACTGGGCCAGCCGCAGCCCGAACGGAATTTGTCGCCCGAATGGTACAGCGGGTCTCCGCAACGACGACAAACGTACGTGCCCTCCTTCCAGAAATCATCGTACTCACCCGAGAACGGCGTCTCTGTTCCCTTGCCGACGATGATGTGCTCTTCTTCGGATGTGAGCGGCTGCATGTCCATGAACTTCATTTTCCCCGAAGAACATGCAGAAACAATCGACGAACAGGGCTCTCCGATCTCTGATACGCGGTCGATTGCTACTTCTTCTTGCGTCCGCGCAATTCGGTGAAGAATCCACGAACAACACCGGGAATCTCTCTACGATAACGAATGATCGCGTAGATGATCGCCCCGACGAGGACAAGAGGCCCCAGCCGCCAACCGATCGAGAGCAATGCCCCGATGAGAATGACGATGATGGCAAAACTCAGGAGTTCCATTGAAAACACTGTAGCAAACATGGGGCCGGAGTGGTAACCGACTCCTTAAAAACGACAAGGCAAGGCCTTAAAAAAACAGGCTCATTTGACGCCGTTGATCGGCATTCCTGACGACACTGACTTTGGATCTTCTTCATGTATGATCTTTTCCGTATGTTCACGGAAACCGCCACCTGCATGCCTGCCGGAAACCGGGCCGCCACGTGTTCATCCCCACAGCCTCCCCCTCCTTGTGATTAAGCACATTCTCATCGCCGAAGACGACCTCTTTCTTGTGAAGATGTACAAGCTCGAACTCGAGGCCGCCGGTTTCGAAGTTACCACAGTCGCCAACGGAAAGCTGGCTATCGAAGCCATTGAAAGGAAAAGGCCGGATTTGCTCCTGTTGGACCTTCTCATGCCGGAAGTAGACGGATTCGCAGTGCTCTCGCATGTCCAGAGGAAAGACTCTCATAGCTTCCCCATTGTGGTGCTTTCGAGTTCGGATCAAGAGATTGATAAAACCAAATGCAAAACATTTGGCGCCAGGGACTTCATCGTCAAGGGCGATATCAAAATGAATCAACTGGCGGAGATTATCAAACGATATATATGAATTTCACAACGCTGATACCTCGATTAAGCGATGGAACAGAATTATTGGTTTGCGAGCCGATGTGTGGACCCGCATCACGAAACATGATATTGATCAATCGCAATACATTTGCTGCCCTTCCGTTCAACAGCGTCATTCGATAGTCTCCATCGGACTACTCTCAACTCTTTTACCCTATGAAAAAACGCTTCGGATTCACCCGTCTCCCCCTGGAGCTCCGCCGAGGTTTTACGCTTATCGAGCTCATCGTTGTCATTGCCGTTCTCGCTGTTCTGGCAGTGATAATCTTCATTGCACTCGATCCTGCAATGCGCATCCACCAATCACGCAATGCCTGTCGTTGGTCCGATGTGACAGACATCATCGAAGCCGTAAAAACCTACGAAGCCGATACGGGCAATCTGCCGGACAGCATTGATACGGCATCGGACAGTGTGCAAGTGATCGGTGAAGGTTTGGGAACATGCACATCCGTCGTATGCCCCGGACAGACGGTGATCGGCACCAACTGTGCGGTGAGTGACTTCGATACCGTGCTGCGCGCATACATCAAGAAACCGCCGACAGATCCTCAAAATGGCACCGATAACGACACGCGTTACTACATCAATCGAGACATCTACGGCATCATCACGGTAGGAGCCTGTGATTCCGAAGGTGAGGATGCCGGGGGCACCGGAACAGCCCCAAGTATTGCCGTATCGCAGTAGCGCGATTGATCAATTCCGACGAGTCGGCAACTGCGATCCTTCTGCAATCTCTGCCCGCTGCTGCCCGCAGGACGTGGGGTACTTTCCCGTCACACATGCCATGCAGAGCGAACGCATCTCGCACCCGATGGCGAGCGGGATGGCCTCGACCGGAAGAAACTGAATGGAATCGACACCGAGTCGGGCGGCAATAATCTTGAGAACCTCGGGCGGCAATGTGCCGGACCGCAGTGCTCCGTTGAAATTGTGACGGGCGATGAGCTGACGGATCTCGGGGAAATCGATGCCGTAGAAACACGGAGAGAGGATGGGCGGGCACGCGAGTCGCAAGTGAATTTGTGCCGCTCCGCCCTCTGTTCGCAGACGCTGAATGAGTTCGCGCATGGTGGTACCGCGCACCATGCTGTCGTCGACGAGGACAATACTCTTTCCTTCAAGTAGATCACGGTTGATGCCATATTTCTTACGCGCTTTTTCTGTGCGTGCCGGATCTCCTGTAGTGAACGTGCGCTGACCCGGCAGTAAGTTCACGATGCCCTCTGGTAGGATCGGCCATTTCTTCTGATGAGCGTAGGCATCGGCGGCGATGCGTGCGGAATCGGGCACTGCCACTACACTGCTTCCATCGGGAGCGATAGCATCGAGCAGAGCGAGGATCCGACCGCTGGCGGAGCGCGCCGCGCCCACGTGTGAGCCATCGAAACTCGATTTTCCGTCCGAGAAGTACACCCACTCAAAGAAGCAACGGCGCGGATCGGGCTCCATCACCTGCTGCAACTGCAGCCCGTCACGACGCGCGATCAAGAGCTCTCCGGGATTGATAGGGAGAGGATGCACACCGGGTTGCGCTTTACGCATCGCCTTGTCTTCGGAGGCTACGAGCACGCATCCGTCATCGGCAACCGCATAATTCAGCGGATGCCTGCCCTGCCGGTCGCGGTACGCAGCCAGCGTTCCATCCTGCAGCAACATGGCGATGTTGAAGGACCCGTCAACCGCACGCTCAATATCCGCAAACACTGCGGCAAGATTGGCGGAGGTATGGCGCTGAATGCCGCGCAGAATCTGCATCTTGAGGGGCTCGGTATCACCGGTTGTCCTGAGTGAAGCTCCACGTAGTACTTCATCGCGACGCAGCTGATCGACATTGGTGACATTGCCGTTCCATCCAAAGACAAAGCGCTCGTCGGGATTGGCGGATTGTTGCTCTTCCGGCTGTGCCAGTGCCCTGTCTTCGGAGCCGGCCGTGGCATATCGCGTGTGTCCGAGGGCCGACTGACCGGAGAGCTTATGAACGCGTCGTGAAGTTAATACACTCGCCGCATGTCCGCTTCCTTTGATCACGCGAAACTCTTCTTTCTGCGGAACCGCGATACCGGCTGCCACGCCTCCGCGATGCTCGAGATTGCGGGTCATGGCTGCGACAAGTTCGACAACATCATGTCCTTCCGCAGGATGCATCGCTCCTGCAACGCCACATTCATGGTGCACATCTTCGAGCATACGAGAAAAAATATTTTACAATACTTCATAAGAAATGCACGTGAACTCCGATGAAAAGAAACCGACACATTCCCTCTACGAGGTACAATTTCTGCATGAAAAATCGCACCCCCCTCCTATTTTTGTCGCTGTTCGTCGTTTTGGTTCTGCCGCTGGTCGCATCACGGACAGCTGCAATGGCACAGTCTGCTCGTGGTTCCGCCTCTATCAATGGCGAGAAAGAAGGAGAGAAACATCGCGAGAAAGACTCGCGGGTGCAGACGTGTGATGAAGTGGGGCTTTGCGGGAAAGATGAAAAACGCCTGCTTCTGGGCTCAAAGGCGCCGCGCGAGGTTTTTTCCGCCCTATTAAAAGGGTGCCGCGCCAAGCGCTGGCTCAACAATGATGTGGTGCTGAAATGTCCGAAGGATGTCATGATCCTCGGGGCAAACACGGAGCGCGTATTCAAGATACAAGACTACTTCTCGGCAGAACAAATCGGCGCACTGGCAATGCATCAGCAGAATATCAAGGGCAGCGGTGTGAAGGTGGCGGTGTTGGATACGGGCATCGATGCTTCACATCCCGAAATTGCGAGTCGCATTGTGGAACAGGCGTTATTCGTCGTGGGCTCCACCCCGGCGGACGGCAGCGGCCACGGCACACACGTGGCAGGCATTGTCGCAGGAGCGGGAACGGTCGTGCACCAAGACGAAAACGGTGCCAATCGCATTCTCGGCACCGGACCGCAGGTCAGTCTGCTCATCGGTAAAGTGTGCAATGACGATGGCTGGTGTGCCGAGGGTGACATTCTCGCCGGAATCGAGTGGGCCGTTTCGAAAGGAGCGAAAGTGATCAACCTGAGTCTCGGAGGCGGTGCCTTCATGAGCGCCTGTGACTCTGACCCCATGGCTGCCAAAGCCAACTGGGCCGCCAATCAGGGCACGCTGGTCGTGGCCGCTTCGGGCAACGGTGCCGAACTGAACCCCGGAGTTTCGACCCCCGGTTGCGCCTCAAAGGCCGTGGCCGTCGGTGCGATCGATCGCAACAACGTTCGACCCGTGTGGTCAGGCAACGGCCCCGCGCTTGATGTCATGGCGCCGGGTCTCGGTATTCTTTCGTCACTTCCCTGTGCCACTGCGGGCACCTGCCCCGAATCGGGCTACGGTTGGTGGAGCGGTACGAGTATGGCTTCCCCGCACGTTGCGGGCGTGGCGGCACTGGTGCGCGGAGTGAACGACACGCTTACTGCGGACGAAACGCGCTCCATTCTCACCTCCACCGCCTACGACCTCGGCAACTCCGGTCTCGATGACTCGTACGGATACGGACGCGTCGACGCCGTGGCCGCCGTGGCACGCGCCAAAGATTTCGACAGTGACGGTTCGCCCATCCCCTTGGACTGCGACGATCGCAACGGCGCCGTATCGCCGCTCAAGACTGAGATCTGCGGAAATAATGTGGATGATGATTGCGACGGATCGGTGGATGAAGGCTGTACTGCGCCACCGGCTTCTTCTTCTGTGTCATCCGTGGCATCTGCATCTTCCATTTCCTCCGTTTCTTCGTTTGTTTCTTCCGCCGCCGGCAGCGCACCGGTGAGTTCGGCCTCTTCGGCGGTGTCTTCTTCCGTGCGATCTTCGTCGTCCCGCGCATCGTCGGTACACTCGTCCTCCGCCCGTTCCTCTTCATCGAAGTCTGAGAATGATGACAACAACGATAATTATGATGATCACAACGACGACAACCGGCAGAGTTCACACTCCTCTGAAGAAGACAATCAGTATCGCAACCGCGAGTGCAAGCACTGGTGGGAGTGGTGGCTTCCGTGGGTGCAGTGTGAAGCCCCTGAGGAGGAAGATCACTCGAATCGCCCGATCGATGCGCCTCCGGGACAATTGCGCAACAACGGCAATCGGTGATTTTCGCAGCCTCCTGTCTTGACTGAAACTTTTGCTCTCAGCAAAGTCGGTCCCTATGCCGAACCCCGATACAACGCACGACCCTGTGCCTAAGTGGAAAAACCCCCTCGACGAAGAATTTGAAACAACTGTAAGCTATTTTCTCCGTCGCAATCTTCCCGCCCGGTAGCTCTCGATGGCTTCTTTCGTCGTCCGCCATACCCTCCCTTTCTTGAAAGCATCGATCCTGCCGGTGCGTGCGAGCAAATTGAGATACTTGGGACTGTACGTCGTCCCTTTGCTCGCCTCCGCGAGCGTCAGCAATCTGCCCTTCCCATCGGTTTCGAAGGTGCGCAGGTACAGATCGAGAGATCGCTCCACAGCCTGAGCAATGAGCAGGACGAACGCCGCTGCGTTTCCTTTGTCCGCAGTCTGGAGGACGCGATAATACTTCTTTCGGTCATTCTTGAGAATGATCGCAAGAGGGAACCCCCGCCGCATAAGAAGAATATTCATCACAAGACGAGCCGTTCGACCGTTCCCGTCAAAAAATGGGTGAATGTGCACGACCTTGTGGTGCAGGAGAGCAGCGAGTTCCACGGCATGCATCTTTTTGTCATGCTGCTTCAGCCAGCGCATCAGCTCCGCCATTTGACGGGGAACATCGATGGCATCGGGTGGCGTATGATCGGCTCCACCGATGATCACCGATCCGGTGCGGTACCTCCCCGCCCAATCCATATCAGTCTCTCTGACAACGAGCTGATGCAATTGCCGGATCAGGTGTTCGGAAACGGTTTGAGAATCGTGCGAAGCAAGCTCATAGAGAAAATCCAGGGCTTCCTTGTGATCCTTCGCTTCCAGATGATCCTTGAGTGGCTTGCCTTTGATCGTCATCCCCTCCTGCAACACAAGATAGGTTTCCCTGAGGGTCAGGCTGTTGCCTTCAATGGCATTGGAGTTGTAGGTCATCTCGACCTCCATCTGCATACGGAGCTTCTGCACTTGCGCCAGGCTTAGAGGCCGGAGAGCTTTCAGCTTCTCCAGTTTTTCATCGAGCCTCTGGCGGATGCGTGGGTCGAGAAACGGCATGCTCTTATTATGGCATAACAGATAATTCAATGCCATACCATATTAGAAGTCCATACGGGATCTATCGGAGCAGAGTAAAAACGTGTGAGTAGACCTTCCGTTCCACCACCCCCCAGAACGCCATTGAGTCCTATTTGAAGCCAATTAACATCACTCACGGGGACAATCGGTCACCGTAGGGATTCCGGGCGAGGGCATCCTCCTCTGCAATGGGGATGAACCTTCCCCCTCCCCTTTCATGAAGCCGTCTCAATTGGAATACCATCCCCGCGTTCAGCAACTGGAAAACAGAATCATGCTCTCGGGCATCCCAGTAGCCTCCCTGCAGTACGATACCGCTCTGGCGGCAGATTCTGTGCTCAGGGCGGAACCTGTGGAACTTCTGGAAGGAACGGTCGAGCTCAACGGATCTCAAGTGGCGAGTATCGCCGACAGTCCCGTCTTCACCGATGGCTCCTTTGCGATCGAGGCGACGGTGCGCCCGACGAGTATTCGTGAACAGGTAATCGTCTCGAAGTACAATACGCAGCAATCGGCGCCCGATCAGGGCTTTTTGCTCTCGATGCTCGGCAATGGCAAGCTGCAATTTATCGTGTACCAGGAAGGGGGCGGCTATCGCATTGCAGAAACGAACGGGCCTGCGCTCACCGCGGGAGCGTGGCAGCGGGTACTGGCAGGATTCGATATCGAAAATGATGCAATGACGATTTCGGTAGATGGAAATGAATTGCCCGTGACAATGAGCGGACTTCAAGACATCACGAAGATCCGCGACGGAACGACCGCAGTCAGGGTAGGAGAGGTGTACTACGGCAGCGGAAGAACGAATGTTTGGTCGGGAGGAGTGCAGAATGCGCGCTTCTGGCCCCTTGCGTCGCACGCGGAGCAGGCGGCAGCAATAGCAGCTGCGGAGGTTGCGACAGAGCAAGAAGTACCGCCCGAAACGGCACCGGAGCAGCCGCTTCCCTCACCGGAACAGATACAGGCAACCGATGCCGTGTTTACGGAAGACGAACCCGCGACATCAAACCGGCAGCTTACGGCGGCGGCCATTGATGCGGTGCTTCGCGCCGAGCCGGTGGAGCTGCTCTCGGGAGAGAGAGCCTTCAACGGAACAGCCGCGAGTATCGTGAGCATCCCCGACAGTCCCGTCTTCACGGACGGATCGTTCACGCTCGAGGCCCAGGTGCAGCCGTCGAAGGTGAAGTTTCAGACGATGATCTCTAAGTACGATACGCAACACGAAGAGGGGTCGAGTTATTCACTGAGTATGCTGGCAAATGGACAGCTGGACTTCTACGTTGGCGGGAATCCAGCCGGAAAGACCGGCATCGGCTTTCAGACGGACAGTGCGCCGCTGACCATCGGAGCATGGCAGCAGGTGCGGGCTAGCTTCGACGTCACGAATCAGCACATTTCCATTACCGTGAACGGGCAAGAGATCCCCGGCACCATCAGGACAATAGGCGGGGATGTGACGGCGGTTTTTGACAGCCTCAGCCCGGTCCGATTGGGAGGGCGGATCACCGGAAGCGGATTCAATAATCTGTTCGAAGGAAAAATTGGGGATGCGCGGTTCTACCCGGACGCGCAGTACGGAATTCCAGAGACTACAGAGCAAGAACCGAGCAGTGAGCCATCCCCTGCTGATTCTCTGCCCGCAGAGAGCAGCACACTAGGAGCGGAGGAAGAAGTGCCGCCCACAAACCCCAATACGACTGAGACAGCCGCAGAACAAGGACAGCCTCTCTCGCTTACAGAACGCCAACTGCAGCAGTACCACACGCGCATGGCTGCAGCCAATGAGCGCTTCGCCGCCGCAGAGGCCGCGCTCAAGGCGGCACAGGAAAGCGTATCGTCACCGCAACTGACGACCTTGGCGAGTACAGTCGCATCAGGGGCACAAACGACCGAGGCACAGGCACTTACTGAGTGGCAACTCGCCCGCCGCGAAACCATCGCATACGCCGGCATCACCACGATCGAACCTAGAGTGGAACAGATGCAGAACGGCGATAAACATCTCAACTTCGTCGTGCACTACCGCTCATCGGATACACATTCCTGCATGGAGGTTTACCGTAACGGCGTACGTGTGAAAGAGGTGTATCTGCAGCATCCCGCCGGTGAACCGGACGGGTGGTTCTGGTACAACCCGGCGGATGACGGTTGGCAGGGCGATCTGGAGTTTCGATACTCCAGCGGCAACAACGGTCAGCTTCGGCAGGTGGACCGCGCCGAAGCAAGCTACAACTCCCGGGAATCCCTTCAGAATGTGGCTCGTGTGAGAACCACGTTCAGCGAACTGGAATCCCACGATACCGGCCGACTGGTCGATGCTCCTCTCCCCTACGAGCTCAAGCTCATGAGCGTCAATGGCACCAGCGCCGTGCTCCACTTCTCCTCGCCCGACGACGACAGCACAATTGTTTCGAGTACGGGAGGAATGTACGGACAGACTGTGCACTCCCATCCGGGCGGCACATCCACGGGCGTCACGCTGATCACGCTCAATCCGTCCAATCCCGGGCGCTACTCCTTCTCGCTCATGAATCATAACGGCGTCATCCGGAGTTCCGTCTGGGTGGAGTGGAACGGCAGTGCGCTCTCGCTCGTCGATCCATCCTACGAATGGACGTCCGAGAACGCCTCCTCCGCCCGCACAGCATCATTGGCTGCGAACGCCCCCCATGCATCCGCCACTGAACGTATTGCACTGACCCTGAGCGACGAGGCCGCCGAGACACTGGAACAGGAACGACTGGAATTGCTCTTGAGCAGGCAGATGGGCCTGAATGGCATCGGCGTGAGCGACCTCAACGTGGAGCTCGGCAGGGTGCAAGCCAAGAATTTCTACGAGCGCTCGGGGCTCTTCGTCTCTATGGAACAGATGCACGAGTACTTCTTCACCGTGCATCCCGACTGGCGGCCCGAGAACTTTCAGGCAACGGTCATGCGCATGTGGGAGGAGGGCGGTTGCAACGGACCCAGCGGCAATACCCGCGACTGGCTCAACGGCGTCATTCTGGACATGATGGGACGTTACGACCGCGATCTGAATGTGTACGC
>MNWP01000029.1 GCA_001872575.1 Candidatus Peregrinibacteria bacterium CG1_02_54_53 | reverse complement strand
TTCTCTCCAGATTTCTTTCTTCTTCGACGGCGATTTCTGACGGAATTGTTTACCGCACTCCGTACATTTCCATAACTGCTTTCCATATCGAGATCCATTCTTCTTCACTGATCGTGAACTGCAATGAGAACATATTTTTCATGATGCATTGGGAAAAATCTGAGCATACTTTGGCTTCCAGAAAAGGAAAGATGCTCATTTCAGCCTGCAAAATTGTCCACTAGCCCAAAATATGCTATAATGTTATTATGACGCTTGATGAAACACTCGGAGATGAATTATGGGAAAGGCTGAATGATGTCATGACTGCCGTGAGTTGCGTTGGCATTGACGCCTGCATGCACGATTCAGTTTTCCCAAACAATGATAGGGACGCTCTCGTGAGAGAAACCCACGAAATGGAAACTCAACTGGTGAATCAGACACAACAGGGACCCCCTTCTCCCGACAGGAGACCGGCACTCACAGATTTACTGATCAACACTGAACATCGGATTCGTGAGATTTGCGAGCAACATCATGTCGATCTGAGCGAACTCATTCGAAAACATCGCTTACTCACTTAAGAAGCTGCACCAGCGTCCTCCCGAACTCTTCCGCAGCCTCCGGCCCGTTCCCCGTAACAATCTTGCCGTCCACCGTGACGGAGTCTCCGGTGTACTTGGCTCCCGCCTGCGTGAGGATCCCCGCCTGTGTCCCGCGCCCGTCATCCCAGACCGTTGCACACCTGCCCTTGAGCACTTTTGCCTTCGCGAGGATGAGCGGGGCGATGCAAATCGCTCCGAGTGGCATTGAAGCCGTGGCGGCCTCGTGAGCGATTCTGAGGGCCTCCGGATCACGCGTATACGTTTCTGCGCCAGGACCACCGATGAAGGCGATGCAGTCGAAATTCGCGACCTTCACCTGCTTTAGCGGGATCGTATCGCGTACCGATCCGCCAAACTTGCCTGTACATGTTCCACCGTCACCGCTGGCAACACTCACGGCAAAGTCCCCGCGTTCCAGTTCTACACGCGTGCGCTCATACTCCAAATCCTGATAGTTTTGCTGCGCAATAACGAGCAGGGCTTTCTTTGGCATGTCTGCAGTATACGCGCGACAAAAGAGGAATGTGACTCATGAATTCAGGCCCCCAAGCCCTGCATCCGACTGCACTACGTCCTTCTTCGAAACCTCCTTCACGCCCAGACGCTCGCCTTCGAGTGCTGCGGCATCCTGCCGTGCACCATCGGTCTCCTTAAGAGGCTTCGAGCCGGCAGTTTCTTCCGTGGGTTCGCCACCCTTCCAGCGCAGCTTCTGCAACGCCTTCACCACCGCTTGCGCGTTCACGAGCTTGTTACTGCTGCCGAAACGCTTGCTCAGCACATCCTGTACGCCGGCTTGCTCGAGAATCACGCGTACGGCACCGCCGGCAATGACACCCGTTCCCTTACAGGCAGGGAGCAGGCGAATCTTCGCCGCCTTGTACTTCACATTCACCGCATGAGGGATCGTTCCTTCACGCAGGGGAATACGCAACATGTTTCGTTTGGCATCGACATTCGCCTTCTTCACCGCGGCCTGCACCTCGGCAGCTTTGCCGGTACCGAGCCCCACCTTACCCTTCTTGTTTCCGATGACCACGACGGCACGAAAGCGCATGCGTCGGCCTCCGGCAACCACGCGCGTCACACGATCGACCGACAGAGTCACTTCATCGAACTCACTGGGTGTGCGATTACGACGGTCGCCACGCTTACGATCAGGACGGGAAGATTTGGCCATGCTGAGAATTATGAATTAGGAATTAGAAATTAGGAATGAGGGATTGGGGATTCGGGTTGGCCAGCCGGCTCCTTGAACCTTTCGAGGAGCGCGGTGTGTTCATCAATGGCCTTGCGCACGACTGCGACTCATGGGCGGGAATGCGCGTGCCGGGGGTGATGGGAAGAGCTTCGTTCATCGGTAGAGAGATGCATCCCTTCGTGGGTGCGGAAATTAGAATTTGAGACCACATTCGCGCGCCGCTTCAGCGACTGCCTTCACCACACCGTGGTAGGCGTAGGCATTGCGGTCGAAGACAATGGAAGTGATCTTCGCATCTTTGGCTTTCTTGGCGATGAGCGAGCCCAGCTTCTGGCCTCCGGCGACATTGGGCCTGGCCTTGGCTTCGTGTGTTGAGGCCGCCACAATCGTCTTGCCGGCATCGTCGTCGATGAGCTGCACCGTCACCTGAGTGAGCGAACGATAGACCGTCAGGCGAGGACGAGCGGACGAGCCGTGCACACGTGCGCGGATGCGCCTCTTGCGCTTAAGCCGATGTTGGAGCTTGGGATGCTTCATGATGTGAATTATGCGGCACTGGCAGCACCCTTACCGGCTGCGGCCTTTCCGGGCTTGCGGCGTACGAATTCGTCACTGTAGCGGATGCCCTTGCCCTTGTAGGGTTCGGGCAGGCGGAACGTTCGGATATCGGCGGCCACCTGACCGACAAGCTGTTTATCGATACCTTGAATGGTGAGCAGGTTCTTGTTCTTCTCGTCCTGCGTCATGGTAATGCCCTCCGGAATCGAGACCTCCACCGGATGAGAGAATCCCAGATTGAGTGTGAGCTTCTTGCCTTGAATCTGAACCTTGTAACCCACCCCAATCACTTCCAGCGTCTTCTTGTAGCCCCCACTCACGCCGAGCACCATGTTCTCAATGAGCTGGCGGGTAAGCCCATGACGGGCCTTGGCGGCATCGCTGTCACCCTTGCGCTCCACGATGGCTTGATTGCCTTCAACTTTCACGGTCACCTCAGGAAGGATCGTGTACGTAAGCTCTCCTTTCGATCCCTTCACGGTAACCGCGGACCCCGTGACGGTGACGGTCACGCCGCTGGGGATAGCCACTGGTTTGCGTCCGATTCGGGACATGTTCAGGAGGGGGGTTAGGAAACAGTACAGAGAACTTCGCCGCCTATTTTCTTGAGACGCGCTTCGCGGTCGGTGAGCAGGCCCTGACTCGTGGTGAGAACGGCAATGCCGAATCCGTTTTCGACCGTCTTGAGCTCGTCGACGGCCTGGTAGACCCGACGCCCGGGCTTGCTCACGCGCTTGAGAGAGAGCACGGGACGATCTGTCAGAAACGACACCACGAGTTCCTGTCTGGGGGCGTCACCTTCGATTGCAACTCCCTGCAACCAGCCCTCGCGGGCAAGCAGCTCGCAGAGTTGCTTCTTGAGTGCAGAGAGAGGAGCACGACACTGTGCACGACCCGCAGCCTGCGCATTGCGCATGCGGGTGAGAAGGTCGCCGATGGGATCAGAGATGACAGCCATAGTTCACCAGGAGGATTTAGTAACACCGGGAATTTCACCATTACACGCGAGTTCTCGGAAGCAAATGCGGCAGATTTTGAAGAAGCGCAAATACCCGTGGCGTCGCCCGCAGAGCGTGCAGCGGTTGTAGACGCGCGTGGGGAACTTGGGTTTCTTGCCGGCAGTCTTTGCCTTCAGAAATTCCTCGAGTGCCTTGCGTTGCTTGTTGACGAGAGCGATACGAGCCATGCGTTAGTGATTAGGAAATAGGGAAGGGATTAGGACTTGGAGGATTTCTTCTCTGTACGTTCGGGACGAAAGGGTACGCCCATGTGCTTGAGGAGCGCGCGTGCGGGTGCATCCGTCTTGGCATTCGTCGTGATCTGTATCTGCACACCGAAGATCTTGCCGGCATCGGCCGGAGGAATCTCGGGAAAGATGGAATGATCTTTCAAGCCGATGGCATAGTTGCCATGACCATCCAGCTTCGTCGTCACGCCCCGAAAATCGCGAATACGCGGCAGCACGTACGAGAGCAGGCGATCGAGAAACTCTTCCATGCGACGTCCATGCAAGGTGACCACAGCTCCAACTTTCAGCCCCTCGCGAATTTTGAAATTCGAGATTGCTTTGCGCGACAGGGTAAAGACCGCTTTCTGGCCGGTCATCTCTGCCAGACTCTTGGCCACGAACTCGTGTGATTCTTTCGAATCCATTTTCGAGCGGTTCATGCCCACGTTCACCGTTATCTTCTGAATACGCGGCAGTGCATGCACATTCGTAATGTTGAGCTCCTTCTTCAGGGCTTCTGCAATGGGTCCGCGCAGCCGATCATGGAGAGATTCATACTTTTTCATGGCACTTTAATCACCGCGTTGGTGGCTGAAAGAATCGGGAATTCTGATGGAATCGGGAACACTCTTGTCGGTCACCTGCCCCTTGGGCTCCTCACCTTCCTGTACCGCCTCCGCACCGAAGCTCAGGCGCTTCCAGAAGGGCTTGCGCTGCGGGCCGGTCACCGTCTCGGTTTCGGTCGCCTCTTCGCCCTTCGTCTTGAGAGGCGCGGCTTTCGGCCCCTTCTTGGGAGTCACCTTACCTGCCACGAGCACCTCGCCACTCACCTTGGCGACGCGCACCTTGCGACCCTTTTCATCAATACGCATACCGATGCGCGTGGGTTTCTTGGATTTGGCATCAAGGATCATCACATTGCTCGAATCTATACTCGCCTCATAGCGGAGACGTTGACCAGGTCCCTGCGTGGTCTTACGAATGTGTCGTGTGCGCATGTTGACGTCACTCACCACCAGGCGATCGCCGAGCACTCGCATGACCGTGCCGGTCTTACCCTTGTCTTTGCCGGAGATGACGAGGACGAAATCGCCCGTATGGATTCTCATAAAACGTCGGGGGCAAGGGAGAGAATTTTCTTGTATCCACCCGTACGCAACTCGCGGGCCACCGGTCCGAAGACACGCGTACCCTTGGGCTGGCCATCACCGGAAATAATCACGCAAGCATTGTCGTCGAAACGCACTCCTCCGCCATCCGGTCGGCGAATGAAGTCTTTCGTACGCACGATCACGGCACGTTCGACCGCCTTCCTGCGGACGGTTCCACGCGGCGTGGCTTCTTTGATCGCCACAACGATCACATCGCCGATATGCGCATAACGGCGTCGGCTGCTGCCGAGCACCTTGATACACATGGCCGTTTTGGCACCCGTATTGTCCGCCACATTGAGGATGGACTGTTGCTGGATCATTCGTCGGACGGGGAATCATCTTTGGGGGCATCGGGGCGATTCTTTTCGCGGTGAATGGATTTCTCAATGGCTTCTTCCTCCTTGAGGTCGCTCACACGCGGAACACGCTCAACAACCTCGGTGATACGGAAGCACTTGTTCTTGCTTAAGGGTCGGCATTCCGTGATCACCACGGTATCTCCAACGACGAGATCTTTGTGCTCACCGATGTCAGCGAGGAACTTCTTGCTGCGCGTAAACCGTTTCTGGTAGAGCGGATGGAAGATCGACCGATGGACGGTCACCGTGACGGTGCCGGTCATTTTCGCCGAAGTGATTTGGCCTTTCTTCGTTCTCATGAGCGGGTGGTGGAGGCGGATTTATCGGTCGAAGATTTCGTGGAGGCAGGAACTGTACTGGGCTTTGCGGAGCCCTGCAATTGAGCTGCGGTCTTTCTCGTCCATTCCGTCTTCATCTGTGCGAGCTTGCGACGTTCGCGGCGGAGCTTGGCGGTGTCTTTCTCTTTCTTCAGCTCCACACCGAGACGCACTCTCTCGAGAAGCAGCACCTGTGCTTTGATCTCGCGATCGAGATCAGACATCTGCATGGCCCGGAATTCGCCGATGGCAGAAGATTTTGGCATGGCTTAGAGGAGAGATTTGGTAACAATCTTGGTGCGAACCGGCAGCTTATAGGCGGCAAGTTGCAGCGCCGTGCGAGCAGTCTGCTCGGGAAGGCCCCCCATCTCGAAGATGATGGTGCCTGCTCGCAGAATGGTGCAGTAGCGATCGAGAGATCCTTTTCCCGAACCCATCGGAACTTCGGCGGCTTTGCGCGACACCGGAATGTGCGGGAAGACGCGAATCCAGATCTTGCCACCACGCTGCACGCTGTGCGTGAGCGCACGACGTGCCGCTTCGATCTGGCGAGCCGTCAGTTCCCCCGCCTCCTGCGCCTTGAGCCCCACGGTGCCGAATGCCAGCTGCGTACCGCGTGTGGCCTTTCTGCCGAATGCTCCGCGGTATCGGTGCTGCCTGCGCCGTTTGATTTTCTTGGGTTCAAGCATGGGAAATCAAGATTGAGATTGTGATTGAGATTGAGCGTGAGAGTGGAGAGTTGCCGAATGAATCTGCTGCACCTTTTTGAAGACGAGGCCGTGATACACCCACACCTGCACGCCGATCGTTCCATACGTCGTGATGGCATGCCGCGTCGCAAATTCCACATTGGCACGCAGCGTCTGCAATGGGATGTTGCCGTCTTTGAACAGATCTGAACGGGCAATCTCAGCGCCATTGAGGCGTCCGGCGACCGTCACTTTGATTCCGATAGCCCCCGCTTGCATCGCCTTCTCGATGGCCATCTTCACGGCACGACGGTAGGGCATGCGACGTTCAATCTGACCCTGAATCGTTTCGGCAACCACATCGGCGTTGGCCTCGGGATTGCGAATCTCCTGAATGTTCACTTCAAAGGATCCGCCGTATTCCTTCTCAAGCTGCTTGCGCAGATCCTCAATGGCCGCCCCCTGCTTGCCGATGATCACACCGGGTTTGCTGGAGTGGATAACGACAGAGGTCTTCTTGCCACGATCGATCTCGATTTTGGCAATTCCGGCATCCTTCATCTTCTTCATGATGGAACGGCGAATCTGCACATCCTGCAGGAACGCATCGCGGAACTTCTTACCGCGCGCATACCACTTGCTCGGCCACGAGTGCGTGAGTCCGATCCGAAAGCCGTTGGGGTTTACTTTCTGACCCATTTACTTGGAGGAAGGGGAAGATGAAGAGGAAGGCGAAGAGGATTTCTTCGTCCCCTGCTTCTTTGAAGCACTCCTTTTTACCGTTTTTTCGGCCTTCTGTGAAGCTTTTGCTCCACTCTTCGCCCCTTCATCGTCGCTTGAGACACCCAGAACAATCTCGATGTGGCTGAGGAATTTTCGAATCGGGCGCATACGGCCGCGTGCCATGGGAACTCCGCGGCGGTAGCTCTTGCCCTGGTTGACCACAATGGAGCGAATGACGAGCTCCTCGACGCGTTGCTTATTGTTATGAGTGGCATTCGCTACGGCAGACTTGAGGAGTGCAAGGATGAGCCGTGCCGCTTTTTTATTCGTGTGCTCGAGAGAATCGATGGCCTCGGGCACCGTGCATCCGCGGACCATCCGTGCGATGACGTTGGCTTTCTTGGGCGCGATGCGGGTGGATCGAAGGTAGGCTCTCATGGCTTATTTGGAAGCGGGTTTCGTTGGCGCAGCGAGCGGAGAAGGCCCGGCAGCTGCCGCTGCAGCTTGGGCTTCTTGCATCTTTCCGCCGTGCACTCTGAATTTCGTGGTCCAGGAGAATTCACCGAGCTTGTGCCCCACCATCTGTTCCGTCACGTACACCGGAGTGAACTCTTTGCCATTGTGAACAGCGAAGGTGAATCCGACGAATTCCGGCGGAATATCGCAATCACGCGACCACGTCTTGAGAATCTTTTTGTCGCCGTTCTCAACCATCTTCATCACCTTTTTGAGGAGACGCTGATCGATGTGAGGGCCTTTGCGGAGGGAGCGGGACATTTTAGGGAGTAGGGATAGGGAACTAGGGATGAGGGAAGGAGGTTACTTCTTGCGTGGTTTTCTGATACGACGACGGACAATCCACTGGTTGGTTGGCTTCTTTTTGCGACGGGTCTTCACTCCGCGGGCAGGTTTGCCCCACGGTGTCTTGGGCCCGCTCTTGAGTCCGATCGGCGAATGGCCTTCTCCACCTCCATGCGGATGATCCACAGCGTTCATCGATTTACCGAGCACTTGCGGCCTGCGGCCGAGCCAACGGCTACGACCGGCCTTTCCGATAGAGATCAGATTGTGCTCGACATTCCCCACGGTGCCGATGGTCGCGAAGCACTCTTTGCGAACTTTGCGCACCTCTGCACTCGGAAGCTGAATGAGGACGTAATTGCCATCGAGACCCAAAAGCGTGGCGGCTGCTCCGGCGGAGCGGACGATCTGACCACCGCGACCCGGCTTCGTTTCGATGTTGTGCACCTTGTATCCCATCGGGATGTACTGCAACTGCATACAATTGCCGACTTTCACCTTCGTACGGTCGGCACACACCACCTGCATGCCGACTGTGAGCCCTTCGGGCGCAAGAATGTAGCGTTTGTCGCCGTCGCCGTAGTGCACAAGGGCAATGCGCGCCGAGCGATTGGGATCGTACTCGATGGATGCCACTGTTCCGGGAACGCCGGACTTGTCGATGCGTTTGAAATCGATGAGACGATAGAGACGCTTGTGTCCTCCTCCGCGATGACGAACGGTAATGCGTCCGACGTTGTTCCGACCGTTGATCGCTTTCTTGCCGAAAGCCAGACGCTTCTCGGGGCGCTTCTTCGCGAGGTCAGAGAAGTCTGCGATCGTCATCTGACGTCGTCCAGGAGTCGTTGGTGAACAGATGCGAATCGGCATGATTAGGCGTGTTTGAAGGTAGCGAGATCGAGAGGTTTGCTCTTGGATTTCAGGGTGACGATGACTTTCTTCATCGCCGCGCGTTTCACCATCGTCTGTGCGGCGGCGCCGAATGAACGACGCTTGCTGCGTGTGCGCATCACGCGCACGGACGCCACCTCAATATCGTAGAAGTGTTCCAATGCCGACTTTACGTCGACCTTGGTTGCGGACTTCGCAACCCAGAGCGTGTAGGCATGCCTGGCGGCGGCCTTCAGGCGCTCCGCCTTCTCCGTGACAACCGGGCCGAGAATGATGCGGGCGTATGACATTAAGCGGAAGTTTTAGGGGATTTGGCGGCTTTCTTCGCCGGAGCCTTCTTCGTTGTTTTTGGCTTCATAGAGGGCTTTTCTGCCTTCTCTTTCACGGGAGCCTTTGCCGGCGCTTTCTGTGAGACACGTTGCTTGGGCGACGTAAAAATCTGCTCCGCCCTTGCGATCGCGTCGGTGAGGAAAACCACATGACGAGCACGCAGAATGTCCTCCGGATTCAAGTAATTTACGAGGAGCGTCTTCACGCGTGGAATGTTGCGCACCGAGAGTGCGAGTGCGTGATGCTTCTCGGGTAGGACAACGAGAATCGGCCGACCGAGTTCTACGGGGAGTTTCTGAAAAAGTGCATGGGCCTGCTTCGTCTTGATGGCCTCAGGATAATTCTCGAGTCCGAGAATCACGCCGCGCTTTGCCTGGTACGAAAGACTCGAAAGCAGAGCTGCTCGACGCATGCTATGGGGCATGTTCCGGCTGAAATTCGCATTGTTTCGGGGTCCGAAGGCCTTGTTCCCTCCTTTAAGAAGGGGGCTGCGTACCGAACCGCGGCGTGCACGACCGGTACCCTTTTGAGGAAAGAGCTTGTGAGTTGATCCGCGAATTTCGCTGCGCGTTTTGGCATGGGCAATTGATGCGCGACGATTGCCCTGCTGCAACATCACTGCCTGGTGCATGAGTCCGATGCGAATCGGGGCCTCGAAGAGTGCAGACGGCAGATCCGCTGTTCCCTTCTTTGTGCCGATGGCGGTATACACATCAATCGTCATTATTTCTTCTGGGGAGCGGATTCAATCGTGATATACACAGCCGCACCGGAGGGACCCGGAATGGGCCCTTTGACTGCAAAAACGCCACTTTTGGCATCACAAACGAGTACGGGGCGGTGTTTGAGGGTGAGTTGATCGCCGCCCATGCGGCCCGGCATACGCTTGCCTTTCAGCACGCGGCCCGGCTCTTCACGCATACCGATGGATCCGGGTTCACGATGATGGTGCGATCCGTGCGACATGGGTCCGCGCGAGAATCCGTGACGCTTCACGACTCCTTGAAAACCTTTTCCTTTACTCACGCCGCAAATGGTGACCTGCCCTTCGGCCGGCACCGCCTCAACGGTCACCTGTGCTCCGGGGTTCAGGCCCTCGAGCGACTCGACCGCCCACTCCTTTTGAAGAGCGTAACGTACATGCTCCTTGCCCTTGCGTGACCGCCAGTTTTTGGGGTCGATACCCAAAACAACGGCATCGTAGCCGTCTTTCTCCTTCGTTTTCGTGCGCACAACGATATTCGGCGGAACCCGAAGATAGGTCACGGGCACTGCTTCCCCACTCTCGAGGAAGACTCTGGACATGCCGACTTTGCGTGCGATGAGACCGGAAGGCATAGGTGCGGGAGGTTCTTCTGACTCACTTATTCTAAAAGTGGAAGGTGAGCTGGAACGTCGCAAATTCTTTTATCCATCTTAGAAGAATGGACTTTGGAATGCGGGGGCATTCTACGAGCAATCCTTCGCGGGTCAAACACTTTGATAATCATTTTATATATCTGCGCCCGTGCGCATTGGTCACCGCATTGAAGGAGCGTATACCATGAGAGACAGATGCTCGCAATATTTACAGCACTTCACCCCATCTGGCAGGCAGCAGTCGCAACACTCTTTACCTGGGCTGTTACCGCTCTCGGGGCTGCAATGGTGTTTTTTGTGAAAGGAATCCATCGACGCATTTTGGATGCTTCACTCGGTTTTGCGGCAGGTGTCATGATTGCCGCGAGTTTCTGGTCACTGCTGGCACCCGCGATCACGCTCTCGGGTGAGATGGGGTATGCACCATGGGTACCACCCATTGTGGGATTCCTTCTGGGGAGCTTGGTGCTCTTTGGAATTGATCGCGTGTTGCCTCATCTCCATCTCTTTGCGCCCATTTCAGAAGCGGAAGGTATTCATACGCAATGGCATCGCAATATCCTGCTCACGTTGGCCATCACGCTGCACAATGTTCCCGAGGGGCTCGCTGTAGGAGTGGCATTTGGAGCTGTAGGAGCCGGGATTGAGGGCGCAACTCTTGCCGGTGCCATCGCGCTGACCATCGGCATCGGCCTGCAGAATTTCCCCGAAGGGGCCGCCGTCTCTCTGCATCTGTGCAACAACGGGCTATCGCGGTGGAACAGCTTTCTGATGGGTCAGGGTTCGGCCGTGGTGGAACCTGTAGCAGGGATACTGGGCGCCGCAGCCGTTTTGATGATGCGCCCGATTCTCCCATTCGCACTCGCTTTTGCGGCGGGAGCAATGATTTTCGTCGTCGTGGAAGAAGTGATTCCGGAATCTCAGGCAGGGCACAATACCGATCTCGCCACGCTGGCGGCCCTCGCTGGGTTCGCCATCATGATGACATTGGATGTGGCCCTGGGATAAATCCACACTCTTCAAGTCAGACGAAAATACGGGTAGGCTGGGCCTATGGATTCTTTCCGCCAAAAGAAAGCTGAGGCGATTCGTTCCGTCGGAGGTCAACCTTACGCCTCTTCATTTAATCGGACACACGCCCTTCTTGAAGCGAAAAATCTGAAGGACGGCACCGAGTGTGCCGTAGCCGGCCGCGTGATGCTCTGCCGCGCCATGGGCAAGATGGCCTTTCTCACGTTGCAGGACCACACAGGCAGATTACAGATCGCCATGAAGAAAGATGCAATGGGAGAAGAATTCAAAAAAGCACTCGACGTGATCGATCTGGGAGATTTCATCGGCATCAAAGGTGAACGGTTCACAACCCAGAAGGGCGAGCCGACGGTGATGGTGCAGGAGTGGACCATGCTGACAAAGGCGCTGCGGCAACCACCGGAAAAGTGGCAGGGTGTGAAAGATCAGGAAACATCGTGGCGGCAGCGGTACTTAGACCTCATGAGCAATCATGAGACATCAGAGCGCTTTTTGTTCCGAAGTCTCTTTCTGAAGAAACTACGGGAATTCTACTGGTCCAAAGAATTTGTTGAAGTCGAAACACCTGTACTGGTAAACGCTGCATCGGGAGCGCTGGCCGAGCCCTTTGCTACTCACCACAACGCCTACGATCTCGATGTGTATTTGCGTATCGCGCCAGAGACGCACCTTAAGGAATGTCTTGTAGGTGGATTCGACCGCGTGTTCGAAGTGGCTCGCTGTTTCCGTAATGAAGGCCTTGATCCCAGTCATCTGCAGGATTTCACCATGGTCGAGCATTACGCCGCCTACTGGGACTACCGGAAAAACATGGAGTTCACCGAGGAAATGCTTTCTACCCTCCTCTCGGGCCTGATGGGTGCCACGAAGGTGAAGATCCCGAACCGCGACGGCAAGCTCATCGAAGTGGATTTCGCCCCGCCATGGCCGCGTGTGACGGTGCGTGACGCCATTTTCACGGCATGCAAAGTGGATATTGATCAGGAAGACACAGCCGATGCCCTTCGCACAGCCATGAAGAAACACAAGATTGAACTCGATGTGCCGGTCGCCAAGCTCGGCCGGGGCACGTTGGTTGATCAGCTCTACAAGAAAGTGAGCAGGCCCTCGATCATCCAGCCGACCTTCATCATGCAACATCCTCTGGATCTCTCTCCTCTTGCCAGACGGAGTGATGATAATCCTCTGGTGACCGATCGCTTCCAACTCGTTGTAGGGGGCTGGGAGATCGTGAATGCGTATTCGGAGCTCACGGATCCCGTGGACCAGGCAGGTCGTTTCAACGAGCAGGTCAAAGCCTCTGATGCAGGAGATCACGAAGCACATCGCAAGGATGATGATTTTGTGAAAGCATTGGAGTACGGCTGCCCGCCGGCTTCAGGCTGGGGCATGGGCGTGGACCGCATTGTGGCATTGCTCACGCAGCAGACGAACCTGCGCGACGTTATTCTCTTTCCACTTATGAAACCGAATCGCACATGAATGAGACTTCTGCACTTCCATCGGGACTGACCGACGGTGCCCTGCTTCAGGCCACCACCTACGGCCATCTGCTCCCCGAGGCCCATAACCTCCTTGCCGCACACGCGGATAAAACGAAGGAGCACCTCGTTGCCACAGGAGCCGTGATGGAGGCGCTCGCGAAGAAGTATGGCGGCGACCCCGAAACGTGGAAGGTCGCCGGCATGCTGCATGATCTGGATTGGGACAAGCTGGAGAAAGATGCCAAGGAGCACTGCGGCAAGACACTGGAGGAACTGCTCGCGCCCATTCAGGCCCCCGCGGAACTGCTGGCCGACATCCGCGCGCACTACGCCGAGAAGTACGGGGCGCAGCATCCACTGGATTCGATGCTGCGCAAGTGTCTGTACTGCGCCGATGAGCTGACCGGTCTCATCATCGCCGTTGCCCTCGTGCGACCGTCGAAAAAACTGGCCGATGTCGAGGTGAAGAGTGTAGCGAAGAAATTCAAAGAGAAGAGCTTCGCGGCACAGGTGAATCGTGAGCAGATCAAGAAGTGTGAGAAGCTCTTAGAAATTCCTCTGCCTGACTTCATCGGAATCGTGCTCGATGCCATGAAGGGCGTGGCAGCGGAGATCGGCCTGTAAATCGTTGCGCAAATAGTGCCGGCGCGCACATAGGCCTCCCTATGCAGAGACTATTGTCTCTCAAGTGGGAGAAGATGGCCTGACCCTCTTTCAAAATCGCTGTGGTCCTGCTTTCAGTCTTATCGATTTACAAAGAGTGATCAGCCAAATGCCCGAATGTCCTGAGAAAAAAACCTTGCAATCAATCACTGGCATCATTGCACAGGAGCACCGAAAACTCTGCCAGAGAGTTGGGTGCCATTATCAAGCAGAACATGATTAGCGCCTCTTCCTCCGCATAAACGCAAAGCCCGCTGCGGCCCCCGCGGCCATGACGGCCATGGAGGCGGGGCCCGTCTCACCGGCGGGAGCGTGGGCCGGTGTGCGGATGGCCTGACGGAAGGGCTCGAAGGCCTGCAGGGTGGCGAAGAGTGGAATGCGGGAGGACGGAGTTGCGGCTGCCGGATGGACGGGAGGTGCCGAAGAAGAAGAGATGGTGATGAGAGAGGAGGAAGAAGACCGGAAGGCCGAAGCAACGACTGTCGTGCGTCGGCAGTACTCGTTGCAGCCGTCTCCGGTGATCAGATTGCCGTCGTCACACTCTTCGATGCGATCCCACACACCGTCACCGCAGCGCGGGAGGGTGCAGTCTAAGCGACAGAGAGAATCGGGCTCGTCGCTGTTGAACGTGGCGCGATCGCACTCCTCGCCGAGGTCGGTGATGCCGTTGCCGCAGGAACGGAGCGAGAACTGGCAATCGGTGGTACAGCCGTAGGGAAGGGAGGGATTGATGAGGGAGGGCTCGCACTGTTCGTCAAAGGCACGTTGAATGACACCATCACCGCAGACGCCCCGTTCGAGGTAACAGTGCCTGGAACAGCCGTCGAGATCACGACGATTGCCGTCATCGCACTCCTCGGTGGGTTCGATGACACTGTTGCCGCAGTCGGGCTGATTGCCAAAGACAAGGGAGGATTCCAGACGGCAGCCGCGGTCACAACCGTCGGCATCGGTGAAGTTGCCGTCATCACACTGTTCATCTTCTTCTTTGAGTCCGTTGCCGCAGGAAGGAGCGGTGGAGAGTGCCTGTTCCCACCGGCAGAGCGTGGAGCAGCCGTCACCATTGGTCAGGTTGCCGTCGTCACACTGCTCTCCGGGATCAAGCGTCTTGTTGCCGCAGCGGTTGAGACCCTCCCACTGGCACCAGGTGTTGCAGCCGTCACCGGAGAAGACGTTGCCGTCGTCGCAGTCTTCGCCTGCGTCGAGGAAACCGTCGCCACAGTGTGTTGAGGAGACGGAGGAAGAGAAAGAGGGGCGCTGAATGCCCTCGATGTGGCAGAAGCGACTGCAGCCGTCACCGTCACGTTGGGCCCCGTCATCACAGTCTTCAGGGAATTCGATGATGTTGTTGCCGCAACGTTCGAGATTTTCCCATCGGCAGAGCATGGAGCAGCCATCCCCACTGAAAGGATTGCCGTCATCACACTCTTCACCTTTATCGAGAAAGCCATCACCACACTGAACACCCATGACCAGTTCTAATCGACAGAAACGATTGCAACCATCACCATCTTTCTGGCTTCCATCGTCACATTCTTCAGGGAATTCGGTAATGTTGTTTCCACAGAATTGCGTGTTTTCCCACTGACAGAGCGCATTGCAGCCGTCTCCGCTGATCCAGTTCTGATCATCACATTCTTCACCGGCATCGAGGAACCCATTACCGCAGAACGCGGCAGTGGAAGATGCGCTGCTGCTTGATATAGTGATGATTATTTCCGAAGAACTCGAAGATGAACTTTCAATGAAGATAGAGACTGACGAATCGGAAGATGAGGAAGCGGGAACACACTGGGCACAGGGCGGAATATCGAGCTCCTCGCAGATGAGACCAAAGCCTGCACAGACGGTGTCACCATTGGGATCATACGGACCTGTGCAGAGATCGCCGGGGCAGGCCAAGGGGGAGGAGCTGGAAGAGGAAGAGGAAGAGGAGAAGCTGAAAGAAGAGGAGGAACTGGTCATAGACGAGCTGCTGCCAGAACAACTCGATCCCCCGCTTGAGGTCACTCCACAACTACAGGCAGACCACACGGAATTGGGGTAGGCAGCGACAAACGATGAGTCGAAACACTCTGGAATGGCATTCCCGTTAAGGACCGCGCCGTAACAATCTTGGCCCGCCCCCGCACACATACTGCACATGCGCACATCGCAGGCAGAACAGGGATCGATGGAGGAGGATTGTGAGGAAGAGGAGGAAGAACCTTCGTTGCATTGCCCATTGTCATCGCACAAACATGGTACCCCTGCCGACGAGAAATCAACCCATGTGCCGATATATCCCGATCCATCGATACATGTTCCCTCGCATACACTGCCAACATTACAAGAGGAAGAGTAAGAGCTGGTACTGACCTGAATAACGATTGAAGAAGAGGAGAAGTTAAAAGAAGAGGAGGAACTGGATAAAGAAGAAGATGAACTAGAGCTGGAAGGGGAGGAGGAAGAAGACGAAGAGGAGCTGGAGGAGGACGAGCTGCTTTGACCAGAAGATCGACTGGAGGACCCGGAAGACCGGCTCGATGTAGAGGAACTGGATAAAGAAGAAGATGAACTAGAGCTGGAAGGGGAGGAGGAAGAAGACGAAGAGGGGCTGGAGGAGGACGAGCTGCTTTGACCAGAAGATCGACTGGAGGACCCGGAAGACCAGCTCGATGTAGATGAGTTCTGCGAAGAGCTGCTCTGCGAGGAACCATAAGATGATCCCTGACTCCCCGTCGAGGATCCACCGGAAGAGGTGCACCCCGTTGCGGCGACAACAGTGACCCTCATTGTCGAACATTGAGGTATATTCTCGGGAGTTTCCCATCCACCATCGGGCCGGTTACAGGGACTTTGCGGATAACAGGGATCCTGGCTCCCACAGTACTGGTCAACGAGAACATCGTAGGTATTGCCATCCAGCACAGAACAGAGATCGTACGTATAGACGCCGGGAGAAGAGATGATCACATCAACACCGGGGTTTCCCGCGCCGCACGACGGCTGGTCAGGAGTAGGAGGATAGTTGAGACCGCCCCCCGCTGAACTGCTACTCGAAGAGACGTAGTAGCAACCGCCATCTCCTTGGAGACCAACAGGAACAAAGTCTGAAATCGTGCCACCGCCACAGGGTAGAGTGTATGTGACAGATACAGGGGTGGGGGGGAGATTGTAATAACATGATTCGGTGCAACCCAACTCAATTGGATTGCATGGATCACTGTTGTCGTAGGTGCAATTCACAGGACAGCCGAACCTCCCACCAAAGGGCGGGGGTCTAGAGCACCAGTCGGGGTCAAAACAACCTGCAGGCGCAGATGAGCAGAGGCATGCCCCGCCTGAAGAGGAGGAGGGTGGTGGAGGGGGAGGCGCAGCGGAAGATGAAGAAGGAGGAAACACACCGGGGGATGAGCTGCTCCCGCTGCACCACGCAGGCGGCACACATGTGAAGGTATCACCGATATTCTGGCACGTGCCATCCATGAGCGGGGTATCGCCACACGATGCCAAGCACCAATCTCCTGCACGTGCGGCGCAACCACAGCCTATCAGGCAGGTGGTATAATCACTCCCTGTCAATCCATCGCACGTCGGGGTGCTCCCCACGCAATCCATAAAGAAATTGCATGGTTCACACATGCCACACTCCCAGGGAGGGAGGGTGCCATCCATACAGGGATCTACCGGGGGATTATCCCAGCATATGCCATCCTGACAGAAGCCCTGCCCATTGTTGCATGACCCGCCATATATATTTTCACACCATCCTCCCCCCAAATCGTCCATGGGCATCCATGTCCCGCATTCTCCACACTGAAGATCTGCCCTCAGCCTCTGTAGCGAAAGCAGGTTCATGTGCTCCAAGCCCACTACAACCGCAATCGTCATCACAACGATTGTCGAGAGGATGAGGAGACTTAAGCGACTCATGTTGAGGGTCACTGTATCAAGATATATTTACATTTCGGAAACGCGAGAACTTGCGTTCTGAGAAAATACGTTCGAAGTGGCTACCTCTTCTTCCTCATGAACGCCCAACCCGCAGCTGCTCCTGCGGCCATGACGGCCATGGAGGCGGGGCCCGTCTCACCGGCGGGAGCGTGGGCTGGTGTGCGGATGGCCTGACGGAAGGGCTCGAAGGCCT
>MNWP01000040.1 GCA_001872575.1 Candidatus Peregrinibacteria bacterium CG1_02_54_53 | reverse complement strand
CGTGCACGTCGTTCCTTGGATCGCTCTTGTGCTACGGCGGCGGTGTAGCGGTCATACACCAGAGGACGGTTCCGCTTCAGCTCCCGACTGATCGTGGACTGCGAGCAGCCAATGAGCTGAGCGATCTTGGATTGCCTTATGCCAAGCTGGTACAAGACCTCCAGTTTATCGCGCTGGGAACGCGTAATATGGGCCATACGGTAGGTGGGAAAGGGTTAAGCGCCTTCCCTCCTACCGTACCTACAGAATTCTTATGCGTTTCAGGTTACAGTTCGCCTCTGAATATCTTTGTGGGTTGATAGCACCATTTCCGCGGGTGGCTTGCCATAAGACACGAAGCGTCGATTGGTCGGGGCGACCCTTCAATTCCGCCTCAGGGCGAGCTGGACTCGAATCCCTGATGGCTTGCCATGAGACGCGAAGCGCCGAATGGTCGTCCCTGTACGAAAAAATTCGAACGGATCTTTCGGGTGGCGGCTGCGGGGGCGCGTAGCAAAATCAGCCGCCGCCCGCTGACTGCCTGTACGGTTTCGGCCTGCCTCGCACCCGAGCGAAGCGAGTGGTGCTGTGGGGCGATTTCCAGCCGTTCTTTTACAGTACTTCAGCTTCTTGACCCCAAGAACTTCATTCGTGGTATCATACGTGCCATGAAGAAACGCCCAGCCGTCTTGATCGCTGTCGCCTCTGCCCTCGGCATCGCGGGCATTGCCATTGCCGCGAGCCAGATTTCCGACACATTCGCCGATACATCCAAAATCTCACAGAGTTACCAGCTCAATGTGGACACGACGGCAGGACAGGTGAAACTCGCCGTGTGGAACTGCGGCGACAGCTTTACCGATTACAGGGATGGAACGGCGTACACGACAGTCCTCATCGGCACCCAGTGCTGGATGGCGAAGAATCTGAATTACGGTACGCGCGTGAACGGCAGCGGCAATCAGACGAACAACGGGACAGTAGAGAAATACTGTTACTCCGACTCCGACGCCAACTGCACCACCTACGGAGGCCTGTACCAGTGGGACGAGGCGATGGATTACTCCTCTTCCTGCAACGGCACGGGCGAGGGCAGCCCCGCCTGCGCCTCTCCGGTGCGGGGAATCTGCCCCGACGGCTGGCACATCCCCTCGCATTACGAATACGTGGCGCTGGAGCGCGCGGTCTGCACCTCCGGCACCTGCACAACCGATTTCCCGTACGATACCTCCACGACCGGATGGAGGGGCACCAATGAGGGGACGAGCCTCAAACAGAACGGCGCGTCCGGGTTCGAAGGCCTGCTGGCTGGCTACCGCGATACGGACGGTTCCTTCAGCGGTCTCGGCTCCAACGGCCACTTCTGGTCGTCGCTGGAGTCCGGCTCGTCGGCCTGGGGCCGGAGTCTGTATTCCGGCAACGCCACGGTCTACCGCGGTACCTACAGCAAGGCGTACGGCTTTTCCATCCGTTGCCTCAAGGACTGACCCCGTGAGATAGCGCAATGTGAAAGAGAACATGCATACAGGTCTGTTGAGGAAAAACTGAGGATATCTCACGGGGTGATCCGACACTTTGACTATTTGTCTATTCAATTCCATGAGATCATGCAGTCATGGAATATGTCTACGTGCTGCAATCGGGCAAGGATGGGAACTTTTACACAGGCTGGACAAACGATCTGCGAAAACGATTTTCCGAACATCAAAACGGCAAAGTGTATTCAACGAAACGAAGGCTGCCCATGAAGCTTGTGTATTACGAAGCATGCATAGACAGGAAAGATGCGCTGAAAAGGGAGAAGTATTTGAAAACCGCGTGGGGGAAGAGGTACCTCAAAACCCGCCTCCGCGATTATCTCATGGGGTGACCCCGTGAGATAGCGAGCTCGCCGCGAGCGAGCTCTATCTCATGGGGTGACTATTTCGTCCGCGACAAATTTTTTGCTGCGCCGATCATGGTTTTGCGGTATGCTGACAGCATGCCGCGACTACAATTCCTCAAAGAGAACAGGGAGCAGATCCTTACCCTCGCGAGCAGGAGAGGAGGTTACAATGTTCGCGTGTTTGGTTCCGTGGCGCGCGGTGAGGAAAACGAGGCGAGCGACATTGACTTCCTGATGGCATTTCGCAAGGGGACGACTCTCTTCGACCGGGGCGGTCTTGTTTCTGATCTGCGCGAATTTCTGGGGTGCGACGTTGACGTTGTTTCCGACAAGAGGGTTCATCCACTCATCAGAAATGAAATCTTCCATTCCGCGATCTCCCTATGAAGAACGCGCGTCTGCTTGATGACGAAGGAGTCTGAAATGAATAGGTTTATTGGGTGTTCAAATCAGTTGCTGTGCTATAATCCTACTGTGACCGAAGACGATGTCATCAGGCACTGGCGTATGCGCGCGGAAGAGTCTCTTCAAGTCGCGAAGCTCACGCACGAAGACGGACACTACGCGCACGCACTTTTCAATTGCCATCTCGCAGTTGAGAAGGCTTTGAAAGCGCAGTACATGGATGAACGTCGTGAAGAGGCGCCTCCTGTGCATGATCTTTTCCTTATCGCGAAGAGCTTGAGGCGGCAATGGACAAAAGTAGAGGAGGAGCAACTCGGTTACCTGACGCAGTACGCAGTTGCCGCCCGCTATGATGATCCCGATTGGGCTAAAGCGGAGGCGACGGAAGAAAACAGTGCACGATGGATTGCTGCCACGCAGGATTTCCTTTCCTTTCTTTTACCATGAAGCAGGAAGAAGGACTCAGTATTGCACGGCAATTCAAACAGCATCTCCTGCAGCGCGGGTATCCCGTCCAGCAGGTGTTTCTCTACGGTTCTGTGGCAAAAGGGATCGCGCACAAAGACAGTGATATTGATGTTGCTGTCGTCACTGCGCCGTTTCTTTCATCGCAAATGGAAGAGAATGTTGATATTTTTCTGGCGAGCAAAGAAATTGACATGAAGATTGAGACCGTGACGCTCCATCCGGAGGATTTTTCACGCCCCTTTTTCACGCTTGCCCGAGAGATTGAGAGAACAGGCGTTGAAGTCTGAAAATTCAATGTTTCAAGCTTAAGATTTCATGGCCACCTACGATCACCTTCCCGTGTACAAAACGAGCTACGATCTGCTCGTCGAACTATTCCGCTTCGTGAAGAATTTCAGCAGGGAGTACAAGTTCACGCTCGGCGAGAGCATCAAGAACGAAGCGATAGAAATGATCCGCAACATTTACAGGGCGAACAGCAGCCGCGCCAAGGGGGCGCTGATCCAGGCGGCGCGGGAGAACGCGGAAACCATCCGTCTGTATATACGGCTCTGCAAGGATCTCCGGCAGATCGACCTTGAAAAATTCGTGCGCCTGAACGGACTCATCGAATCCGTCTCGAAACAACTCACGGCGTGGCAACGGTCGGCCCCTTGAAGCTTAAAGCTTGAAACTTGAAACTTGAAGCACTACATTTTTCTGAGCATGCCCCAGAGCATAGCTCCGATCTCTTCGGCCAGCTTCATGGCTCTTTCATAATCAGCTTGCTGCAAATAATTTTCCACAAGCGAAAAGTGAAGAAGATATTTGGATTCCTTCAATGAGCCGTACGAGATCTCCAAGAAATTTCTGTGAATCTTATCCCTGCAACGCGCGTATCCCTCAATGTAGTTGAGAATGATGGAAAGCGCCGCCCGTCTCAGTTGGGATGTTACTCCGTATAATTCCTCTTTCGGGAATGTTTTTGTGCATCTGTAAACAAAATGCACATATTCATCCATTTTGGCTTTCAAATCGTCGTGAAACTGCGTCATCATATACAATGATACAAGTTTTAAGTTTTAAGTTTCAAGTTTCAAGTTATAATCGACACGGTCGGAGCCGCTTGTCGCTACGGCGGAAGCGGGCGAACCTTCTCCAGTCCAGTAGCCTACTTGTTCATTCGCAAGTGACCAGTCTCAGGCACAGTCCTAACTCCCGCTGTCCGTTTAAGGGCGGCGGAAGCAATCAAACGGTTACTTATGCGCCAGGCCTGCTAGCTGGCAACCGCAATACGGACGGTTCCTTCAACAATCTCGGCTCCAACGGCAACTTCTGGTCGTCGCTGGAGTCCGGCTCGTCGGCATGGAACCGGAATCTGAATTCCGGCAACGCCACGGTCAACCGCAATACCAACAGCAAGGCGAACGGCTTTTCCATCCGTTGCCTAAAGGACTGGACACCGCTTGAATCTTGGAACATGAGACTTGAAGCATGTTCCAAGTTTTAAGCTTCAAACTTCAAGGCAGAGAGATTTTCGTGTAATCCGGCGCGATCTTGCTTCGACACCGCAGGCGCGGGTCGAGCACTTTCATCAGCATTTTGCGGCGCAGCTTGTAGGTGCTGTAGTGCCTGAGCATTCCGAGATACGAATTCATACATGCTGTGAAGCACTCGCTTTCCTCTGGAGAGAATGCGCCGCCATTCTTTGCGAAGATGGTGTTCCACCGATCGATCGCTCCAAAGAAACCGTTTTTCGTTCTGCTGTGAACATACGTGCGATGCGGCTTGATAACCGTTCCCAGGAACCGCACTCCCTTCGTATAATGCTGGAGATAGATCTTGTCCGGGTGCAGTTCGAGCGAGAGCGTCGTCATGAGCTCGTCTCTGATCGAAGGAACGAGGGATCGCAAGTATTCCCTGTTCTCATGGACGATCACGAAGTCATCGACGTAACGGCCGTAGAACCGGCATCGCAGTTTCTGTTTCACGAAATGATCAAAGTCGTTGAGGTACACGTTGCCGAAGAGCTGGGACGTCAGGTTGCCGATGGGGAGCCCCTTGCCTTGCGCGGCGTGAAACAGGCTCTTTGTTCTCGGGAGGTGTCTCCAGTCATGTCTGCTCCCCCTGACGATGCAATCCTTTGTTGGATCACTGAAGATGATGAGGCGCAGAAGGCGCATGACAAGTTCCTCGTCGAAACGCATTTCGTCCCGGAAGCGGCCGAGAGCACTCTCGATTTTGCGGTACAGGAGAGCGCGGTCTATCGCCATGAAGTAGCCTCTGATGTCCAGCTTCAGGATGTAGCAGTCGCGCGTGTAGTTCTGCGAACATGAACGGATGAAATGGCCGAGTCGCCTGATGCCGTAAGACGTGCCCTTTCCCGGGCGGCAGCTGTAGCTGTCCGCGATGAACAGCTTTTCGAAGTATGGGTTGATGTAGCTGTAGACGAGGTGATGGACGACCCTGTCACGGAAATCTGCGGCGAATACCTCCCGGATGACAGGATGGAAGGAAATGAAGCAGGTGCTGGGCCGTAAGCAGTACGTTCCGCTTATGATCTCTTCGCAGAGGTTCAGAAGATTCTTCTCGTACTCGATTTCAAACGCCAAAGCATTGTAGGTAGAGCGTTTGTTTCTGCGTGCAGAGTAGTACGCAGAGAACAGGTCTTCCCGAATGTTGGGGGGGGGGCGTGTCGTTATGATTGCGCATGGGTTTTATGATAGGCTAGACGAAGGATATGACGGATATTCCGACAAAGAAAGGGGCTACTCTGAGCGTCACTGCCGCCGCGATGCTATTCTCTTTTGCTGCTTCGGCCTCTGCCGCGTACTATCCGGTTGCCTATCTTCAGTCCCAAAACCTTCTCTCCGGCCAGATCGCCGTTTCGATCAGCAGCTTCGACTACTCTGTTTCTGCCTTGCCCGCCGGATCTGCTCTGCGATTTCAATTCAGCGTAGACAACAGCATCTGGTACAATTCGTCCGGAACGGCGGATGGATGGGATGCGGCTGCTTCGGGATCGAACACGATCAGTCTCTCCACTCTGGGCTGGAACGGCGGCAGTTTCTACTACAAGGCCAAATTCACTTCCAGCGGTTCGAATACGCCCATTCTGGATGACATTGCCCTGAATTACACGAGCGGGAGCAATTACCCTCCGAATCAGCCTTCCAACTCTACACCATCAAGCGGAGGCACTGCCGAGAAGAACCAGAGCCTGACAGCCGAAGCGTACTCCGACACCGAGAGCGATGCGCATACGGACACCCAGTGGCAGGTGGACGACGACAGTGATTTCTCCTCTCCGGTCTGGACGAGAACGGCGGGTGCGGCGGAGACGGGCACGGTGGTCACTTCCGCGAACGGGACATTTGCGAATGAGCTCGCGGGGGAGACGGCTCTCAGCATAGGAACGACCTACTACTGGCGCGTCCGCTACAGCGACGGCAACTGGTCCAGCTGGTCAGCGGGAACAAGCATGAATGTCGCCGCCTACTACCCGAGCGCCTATCTGGTTTCCACGAACATCCTCTCCGGACGCGCGGTTTCCGGCATAGACAGTTTCACGTATAACCTTTCCGCCAAGCCCTCCGGCACCACCGCCTCGGTGCAGTTCAGCCAGGACAGTTCCGCTTGGTATAACTCGTCCGGCGTTTCCGGCGGCACGGACACGCTCTCCACGGGAAGCAATACTATTGATCTCTCGGGCCTCGGGTGGTCGGGAGCCAACTTCTACTACCGCGTCAAGATGACGTCCGGCGGGACGGACACGCCTGTTCTGGATGACGTGAGCATCGTTTACACTGCAACTGCCGCGACATGGGACGGATCTTCTTCGAACGACTGGAACACGGGTGCAAACTGGGACATCGGGTCTGCTCCCGGCAACTACCACGACGTCGTCATCTCAAGCGACGGTTCTCCCGTCCTGTCCGCAAATGAAGAACTGGGAAATCTGACAATACAGACTGGCGGAACGCTCGATCTGAACGGGTACGATCTGGTGCTGAACGACGGAGGATCTTTCTCCAACTTTGGCACGCTCCGCCTGCACGGAGACGAGACGCTCACCTCCTTCACGAATGATACGGACTCCGGAACGGTGGAGTACGACGGAACGGGGACATACACGTCGTTTCCCGCTGGTAATTCATATGGGAATATCCGGTTTACCAATTCCGGCGACTGGACGCCGGATGGCAATATGGACGTCGACGGGACGTTCACCATGACGGGAGGCACGTTCCGGCAGGGCGCGTACCGGCTAAACATCGCGGGGAACATGACCATTGAGTCCGGCGCGGTCTTCACCAAGTCCGGTAACGGCTCTCTCCTCGTCCTGGATGGCGACCTGACGCTGGAGAACGCGGCGGGAGCGAACCTCGGGAACGTGCAGGTCGGGTCATCGCCGGACACGACGACGCTCTCCAGAAGTCTCATCGCAGATTCCCTCACTGTTGCCGCAGGCGACACGCTGATTACGAACGGATACAACGTGATCGTCGGCACGGGCGGCATCACGAACTCCGGCACGATCATTGCCTCTGGGGGGGCTGGCAGTACGACTTCCATCTCCACGGCTTCCGGTTTCGTGAACCACGGGACGTTCACTGCGGGAAGTTCCACTCTCACGGTCAGCGGCTCCCTTATCATCAAAGGAACATTCACGGCGAATACGGGGTCCGTGGTTCTCGATGGGACGAGCCAGACGCTCTCCGGTTCCACCACGTTCTACAACCTCACGAAGACCGTCTCGAGCGCGGATACGCTGACGTTTTACGCAAACGATACCTTCACGGTCAGCAATACTCTGACGTTACAGGGCGCCGTGTCGAATCTCCTGAGCCTGCGCTCCTCAACAACCGGAACGCAGTGGAGAATCAACCCGCAGGGGACGCGCACCATCAGCTACCTCGACGTGAAGGACAGCAACAACACGAATGCGACGGCAATGGACGCGACCGGAGGGACGAACGTGAACAGCGGGAACAATACCAACTGGCAATTCTCTCTGCCCACCGTCTCCTTCCAGTCCGGCGCGCTCACCGTGGGCGAAACCGCGGGGAATACCACGCTCACCATCACGCTCTCCGGAACGGCGCTCTCCGACGTCACGATTCCGTTCTCCTACGGCGGGACGGCGACGGGAACGGGAACGGACTACACGTTCCTCACGCCGTCGCCGCTGGTTCTCGAAGCCGGAGAAACCTCCACGGGCATCATTTTGTCGCTTACCGATGACAGCGCTGTTGAGAGCGATGAAACGATCACGCTCAGCCTCGGAACGCCGACGAACGCTTCTCTCGGTTCCACAGGCAGCATGACGATCACTCTCACCTCCGATGACAGCGCTCCTGCTCCCGCAGCATCTTCAGAAGAGACGACGAGTGCGGCTACCCCTTCCGGCGGCTCGCGCGGAGGTTACGACAGCGCGGCGATGCAGTCGCGGATTGCACAAGCCCACAGCCGTATTCTCGCGCTGTACGAAGGAAAGCGCCGGGAGAGCGTGCAAATCGCTGCGGAGGAGAATCGCGCGGCCGACGAAGAGCAGGAAGCCAAGGAGCGAGAAACTCGCATTGCCAAGCGCATCGCCGAGCACAAGGCCGCAATAGCCCAGCTCCAGCAGGAGAAGGAGGAGCTCCAGAAGAAGTATGCCCTGCGCCGTGAGGAACGCTATGCCCGCGCTCTCGTCCTCGAGGAGCATCGGATCGCAGAGGAGCAGGTTGCACTGGAAACGGAGCAGAGAGCTCTGGCAGAGGAGCAGAAGGCAAATGCCGTCCGTCGGGAGGAACGCCTCGCCGAGCGATCGCGCCTGACGAGGGAGGGGGAGCTCGCCCGGCGGGAAGAGGAAGAGCACGAAGAGCGTGCAGCCAAGGAGCGGGAGGCGCGGATCGCGCAGCAGATTGCTGAGCACGAAGCCGCCGTTGCACAAAGCGAGAAAGATCAGGAGGAACTTGAACGGAAATATGCCCTGCGCCGCGATGAACGCTACGCTCTGGCCCTCAAGCTGGAACAAGAGCATGCTGCCGCAGCCCAGGCCGCTTTGGAAGCGGGGCAGCAGACCCTCAGGGAGGAGCAGGAAGCGAACGCCAAACGGAGGGAGGAGCGTTTGGCGAAGCGGGAGCGCCTCGAGGGGGTGATCTACGCCGCGGCACCAGTGGCTGACCCCTCCGTGATCGCTGAGAGGCGCGGACGCTTGTTTGCCTATGTAGGCACTGATCCCGTCATCTACGCAGATGTTCCTACGGATGAGTGGTACGCGCCGTACGTGAGCTACGTCGTGGAAGAGAAGATCGCAACGGGCTACGCGGATGAAACAGGCAAGCCGAAAGGAGAGTTCGGCGTCGCAAATCCAGTGACGATTGCAGAGATTCTGAAAATGGCAATGGAAGCGGCAGATACGGATTTCGCGGGTGTTCCGCCCCCGCGGAATAACTCCGCGCAGAACACATGGGCGAGTTCTTACGTTGCGAAAGCGGAAGAACTGCATCTGCCGGTCGTAACGCCTGAGAGAAACGTGAATGAATCTGCCACGAGGGGGGAAGTGACGGCTATCATCCTGCATGCGCTCAATATGCCGATCCGCGTACAGGAGGATCGTGTGCGCGGGATCTTCACGGACATTCCCGACAGCCACCCCTACCGCAGGGAAATCCTTGCTGCTTTCGTCTTTGGCATCATTCAGGGGGATACCGATGCGGAAGGAAATCCAACTGGCACATTCCGCCCAGACGACCCCACCAATCGCGCGGAGGTCAGCAAAATCATCGCGCTCGTGAAGGAAGCGTTCCGATAGGTAGGGCAGGGGAAAAAGTTTGCGGTTGGCGCACCCCCTCGATGGACTCGGGGTAAACAAGAAAGTTCGAGCCTACGTTCCTCCGGGTTCTTTGGCAGTTTTTCCGAAACGGCGGCGGGGCAGTGTTTGGGGCTGCGGCGGAGCCTGCACTGAGCTGTGCCGAAGTGCGCGCCAAAGGAAATCAGCCGCAGCCCCGTCCTGTCGGCCGTAGCCTTGCTTGCCGGCCATAGCTTTAGCGACGGTTGGGCGAAGGCTGAAGTTCGGTTCGGATTTTTTCGTACAGGGACGACCAGTCCGAAAATGAGGCGCGATTCACAATCGCGCACCAGCCGCGGCGCGACTCCCAGCGCAGCGCGTTCCCTTTCGTGTGCCAACCGCAAACTTTTTTGATACCATGATGCCATGAAGTACGTCCTCTACGCTCGGAAATCTTCGGAGAGTGAAGAGAGACAAGCTCTTTCCATCGAAGCTCAGATTGCCGAGCTCCGTGAGTACGCGACAAAAGAACGGCTGGAAATCGTCGCCTCGCTCTGCGAGGCAAAAACTGCCAAAGAACCCGGGCGAACCGTGTTCGCGGAAATGTTGGATACTCTGGAACGGGGAGAAGCCAACGGCATTTTGGCATGGCATCCAGACAGGCTCGCGCGGAACTCCGTAGACGGAGGGCGCATCATCCATATGCTGGACACGGGCACGCTCAAGAACATGAAGTTCCCCACGATGACCTTCGAGAACACTCCACAAGGGAAATTCATGCTATCCATCGCATTCTCCCAATCAAAGTACTACGTGGATAATCTCTCCGAGAATGTGAAGCGCGGGATCCGGCAGAAGCTGCGCAGAGGCGAGTGGCCGTCACTCGCTCCCATCGGGTATATCAATAATCCAAGGACGAGGAATATTCAGCAAGATCCAGAGACAGCGCCGCTCGTCCGCAATGCTTTTGAACTCTACGTAACCGGAGATCACACCCTCTATTCGCTCCGGCAAACTCTCTTTGAGATAGGACTGCGCAGCTTCGGCGACAAGCCATTGCCCGTGTCCGGTGTCCAGCATCTTCTACAAAACCCCGTCTACTACGGGATGATGCGAGTGAAGGGCGAGCTCTACTCTGGATGCTTCGAGCCAATCGTCAGGAAAGACTTGTTCGACGAGGTGCAGCGGGTGATGGCGGGGAGGGCGAAGAAACAGCACAAGAGAAAGCATGAGTATCCCTTCATCGGTTTTGCGCACTGTAGCTCTTGTGGTTGTGCCATCACTGCGGAGAGACAGAAAGGCCATCACTACTACCGCTGCACCAAGAAGAGAGGGAAGTGCGAGGAGAAGAAGTATATGCGGGAGGAGTCGCTGCTTGAGGAGGTACGGAGAATTGTCGAACAGGTCTCGCTTCCCGATGACTGGGCAGAGAAAATGCTCCGGAGACTTGATACGGAGAAGGCAGAGGACAAGGCAGGCAATCGGGCAGCGGTTCAGCATCTTAAAGCGAAGAAGCGAGAGATTGAGAAGAAGTTGGAGGATCTGCTCGATTTGCGTTTGGAAGGAGTACTTGATACTGCGGAATATGTAGCCAAGAAGAATTCCCTCGTCTCCCGCAAGCACGAAATTGAGCAGAAGATCAAAGATGCGCAGCGAGGGGGCAACGCTTGGCTCGAACCGATGAGAGAGATCATTCTGCGAAGCAGGGACGCCAAAATGCTGCTTTCCGATGGAGAACCGGAAGAGTATCCAACATTTCTCAAAACGATCGGCTCGAACTTTCTTTTGAAAGGGAACGCGCTGCTCTGGGAGCCGCTGCGCGGCTGGGGCGCGATTGTGAATCGCGCCTCATTTTCGGACTGGTCGGGGCGACTGGACTCGAACCAGCGGCCTTACGGTCCCGAACCGTACGCTCTAGCCAACTGAGCTACGCCCCGATGCGCGTCATCCTAGCAGAGCAGAGGCGAAGAGACAGCGGTTTCCGTCCGTTCCGCGCAAGGGGGTCGCATGACTTTCTGGTAAGATTCCCCACTGTGATTGCTGCGAAACGAACCATCCTCGGTATTGTACTTGCCGTGCTCCTGCTGCTTGTTCTGGGAGTGGGCATCTGGCTGTTGATTTTTTGTACTGCGGCATGGTGCCCGAATGCTTCTCTTGCGAAACGGGCGATGGTCACCGATTTCGCGTCGTGTGCGCAGCGGGGTTATACGATCGAACAGACGAACCCTCCGCGCTGTGCGGTGGGTGGCAGCGTGTATTTCGCCTCGAATGAAAGCAGGTTTCGCATTGTTGAACCGCGATCGAATCAACCGGTTTCGCTCCCCCTCGATATTGCCGGCGATGTGCGAATCGGCAGTGGAACCACCGTGCAATTTGTTCTTGCAGATCAGGATGGTTTTGCGCTGGTCGAAGATGCAATCCGCTTACCCAAGGCTCTCTCGGGACAAGTGGTGCCCTTTCGCACGGCGACGGCATTTCCCCGTCCCATGGGAACGGGGGGCGTATTGCATGTATCACTGTTTGCAGAAAATGGCGGACTGATAGAAGACGTTCGCATCCCTGTGCGGTTCATTCCAAATGCCACCGTCGAAATCAAGGCATTCTTCGGCAACAGCGAACGTGATCCAAAAGCGGAGTATTGCGATGTGTCGTACCCCGTTGCGCGACGCGTGGCACTGGACGAAGATCTGCTCGCAGCCTCTCTGCAGGAACTGCTGAAAGGACCGACGATATCGGAGCAACGACAACATTTCTCCACCAGCCTGCCGGATGGCGTGCAGATTCACGGTCTGCGTGAGCAGGATGGGCACGTAACGGCCACGTTCAACAAGGCGCTTCTTGGGGGCGTTGCCGGATCTTGTCGTGTTCAGGAGATCCGTTCCCAGATCGAACGTACGCTGAAGCAGTTTCCCTTCGTGAAGGATGTCACCATCGCCGTTGAAGGAGTGCCAATCGATGAGGTATTGCAGCCCTAGTCTTCTGTCGTGGCATTGGTGCTACCCGGTTGGCGGATGCTGTCTCGCACTTGCTGATACCGACGACGCGTACGGTAGCGCAGCAGCAACGTACCCTGCTCGGCACGACGAGGAAGGGCGTTCTCAATGCGTTGCCTTGCACCTGCTCGCAGTCGATTTAAGACATTTTCGCGTCGGGCTTTCTCGCGTGCTTCGCGCTGGCTCAAGCGTTCCCGCTCTTTCTCTTGTTTCTGTTGAATCAGCATGGCGTTCTGCTTGCGATTGATGCACTCGCGAAGGCGATAGAGCAGAGCTCCTTCGAGATCGCCCTGTCCGAATGGCAGTGTGGCGCGGCATTCGGTATCCCATTGCTGTTGTTGCACCTGCACCGGCGTGAGCTCCTCATCCACGTTTGTGGCGAGTGCGGGGAGGGAGATAGAGAGGAGAAAGGCAACGCCGAGGGTGGTTGTGGGAATGCGCATGACCGTATTGTGGCGCGAATCGAGTCGAGCGTGCAAGGGAGCGATGGTGGTGTAGTATCATTTCTCTATGCAGCTCTCAGATATCCTCACGACTTCGCTGCTTCGCACTACGCCGGCATTTATCGAAGCGCTCAAGGCCATGGAGATCGAAACGGTGGAGCAGCTCGTGCTGCATCTTCCGCGTGCCCATGAAGATCTCAGTCAGATTCAAACTATCGGAGAAGTCCCCCTTGATACGAAGGTCACGGTACGCGGTACGGTAGGTCGGCTGTCTCTCGTGCGTACGCGCAGTCGTAAATCCATTGTCAAGACGCTCTTCACCGACCTTCACGGCGACAGTGCCGAAGTCGTCTGGTTTAACCAGCCGCATGTCAAACGCATGCTGACCGAAGGAGACGAGGTGGTGCTTACGGGCAAGATTCAGGAAGAAGGGTTCAAGTTGAAAATGTCGAGTCCGCAGTTCGAACGTGCCGGCGTGCGCCCCCTGCTCCATACGGGCAGGCTCGTACCGATTTATCCGCAACATGACAGTATTCACACCAAGTGGTTGCGCGAGAAAATGTCTCTTGTGCGCAGTGTCATCAAGGATCTTCCCGAAACACTGCCACAGGAGATTGTTGACGACGAGCACCTGCTTACCCGGGCGCAGACGGTGGAGGCACTGCATTTCCCCAGGCAGCCTGAAGACGTGGCACGTGCACGTGAACGGCAAGCATTTGAAGAAATGTATCGTATTCAAATTGAAGCTCTTCGACAGCGACAAGAGTGGCAGCGCCTGCGACAGGAACGATTACGAACTCCCATGGATCCTGAGCTTATCAAGGCTTTCTTTCGCACGCTGAAGTTCACGCCAACCAAGAGCCAGAAGATCGCTATCTACGAGATATTGCGTGATATGGAGAATGACGTGGCGATGTCGCGGATGTTGGAAGGAGACGTGGGCTCCGGCAAGACGCTCGTGGCGACAGCCGTCATGGCGAACGTTCTTGCGAACGGCGGACAGTGCGCATTGATGGTACCGACCGAAGTGCTCGCGCGACAGCACGCAGAGTCGATTGCGCGCATGCTTGTGGCCTTCTATAACAACTTGCTTGCGCGACGCCGGGCAGGGGAGCGTGTTCTCGATTTTCGTCTTCCGTCCGTATCGCTGCTCGTTGGCTCGCTTACGGCGGCAGATGCCTTCGCCGTGAGACGGTCTGTTGCAGCAGGTCAGACGGATATTGTCATCGGCACGCACGCGCTCATTCAGGATGCGGTGGAATTTGCCGATCTCAGGCTCGTCATTGTCGATGAGCAACATCGTTTCGGCGTGGAACAACGTGTGCGCCTGCAGGAGAAGGGCACGCCCCATGTGCTCACCATGACGGCCACGCCCATTCCGCGCACTCTGGCGTTGACGGCGTACGGGCATCACGATCTTTCCGTTCTGGTGGAGAAACCCGGCAATCGCAAGGTGATTCGCACGAAGGTGGTTTCGCCGCGTGATCGTCAGACCGTGGAACGGTTTATCGATCAGCAGATTGATGAAGGCCGGCAGGTGTTCGTTATCTGTCCGCTCATTGTGGCTTCCGATCACGAAGTGATGGCTGATGTGAAGAGCGTGGAACATGAGGAGCAGCGTCTGCGCGAGAGCTTTTCGCGTCGTCGCATCGCTTCTCTTCACGGTCGTATGAAACCGGCAGAGAAGGAAAAGATCATGAAAGCCTTTAAGGAACGCCAAGTGGATCTGCTCGTATCGACGGCGGTGATCGAAGTCGGCATCGACGTACCCAATGCCTCGATCATGCTCATCGAGGGAGCTGAGCGATTCGGTCTTGCTCAGCTGCACCAATTCCGCGGACGCGTGGGTCGGGGTGACCATCAGAGTCACTGCTTTCTCTTTACGACAACGGTGGAGCAATCGCGTTCGCCGAGGCTGAAAGCGATGGAGGAACATGACAGCGGATTCGTCCTTGCCGAGATTGATCTAAAGCTACGCGGCTTTGGAGAGCTCTTTGGTACGCGCCAGAGCGGGTTCTCGCTGTCGGGTTTGCAGGAGTTTCTGCAGCCGGAATTCATTGTGCGTGCACGTCGTGCGGCGGAGCGAACTTTGAGCGAAAAGCCGTTTGCCGAGGAGGAAATGGCTGCTAGACTCTAGAACACTGAGTTCCTCTTAAACGTTATGGCCACCCCCACTCCTCCGCAACCACCCCGCCCCGGCGATCCCGTGCCCGCAGGCGGTCTTGATCCCACACAGGTGTTTGGCTCACCGCCTCCGCCTCCTCCCCAGCAGACACAGGGTCAGCAGACGGGTGGCGGTCAGCAGGATGGTACTGTTCCTCCGACGGACCAGGGTCCGCCTCCGCCCCCTCCCGGGACCAAAGCGACCAAAGAGATGGGCTTTGACGACGAAGATCTCAAGATTCTCGGCGAGGTGGGCGACTACCGTTTCGGCACCATCACGGCAAAACTCACGAATGAAAATATTCCCGTGCCGCCGCATTCTGAGACGAAGTTCGATGATCAGCATTTTCTCACGCTCCTGTGCGGATCGATCTCGCTCACCCGTGACGAGAAATGGCGCATCATCATGGCGATTCCCAAGCTCTCACAATTTCAGATAGATGAACTGCAAAAAATTCTTGAGGAGGAACGACGCAAGTTTTCCGAGCTGTCGCCCAAGCATTTATTGCAACTCATGAAGCTGGAGCAGAAGCATTCCGATGACTGGCGTGACCTGCAGGCCGTTTCGGTACAGCAGGCTGCCCGCGGACAAGAGGAGCAGCAGGCGGACGAGATCCGCAAGCAATTGGGGCTTTAACGCGGGATGGTCAACGATGAGGAGTCCTTTCTGTATATTACAGAACGTTCATTCGGTAAAGGACGAATGCACCGATGCCGAGAATGGCCAGCACACCGCCGCGCACAAATCCCTTTCCAAGGATTTTCCAGATGCTGGAAAACAGCAGAAAGAGATAGGCGGCCAATGTAAAACTCAGAACGAGCGGAGAGAGAAAGAGCCCCTCGACGTAGGGGATGCGGAAGGGGAGAGCACGCGCGTATTGGTAGTTGCCCAGGGCGTAGACAAGACAGTACCACGCCAGCAGCCATCCTGCGTAGAGGCGCAGTGTATCGATGAGCGGAAAATACACTTGTTGCGATTCGTCGGGCGCCGGCTTCGGCGCGGCAGCAGCCGGCTTCTCTTCCGGTGAAGTGTCCGGCGTGAGGGCCAGAAGTTTTTCGGCGTGTTCCGGCGTCAGAGTCTGCTCAGAAGGAAGGGCTTCGTGAATCTCTTCGGGGATGAGCTGCATCTGACGCAGGGCATCGTGGGCCGCCTGCATACTGAAGGCCTCAATGTTCCCCGTGACACGTTTATTATCCGTTCCTATGGCCGTGTAAGTGAACTGCGGCATATGCGTATCCTACCACATGCGCAATCAGGTTCTTGAAGCCTACGTACCTGTTACTGCTTCCATGGCAGAGAGATGCTCTGTCATATACGAAACGGCTTCTTTGAGCGCGGATGGAGCGGATATCTCGATGTGACGATCTTTTGACCATTCGCGGTATCCGCGCACGGTTGTGCCGTCATCACGTACATCACCTTCGCCCACGCCCTCACTGGCAAGAGAACCGCCCATTAGATTCACGGCAATCGAACCATCGTGAGTATTCTCGACCTCCTGTGATCCTATTTCGAGGTGCCACAGAGCCTCGGTCGCCGAACCGAAGGATTTGAAGTACCAGTTACGGTGAATCGGAACGCAGAAGCCGATGGTCGGCGGAGCGCAGTAGGCTTGTGTCCAGTTACTCGTGGCGAAGTCTTGTTTCGCCATAGAGGTCACTTGAGCAGAAACGTCGACGGTTGTCGCCGTGCTCGATGCGGCAACGGATTGCTGCGAGGCCGAAGCGGCCAACATGGACGAAGTGGCGCTCGATACGGCAGCCATCGCAGAAGATGTCTCTGAAGACGGCGATGAGGACGATGCGGCTACAGCGCTGCTTACCGATGACGAGGACTTTTCCTCAAGTCGTATCTGTTCGACGCGCATGATTGTTCCGCCTTCTTCAATGGTCGGTCGAATGGTTCCCGTTACTTCCGCTATTTCTCCCACATATCCGTTGAGATCCACGGTATCGCTGGAGAGAAGAATGAACCGTCCGTCACCGAGCTCAAGACGGTGTGTTCCTTCCATGTAGATGCTGATGCCTGCGGGCCGAATCGTTCCGATAAATGAAACGTTGTGCGTCTCGACGATGGGGGCATCGGAGGACGATGACGACGATATGTTCTCATCTGTTGTGGTGCCGTCCGTGGCTGATTCGCACGAAGCGAGCAACAGACCGGTGAGAATGAGTGGAAGTGGATGGATGCGCATAGGAAGAAGTGAGAAAAACGTGGGCCCGCATTGTACCTCTCTCGCAAGGTCGTGCACACACAAAAACCCCCCGGGGGATGTCCCCGGGGGATAAAAGAACACAATTACTTCAGCAAGCCATCAATGGCGTCCTTGAAGTTCTGCAACGGCTGTGCGCCCGAGACGACGGCAACCTTCTTGGTCTTGTGATTCAGAATGAGGTTTCCGGGGGTACCTTGCACGCCAGCCTGGGAGCCGGACTGCATCATTTCGGCGGTCTTTGCGGCGTATTTACCGCTATCAAGACACGTCTGGAAGGCTGTCTGGTTCAAGCCGATTTCCCTGGCGTATTCACCGAATTTTGTGAGATCCGAGCCTTTCTCGTAGATCATATCGATCATGGCCCAGAACTTGTCGTTTCCACCAAGTTCTGCTGCACATTCCAGTGACTCAGCTCCTTTCTGGGCGGAGGCGTGGAAGGAGAGAGGATAGTGACGGAAGACCCAGTTGACGTCATCACCGTAGTCTTCGAGTAGTTGTACCATCGTGGGGTGCACGCGGGCACAGAACGGACACTCCGTATCCGAATATTCGATAATCGTAATGGTTGCATCAGAATTGCCACGGACGTGATCATCACTGTCAACGGCCTTCACGCTGGCATACTCCGGCACAGGATCTTCTTCAGGAACGGATGGAGTCGGTTGAACCTGCGCGGTCGGAGGCGCCGGCTGAATGGCGGCCGTACCGGACATCTTGGAGCCGGCAAATCCGATAATGGCACCGACGAGCACCATCGAGATGCCGAACCACATCTTCGTGTCCTGTTGAGGCATATTGGTCATACAGGGGTTAGGGAAGGGAAAATAGCCTGTGCAGTATACCGAAATTTTGGGCGATTTCTAGAGGAAATTTCGGGTGTGGCGATTTCGAAAATCAGTGGGAAAATCACGAGAAAACCGCCGGGATTTGAAAATTTCCACAATGGGACACAAGCATGATATCTCGGATGTGCGGGAGTCTACATGGTCTCCTGGCCGGCACTCGCGTGTACCAGAGCCTCGTATTTCTGGGCGAGCCTAATCGGCAGGCTGGTGTAGCGCGAATAGATCATACGGCTTTCCTCTCTGCCATCTGTAAAGATGATGCGTTGCACCCATGCAATTTCGTTGCGTCGGGGCGCCCGTTCATTTTCGGGAAAATTCGCAAGATCCGACTGTGCGAAGAACGGTCCGGTGATGACGGATGATCGTCCGTCGGATGTGCCGTAGATTTGAACCACAGCTTCGGTACCTTCGGTGTATGCCTGAAGGAGGAGGTAGTTTCCCGTGTCGTTGACGAAGGTGAGATCCTGTTGACCCGGGAAAACCGTTGCATCGATGCCTACGCCGAATTTCTCGTAGTAGCTCACGTACATACTGTGGTTCGCCCGTTCAACCGAAGGGAACCCCGCATTCAGCATCGCGCGGAATGTGGTGGTTGATGCCTGGCAGATTCCGCCTCCGGGTGCCATGCGTAACTCATTGGTGTTGAATATCACCTTCGCTTCGCGCCATCCGTTGCCCAGCGTGACAGGACCACCCAGCGTGTCATTGAACGAGAATGTCGCACCGGGAGGGACGAGCGCGTTGTTCACCTGTTCATTGATGGCCTTTCGCACATTGAACATGCGACCCGCAGTGGAACCTTTGAAATCTGACTTTCCCACGCCGAGCAGCGTGAGCTCACCCAGGGGGGTCTCGGTTTGGTTTTCCACCGGTCCCCCTACGCGGTAGAGCGGTGCGACAAGCGACTTTGTGCCATTCGACAGTGCAGTGGCGAGATCGCGCGTGACGGTGGGAAGGTCGAAGACGATGCCGGGACGTGCCGCCCCGGTGCTCGTCACCACACGCTCAACGTCTCCATCTGTTTCGATGGCAGAGATGATTGCCTTCTTTGGAATGATGATTCCATCAATCGTTTCATGTTGCAGATACTGACCGATGCGCTCCTCATCCACGCGAAAGTACGCCGAGGCGGGTGAGATATCGGCTTTCAACCAGGTGGGGTATCGCTGCAGGTTGACCTCCCATGTGCGGTAGTCGGGATTATCGGGGAGCCGCAGCGCAACGGTGGTGTGGTTCTGCAGAAGGCTTCGTTGCTGCTTAAGTGCTTCGGTGAGAGTGGAAATCGTGGGCGATGTTCCCTGATTTCTCACGATTCGTTTACTCATGCGTTGCGCAACGCGCATCAGTGCGGCATCAGCTGGTGTCATTGGAGTAGAGGCCTCAGCCGCGAAGCCGCCAATGGAGAGAGAAGGAAAGAGTGAGCGGGCTGCCGGCATTACGGATTCCTCATCTGAAACGGTTTGAGGAACGACGACGCTGAGCAGCAGAATCGCACAGATTCCGAGAAGGGTAGTGAGTGTGCTTTTGCGGTTATTGGACATTGTGTTTGTGTTAATGAATGTTGGTTTATTATTATATAATATTTTAACAATTTTAGCAATATATTAAATAACACCAAATACGCCCAATCATTCTCACTTGGCATTGTGTCAGTAAAGTGTCCCTCGGCTCGTTCTTAATTTTGTTCAGACTCGCTCGGGACATTCGACTCAGAGCGGGAGTGGCCGAAGCCCCGCAGAAGCGGGACGAAGACCATGAGCGAAGCCGAAGGCAGAGTCAAATGGTGGCCCAGACCAGGATCGAACTGGTGACACCTCGCTCTTCAGGCGAGTGCTCTACCAACTGAGCTACCGGGCCACATCGAGAGCGGCCGGAGTGTATCAGGGCTTGGCGGGGGTGAGAAGGGGTTCCTCTCGTTGCTTCTCACTTGCCTTTTTTCGCTCTTTCGCTGATCCTGAGCGCAACACCCGCGCGGGACCGTGGGGCTGTAGCTCAGCTGATAGAGCGCCGCATTCGCATTGCGGAGGTCAGGGGTTTGATTCCCCTCAGCTCCACCACACTTCGCTCTCGTTCACTTCGTTTACGAGAGCTTCGCGTGGCGAGCCAATTTAATGTACATGTGAATGCGGCGCTCTATACAATAAATTGCAACAAAAGCATTCACACGTAACAGAAGGAGGCTGGTCGCAGTGGTTCCCTCCGTAATTCATAAACGATATGAATCCAATGGCGCCAAAAACGATTACACCACTTCTTCCGGCCAGAAGTGCAGAGATGAACTTCTGCTTCATCACCAATCATTGCACTGCCTAGAACGATACCGACGAGAACGGGAAGAAGATCGAGCTCCAGTCGAACACCGGGCGCACGATGTAGAGCGGGCGATCGATCTTTTTCGGGAACATGAAGAACAGGGGATTTGCCGGCCGCTTCACCGTACAGTCGTTGTTGCAGTACTCGTGGGCATTCCACACCCACTGTGTGGGAGAAACCGCTGCATACTGCGTGCCGTTGACGTTGTAATCGACATTCTCGCACTCCTCTGAGACGAACATGCCGGTTGCAGGATCGGAGAAGTTATCATCCAAAACGCCGTCACCGCAGATCGGAAAGGAACAACTGGAACGACAGCGATTGGGAAGGGAATCACTGTTGTCCGTGCCCCAGTCACACTCCTCTCCATTCGATTGTTCAAGCGTGTTGTTTCCGCACGACGCCGCGGAGGAGGATTCGGAGGATTCCGCACTGCTCGCCGCCGGTTGAAGTGAACACGAGCCGGTTCGGCGTTGCGTTTCGCAGGCGGACTGATTGTTCGAGTAGCCGGAGAACAAGCGTACATCCGGCTCGAGAGCATTGGGCTGACACGATTCTCCTGCGCGGAGCACAACGCACCGTGCACTATCGCCGTTCGAAAGGCAGCAGTATGTATTGTTGCTTGGTACGAAAGGATCATCGGTAATCTGCTCCCATCGGCACTCCGGATAACCGAGCCAGCGATACTGTGTACCGCCTTCTGTCATGGATGTCTGTCCGGGATCATTGGCGCAGGTTGTGGATTGCGCGAGAACTTTCGGAGCCGGTGTCGTGTGTGTGAGCAGCGCACCCATAAGAGCACTCACCACGAGGAGCACGAGAACGCCGAGAGAGAGATCGACGAGTGAACGTTGATGATGCATAGGGTGAGAGGGGTTTTCACCATGGTACAGCACAGAAACAGCCAAAAATTCAGATGGCCTTGAAAAAATTCAAGAGGATTGCAATTTCTACAGATGTCCGTCGATCCGCGTTTGACCGATGTACACCTTCGTTCCATTTTTTCTGTGACGTTCCACGGTCGACAGCAGACCGATTTTCCGCAACACGTCGCGGAAACGCTTGAGTCCACCCACACTGTCAAAGTGCGTCATGGTCGTGAATTGTTCCAGTCGTTTACCGGTGATGTACAGACCGCCTTGTTTCTTCTGAACGACGTAATCGCGCATGCCTTCTGCGGATGATTGCGGACGGAGCGTGGGAATCGCTCGCGCAGCCGTGGGCCTACGCATGTTCTTCTGTCGGGTTGCGAGTACCGGTGGAAGGAGGCGAGCCATAAGCGCATCGGTGCCCTGACGGGTTGCAGCGGAAATGTGTGCCTGTACGGGGACTTTTGCCTTTTTAAGCGTCGTAATGAGCGGCTGAAGCGGCACGGATGTGAGATCGGATTTATTAAGGATGACGATTTCCTTCTTCTTCGCGAGTCGAGCCGAAAATGCAGCGAGCTCTTTGCGAATGGATCGGTAGTCGTCGATCAGCGCTTGCGCATCAAGTGATCCGTCAGGCCGGAGTGCCCGGGAAATATCAAGCAGGTGGACGAGGATGCCGCAGCGCTCGATGTGACGCAGGAATTGATCACCGAGGCCCTTGCCGTCACTGGCACCTTCGATTAATCCCGGAATATCACAGAGGACGAAGCGGCGTTCGCCCACGGTGACGACGCCAAGGTTCGGGATGATCGTCGTAAACGGGTAGTCGGCGATCTTGGGCCGCGCGGAGCTTACGACGGAGATCAATGTGGATTTTCCGACACTGGGGTACCCGATGATCCCCACGTCCGCCACGAGCTTGAGGTCGAGTTTGATGCTTGCGCTCACGCCCGGTTCGCCCTTTTCGGCAAAGTCCGGCTTACGACGTACGGAGCTCTTGAAGTGTGCGTTACCGAAACCTCCGCGACCCCCGATAGCCACCGTGACGCGCTGGCCCGATGCGGCCAGATCGGCGAGGATTTCTGCAGTGTCTGCACGTGTGACGATCGTGCCGGGCGGCACGAGGAGCACGAGGGGTTGGCCGTCCGCGCCGTGGCATTTTTTACCGCGGCCGTCTCCACCCGACTGTGCGGCAAATCGCTTCTTTGCGGCAAAGTCACTGAGGGTATCGGTGTTGGGGTCGGCTTCGAGAATGACATCCCCCCCGCGTCCGCCGTCTCCGCCGTACGGCCCGCCTTTGGGAATGTACTTCTCACGCCGCCACGAGACACAGCCGTCTCCGCCGTTGCCTCCGGTGACCGAGATGGTGGCTTGATCGAGGAACATCCCGGAGATATTGACAGAAAATTGGACCGGGCGTAACCCATCTCCATATGGGATCTCTTTCCTATCCTACGCAGCAGCTTTTCGACTCGGTGGTTTCGTCGTTTGATGTCGTTGATCACTATCCTCCGCATATTGCCGCCGCGCTTATTTCCGGTGATGAGGTACGTCCGGCAGAGGTGAATGGCGTGGTACAGACGGCACGCCAGAGCCTTCGATTGATCCATGAGGAGAATCCTGAAGGGTTGCAGGAGGCCCTACGGCTTATCGGTGAACCGTGTGCATTGCGCATCCGGGCCATTCTCGATGCTGTTCGTACACACGAAGTGACGGTGGTCGCTTGACCGAGGGGGTTTGGCACTCTAAACTTGCGAGTGCTAATTTCGCATTTTCCCCCTTATCTATGTCCAAGATCATCGGAATCGACCTCGGTACTACCAATTCCTGCGTGGCAGTCGTGGAAGGCGGCGAACCTGTCGTCATCCCGAATGCGGAGGGTAACCGTACCACGCCTTCAGTCGTCACCTACAAAGATGACGGTGAGGTGCTCGTGGGTGTGACCGCCAAACGTCAGGCCGTGACGAATCCCAAGCTGACGGTGTCGTCGGCCAAGCGCTTCATCGGCCGCAGGTTTGATGAGGTCAAAGAGGAGGCCGGTCGTATGTCGTTTGCAGTGGTTGAAGGCAAGGAAGGAAGAGTTGTTATGGAGGTGCAGGGCAAGAAGCTCCTTCCGCAGGAGGTGAGCGCGCAGGTATTACAGAAGCTCAAGCGCGATGCCGAGGCCTACCTCGGAACCAAAGTCGAGAAAGCGGTGATTACCGTTCCGGCGTATTTCGATGACTCGCAGCGTCAGGCCACCAAAGAGGCAGGTGAAATCGCAGGGTTGGAAGTGGTGCGCATTATCAACGAGCCTACAGCCGCAGCCCTCGCATACGGTCTCGATAAGGGGCATGAACACACGATCATCGTCTACGACCTTGGAGGCGGTACCTTCGACGTTTCGGTTCTCTCACTGGGGGATGGCGTCTTCGAAGTGATTTCGACCAACGGCGATACACATCTGGGTGGTGACGACTTTGATCAGGTGATTGTGGAGTGGATACTCGCGGAATTCAAAAAGGAGCAGGGTGTTGATTTAGGCAAGGATCCCATTGCCATTCAGCGTGTACGTGAGGCGGCCGAAAAAGCCAAAATCGAACTCTCGTCTGCTACGCAGACTGAGATCAGCCTGCCCTTCATCACAGCCGACAGCACCGGACCCAAGCATCTTTCACTCAAGCTCTCGCGCGCGAAATTGGAGTCGCTCGTTACAGATCTCATCGAGCGGACGGTCGGACCCTGTGAGGCGGCATTGAAGGACGCCAAGCTTTCGAAATCCGATATTCATGAAGTCGTGCTGGTTGGTGGAATGACACGCATGCCTGCCGTGCAGGCGAAAGTGAAGGAACTCTTCGGCCGCGATCCGCACATGGGGGTGAATCCCGATGAGGTGGTGGCGATTGGTGCGGCGGTACAAGGAGGTGTGCTCGGCGGAGACATCCACAAGGATATCGTGCTCGTCGATGTGACCCCGTTGTCGCTTGGGCTTGAAACACTCGGCAGCGTTGCCACCAAGCTTATTGAGCGCAATACCAAGATTCCGACGAAGAAGAGCCAGGTCTTCTCGACTGCAGCCGATCAACAGCCATCAGTGGAGATACACGTGGTGCAGGGCGAGCGTGAGATGGCCAGTGACAACAAATCACTCGGACGTTTCATTTTGGACGGTATTCCGCCGGCTCCCCGTGGTGTGCCGCAGATCGAAGTGGCATTCGACATCGATACGAACGGCATTCTGCACGTGACGGCTAAGGATCTCGGCACGGGCAAAGAGCAGCATATCCAGATCAAGGGCTCGACGGGCTTGAGCAAGGACGAAGTGGAGCAGATGAAGAAGGATGCCGAGGTGCATGCCGAAGAAGATAAAAAGAAGCGTGAACTCATCGATCAGCGCAATCAGGCCGATGCTCTCGTGTTCAACCTTGAGAAGCAGATGCGTGAGCACGATGCCAAGATCCCCGACGACCTCAAGAAGAAGGTGAATACCCGCATGGGTGAGGTAAAGGATGTACTCAAAAAGGAGGATGCAACCGCCGAGGAGATCAAGAAGGCGACCGAGGCCCTCTCAACCGAAGCAATGGAAATCGGCAAGTTGGTCTACGAGGCCGCCCAGAAGAAGGGTAAGGAAGGGCAGGAAGGGCAGGAAAGTAAGGAAGGGAAGAAGGGGAAAGTAGTGGATGCGGAGGTCGTGGATGACGAGAAGAAGAAATGAGGCCGCAAGCTTGATTTGTCTCGGGAAGGAGGGCAGTATTGCCTCCAATGTCAAATGGAGGAAGCGAAACCACAGGCGTCCAAGGCGAGGACGTGTTCGCTCGCGCACAGTGGCTCCTTGATCATCCTGAAGAAGGTGAACGTCTTGTCGGTGAAATGCTGGCCCGACAGGGTGAGGCGGTGAAGCGACAGAGGATTCAAGACGCACAAACACTATTTGCCGCTCTCTGCCGGGACGCACAGGCTGCTGGGCAGCTTCAAGAAGGACAAGATATAATTCCGAACCGACTGGACCTCATTGGGTCCGATAATCGGACGGGAAAGGCAGTACGCTTTATCCTGAGCTTTCCACCGGAGGAGCAAGGGGATCAACAGGATTCGTTACAAGACACATCTGTAGAGTGAGCGTAATTTTGTTGTCGTTCAGAGTTCTATGAATGATCGTTCTTTGCCAAGAAGAAACGTTTTGCATGTTCCTCCACAATACTTCTGCACAAGAGCCTGCAGTTCCGCAAGCATCTCTTGCAGAGGATCAGTGAGATCCAAGCTCTCGATGACGAGGACTGCGTTTGCGGTCGTTTCCGTCAGTTTCGTCCGGTCGGCTTCACGCCAGTTCATTCTGCGGCAGATCACACCTTCTGCATCCTTGTACACGAGCTCGCCTGGTTCGGGGGGCTCGTTCTGCGTCTCACCGAGCGCAATGAAGGTTTCTGATCCGGTTGCGCGGTCGAGCACGATATCACGAACGCACCGGTCGAGGTCTTCACCCCCAACGGGGAGGAGGTACTTCATCGACAGGACGTTGTAGAGATCCACGAAGGTGTTAATCGACGGGAGCGAACCTCCTTTCAGCACCCGCTTGGCGAGCGCGAAGTGCGAGGGGTAGTACCGCTTGGGGTTGTTGCCGAAGGCGCGGTGGGCTTCGAAGAATTGCACGATGTGCGGTGCTTCTTTGAAGGTTTCATCCGTGTATCGGGAGCGGAGGCAGGCTTCGGCTTCGCGCAGAAGTGTCACAACTTCCGGATGCGAATCTTTGTTCGAAGCGCCTTTGACCGCGAGTAGGCCAACGCGCAGATTTGGCAGAAGCTCAAGGACGGAGGGGGTGAGGGAGAGGCGCATGGCTTCAGAGTTTCTTCCCCACGTATGCGGCCAGTTCCACCCTTCGGTTTCGCTCAGGGTCTAAGCCGGTGCGATGCAAAGGGTGATTCATAGTTTCTTTCCGATGAACTCGGCCAGTTCCACCAGCCGGCAGCTATACCCCCACTCGTTGTCGTACCACGAGAGCGTTTTACAGAGAGTGACGCCGTTCTCCGTCCGCACACTCGTGTAGGCGGCATCGACGATGGAACTGCGCGGATCGCCCACAAAATCCTGCTGCACAAGCGGCGTTTCTTCGAATCCGAGGATGCCTTTCATGGGTCCTTCCGCGGCCTTCTTGAATGCGGCGTTCACCGCTTCGGCCGTCGTTTCTTTACCCAGCACGCACGTGAGATCCGTAAGGCTGCCCGTGGGTGTGGGAACGCGCACGGCCATGCCGTCCAGCTTGCCGGCGAGTTCCGGCAGCACGAGGCCCACCGCTTTGGCCGCGCCGGTGCTGGTGGGGATGAGATTGATGGCCGCTGCCCGGGCGCGGCGCCAGTCCTTGTCCGGTCCGTCCACGATCTTCTGACTCGAGGTGTAGCTGTGAATCGTGGTCATGAATCCCTGCCGGATGCCGAAGGCATCGTGCATCACCTTGGCCATCGGCGCGAGACAGTTGGTGGTGCACGACGCGTTGGAGATGATGTCCATCTTGGCGGGATCGTAGGAGGTTTCGTTGACACCCATACAGAAGGTGCCGTCGATCTTATCCTTTCCCGGAGCAGAGAGAACCACTTTCTTCGCGCCGCTTTTAAGGTGCAGTGCGGCACCCTCCCGCTTGCGGAACACCCCTGTGCATTCCAGCACTACATCAACTTTCATTGTCTTGTGGGGGAGTGCAGCGGGATCCTTCTCCGCTGTCATGCGGATCTTCTTTCCATCCACGATCAGTTCTTTGTCGTTCGCTTCCACCGTTCCCGGATATTTGCGATACACCGAATCGTACTGAAACAGATGCCCCAGGATGTCATTGGGTGAAAGATCGTTGATCAGCACGACGTTGAGATCCGGATGCTTTTCGAGGATTACGCGCAGTGCCTGACGTCCGATACGACCGAATCCGTTGATGGCAATATTCATGAAAGGAGAGGGAAGTCGGGACCGAGTATACAGTATTCAGTATGAAGTATTTAGGGACTGCTCCATGCCTCTTCATGGTTCAAAGGTTCTGAAAATACTGCTGCAGAAGGAGAGTATCCTTCTCCAAAAGCGGCGATTCACACACCACCACGCCTTCAATCTTGCGCTTTTTCAGCACCTTCAAAAAGTCCTGCCACTTGGCATCGCTCTTCTGCAGGGGCAGATGTTTGCGTTCGCCCTTGGCCGAGTATTCGATGCCGGAATAGTGGATATGCATGCGCTTGAGCGCCTTCTTGCCGAGCACCTTTTGGTAGAGATCGATCATGGTTTCCCATTCCTTTGCCGAATTAAGTGCGCCGTTTTCGCGGGCGTGCAGGTGTGCGAAATCCACGCAGGGATAATTGCCGAATTCCTTGCTGATTTTGAGAGCCTCTTCAAGCGTGCCGAACTGCGTTTGTTTGCCCATGGTCTCGTAGGCCAGATTCACACGGGGAAAGAGCGAAGATTTATGCTTCATGATGTCCGCGGTCGCGTGGCGGACATTGTCGTAAACCTTGTTCGACTCTTGGCCCAGATTGAATGCGGCATGTACGCACACGGAGGTTGCGCCACACAGTTCTGCCATGCTCAAGGTATCGAGAATGCGTCGTTTGCTCGCGGCCAGCTTGGCGCTGTCGGGGGAATTCAGGTTCACGAAGTACGGCGCGTGCACCGTCAGCGTGATGCCGAGTTCTTCCGCCGTCTCACGGATTTCGGCCATGCGATCGGGATTCTTGGGAACGTTCTGCACCCACTCGATCTCCATGGCGTTGATCTTGAGTTTCTTTGCACGCAGCAATCCCTCGACGGTTCCGCCGGGGGCGGGCGTGGAGTGAGGGACGCCGGCGACAGCAAAGTGAAGCATGCGGGAAGTATACAGGGGTGAGTATGCAGTACGCAGCACTCTGTCCCCGTCGGGCCTCACATATGAATCTCTGTATACTGCCTACTACATACTGCATACTTTTTTCATGCCCCTCTCCAAAAACATCATCACAAAGACTCTTGCTGAAAAGCAGGGCGAAGTTGCATACCGGATTGTGGAGCAGCTTACGGACCAGGGCTTCGATACGTGGTGGGTTGGGGGAAGCGTGCGCGAAATGCTGCTTGGCGAAATTCCCGTCGACATTGATATTGCCACCGAGGCGTTGCCCGATCAGGTGCGCGCTCTCTTTCCCAACACCGTCGGTTCAACGGGCGAACAATTCGGCAGTGTGATCGTGCGCATCAGGGGGCTCAATATGGAAGTGACGACGTTTCGCGAAGATGACGAGATTTCGGACGGACGTCATCCCGAATCCGTCGTCTTCGGCAAGCGGAAACAGGATGCCGCGCGACGCGACATCACGATCAACGCTTTGTACTGGAATCCCATTTCCCGCGAACTCTACGATCCTTTCGATGGTGAAGCGGATCTTTCTGAGCGACTGATCCGATTCATCGGCGATCCTACGGTCCGTATCAGGCACGATGCGTTGCGGCTTCTGCGCGTTGTTCGTTTTCGTGCGCTCATTGACGGGCAGTACCACCCCAGTACGTATCGTGCCCTGCAGGAACAGGCGCAGTCAGTCGAGTCGCTCTCGGGCAGCCGCTGCCTGCGCGAGCTTGAAAAGATGCTCCTCGGCCCGCACCCCGATCGCGCGTTCGAAGATCTGTGGGAGACGCGGATTTTAAGCTACCTCATTCCCGAGCTCTTCGCGTGTAAGGGCATTGCCCAGCCGAAGGATTACCATCACGAGGGTGACGTGTGGGATCACACGATGATGGCATTGCGCGGGTTTCTTCCCGAGCACGGACCGGATGTGCGATGGGCAACGCTCTTTCATGACTGCGGCAAGGCGGTGACCTTCGAAACGAAGGAGCGCATTCGTTTTGATGAGCATGCCCCCGTTTCAGCCGATCTCACCGACAAGGCGCTGCACCGGCTGCAAGCCACCGGTCATCGGATGCGCAAGATTCACTGGCTTGTCGCTCACCACATGATGATGGGGTTTTTCGCCGAGATGACTGTGGAGCGCAAATCGCACTGGTACTTCCACCCGTGGTTCCATGAGCTGCTGCAGCTTTTCTGGCTCGATATCGCCGGAACAGACCCACAGGATTACACCCTCTACGGCGAGATTCTGCAGGATTACCATCACTTCTTAGACGAGCACCCGCGCCCGCCCAAACAGCTGCTCACGGGTGATGAAATTATGGAGATCCTCAGCCTTACGCCCGGCGAGAAGGTTGGCGAGGTGATTCAGGCTCTTCATGAAACGCAGGTTCGTGGCGAGATTACGAAGAAAAGCGAGGCACGGGAATTTATACAAAAAATGCTATAGTGAGTGTATGACCGGGCGAGTAGCTCAGTTGGTTAGAGCACAGGACTTATAAGCCTGCGGTCGGTGGTTCAATTCCACCCTCGCCCACCATTCGTCGCTTCGCTCCTCATGGCAAGCCATGAAGGTCGATGGTTCAAGCTTGTCCTGAAGCGCAGCTGAAGGATCCACTCATTCACCTATGACGATTGCTCCATCTTGTCATTTTCATCCGCGATACTGCCGACCAATTCCTCCAGCGCATCTTCGAGTGTCACCAGTCCAATTGTTTTGTTGCCATCCACGACGATTGCCAGTTGCGCCATATTCTTTCTCAAGAAATGCAAAAGGTCGTCACAGCGCATTTCGCCCTTCACCTGAGAAATGGGGCGGACGATGCTGAGTACAGATGCCTCTCCTTCGCCATACGCCAGAGCCTCGAGCACATCACGACTCCGAATGTAACCGCGCATATCATCCGGGGAACTCCCGATGACCGGATAACGCGAATAACTGTGCTTAAAGACTATTTTTGCGGCACGCTGAATCGTCGTGTCGGTCTGACAATAGATGATTTTCGCTGCCGGCGTCATCACCTCGGCCGTCGTACGGTCGTTGAGGACGAATGCCTTGTGAATCAATTCGCGCTCATCGGCATCGATATGCCCGGTGCCGCCGCCTAAATTTGCCAGAGCGCGGATTTGCTCTTCGGTGCCTACCTTTCTCTTTCCCGATTTGAACAGATGAACCAATTTCTCGAGCAGATAGACAACGGGGAATAAAATGACGACAAGCGCGCGTAAAAACGGTGCCGCCATTCTGCTGATGCGCGGTGCATGATGCGCTCCGATTGCCTTGGGAATAATTTCGGAAAAAATGATCGTCATGAACGTAAGGACGGCTGTAATGACGCCGATTGCACTGCTGCCGAAGATGGCCTCCGCCTTTCTCCCTGCCAAGATTGGGCCGAGAATGTTGGTGACATTTGTCAGAATGACAATGACGATGATGGCGCGCGTGATGTGTTTGAGAAGTGATTTCAGTGCAGTAGCCCCCCACCGTTTTTTGGCGATCAGCACTTCCACTTCTGCCGGTCCCACACTCAAAATCGCCGCATCAATCATCGCGAAAAAGCCGGATGCAAAAATGAATCCGACAATAAAGATGGCAAGCTCGATCATGTGATGACGATTCTAACGCAGACCGCAGTGACAGTCCTTTCGCTTGATATCCAATGACAGTTCGATTTTAAATCATGTCAATATTTTAGATTCGTGCAAGCAGAAGAGTTTTACGACTCTTCAGAAAAGAGGACAATAGACCGTAAGTAATGCTATTTCCCCCTTTTTGCATGAACGCGAACACCTTTCAGAAGAGACTGGCCGTATCCTGTCTCTCTATTTTTGTTTCTTCACTGACCTTCAGCCCGGTTGCTCTGGCGGCTGACCGGTATTGGAGAGGACAGATGAACAACAGTAATCAGTTTGAGAACCCCATTAACTGGTCTGCGACACTGGGTGGTGATGGAGGAGCCGCTGCGCCGACGGCAAGTGATACTGCGTACTTTATGTCCAATTCCAGCGGCGCAACCTTGATCGGAAAAAATGTGTGGATCAAGAGTAATGCCACTATGAATGGTCTCGTGATAAATCAAAACATGACGGGGACGATTCTTCTGGGCACAGGTTCCTTGACGGTGGGTTGGGATGGCGTGCGTATGGGAAGCGGCCGAATCATCGGAGGAACGGGCTCGGTGGCGGCGAGAGGAGGATACACACAGACGGGGGGCATTGTTCGCGTAGGCAACGGCACGTTCACCGTATCGGGGAGTTTTGTCGTATCGGGATCAGCAACTGATTTTACGTCGACGGGTACGGTAATACTCAATGGTGGAGCACAGAATCTGAATGCGGCTTACCGTGCGTCGTTCACGAATCTCACCATTGCCTCAACAGGAGCCACCACGCTTCTGAGTGACGTGAGTACGGTTTCCGGTACGCTGCAAATCAGTACGGGGGCCACAGTCTCGTTAGGTTCGTATGCCCTGTACGCAACGGGGGCAACGATCATCAACTACGGCACGATAACCGAAGGAACGGGCTATATCAGTCATACGTCTTCCAATGTCCTCATTACAGACGCGAGCTACGCCGAAGACAATGCGCTGACACCCGGTACTGTGTACTTTACCGTGACCGACAGTGACGAAAATATCGATGGTACGGCGCAGGATACCATGACCATTACAGTGACCTCATCTTCGGGAGACTCGGAGTCTGTAACGTTGACCGAAACGACAAACACGTCGGGGATTTTCCGTGGTTCGATTTTGGCATCATCGAGCACAAGCTATGTGGCGTCGAATGGAGCGTTGGAATCCACAACGACGTCGACCATTTCGTTTACATATACGGATGCGCAGGATACATCCGATACGGGATCGGATACCGCAACTTTGACCATTACCGCCAGCTCTGCCGCAAGTTCGTCAACAACTACCGGCGGCGGAGGCGGAAGGCGTGGCGGCGGTGGAAGCACCCCGGCACCAATTGCAACGCAATCTGCGACTTCTTCTCAGCCTGCCGCGGCACCCTTGCCAGAGGTACGCGGGCACCTTTCTGTAAGCATCGAAGGCCAGCAGGTGGTGTTTCGTGATGTTCCCGTCACAGAATGGTTTGCATTGTACATTCTCTCGCTGGTCGATGCCGGAGTGATATCGGGATACCGTGATGCACAAGGTGAGTTGACCGGCGAATTCAAACCGGGCAACAGTGTGACGTATGCAGAGATCGCAAAAATGGCAGTGGAGGCCGCTGGTCTGATGCCGCGCATAGGTTCGCTGCCGAACAATCGTTCAGCCAGGGGCCAGTGGTCTTCGGGATATATTGCCGCGCTGGAGGAGAGAGGAGTGTCTCTCTTCGCATCGTCCGGGTTGGATGTGAACACTCCTGCGCCACGCGGTGCTGTTCTTCAGATAATTCTCGAGACATTCGGCCAAACGATTGCCTCTGCACAAGGAGGAATGTACAGCGACGTCTCGGCGGAGACGAAGTTCGCCGGCGCTGTCGAAACCGCAACGAGTGATGGGATTGTGTCGGGTGATGATGGAAAGAATACATTCCGACCCACTGCCCCCATTAATCGTGCAGAAACGGCAAAGATCGTCCGAAATGCCATGATGAAATACTGATGATCTTCTGATGAATTGACAATTGGACGAAAGTATTTATCATCATTTGTGTGAAACTTTCCAGTTTCAGTGCAGTTCTGACGATGTGCCTCATTGTGGGCGTGCCGATGCCTACCTCCGTTCTCGCCGAGCGCTGGGATTATCTTTTTGATGAGCTCTCGTGGACATCTGCCGAAGCAGAAAGTGCAGGAGAGGATTGGTCGCTCTCGGTCGGAAGCTTTTCTGACGTGAGGCAGGACTGGGGATTCACCGACAGCGAATTTTGGGATTACCTCTTTAGCGATCTGACATGGCCGGAAGCATCCTTCGCAGTTGAAGGATTGGGAAGTGAAGAGTAGGTGTGATTTACTTTTCGGCGCCGACCTTCACGGTGAACTTCTGTTCAAACTCGCCGGATTTCAACGTGGCGTCGAATGCTCCTGTTGCCTTGATGTGCTCGGCGAGCTGAATTGCGGTGGCATCCACCTGAACCTGTAGCTGCTCTGCAAGCGCTTCGGCAATGTGCTTCTCGGTAATGGCGGCGTAGAGCTTGCCGGTCTTCGTCACCTTGCGTGTGAAGGTCACTTCCTTACCGGCCACTTTGCCGGCAACGCTGGACTTGAGGGCCATTTCGCGCTGCTTCTCTTCGGCCCGGCGCTTGATCTCTTCTGCGTAGCGTCGTCGAACCGTTGGGGTGGCGACGAGCGCCCGACGGTCGGGCAACAGGCAATTCAGGGCAAAGCCATCCCCCACGACGAGGAGGTCGTTCTTTTTGCCAATGCCGGGAATGTCTTGGAGGAGGAGGATTTCCATGGATGAACTGAGGTTCACAAAGCCGAGAGAGTCTACGGACAGCCCCGGCGTCTGTCAAGGGTCAACTTTGGTTCACACTTCTCGGATGGCTTATTGAATGGAGAATAGCCAAGGTACGAAGGACAACCAGCCCTTGCCTGATTGAAATTGTCGTTCCTGGAGGATGTACCACTTGTGGAGAGTGAGGAACCTGTCGGAGTGCAGAGACGGGTGCCCGATAGCAACATCGTAAACATCCTGATGGAAGGCAAAGGTGTAGAGAGGTGAGTAAAGAAACACCGCTGGTACATCTGCCGCGAGCACTTTACGCAGTTCACTGAGGGCCTCCTGACGTTCCTCTTCGTCGAATGTCTGGCGGATCTGGGTAAGCAGGGTATCGGCTTTGAATGAGGAGTACTGTGAGAAGTTATAGGCATCGAGACGCAAATTTGCAGGGCCGTCCTCCAGATGTTGAATGCCATCGCTATGCCAATAGGGGTAGCTGTCGAGGTTATCGAGGAGGGATTGGCCAAAAAGCAGCACATCGTAGTCACGATTGATGAGCTTCTTCTCGAACGCTGCGCGCGTGTCGGGAACGTCGATAGTCACTTCCACGCCAAGGGTAGCCCATTGATCACGTATGAGCTCAGCGGTACTTTTGTACGAAGGTGGTGAGGAGCTGGTCAGAAGCCGAAGAGAGAGCCTCTCGCCGTTGTCGTTGACGCGAATATCCGTCTTGTCATTCGACTCCCTCCGTCGCAGCATGCCCTGATCCACGGCGAGATCCTGCACGGTGATGCGCTCATCTGGCGTGAGGTTGCCTGCACGTGAATCGAGGAACTGCTGCAGAAGGATTTCTTCAACCGAAGCCCGCCGAAATTCCTTTGTACCTGCCGTTCTCCAGACATAGAGCGAGTCGATGACGTTTCCCTTTTCGTCGAGCAGCTGAACGAGGTTTTGCCCCAGCTGCAGTGACCCCGTTCCTCCCGTCGTCGGGAGTGCGGCGATCCAGGTTCCCGATGCGGTGGGGCTTTCTTGAATTGGCATGCCATTTACCGTAGAGCCGGCCTTTACGACTGTAAGAGACCCGGTGAGCGTGAGTGCCGCTCCTGTATCAAGCAGCACAATAGGATCGGCGTGCAGTGCCCCGACCTCATTTGTCTCACGGATTTCTAACAGTCGCTGAAGTCGAGCTTTCTCCGGCAGATTCCATTTCGACTCGAACAGGGCACCCTGTGCGGCCGTAGGATCGTAGCTGTAACGCCAGTCTGCCGTGTTGAGTTCCAGAAGAGGCGTGTCGACGATGACACTCTCGGCCAGCTGGTCAACGATTTCCTGCTTGTTGGTGCCCAATTGCAGTCCAAGGCGCAGATTGGTGTCCTGTAGAAAAGGGTGAGCGAGATTGAAAAAGAGTGCGACGTACTGCGGGAGCGTGTAGTTCATCGCGACGAACCTGCGTGGGACGATAGGATCACCCTTGTCGTTTCGGGGAACGAGTCGAACGCCATCGAGGTTGCGGATATCGGCGAGAAGAGAGGAGTAATCGGGAAAGATGCGAAAAATGATGCGTTTGATGTAGTAGTCGGGATCAATGGGACGGGGAAATCGTTCCAGTGTGACCTCCGTGGAAAGGTCTGTTTGTACGATGCTCTTGAATGCGTACGGGCCCGTGCCGACCGGCTTGAGGCCGAAATCGAGCGCCTGATCGATCTTGCGAATCGGAACGCCTTCAAAAGCATTTGCCGGCAAGAGACCCAGTGTCAGGTTGCTTGCAAAGAAGCTGTACGGCTCGTCGAGCAAAAAACGCACTGTACGATCATCGACTTTTTCAATTTTCACCCCTCGAAAGTTTTCGCGCAGGAGGGTATTGGGAAAGTCGGGACTCTGAATGGTTTGAAACGTGAAGAGAACATCTTCGGGAGTGACGGGGTGGGGAGCTTCGGAAGTAGAGTCGTGCCAGATGATGTTGTCTTTGAGGGTGAGTGTGTACGTCTGTCCGTCACGGCTTACGGCGAGTGTGGCGAGATCATCTTCAATCTTCTTGGTTTCGGGATTGTATTTCTGCAGTCCTGAGAAAACGAGTGAAACGATGTCACGATTGACGTTATTGGTGATCGTAAACCAGGGATTAAGGGGCTGGAACTGACTGACGGATCCTTCGATATAGGTGCCGCCGCGTTCAGGAACGAGCTCGGAATTTTCGATGTAGAAGCGACGCAGAAGAAAAAGCAAAGCCAGCAGAAATGTGAGTGCCAGAATGCGTAGAGCCCACTTTTGCACGTAGGACACAAGCCGGAAGAACTGGCGCGGGTCAGACACCACGAAGGATGGGGAGGGGAGTGCAGATGAACGTCACACGTACCACTGCAGTACCGAGAGTGCAAAGAAGATGATACTGAGCCAGACACTCATCTGGTAGAGCAGTTTCTCTGCGCCTCGGCGTTGTACGTAGCTCGTCCCGATGCCGCCGAACGTGGCACTCAATCCTGCCGCACGATGTTGGAGAAGAATCGTCAGCGAAAGGAGTACGCTCACAATAACGAGAATTGAATGGATGATGGTCATCGGCGTCATTCTAGTCGAGTGGGTGCGTCTGGGCAACGATCTGATACACTTCTTCCGGCGGGTGGTTAGCTCAGTTGGTTTAGAGCGTCTGGTTTACACCCAGAAGGTCACAGGTTCGATTCCTGTACCACCCACCATTCATAGAAATTATCCTGTCACCCAGGGTTCCGCGGTTTTGCCGTATTTTGCATGGGCGGAATGCTTCGATGGAAATTGGCAAATGGAGCGCATAAATTGACATATATCAGCAGAATATTGAGAGTAATGGCTCTTTTGATGGCTTGGGAAAAGAATTGACAAATGTGCCAATTCGACTTAAAGTAATCGCCATTTTGTTTTCCCACCTCCGTCATGCGTTCGTACCGCCGCTTCCAGATGCTCTCTCTTCTGAGCCTGATCGCAGGCCTCGCCATTGGACTTCACTCCCTTGTCGTTGCTGTGCCGTCTCCTGTGGTGCAAGCCTCGACAGAGGATCGTAACATCTTCCTGACGCTTACGAATGGTGCCGAAACGGTTCAGCCGGGTGGCGCGTTGACGTACGTGGTGACGGTGCAATCCGATGCGCAGACCGCGCAGCTGACGGATGTCACTCTTACTCTTCCGGCATATGCCAATCTCGTTGAGGCGAGTAATGCGGGGCAACGCGTGGGAAATTCCATTGTATGGAATAACGTCACTCTCGATCCTGTAGTTGCTCGGCGTCTGGTAGTAAGCGTTTCGGTGGATCCTCTTGCGCAAGTGGGTGGTGTGATGACGGCTGAGGCGACGTGTGAGGGTGAGCGCGCAGGCGATACCACCCGAATCGTTGATACTCGTCTCGTTCCGTTGCCACCCGAATTGCGTGTTCGTATCAGTGATGGCAAGGATTATGCAGGTCCGGATGAAGAATTGCGTTACGTGATCTCTGTGGAAAACATCTCTTCGATTGACCGAACGTTCGAGTTGCGCGGAACGCTTCCGCCCATGTTGACTTTCCTGGCGGCCACCGGTCAATACCAGGAGCAGAACGGCTCGATCCGTTGGTCAGATCAGCTCATTCTTGCCGGTGATGTTCGTACGTTCGAAATCATGGCCGCAGTCGAACACAGTGCCGTGGACTTTACGAGCGTCGTTTTCAAGGTCTCGGTCGATGGCACGCCTGCAAGTGATATTACGGTTATTCAGCGCCAGCCCGTAATTGAGAGATTTGCGATTACGGTTTCTGACAATCTGGGCGAAGTATCTCCGGCTTCGGAGGTGAGCTACCAGATTCATCTGCGCAATACGGATTCCATTCTCGCTACGGGGCTCTCCGTGAGTGCAGCGCTTCCGGTTTATGTGGAATTTATGGATGCCTCAAACGGCGGCATCTGGACGGGCAGCAACGCTCGTTGGGACCACATCACCGTCAGTCCGCACGGAGAGCGCGTATTGACGATCGTTGGTCATGTGCGTACCGATGCACCTGCAGGCGCAACGTTGCGCATGACGGCAGAGACTCAGGGTTTGGTAGCCGTGGACCTTACGCAGGTGATTGCCGGTGCTCCGTCACGCAGCAATCGTCCGTCTGCGCTGCTGACGAAAACAGCCGATCGCCGTGAGGTAAAGCCGGGTGATACGGTTACGTACACTGTCACTCTTCGCAATACGACCGATCATCCGTTCCGTTCCGTACGCATCGAAGACCGCCTCGATACGCGTTTCATGACCGTGCTGGGTGCGGAGCGTGGTCAGCTGCAAGGTGATCAACTGGTCTGGGGTGTTCCGGAACTCAGCCCCGGACAGGTGTGGACCGTTCGCTACAGCGTCGAGATCTCACCGCGCGCACCTCACGGGTTTGCCATCGATAACGTTGTCACCGCTTCTGGCGAGGGTCTCGAGACACTCTCTCTTACCGAGAAGGTCTTTACGACCAGTCTGGGCGTTGTGCGAGGACTGCCTCCGACGGGCGCCGCATTTGATGCGATCTTCCTGATGTTGTCGGGACTGGCAGGCATGGGACAAACATTTCTGCTCAAGAGGCGCCTTGCCTAACAGGGAATGAAAACATTGATTTAGCTAAACGCCCGGTCACCGCCGGGCGTTTTCTCATCCACCATTCATTGCGCTGAGGATCTGCTGCATGAGGTCGATGATATCGCCGAAGGACAATTCGAAGGGAATATCGAGAAGGCGTGCAATGAAGAGAACAAGGAAGTAGGCAATGAATGCCACAACCAGTCCAACAATTGAGTATCGGATGGTGTGGACGGCCTTTTTGATCTTGTCCTCGTTTCCGGCAGAGAGGATGAACGAGATGCCACCGATAATGATGAAGACGAGGCAGAGGATCGTGGCTGCTATGAGCCCGAGTGCAATGAACACCGAGATGATTTCCATGGCGTTTCCGCCTTCGAGGAGTTCGCGGAGCATCGGAGAAGAGGGGAAAAAAGAAGAACTGTGCTCAGGCGGCGGCGGCCGCCGAGTCCGGTTCAAGAATCTTGAGGTTCACGCGCTCAGAGGCATTGCCGCCGATGATGCGCAGCAGCGTGCGCAAGGCTTTGACGGTCTGCCCGCCCTTGCCGATGAGCTTACCCATATCACGCTCGCTCACGCGTACGGTGAGCAGGATGCCGAGTTCGTCTTTCTTTGCCTCGACAAAGAGCTGATCTTTGTCTTCGCACAGCGCATCAAGAACGAACTGGAGGAACGCGTGCCCGGGAAGTGCTTGGGTGTCTTCTGACATATACGCAGTCAGTTTAGTCTGTTTGTGCTCCGATGCAAAGCGCTCACGCTGCGGGAGTTGCACTATCCGGCTCAGTGGGGACAGGAGCGGCTGTGGGTGCCTCTGGGGCCGGGCTGGGTTCTGCATCCGGTGATTTCTTCTCTGCTTCGGGCGCGGGAGCTTCGGCTGGTTTGGCAGCTTCAGGAGCGGGCGCACTCTTCTCTGCCGCAGGAGTGGCAGCGGGCGCAGGAGCAGGAGCTTCTTCCTCTTCCTTCTTTCGCTTCTGCTTCGTGTATTTCTGAATGTACTTCTCCATATTCTCTATGCCCTGCTTGCTGAGCAGCCGTGCAGCAGTGTCGCTGACAGCGGCGCCCCGTTGCATCCAGTACTCAACGCGCTCCTTTGTCACTTCGAGAACAGCCGGATCACGGGCGGGGAGGTAGTGCCCCAGAATCTCGAGGAACTTGCCTTTTACCGGTCGGGCCTTTTCGGCAACGACAATGCGATAGGTGGGCAGATTTTCTCGGCCGGTGCGCTGAAGACGGATGATGAGCATAGAACCAGTGACCTGACGAAAATCAGGTGTGGAGGCAGTTTATGAGAGCAGGAGCCTTGGTGCAAGCGGGAATACAGTTTTCCTGCAGAAGATTTCATCATTGATGAGCTCGCGTACGCACGAGGCGAATGGTGCGCACAGGCAGAAATCCGCATTCTTCGCGAAGAAAAACCTTGAGGTGCGGTAGCGCAGAAAGGCATTCCTGGGTGGCCGCAGAATGCTCACACTCTATAAGCAGGGTGCCGTCTTCTTGCATGGAGCGCGGCGTGACCGCAGTGCGAATATTCGGCAAGTGCTCAGCGATCCATGCAGATGCACGCTGCAGTACAAGTACGGCATCGGCATGCTGGTGCAAACTTTTCGATCCGCGGACGTTCGAGGGGAGAGCCTTGAGGCGATCCATGGGCGAAAGAGTAGGGGACTCTCAGTCTACATCGATGTAGGATGATCTGGCTATGGCAGATCTCAGTCTCAGCATTCTGTTCGTCGATCAGTACGGACACATGGGCGGAGGACAACGCATCCTTGTGGATCTCGTCATTGCGGCGAAGGCACGGGGGTGGCGGGTGCACGTTCTGTGTCCATCCGGTCCGTTGGTTGATGTTGCTCGCAACGGAGGTGCAGATGTTCATATTCTTGCACTGCCGGTGATGCGCGATGGCCCGAAATCCCTGATCTCACTCGTTCGTATGAGTGTGGCTTCACGGCACCTCGCACGGAAATACGCTTCGCTTGCCCAATCGTGCGATCTGATTGTTGTGAATGGCCCGCGAACACTTGCGATTGCCCGCACATGGGTACGACGTTTCAAGAAGCCCGCACTGCTCTACCTGCACAAGCAGTATGGGCGAATCGAGAATGCACTTATTCGATTTTTTCTCTCACTGCCGCACACGGCGGCTGTTGCTGTCTCCGCACTCGTGGCCAAGCCGTTCGATGACCTTGCGAACGTTCGTCACATCAGCAATTGGGTTGCTGCAGAGTTTCTTGATGCACCTGCGTCTCTTCAAAGACTGCGACAGGTGCTAGGTATCAAGGATTCCAATCCGATCGTCTTGGTGCCCGGACGATTTTCACCGAACAAGGGGCAGCGTCTCGCTCTTGAAGCTTCACGACTGCTTGCGGATGTATCCTGTCACTTTGTTTTCTCGGGAGCGCCGCTTTTCGAGGAGCAGGGGAGGGAAGTAGCCAAAGAACTGGCAGCTCAGGCTGCTCAGCAACCGAGTAGAATTCATGTGACAGACTGGCAGGAAGGAATGTCCGCTCTCTACGATGGTGCCGATGTCGTGCTCGTTCCCTCGGTGTGGGAAGAGCCGTTCGGTCTCACGGCGATTGAAGCGATGGCACGCGCCCGCCCGCTCATCGTTACGGACCGCGGTACGCTGTCGGAACTTACGGACGACGGTCGATTCGCACAGGTCGTTCCTGCGGACTCGCGTGCGATTGCCGCATCGCTCCGAACATTCTTTGCCGATCGTTCTGCGTGGAACAATCGGGCACGGCAGTCCAGAAACCATGTTGAAAAAAACTTTCATCCGCACACATTGCAACCGGAGGTTCTGGCGCTCTGTGAGTCGCTTCTGCAGTCATGACGATTGATGCATTCATCCGTGCATGCGGCCTTCCGCAAGCTGAAGCCGAAATACTCGTCGCTCGTGCCCTGGGCAAAGACCGCACGTGGCTGTTTGCGTATGGCGATACAGATGTTTCATCTCGAGATGAAAAGCGCATTCTTGACTGGTGCGAGCGCAGGCGTAAGGGCGAGCCCGTCGATTACATTATCGGAGAGCGCGAATTCTACGGTCGTACGTTCTCTGTGACGCCCGCCGTTCTTATCCCCCGTCCCGCCACGGAGCGCTTGATCGAAGGCGCCCTGCAATATCTCGATAGTCCCCACGATTCATGTATTGCGGCAGATGTCGGCATCTCCATTGTATCCAAAGTATTTCGTGCCGGTTTGCATCCTTCAGTTATCGTGGATTGCGGAACGGGTTCCGGCTGCATCGGGATCACTCTGGCATTGGAGCGCCCGTCTCTGCACGTTGTGGCAACGGATATCAGTGCGTCTGCACTGGTCGTTGCACGTCAGAACGCCGAGCGACTGGATGTCGCCGATCGTATCGATTTTCGTTCGGGTAACGGACTCACCCCTGCCGCAGATCTGCAGGAGCCTTTTCTTCTCGTCACGAACCCGCCCTATATACCCGAAGGTACTGTTCTGGAACATCAGGTGGCCGCGTTTGAGCCCGCCTCTGCACTCTTTGCGGGAAGGGATGGTACCGATGTTCTTCGTAAACTTCTCACGCAGGCCCGCGATCATCCGCAGTGTGTCGGCATGCTGTGTGAATGTCAGACAAATCAGGCGAATTGGCTTACAGCAGCATGAACCTGCCCTAGGCTTTTCCTGATGTCTGCCGACGAGCCCCGCGAAGAGCCAAACCCAGCGAAGCGAAAAATATGGAATCGCCCTCCTGATCCTCAGGCAATTGAGGAGGATCCCGATGTGGAACAAGATCCGCTCATCCGGAAGATTCGTGCATTACTTGAATCCGGTGAACCGATGAGTCGTCTTCTCAAAGGACGGGAAGATTGATACTGTACTGACGTGCAGAAACTCCTTAAATCCCTCGGCCCCGTATGCGCGGTGATCGGCGCACAGTGGGGCGATGAAGGTAAGGGTAAGGTCATTGATCTTCTTTCGGAGCACTACGGCGTTATCGCGCGAGCGTGTGGGGGTGCCAATGCCGGACACACCATTGTCGTCGGCGGCCAGAAACACATCTTTCATCTGCTCCCGTCCGGGGCACTCCATCCTCATGCGACGGTCGTCATCGGATCCGGTCTGGTTCTGCATTTACCGACGCTTCTGGAGGAAATTCGAACGTTGCAGGCCGCAGGAATCGACGTGCTTCCTCGCCTGTATATTTCTACAGAGGCGCACATTGTTTTCGAGTTTCACAAGCAGATTGATATCGCACTCGAAAAACAGCGTCAGGAGCGAGAGGGCAAAGGGATTGGCACGACCAAGCGCGGCATCGGTCCTGCATATATGGATAAGGCGGCACGATCCGGTACCCGCATGGAGTGCCTGAAAGGGGATTTACGCCCCATCCTCACGGCGCATGCCGAGCGTGTGCAGCGACTCTACGACGTTGCGGTCGATGTCGATGCCGAACTCAAGAGTTTGTCTAGTGCCCAGCAACTCCTCAGTGGACACATCGTCGATACCGTCACTCTTCTTTATGAACATCTAATCCAAAAGAAGAATGTGCTCATTGAGGGCGCACAGGCCAGCTTGCTCGATCTCGACCACGGAACGTACCCATATGTCACAAGCAGTCAGACCACGTCCGCCGGCGCACTGCAGGGTCTGGGTTTACCGCCGCGTGCACTCACCTCGTGCATCGGTGTGGCAAAGGCGTACTGTACGCGTGTCGGTGAGGGGGATTTTGCGACGGAGGTCAGGGGGGAACAGGGTGACCGATTGCGTGAGCGGGGAGGGGAGTACGGCTCCACGACGGGCCGTCCGCGTCGTTGTGGATGGCTGAGTATTCCCGATCTCAAGCGTGCGGCCATGATCAACGGCTTCACCCATTGGAACATCACCAAGCTCGATGTGTTGGATGAGGAGGAAGAGATTCCCGTCTGTGCGGGTATCGGTGCCGATGGCAAGCCGGAGTGGAAAAACCTTCCCGGTTGGCGTACATCCACAGTCGGCGTCACTGAATTCTCGAAACTTCCTCAAGAGGCTCAAGAGTACATCCGATTTATCGAAAAAGAGACCGGAGTGCCCGCAACACTCATTGGCACGGGGCCAGGACGCGAACAAATGACGATTCAATAATTGAACTCTTTCAAAGCTTTATTCCCCCCACTTCAGCTTGGTTCTGAGTGTACGAAGAAACGTGTCCTGTTTTCTTCGCAGGAATTTTACGGTGTGCTTGGCCGTCGTGCAGCGCACCTGATCGCCGTCCTGCAGAGGAACGTACATTTGACCGTCGATCGTGAGGTTGACATCGACATCGGCAAATTTACGGATCTTCATGTTGATTCCCACTTCAATCGCACTGTCGCCGCTGAGCACAACCGGTTTCTGCGAGAAACTATAGGGATTGATCGGTGTGAGAATGAGAGCTGATTTGAATGACGGATGCACGATGGGGCCGCCCGCGGCCAATGAGTAGGCCGTGGAGCCCGTTGGAGTGGCGATAATGAGTCCGTCGGCACGGTAGGTTGTGAGAGGTTCGCCATTCACCACGGTTTCAAGATCGATGAGTCGGGCAATCGTTCCCTGGGCGATCACCGCTTCGTTGAGAGCGTGACCGGTAAACAGGGATGCATCGTTTCGGATGGTTTCCACCGTGAGCAGGCTGCGCTCGTCGACAGTGCCTTCTCCGCGCAGCAACGACGGCAGAATGTGATCCGCTTCTGCCAGCTCAATTTCGGCAAGAAAACCCAGCGTCCCTCTGTTCACACTGAGGACGGGAACCGAGAAATCCTGCATTTCACGAACGGAGCGAAGTACCGTTCCGTCCCCGCCCATAACGAGCAGGAGATCGATTTTCTGGTCCGGCTCCATCGGGCCGCAGCCGCGGGCGCAGGGCAGATCGTGAATGCGCTTGGGATCAACGAAAATCGTACAGCCCTCGTTGTGCAGAATGTCGAGCACATTTGCAATGGCCTCATCTTTGTGATCAAAACCGGATTTCACGGTAAGGCCGATGCGACGAAACTTCGCCATGGGAACAGTGTACCGTGTTAGAGGAATTTCTCGACACGAGAAAGGAATAAATCCACCGTGCGCTTCCAGCTGAACGTGCGTGCCTGCTGAGGGCCTGCATTCGCCATTTGCTGGCGAACGACTTCATCTTCAAGAAGTGTGGCGAGCCCTTGGGTGAGTGCGGCCCGATCTTCGGGATCGGCGAAGAGTGCGGCTTCGCCGGCGATTTCTGGCAGACTGCCGCGCTTACTGGCCAATACGGGTATGCCGCGTTGCAGCGCATCGAGCACAGGCATGCCGAATCCCTCGTAAAGCGAAGGCAATGCGAAGACGGTTGCGGATGAAAGCAGAGTTTCATACTCGGCATCCGATACGTATCCGCGCCATTCGACACCGGGTGTTTCTCGCGCAAGGCGAATGATCTCACGGTCGCGCCATCCGCGACCTCCGGCGATAATCAGGCGTGCCTTGGCTCGCGCTGCTTCGGGAAGTGCGGCGAATGCTCGAATGAGTCCGATTTGATTTTTGCGAGGGCAGAGCGTGCCGACACTCAGAATTGTGCGTCCGTCAGGGACATTCTGTGCAGCAATCTCTCGGTACGGTCCTGCAAAAATAACTGAGACACGTTCGCTGGTGAGAAAGGGGAAACGATTCAGGAGGTCGTGCTTGGTCGCTTCGCTGACGGCACAGACGTGACAGGCGTTTGAGAGCGCGCGCCGAAGTGTCAGGCGCTCAATGATCTGCGCCTTGCGCTGGTGCGGCTCGCCGCGAAATGCGATGAGATCATGCACGAGAGGAATGACAGGCAGCGAACCGCCTGCGAGAAACGGAACGATATAGCTGGTCGGACTGAAGTACGTAAGTTCGTGTTTTTGAGAAGAGAGAAAACGCGATGCGTGAAAGTGCCAAGATACGCCTGCCGGAAGCGTTTGACTTCGAACGTGAGGAAGTTGCCAGGCAGCGGGGATCGCGCGGTCGGTGAGAAGGAGCACAGGAAGGCCGCGCGTGAAGAGCTCTGTAAGAAAGCAGTTCGCCCAACGGGCCTTTCCCGTCGGTGTTGCGCTGAGAGCTTCTCGGCAATCGATGGTAAGCGTGCGCATAGAGACAGTCTAGAGATGGATGAGATGTGGTGCTATCCTGAATGCGATGGCTTCTCAATTTTTTCGAAAGATGATGGGGCTCGAACTTGAAGAGAAGATCCTCAATGCAGGGGCTCTCGTTGCCATTGTCGGTGTTTTTCTGCCATGGATTGGCGGAGAGCAATTGGGCGGAACGACGGTTTCGTACACGGGATTCGGGTTCTATACCGGTATTGTCGGCATCGGGGTTTTTGCCCTGCACGTTTTTGTATTACTGATAACCATTATCCCCCTGACGGGAGGCCCGGTGCTCATTCGCAGGCGCTATCGTGAAGTCGTGCGACTTTGCGCTACGGCCCAAACCGTGATCTTGATCCTCGCCTCCCTCTCGGTACTGATTAAGGTTACGTTTGATTTGGCACGCATGGAGATCCGTTTCGGAATTTACGTGGCACTCATCGGCAGTCTTGTGGCTCTCTTCGAGTCTTTTTTGCGTTTTCAGGAACAGCGAAAAGGGTTCGTACAGGAGCTATTTCATCATCCGGAGGAACAATCGACTCCTGTCGACAAGCAGGAATTTTTCGAGGCACCGCCCCCTCCGCCCCCTCCGCCTCCTCCTCCGCCCGAGGAACACAGGATGTACCGTTAATTGCCGTTTCCTCATGGTTTCAGCATGTGCCTTTAAGCCGGAATGCTATAGAATAAAACCATGGCAGATTTTGCAGATTCGGATTTTCTCTACTTTGACCCCGAGACACGTGCGGTGATCGGGCCCGTACAGTGGACGACAACAGGTAACGTGCAACCGTTGGAGAAACCCACTTCTCCTGATGAGGGTAATGACCGCCGTCGAAGGGGCAAGCGCCGCAAGGAGTGTTATCTTTGGGGTTCGTACCGATCTCTCAAGCACCTCTACAATTTGGAGGGAAAACGCACACGCGAAGAGCAGACGCAATCGCTAGACGAAGTGATGACGCGCGCCATGCGCGAGCCTTATTGGGATTGAAGTCATTTTTTCATTGCCAGCGAGGTGCAGAGACGCTGTACCTCATTCTTTGAGCCGATGAACAGCGGACAGCGCTGGTCCACTGCCGTGATGGGAATGTCGAGAATTTCCTGAGTGCCGTCAGATGCAGCCCCACCTGCCTGATTGACCAAATAGGCGAACGGTCCGCATTCGAATGCGTGGCGGAGTTTTCCCTGAGGATACTTGTGGCTGGCGGGGAAGGTGAAGATGCCCTGCCCCTTACTGAAGATATGGTGAACGTCGGCAACGAGGCAGCCCGAATAGCGCAGTGTCATTTGTTGTGAAAGCCATGACTCGACAATGTCGCGATATCCCTGACTCTCATCTATGCCACGCAGGTTACCCGGACTGAAATTTTTGGCGTTATCGCCGATGCCCAGGTGCTCTCGAAGAAGGATAAATTCTCCGACGTCATTGAGCAGAAATTCGTGAACGCCGCTGCCCGTGGAGTAGACGAGAAGCGTTCGTGGCCCATAGAGGACGTAGAGTGCGGCAACCTGTTCTCTGGGTGTATGGCCGATAATTTCTTTCCCTTCGTAGATACCGAAAATCGAGCCGATTGCGAGATTGGCATCCACGAGGGAGGAGCCGTCTAATGGGTCGAAAGCAACGGCATAGGGAGCATCCGGAGAAAGATCAACGATGGAATCGTGCTCCTCACATGCATAGGATGATACAAGCAAGTTTTCACGAAGGTGTTCCTGAATGATGCGATCGCTGAGGACGTCGAGTTTCACCTGTTCCTCACCGAACATATTCACGGATCCTGCGAGGCCCGCTTCTGTCGTCTTGATGGCGTAGCTGATGTACTTTGCCGCGCGCGAAAGATCGTTGATGAGATGGCGCAGTTTGTCCGGAGCCTTTGAAACGTGAAAGAGGTGGCCATTGAGGCTGCGCAGTTCGGCGGGGACGGACGGAGAGGGGGTCATGCGGTCAAAAGGTTACGAAAGCAGTTTGCCGATATTCATCGTCATTTCGGTGACACGCATGGAGTATCCCCACTCGTTGTCGTACCAGGCAAGAATTTGAACAAGATTGCCGTCGATAACGTTGGTAGAGTCGAGATCCACGGTACTCGAATGCGGATCCGAGAGGTAATCGGACGAAACAAGCAGGCCCTCTTCAACCGCGAGAATTCCTTTCAGTTCGCCCTCTGCCGCACTGCGGAGTTTCTGATTGATCTCGTCAACAGTGGTTGCCTGCTTCAGTTCGAGGACGAGGTAGGCGGCCGAGACATCCGGTACGGGGATACGCAGAGCCATGCCGTCCAATTTGCCCTTCAGGTGCGGAAAGACTTTGCCTACGGCCTTGGCGGCCCCTGTGGTGGAAGGGATGATATTGAGCGCCGCAGCACGAGAAATACGCAATTTGGAGCTGTCGGTTGAGTTGTCGAGGAGATTTTGAGAACTGGTGTACGAGTGCGTCGTACACATCAGGCCGCGCTGAATGCCCTTCCACGCATCGAGAACAGACACGACGGGGGCAATGCAGTTGGTGGTGCACGAAGCGGCGCTTACGATGGGAAGCGCTTCTTTAAGCCTGTCGTCGTTCACACCCCGGACAATCATGATGGTGTCATCTTTGGGAGGTGCGGTAATGAGAACGGCTTTTGCGCCGGCATTGAGATGGGCCTGTGCTTTTTCTTTCGTTCGGAACTTGCCGGTTGCTTCAACGACCACGTCAATCTTCAATTCTTTCCAAGGACATTTCGAAGGATCTTTTTCTCTGATGACGTGAACGAGCTTGCCATCCACTTGAAGATTTTCTCCATCGACGTCCACCGAGTGATGGAATCTGCCATGAAGAGAATCAAACTTGAGAAGATAGCGCCGCATCGCCGCATCGCTTGATGCATTGATGGCAACAACTTCAACATCATCGGAAAATCGCTCGAGCAGCTGTCGATGTACCACTCTGCCGATGCGACCGTATCCGTTTATGGAGACTTTCAACATGAAGGCATGATACGGAAACCTACGTCAAAGGCAAACGGAGGGCTTTTCTCTTGAATGTCAGCCAAACATGCCGATAAATATTCCCAACATGGCGAAGAAAATGCCGACGATCCAGAGTCGCATGGTTACCTTGCTCTCTCCCCATTCCAATGCCTCAAAATGGTGGTGAAGGGGAGCGGCAAGAAAAACCTTCTTGCCATTGCGCAGTTTCTTACTCGTCAGCTGGATGATGACGGAAAGCATTTCAATGACGAAGACGAATCCGATAAGCGGCAGCACAAAAACCTGATCAATCATGAGGGCGATCACGCCCAGCATTCCCCCGAGGGCAAGAGCACCGGTATCACCCATGAAGAACAGGGCGGGAGGAACGTTGTGCCACAGAAAAGCAGATGTGGCTCCCGCAGAGACGGCGCAGAATCCTGCAAGCACCGTGAGCCCCTTGAGGTAAGCGAGAAACGCCAAGGCAAGAAACGCAATGGTCAGCAGTCCGGCCGCAAGTCCGTCCAGTCCGTCGGTGACATTTACGGCATTGGCTGTTCCCACAATGATGAAGATAAAGACGGGAACGTACCATCCACCGAGCATCAGTTCACCAATGAATGGAACGTGAATAGCGTCGTACCCAAGCTTGAAGTAGAACCACAGACCCCCGGCCGTAGAGATCGCGAGAAGTGAAATGAGTTTGGGGAGCCAATCAAGTCCGCGTTTTTTGCCGATGCAGCAGATGTTCAAATAATCATCGAGTGCTCCCAAAAGTCCGAAAGACACGAGCATAAAGAGGGGCAGGTAGACCTGACCGCGTTGCAGCAGGGAACGCTCAACGATGCCGAAGAGTGACAGGACGCGCGAGAGGAGCACGGTCAGCAAAATCGATCCCCAGATGAGCACGCCACCCATGGTGGGTGTTCCGGCTTTCTTCGCGTGAAAATGATTGAAAACCGAGGCGATTCGGCCGTCCACGGTTTCGCAGCGCATCTGCTTGCCCAGTCGAAAGTGCAGCAGAAATCGCAGATACCACGGAGTAGCCGTGATGCCGAACATGAACGCAATAAGCGCGTACAGCAAAATTGCAAGCAGGGGGATATCGGGACGGACGGGAATGAATGTATCCATGTATGCACAGGATAGCCGTATTGTTGTTCATGGCCAATCGTGCAAACGTTCATTATGCCGAGTGCACTTTATCGATGTCGTAGAAGCGCATCTGCTCTTTCTTGAACAACATCTCGACACGACCAATGGGTCCGTTGCGGTGTTTGCGAATGTAAATATCGGTGACGCCGGGCCGGTCACTGTCTTCTTCGTAATAGTCTTCGCGGTACATCATCAGCACGACGTCCGCATCCTGTTCGATCGAACCGGAATCTCGCAGATCCGAAAGTTGAGGAATATTTCCCGGGCGAGTTTCGACGGCGCGAGAAAGCTGTGACAAAGCTACGATCGGCACATGAAGTTCGCGACCAAGTTGCTTTAAGGCGCGTGAAATCTCTGAGATCTCTTGTACACGGTTGCCGGCGTAGCTGGCATTACCCGTACTCATCAGCTGGAGGTAGTCGATAATCAGCAGATCCAGCCCGTTTTCCATCTGCAGCCTGCGTGCCTTGGCCCGGAGTTCCGGAATCGTCGATGCGACTGAGTCGTCGATGAAGATGTTTGCCTTGTTAAGTTCATCCATGATCGGCCCCATGTTCTGGAAGTCGGTGTCATCGAGTCTGCCACGCTGGAGTTTCCATGAATCGACGCCAAGCATCGATGCAAACAGGCGATCCACCAATTGCTCTTTGCTCATTTCGAGCGAGAAAATACCCACGTGCTTGCGTCCGCGGATTGCGGCGTTCTGAGCAATGTTGAGGGCGAGGGAGGTTTTGCCCATACTCGGACGCGCCGCGATGACGATGAGATCCGATGGCTGCAGGCCCGAAAGCTTCATATCGAGTGTTTTAAATCCTGTTGGCACACCTTTTACTGTTTCTTCGTCCTGTGCCTCGTGCATTTCGGCAAAACGCTCGTAACGAGCTTCAAGCACATCACGAATGTGGATGAATTTGTCTTTAAGATAGATGTTCGTGATTTCGAAGATAGATTTCTCTACGAGATCGAGAAGCTCGGCAATGGGTTTCTCTTCTTCATAGCCAAGACCGGCAATGTTCTGACCGGCTTTGATAATACGACGGTGCACGGCCTTGGTTTTTACGATCTGGCCGTACTGGTAAACGTGGGATGAAGTGGGCACTTCAGAAGCCAGTTCGGCGAGGAAAGCGCTGCCGCCTGCCTTCTGGATTTTTTCGTTGCTTGAAAGTTTGCTGGTGACGGTTACGAAGTCAATGGGTTCGTGACCCATGTAGAGCTCGTGAATGGCCTGGTAGATTTCGCGCAGGATGGGATCATAAAAGTCCTGCGGCGTGAGAAAATCGCTTACCTTGATCACGGCATCGGGATCGACAAGCAGTGCACCTAATACGGTGCGCTCGGCCTCGACGGAGTGGGGTTGGGTCTCGATGGTAGGCGGGGTGCTCGTTGCCATGGATCCGGATTGTAGTGGCCTCGTGATTGCAGGCAATCAATCCCGCTTGTAGAACAGCTAAAATGCGATGCGTTGTGAGAGGAAATTGTGGATAGGCTGTGGAAATTCGCAAGATGCCATGTTCTAAAGCCTACAGTCCGTTTTCTCTTGCATAACGAAGCAGCCCGTACGCACTGGGCATATGTACGTGGGACTCTGAGCAGACCTTATCAATCGCCTCCGCAACACTGCATTCATGCACTTCGATCAATTCGGTCTCGTCCTGCGGCAAGGGATCGTGCGTCAGCTTCCCGGCGACGAAGATGTGGTTCATTGTCGGAAATCCTTCCGAGTGATTACCGCTGCACAGAAAAGTGATTTCCTCTGCGCGATAGCCGGTCTCCTCCTGCAGTTCGCGCAGGGCAGCGGTTTTGGGATCCGGCTCTTTGTTCACCCGGCCTGTGGGCAGCATCCAGATGTAGCCTCCGAAGAACGGACGATATTCGCGCAGGAGAAGGACATTTCCTCTCTCGGTGATGGCGATGACATGTGCGGTGTCGCAGCGCCTCACGCGGGCGATCGTTTTGGTTTTGCCATTGGGGAGGGGAGCCTCCTCGAGGGTGACGTGCCAGCCGTGTCCGGAATACAGTTCTTTCATTTAGAGAAGGCCGGCAGCGCTGCGAATCTCCTTCTCAAGTTTCTCAGAGAGCTTAGGTTGCTCTGCGATGTTGAGTGAAGCGGTCATTCTTCCTTGGCCAAGGGCCTCTTCTCCGTAGCGGAAGTGCGTGCCTGCCCGTTCAATGATGCCGTACTTCACGCCCATGTCGAGCAGATCACCTGCGTGATTGATGCCTTTCGCGTAGAGGATGTCGAATTCCGCCTGTCGGAAGGGCGGCGCGACTTTATTCTTCACGATCTTTGCTCGGGTGCGATTGCCGACGATTTCCTGATCGCCTTCTCCTTTCTCAACAATTTTGTCGATGCGTCGCACGTCGATGCGGATACTGGCGTAGAACTTCAGAGCGTTGCCGCCTGTGGTCGTTTCGGGATTACCGAACATCACACCGATCTTCATGCGCATTTGGTTGATGAAGATAATGGAGCAGCTCGTCTTGCTGACGATCGACGTGAGTTTGCGCAGAGCCTGGCTCATAAGGCGAGCTTGCAGCCCCATATGGCTGTCACCCATCATTCCTTCGATTTCTGCGCGGGGGGTGAGGGCCGCAACCGAGTCGACGACGATGAGATCGATACCGCCGGAGCGTACCAGGGTTTCCGTGATTTCGAGTGCCTGCTCGCCGTCATCGGGTTGTGAAACAAGCAGCGCGTCGATATCGACGCCGATTTTCTTGGCGTACTGCACGTCCAGCGCATGCTCGGCATCGATGAATGCCGCTTTGCCACCGCGTTTCTGTGCCTGAGAAATCACATGGAGAGCGAGCGTGGTTTTGCCGGAAGATTCCGGACCGAAGATTTCAATAATGCGTCCCTTCGGAATGCCGCCGCCCAGCGCGATATCAAGAGAGAGGGAACCGGAAGGGATGCATTCGATCTTCACCGCGTGATCCTGACCCATGCGCATGATTGCGCCGGCACCGTATTGTTTTTCGATCTGTGCGAGGGCCGATTTCAGTGCTTCATCTTTCGTGTTCTTCGTGTTCGCTGTGTCTTTCACTGCGGTCATAGAAATTTTGGTGGGAGATGCTTTTGCCATGGTAGGGTTGTGAAGAGAAGGGTAAAAGGTGTAAATTCGTACACCACTGTACTTATCCTGATTCGGCCCTGCAATGACAATCTCTTGCGCAAAAACTAAATCGTGATGGTGTATTACTGTACACCCTTATTTCAGTAACTCCTTCGCCAAGGCAATGATCTTGGCCACTTCCGCGCGGTTGATCGGTTCATCGGGGCGGAAAGTGCCCAAGGGATTTCCTGCACTGTCCGTATCTCCCGTGACGAGGCCGTAGGCGGCAGCAGTCGTAATAGCCTGCGCATACTGGTGATTGGACGGGACATCGGAGAATGATGAGAGGATTTTGATTCCCGTTGGGATGCCAAGCACCTCCAGCAGCGTCTGGATCACCGCTCCCCGTGTCGCGGACTTCATCACATCACGTTGCGTCGTGAAGACCGAGAGCTGCAGGTCCTCGGCCTTGGCTACGTAAGCAGAGGCCCAAGTACCCTTGGCGGAGGCATTACGCGGAGGGGGCAGGCCCCTCAAGTCGAAGGCCTGGGCAGATGCCTGCATTGCCATCTTCAATACTTCGGCATACGTGATCGGCTTCTCGACGCCGAATTCCCCCGTGAGCTTGCCCTTCTCATCCGCGTAGCCCGTTGCGATCTTTTCTTCAATGACGTACGACACGTACGGCGCGTACCACGCCGAGAGGGGCACATCCGCGTAGATGACCGGTGTTTCATCCACGATGGCGTACAGCCTGTCGCGCCGTGCGGCGATGGTCTCGGGAGAGGTGCTCAGCCCAGAAGGGCTCGCAGCGGCACGGGAGGGGGGTTCGAGAGCGAGTTCCTCCTGCTCCTTTAGGAGGTTCTCCCGCTCTGCCAGACGCTCCGCACGGCGCTGGGCATTGTTCTGCTGCTCCTGTGCGAGAGCCTGTTGTTCGTTCTGCAGAGCGCGCTCGCCCTCGGCCAATCGCTGCTCTTCTTCTTCCAGTGCCCGGGCGTAGCGCTCTTCGCGGTGTTGCTCGAACTTGCGGCGCAGCGTCTCCTTTTCCTGCTCGATCTGGGCGACGATGGCTTCATGTTCCGCGATGCGCTGGGCGATACGGGCCTCTCGCTCCCTGGCGGCGAGCTCCTCACGTTTTGCTTCCTCCTCCTGCGCGAGCAATTGCCGTTGGATGCGCTGGTCTTTCTCCGTCAGGCGCTCCGCACGGCGCTGTGCGTTTTTCTCCTGCTCCTGTGCGAGAGCCTGTTGTTCTCTCTGCAGAGCGCGCTCGCCCTCGGCCAATCGCTGCCCTTCTTCTTCCAGTGCCCGGGCGTAGCGCTCTTCGCGGTGCTGTTCGAACTTGCGCTGCAATTCCTCCCTCTGCTTCGTCATCTGGGCGACGGAGATCTCGTACTCTTCAATCCGTTTGGCGATGCGGGATTCCCGCTCTGCCGCGGCACGATCTTCCTGTGCTGCCTTGCGCTGCTGCCCGGCAAGCAGGCGTGCATCCTCAGTGCGTTGTTCTTCGTCGGCAACGAGACGCTCGCTCTGCTGGCGTTTGCCCTCGAAGCGGGCGAGGATGGTCGTCCGCGCCTGCGCGATGCGAGTGGCCATCTGGGCGGGGCTGCC